>CAZEJR010000048.1:0-2614 GCA_964512675.1 uncultured Haloferacaceae archaeon | reverse complement strand
TCACGGTGAGCATCCACATCTGTGACAACCCCGGCTACCTCCGGATGGTCGGCGAGCTGAGCGACAGCCTCGAGAACGACCAGACCGAGCCAGAACTCGACGCCGAGGGCGCAGACACCGACGGTATCGGCGAGCTCGCCGACGCGATCGAGGTGTGTGTCTGGTACGACGAGGACTGTGACAACGTCTTCGAGCCGACCGGCACCGGTACGCAACAGGAGCTGGAGGTCGCGCTCGTCTCCGACGTCTCCGGCTCGATGAGCGGGGCGCCGCTCTCGTCGCTGAAGACCGCGGCGACCAGCTTCGTCGACAACCTCGCCGCGCCCGACGAGGCAGCGGCGATCTCGTTCGGCACCAGTGCCACAACCGACCAGGAGCTGACGACGAACTACCAGGCGGTCAAGAACGCGATCAACGCGTACACCGCGAGCGGCGGCACGTCCATCGCGTCCGGAGTCGACGAAGGGGCGGACGAACTCCTCACCGGCACCAACGCCACCGCGGGTGCCTCGAAGGTGCTGATCCTGCTGAGCGACGGCAACTCGGACGCGTCGGCCGCAACGACGGCCGCGGACGCCGCAAAGAACGCCGGCGTTCGGCTGTTTACGATCGCGCTCGGTAGTGCCAACACGTCACTGCTCGAGTCCCTGGCGAGTTCGCCCGACGACGCGTTCGTCGCGCCGAATCCCGCAGACTTAGACACCGTCTACGCGGAGATCGCACAGGTCGTCCTCGCCGGCGAGCAGAAGATCTTCGAGGGCTCGATGGCCGAGCTCTTCGAGTCCTTCCTCGCCGACGGGCGACCCTCGACGGCAACCGCCAGGAGGACGGCGTCCAGCCGTACCCCGGCGCGACGACCCAGTGTATCGGCTTCGAGTGGGAACTGCCCTTCGAGGTCGGAAACGAGATACAGTCCGACTCCGTGACCTTCGACTTCGGCTTCGAGGTCGAGCAGTCACGGAACAACGACACCCCGTTCGGGACCCCGGAGCCGACCGGGAACAACAGCACGTCGCCGAGCTGAGGCGCGACTCCGATACGGGAGACGGGCACGGCTCCGGCCCGTCCGTGTCCCCACGGGGCGTGGTACGAGCGCCGTACCAGCGAGAACCCGGTTCATACCTATACTCGCCGCCGGCACACCGTGCAGAGAACACGGATCGGACCGCCGGTCCGCCGACCGACCCGGCGTACCCGGGACCACACATATGCCACTCACACGTCGAAAACTGTTAGCAGGACTCGGTGCCGGCGCGATCGGCGTCGGGGGACTCTCTCTCCGCCGGACAGCGCCTCGTTTCACGCGGTACACGTACGCCACACCGGAGGACGACACCGACGACCGACGGCTCCGTATCGCCTGGTACGAGCGCTACAACGCGCGGTTCGTCGCGGACCACGCCGGAACGAACGACAGCCTCGATACGACGCTCGGCCCGGATACCGGGGCTGCGTACGTCGACGAGGCGACCTTCGTGACCGACGCGACAGGTCCCGTCATCGCCGTCGGAAACGCCCTTCCCGGCGATACGGGCACGCTGGTCGTCGGCCTCGAGGTAGTCGACGAGGCCGGCGCGGACCCGCTCGACGTGTGGTTCCGCGCGTCGCTGACCGACGACGCCGAAGGTGGGATCAACGGGCCCGAACGGGCCGCGGGCGACACCACGACCGACGACGGCGAACTCGACGAGGTCGCTGTCGTCGAGGTGTGGCTCGACGGCTCGCCGCTCGGGAGCTGCAACGGCACGAAGGAGTTCGACGAGACACTCGAATCGCCGCTGGTCGCTCCCGCCCCCTTTGCCGGGGCGTTCGCGCCGACAGCCGACGCCGGTGACGCCGAGGGACTCCGCACGCTCGACTGTCTCCCCCCGGGGTCGTTACGGTGTGTCGCGCTCCGGTGGGAGATCCCAGCCGAAACGGGGAACCAGGCACAGGGGGACTCCCTCGGCTTCGAGTTCGCGTTCGCCGGCGGCGCCTGCGACGGCGACAGCCCCTTTCTCGTCGGAGGAGCCCGATGACCCTGCACCGACGCCGCGTGCTGGCGGCACTGGCCGCGGCCGGCGGCGCGGGCGCGCTCACGGGCCCCGGAACCGCCGCGGTGTTCCGGGACGCCGAGCGGGTCGACGCGTCGATCACGGCCGGCACCGTCGACCTGATCGTCGAGTACGAACGCCTGACCGGTCCCGGCGCGGACGGCCCCGACAGCAGCGGTACCGTCGACGGCCCGCGCGTCACGCTCCCGGTCGATTCGCTCGGTCCCGGCGACGCGGGGAGTATGCTTCTCACGTTCGCGCTCCCGCGGCGGGGCGACGCCGTCAATAACCCCGCGGCGCTGTGGGCCGCCGCCGACTGCCCCGTGCCCGAGGCGACGGGGTTGGGAGAGGCGATCCGGGTGACGCTGTCGTACGCCGACCGCGACTCGGGGATCCCGGGCTCCCGGATCGTCGGCGGTCCGCTCCGTGCGGTCGCCGACGACCTCCGTGACGGTCGCCGCGTCGACGGTGACCCGACGACCGCCGAGCCCGACTGCCTGGTGGATGAGGTCTGCCTGCTCGTCGAGTACGAACTCGCCGGGTACGTGGGGACCGAAACGGTCGAGTTCCCGCTGTGGTTC
>CAZEJR010000047.1:0-2831 GCA_964512675.1 uncultured Haloferacaceae archaeon | reverse complement strand
GTTCAACGCGCTCATCTCCTCGAAGCTCAACCAGTGGACGCTGCTCATCGGGACGCTCGCGGTTGTCTACTCGCTCGCGGCGGGACAGGTCGCGACGCTCCCGTTCGACACGAAGCAGGTCGCGGAGATATGGGTCACTGCCGCGCAGTCGCTGTTCGCCATCGCGGTCATCACGAACTTCGAGATGAGCGTCCGCGAGGCGGTCGCGCTGTTCACCCTGTTCATCTCGCAGGTGCTCGTCGAGTTCGGCCTGATCCTCGCCTATCCCGAACCGGTCGCCGAGACCCTCAGCATCGGTGTGCTGTACGCCTACACCGCGCTCTACCTCGTCGTCGGTGGCTCCCTCCTCGTCCGCCGGCGCGGAGAGGTCCGGGCGCTCGGCGGCCGGACGCTCGTGGCCGTCCGCGAGGCGTTCGGCGGCGGCGTCGCGCCCGCCGAGGGCGCGGACTGAGCCGGCCGAACGCTCTTGTCCGCCGTGGGCGTCCCCTCCGGTGTGATCCGACAGCTACTGGCACGGCTCGTCGGTCGGTCCGGCGACGGCGACGAGGCCGACGAGAGCCGTCGGTTCGTCTCGTCGTGGCTCGACGCCTCCGTCCGCGACGCCCACGGCGGTGCCGAGGCCGAGGTCGCCCGGGAGCTCGCCGACGTGGCCGACCGGGCGCGCGAACTCGACGAGAGCCGACGCGACGGGTAGCCCGACCGCGAGCGACAGCCACAAGCCCGGCGGGCGGCGACGTGTCGTATGCTCGGGGTCGTCGCGAGCCGCGCGGACGAGGCCTCGCTCCGGATCGCGGACCGTCTGCGGGCGGTCGCGGACTGGGAGCGGGTCGGGGGAGGCTGGCGGACCGAGGGCGCCGAACTGCGGATCGTCGACGACCGCCACGTCGGGATGTCCGACCCCGTACCGCTGTTCGCCGGGCGTCCGGACCTGGTCGCGGTTGTCTCGCGCCACGCCGGTGACACCGGGCCGCTCCTGACCGCCCACCACACGGGGAACGTCGGGCCGGCGGAGTTCGGCGGCAGTCCGCGGGCGTTCGCCCCCGCCGCACCGGCTGCCCACCGCGTCGCGGTCCGGGCGCTCGCCCGCCACGCGCCCGAGGGCTACGACGTCGGAACCGAGTGCACTCACCACGGCCCGACCGACGTCTCGGTCCCGTCTCTGTTCGTCGAACTCGGGAGCGACGAGGAGCAGTGGCGCGACGACGCGGCTGCGGAGGCCGTGGCGCGCGCGACGCTCGCACTCCGGGGCGTCGACCCGTCGACCGACCGGTCCGTCGTCGTCGTCGGCGGCGGCCACTACGCTCCACGAGTCGAGCGGCTCGTCAGGGAGACGGACTGGGCCGTCGGTCACGTCGCCGCCGACTGGGGGCTCGAGACGCTCGGAGCCGACGAGCGCGTCCCGACGTTCGAGCGGCTGCTCGCGGCCTCGAGGACGGACCGCGCGCTTGTCGACGGCGACCGTCCCGCGCTGACCGACGTACTCGAGCGCGCCGGCGCGAGCGTCGTGAGCGAGACGTGGCTCCGCGAGACGAACCGCGTCGCGCTCGACCTCGCCGACCGGCTGGAGTCACGGCTCGGCCCCGTCGACGACGGGACGCGGTTCGGCGCTCCAGCGCGTGAGGCCGACCCGGGCGTGCGTGTCGAGACGTGGCGTCTACCCGCCGGCCTCGTCGACGCCGCGGCGGACGTCGACGCCGCGGCGGCGACGGGGGAAGTCGCGAGCGAAGCGCTGGCCTACGGGACGACGGAGAGCGGGTCACGGCCGGCGGACGCGGCGGTCCTGCGCGCCGACGACGTGGCGGCGGCGGCCCGGATAGTCGCGGGACTCGCCGCGCTCCTGCGGGAGCGGTACGACGACGTGACCGTCGAGGACGGGCGCGTCGTCGCCAGCCGGCTGGCGTTCGACCCCGAGCGAGCCCGGACGCTCGGGGTGCCGGAGGGACCAGCGTTCGGACGGCTCGCCGACGGCGAGCCGGTCGAGGTGAACGGACGGCGGATCCCGCCGGAGCAGGTGTCGCGCGAGGTCGTCGACGTGTTTCCGATCTGAGACGAAGCACGCGTCGAGCCCGCTACGCCGCGCAGACCCCGACCCGAGATCCGGCGTCTCAGGCCCAGAGAGCCGTCAGACAGGCGTCTGACGCCCCGGTACAGTAATGAACCTCGGGTCGGTACGGCGGGGCAGGCCATGGACTCGATCGTCGACGAAGCGATAGACGAAGCCGAGCAGGGGGCCGGGGGGAGGGCCGTCGACGGTACGGACCACGCGGACGCGACCGGCGAACCCGACTCGCGAACCGGCGAGATGAGCGACGAGGAGCTGCGCGACGTGCTCTCGGACCTGGAGACGGACATCACCGTCGTCGGGTGCGGAGGGGCGGGTGGCAACACGGTCAACCGGATGACCGAGGAGGGGATCGAGGGCGCGAACCTCGTCGCCGCCAACACCGACGTCCAGCACCTCGTGGACGTCGAGGCCGACACCAAGATCCTCATCGGCGAGGAGCGCACGGGGGGTCGGGGCGCCGGCTCTGTCCCGCAGGTCGGCGAGGAGGCCGCGCTCGAGTCACAGGACGACATCCACGACGCGATCGACGGCTCCGATATGGTGTTCGTCACGGCGGGACTGGGCGGCGGTACCGGCACCGGGTCCGCGCCCGTTGTCGCACAGGCCGCCCGCGAGTCGGGCGCGCTCACCATCGCCGTCGTCACCACGCCGTTCACCGCGGAGGGCGAAGTCCGGCGGACGAACGCCGAGGCGGGGCTCGAGCGCCTGCGTGACGTCGCCGACACCGTGATCGTCGTGCCGAACGACCGCCTGCTGGAGTCGGTCG
>CAZEJR010000046.1:0-4678 GCA_964512675.1 uncultured Haloferacaceae archaeon | reverse complement strand
GCCTGGCAGCAGAACATCCTGTACGAGCAGGCCGACCTCGGCGGTATGCGGACCGACGTCAGCCCCGTCGGTAGCCCCGACGAGACCGTGCAGGCGGCGCTCGACGAGGGCCACGAGCTCGACTACCACCAGCTGGAGTAGCCCGGGTGACGATGGACGTCGGCGTCTCCGTCGGCCCGTACGTCGACCGGATCGAGACGCTCCCGCCGTCGTTCGAGCACGTCGAGGTCGCGATCGGCGAGGGCGAACGGCCACTGAGCGCACTCGATGCTGACGCCCTCGCCGACGAGCTCTCGACACACGGCTTCGGCGCGACGGTCCACCTGCCGTACAGACAGCCGCTGGCGACGCCGGTCGCGCGCGTCGACAGCGCGACGCTTGCGTACCTCGACGACGTACTCGCCACGGCGGCTGCGCTCGGCGCGACGACGGCTGTCGCCCACCCCAGATTCCGCGGGGCCGGACGGGACCGCCTCGCCGACCGGATGGCAGCGCTGCGCGAGCGCGGCGCGGCCCACGGCGTCGCCGTCTGCTTCGAGACGGTCGGATACGCCGGCGGCGTGTCGCTCGACCGCGTCGGCGAACTGGCCGCCGACGCGGACGCCGCGGTCTGTCTCGACGTCGGCTACGCGTACCTCGAGGCCGGGACCGACGGCACGAACGCGTTCCTCGGGTCGTACGGCGACCTCGTCGACCACCTCCACGTCCACGGCGCGCGTCACCGCGGCGACACCCACATCCCGGTCGGGAGCGGCGACGTCGAGTACGAGGCGCTCGGACCGGCGATCGCCGACGCGGCCCCGACGACCGCGACGGTCGAGGTGTTCACCGAGCAGTCGGACTACCTCGCGGCCTCTGCCGAGCGGTTCGAGGCGGCGCTCGACGGCGAGTAGCCCCACCCCACCCTACCCCACCCGGTGGCCGCCGTCCCCGTTTCGACACGGGGGACTTTGCCCGCCGGGCCGTAGCCGGCCCGTGACCGACCAGCCCCCTCGGCTCCCGACGGCGTGGCTCTCGCCGCTCGCGGCGTCGGTCGACCGTGTCCTGGCCCGGCACGGCTACGACATCGCGGCGACGACCGACGCGTTCGACGACGCGGTTCCGGGCGACGGCGGGCTGTTCGACCCCGCGACCACCGCCGCCGAGCTCCGGGCCGCAGCCGAACGGCTCGGCGACACGGCGCCGTCTCCGGTGCCGTCGCCCGCCCCGGCGCTCGACGGCGCGACGGCTGTCTGCTACACCGACGGCGGCTCGCGGGGGAACCCCGGACCCGCGGGCGCCGGCGCGGTCGTCGCGACCACCGCGGGCGACACAGCCGTTCGTGTCGGGCGCCCGGTCGGCTCGCGCACCGACGCGAACGTCGCCGAGTACGCCGCGCTCCACCTCGGACTCGACCGGCTGCTCGCGTGCTGTACGCCGTCGGCGGTCGAGGTCCGGAGCGACTCGCGGACCGTCATCGACGACGTCTGGGGCGACGGCGAGCCGACCGTCGACGGCGTGACACGGTACCGCGAGCGGATCGCGGCGCTGCTGGCGACGGTTCCGGACCACCGGGTCGTCCACCTCGCCGACCACGAGCCGAACCCGGCAGACGCGCTCGCGACCGTCGGCGCGGATATCGCTGCGCTCGGGCCCGGAGGCTGAGCCGGGCCGTCTGTCCCGCTCACGGCAGTCGCTTCACCGTCTGTTCGCCGTGGTCGTAGACGCGACCGTACGCCTCGACACACGACTCGACCACCCGGCGTGTCGCGTCGACGGTGGTCTCCGCCCGCGTGTAGACGTGTGGCGTCGCGACGCCGTCGTACACGCTCGTCTCGCCAGCGGTCTGTGTCGACCCGAACAGCACCGCCCACGGCCCGGGAAGCGCGAGTTCCCGCCGGAGGTCGGCCTCGAACGCGTCGTCGATCGGCGGGAGGTGGAGCGTCGCCTCCGCGACGGCGCCTCGCTCGTTCTCCGCCGCCTCGACGTGGACACTCGACCGGCGCGTCACCATGAGGTGGTCGTCGTTCAGCGGGTCGGGCCACGCGCCGGCGTCGAAGAGCCGGCAGTCGACGGTGACGCCGTCGGTGACCCGGTAGACCGACCCGTGGCCGTCGAGATACCGCCTCAGCCGCCGTCGCGCGACACACCCCGTGTCGTCGGACATCGTCTCCTCGCCACGAGACGGTGTGGACTCGACACACACGAACCTGTCTCCCCGCTCCGGGCGTGCGAGGCCCGGAGCGGGGTGTGGCCGTGCGGACGACGGTCCGTCCGGGCACCTCACGCGCTCGCCGGGCCGTGGCGCTCGCCGACGGTGATCGTGAACCCGGCGTCACGGAGTCGCTCGGCCAGTGGCTCACCGACGCCGGACGCGGGTGTCGTGATCCCGCCAGCCAGCGGCGTGTCGACCTCGTCCCGGAGCAGACAGGTCGCGCTCTCGGCGAGCATCCGCGCGGTCGCGCCGTAGCCGGGATCGAGGGCCGCGCCGAACTCGGCCTCGACGACGAACGACCCGCCGTCGGCCGTTCCGCGCCCGAGGAGACGCACGGTGAAGTGGCCGTTCTCGATCTGTGCTCGCGTCGGCCCCTCACCCGGCTCGGGAAAGACGAACCGGCGCAGGCCCGCACGGACGGGGTCGACGGACATCGCCGCCCTGAACAGCCCGATTCCACCGGCGACGACGCCCGCACCGACCGCACCCGCGACGCCGGATCCGGTCGGGACGACCTCCGTACACCGGAACTCCCGGCCCCACGGATAGCCGAGGAGGGCGTTACTCCGCCGGACGACTCGTTCGTTCACCGGCGCCATCGGCGACGGCGCCGTCCAGCCCGGCTGCAGTCGGCTGTTCCGTGGCCAGCGCTGCTCGCCCGGGTCGTCTCCCTCCCGTTCGCCCGGGGGTGCCAGCGAGTACGGGTCTGCGAGGGTCTGTCTGGCAGCCGGGTCGTTCGACGCGGCGTCGAACAGCTCGGCGAAGCTGGCGAGCGTTCCGCCGCTGACGCCGCCCTGCCCGGATTCGAGGTGTATCTGGACCCTGTCACAGTGGGTCCCGTACGTCTCGGCTGCGAACGACTGCACGAGCAGGGTGCCGACGTCCGCGGGCACGGAGTCGAACCCACAGCTGTGGACGATCCGTGTCTCCGCGTCGACCGCATCGTCGTGGAACCGGTCGACGGTCTCCCGGATCCAGTTTATTTCGCCGGTCAGGTCACAGTAGTCGGTCTCGGTCTCGACACACGCCTCGACCAGCGGGGTTCCGTACGTCGTGTACGGGCCGACGGTCGTACAGATCACCCGGGTCCTCCGCGTGATGTCTCGGAGGCGCTCCGGCTCCGTCGCGTCGCCGACCACGACCGGAACACTGTCCCACCGCTCGCGCTGCCGAACGAGGTCGCGTTCGAGCGCGTCGAGACGGTCCCGACTCCGGCCGCCGAGCGCCAGCGACACCGCGTCCGGACCGTACTGCCGCGTGAGATACTCGGCGACGAGTCGTCCCGCGAATCCGGTCGCGCCCCACACGACGAGGTCGTACGGTCGGTCGGCGGTTGCCATGTGATCACGCCTTCGTCGCGCGGCAGTGCTAAATCACCGGGACTTGCCCCCCGACGGCGTGCCGGCCCCTGGTTCGCGCGGCGCGTTCGAGGAGCCCGACCGGGAGGGCGCCCTCGTCGACTGTCTGCCCCCCACGACTGCCGCAGGACCCGTCTCTCGACGCCCTCCCGGTCGGAACCGAGCCGATCGCGCCCGACGTGACACCCGTCGACGACTGCTCGACGGCTGGGGGGTCACGCCCGCCGAGGCGGAGCCGGCGACCCTCACGCCGCCGGAGCGCAGTCCGAGCCGAGTCCCACGCGGCTGATGTCCCTCGGACGGACCAGCGACACGCAGCGAGAGCGACAGCCGCGGTTCGACGCCGGCTCAGGCCTGCGCGTGTGCCTGGAGGTCCTCGAGCACGACCGCAGCGTGACCGTCCGGGTCTGCGAGCGCCGGGTCGTAGACGTCGACGACCCGCCCGTCGACGACGGTGAACGTCCGTCGGTCGGCGTACCCGCCGCTCGTGTCGACGCCGAACGCCTCGGCGACGTCCCCGTCTGGGTCTGCCAGCAGGTCGAACGCCAGTCCCTCCTCGTCGGCGAACGCGGCGTGGCGCTCGGCGTCGTCAGTCGAGACGCCGTACACCGTGATTCCGCTGTCGCGAAACGCCGGGAGCGCCGCCTGGAAGTCGTTCGCCTCGACGGTACAGCCGCCGGTGAAGTCCTTCGGGTAGAAGTAGACCACCGTCGGCGCCTCGAACGCCGGCGTGACGGTCTCGCCGTGCTGGTTCTGCGCGCTGACGTCCGGGACGGCGTCGCCTGACTCGAGCACGCCGGACGGTTGCCGTCGGTCGTGGTAGCCCTTTGGATCGCGTGACGCCGGGCGGAGACGGAGCCGACCGTGTAGACGAGAGAGCGGGGCAGAGCCGCGTGCCGACACGACATGCGTGGAGACAGCGCACGCGGGCCACGCACCACCCGCGGACGTCGTACCGACAGCCGTTCCCGGCGTGTCGACGACACGGTCGCGACGACGCCGGACGGCGCGAACTGACCGCCGACGCGGCACTGGTCGGTGGCTCCGACAGCACGGCGTCCCCGCGCGAGCACCGACTCCGTGTGCCCGAACGCGCCCGTGGCGCTCCTCGTCGTGCCGTTCGCCG
>CAZEJR010000045.1:0-5303 GCA_964512675.1 uncultured Haloferacaceae archaeon | reverse complement strand
CGATGACCCGCGTGCCGGCCTGGACGACGTAGCCGAGTGCGGCGTCGACGTCGTCGTCGGCCTCGGCGTCGGCGGCGGCGCGGACGTACTCGGCGACCTCGGCGTCGGTCGCGGGACCGGCGGCGACGTACTCCTCTGCGGCGTAGAAGACGGGAACGAGGCTGGTCTGGACGCCGTCGATGAGCATCAGCGTCTCCTCGTCGTCGAGGTCGACCTCTGCGAGCACGATATCGCGGATGCGCGCCAGCTCCTCCGCGGCGGGCTCGGCGTCGAGGACGCCGTCGTCGTGGGCCGACAGCACCTTCGCGACGGCGATCGCGGTGTCGTCCTGGAGGTTGATCAGCAGGCGCGCCGACTCCTCTTCGTCCGGGTCGAGGTCCTCCTCGGCGACGCGGTCGAGCCAGTTCTGCCACCGGTCCTCGGCGTAGAACCGCTCGTCGTCCTCGCCGCTCCCCGGCGCGCCGTCGGCGCCCTCGTCTGTCATGACCTCTCGTCTCTCTGCCCGAGTAAAATGCCTTTCCTAGCCGGTGCGCGGCGGGTCAGCGCGACAGCGTCGCCTCGGTGTCGACGCCGTAGACGGCCCGTGGCGTCTCGACGTGTGCGCGCCGGACCGCCGCCTCGTACCCCTCGTCTAGCAGCAGGCGTGTCCGTCGTGGCACCGTCTTCGGACCCAGCACCGCCCCGGGACGGTCGGGGTCGTCGACGAAGTCGGTCTCCATCAGGAACGGGTCGCCTCGTTCGGCGTGGGTGCGTAGCCACTCCTTCCGGGCCATCACGCTCGGCGTCGGGCCGTCGAGACGGGGGCCGGCGTAGTGCTTGACGACACGTTCCGGGGCCAGCCCCCGGTCCGCCGCCCAGTCGGCCACCGCGGTCAGGTCCTCGCTCTCCTCCGTGTGCAGTTGAACGGGGCAGTCCTCGCGCGCGCCGAGCGAGAGCGCGTGACGCAGGACCCGGTTCGACGCCGCCCGGACGTCGTCGGTGGTCTCGTAGTGTGGCCGTCCGGACTTGAGCGCGAGCGCCCGCCCGTCGGCGACGTACGCCGCGGCGCGGTCGAGCCCCGCGCACATCAGATCTGCCGCCGCGTCGGGCGCGAGTCCGCGGTCGTCGACGAGCCGCGAGATCAGGCCGGGGTGGACGCCCAGTACCGGCCACGCACGGCCAGGGAGCAGCTCGTCGGCGCGCGCGACGACGCCGAGGGTCCGTTCGAAGACGGCGTCGAAGTCCGCGGCCTCGTCGACCGCGACGCCGAGGTGCCACGACGGCTTGTTGACCACGAGGAGGTGCGTGCCGCCCAGCCGGCGGAAGTCGGCGACTGCGTCGAGTCCACGCCCGGCGTCCGGGTCGAGGTGCAGGTGGTCGTCGAGCACCGGGGTGCCGAGGTCTGCGGGGTCGGACACGGCGCGTGAATCCGTCCCGAGCGGTCAAAAGGGGTCGGCTCGTCGCCTACTCCTCGAGTGTCAGCGACTCCGCGGCGGCGTTCCGGAGCGCGTCTGACCGGCCGTGGGCGCCGGGCGCGACGGCGACGGTGCGGGTACCGGCGGCGTTCGCGGCCTCCACCGCGGGCTTGAAGTCGGCGTCGCGGGAGGCGACGACGACGACGTCCGCGCCGTCTGTGACGGCGACGCGCGTGAGGTCGACGGCGAGACGGACGTCCACGTCTCCGCTCGTGGTCACGACCTCGAACCCGCGTGACTCGGCGGCACGCACCAGCGACGGGCTCGCGTGCTCGTCGAGGTACAGCCGCGTCAACGCCGGCTGCCCGTGGTCGGCGGCGACCGCCCGGAGGTCGTCTAAGTCCACGTCGAACTCCTCGCGCAACAGGTTCGGCCCGTCGACGAACAGCGCGACACGAGACCCGCCACGATCCAGCAGTCCCATACCGACCGGGCGTCCGCGACTGGCTTACCCCCTTCGACCGCCCGTTTTCGTGGTTGATGACTGGTGTACGACCGTAAGGACGGGTGTGGACGGCTCGTGAGGTATGGACGGATACCTCGGCGCCGGCGAGAGTCTCCTGCTCGTCGCCTACTTCGCCGTCGTCCCCGTCGTCCTCGCCGGCGGACTGTACGTCCCGTGTTGGTACTCGGCCCGACAGGTCGGTCGCACCCGCCTCGTCGAGACGGACCCGCTCGACGCGGCGGGGCGAGGGACCGCTGGCCCTCCTCGACGCAGACGACCCACGGACGGTCGCACTCGGGGCGTGGGGCGTGCTCGTCGGCGGCGCACCGGCCACGGGGACGCTCGCAGCCGGGCTGTTCCGGCTCGCCCCGGCCCCGCTCGGCGGGGGCCGGTCCTCGCCGGCGCTGTCGCGTTCTGGCCGACCTTCGTCTCCGTGATCGCCCTCCCGCACGTCGCCGTCGGGTCGTGACTCGACGACGGGCGGGGGACCTGGTACGTTCCGTAACAGGCTGTGAACCACCCGTCAGGGAGCGGGACGCGGGCCGTTCGTCGCCGCTGGCGGAGAGCCACGAGACTCGCGGAGTGTGTCGCCGGTGTCCGTCCCGCTCGGCGGCACGCGCGTCGACCACCAGACGGTTCGTGGACCGGTCGGGGAGCGCGACGTCCCGTACGCGGCGAGACGGGTGTATCACCCTCGACTACCCCTTCTGCGGTGACGGAGCGAGGTCGGAAGCCGGATCTCGACCCGCTCTGGCCCGACTAAAACACGACCGGACTATCCGGCCTCGACACCGTCGATACGGACGAACGCGTAGCCACACTCTGGACAGCGGAACTTCCACTTCTCGCCGAGGTGGACGGTGGTCCGTGCCGCGGTGTAGAACTCGCGGTCGTCCCCGCAGTCCGGGCACGACCGCGTGACGGTGTCGCTCACGGCAGGTCTTGTGGTGGCGCTGCTGTTGAACACTTCGGTCGGGCCGGTCGGACGGACGGGCACCCGGCGAGGGCCGGGCGCCAGCCGACGCAACGGCGGGACTATGTCGGCCCGCAGCGCCGGGGCAGAACGTCGCGGGCGGCCACGTGCGCGGTCGTGTGGCCGTGTCGACCGGGCCAGAGCCCGACAGTCCGTACCGTTGCGCCCGCTTTCAGGGCTGCTGACATATATGGCTTTTCCGAGGGGACGGAGCGCCGCTCCGACGCCAGGTTCTTGTCCGATTCGGCACAACGACAGGTGTGACGGTCACGCTCTACGCGCTCGACGGCTGTCCGTACTGCGAGAAGGTCCACGACGCCCTCGACGACGCCGGCGTCGACTACGAGACGACGTGGGTCGAGGCGCTCCACTCCGACCGGAACGAGGTGAAACGCGCCAGCGGCCAGCGCGGTGTCCCCGTCGTCGTCGACGACGAGCGTGGGGTGACGATGGCCGAGAGTAGCCAGATCCTCGACTACGTCGACCGGAGCCTCGCGTGAAGATATACACTGGCCGGGGCGACGACGGTCTGACCGACCTCCGGGACATGTCGCGGGTGTCGAAGACGAGCCCGCGGATCGAGGCGTACGGCACCGTCGACGAGGCAAACGCCGTCGTCGGGACGGCCCGTCCAACCGGCTACGACGACGTCGACGACTGGCTCGGGACGGTCCAGAACCACCTCCACATCGTGCAGGCCGACTTCGCCAACCCCGACCCCGACGAGGACGACCCGGAGCTGACGACGTCGCACGTCGAGTGGATCGAGGGCGTCATCGACACCGCCGACGAGGAACTCGACCCGCTCGAGCATTTCATCCTGCCCGGCGGCTCCGGGGCGGGCGCGGCACTCCACCACGCCAGGGCGGTCACCCGGAGGGCCGAGCGCCGCGCCGTCGCGTTCGCAGCGGACGAACCGGCGAACGACGAGGCGGTCGTCTACCTCAACCGTCTCTCGGACGCGCTGTTCACCTTCGCGCGCCTGGTCAACGCCCGCGAGGGCGTCCGTGAAGAACACCCGACGTACTGATCGAGGGCTCCGGCCGGTCCGGTGTGACTCGGAAACGCTTTTACCCACTCTCGAAGGAGTCGTTCGTACGGGTTGGTGGTCTAGTCCGGTTATGACGGCTCCTTCACACGGAGCAGGCCGGCGGTTCGAATCCGCCCCAACCCACTCGCTTCTCGCGTTTTCCCGAAGTAGACGGGGTCGCTACCGTCGGGCGGTTTGACTTCAAACCTCCTTTGAGCAGTCTGCGGTCACCGCCCGCGCCCCGGCTACGTCTGTCGGTTACAATGAAGGAGAATAGCCCTCAATTTGTAAATGTAGTGGCGAGAATTGAGCTGGCGAGCGTCAGCGGAGTGTAACCGACCAGCCCGCAGACGTTTGGCACGGCGACGGCATTTTGTTCTGATCTCCGGTAACACCCCGTTGAATACCGGGTTGATACAGCGCCAATGACACTATATAAGACCAACACGAATTTATTTGAATCTGGCTTGAGACGTTTTTGAAACCTGAAAGACATGCCAGAACACACTACCTCCGATCACGAAACAGAGGACAATAATAACTGCTGGATACGCTTTGTGTTCTGTCATTACCGTTCCGACCCGTTGTTTCACGCGGACTCCGAGTGTGAACATCTCATGAGAAACGATATTAACGGGCGCAAGATTGCTCAAGCGCAGATTCGTAGAGAACGCATCCATCCCGAAAACTTTGAACTGAGATTTTGTTCAGACTGCGCGGGCAAATTCGCCGAGATGGCTGAGGGGGTTGCGTAATGGAGCGATACTACTTTATTTCTTCATCGACTTTTGGTGAGGAAAGTCACACGATTCTCCACGGTAAGCGAAACTGCCATCATATTGATAGCAAATCGGAGAATCGTCTGGCAGTCGTCAGCGCCGAGGGATCAGAACTCAAGAAAAGCGGTAACTTCGGTCGCTGTAGAAATTGTACGGATACAGACGACGGAATATTCCCCTAAGCCGGTCATCAGCGCTTTCGGGTCGTCAATCTCAACTTATTTCCGAGAAAAATCTGACTCAAAACACCCTACTATGCGGTTGGGGTTACTAATCATCGAACTGCCCCGGATTGTTGATGTAATAACCCTCGGCGGGGCCGCTCCTTCCTCTACCCCATCGAAATATAGACGACCGCGCGCGCGCCGACCTTCTTTTTCTGAATCGCTCCCTGCTCGACCAGTTCCTCCAGTTTGGTGTACGCGGACGGTCGAGAGCAGTCCAGCTCCTCGGCCACCTCCGTCGCGGTTAACACCGGGGGGTCAGCCCAATCAAAGACGGCTAACACGTTGTTGAGCGTCACCTGCTGCGTGTACTTCCCGCTCTCATCGCGCTCTCGACCCATGGGCTCCGTTTCAAAATAGCACCTGAAATAGCCTTTGACCACGAGGTAGGTGGGAAA
>CAZEJR010000044.1:0-5754 GCA_964512675.1 uncultured Haloferacaceae archaeon | reverse complement strand
AAGTGAGTCGTTGTGCCGGCGAGTCGTGGCCGTCGCGCCGAGCGAACCGGCGCCGCGGTCTACGCGAGTTCGTACAGCCCCGTCCCAGCCGTGACCAGCACACGGTCGTCGACGAGCGCGAGCCCGTGAGGAACCGCCGTCTCGGCGTCCCACAGGGTGTCGCCGGTCGCGCGGTCGTAGGCGCGGACCCGACCGCCGGCCCGCTCGCCGTCCGTCCGGACCGTGCCGACGACGACGAGCACCCCGCCGCCGACGGCTGCCTCGGTCGCGTGCCAGTCGAGGCCGTCCCGCCAGCGCGTCTCGCCCGTGGCGAGGTCGAGCGCGACGACCAGGCCCGTGTCGAGCGATCCGGTGCCGACCGCCGCGTAGCCGCGGTCGCCGACGAGGGCGGGCGTCGCGACGTTTCGGCCGAGCGCGCGCGGCTCCCAGAGCCGGTCGCCGGTGGCCGCGTCGACTGCCGCGACGACACCGCCGCTCTCCGACCGCGACCCGACGACGACCCGGCTGTCGGCGACGGCTGGCGGCGAGGGGAACGCGTCGACCGGGCCGGCGCTCCAGCGCCGCGCTGGACCGGACGTGAGCCGGCGGTCGAGGCCCGTCCGCGGCTCGTAGGCGACGGTGCCGTCCAGCGGCGCGTCCGCGGCGTACAGGCGCCCTCCGGCGAGTGCGGGTAGGGCGCCGTCGACCTGCCACTCCCGCCCACCCCGGTTGGCGACGCCACGGAGCGTCCCGTCCTCGTGGCCGACGTGTGTCTCACCTGCGCCGACGGTCAGGCCGACCGCGTTGTCGGTGCCGAGCGGGGTGTGGCGGCGCTCGCGCAGGTCGGCGTCGTACACGACGAGTGTCGAGGGCGGGTCGGGGCCGCCGGCTTCCTCCCGGACGGCGCGGAGCCGACCGTCCGGGCCGAACCCGGCGAGGGGCGTGGCCGTCCCGTCCACACGGGTCGCCGGGCCCCCGTCGTGCGGGTACGCCGCGAGTCCGGTCCCGTGGACGACGATCCCGTCGGGGCCGACGAGCGGCGTGTGACGCGGCTGTCCGCCGGGAGTCGGCGTCGACGCGAGTTCGCGGACCGACGGCGTCGAGCGCGGCGGACGGGCACCGGGGCTGTGGGCGGTGTTCGCCGGGTCGGAGCGGCGGAGCGGCCAGGTGCCGGGCGCGGGTGACCACGACGCGAACGAGGCACCCGTCGCGCCGCGGTACAGCCGGTGTGTGCCGTAGGCGGCAGCGGCGACGGCGACACTGCCGCCGAGGAGACGGCGGGCATCGCGCAAGCGTGGCTGACCGCCGATCACAAGTAACCCGACTTCGCCAGGAGCGGCGAGGCCTCAGGCGTGCTCCTCGCGCATCCGCCGGGCGGCCCGCTCTAGGGCCGCGACCGCCGGCAGCCGGTCGCCGGTCAGCGTCCGGAGGTACGCGCCTCCGGCGACCGAGAGGTGGTCGAAGTCGTCCGGGTCGAGGTCGTACATGTCGACGGCGCGCGAGGTGTCGCCGCCGCCGACGACGGAGAAGCAGTCGGCGTCGGCGACGGCCTCCAGCAGTCCGACCGTCCCGACGCTGAACCGGTCGTCCTCGAACACGCCGAGGGCGCCCTTGACGAACACGGCGGCGGAGTCGCGCACGACCGGCGCGTAGGTCATCAGCGTCTCGGTGCCGACGTCCTGGTAGGCGACGGTCTTCTCCTCGACGGCGTCGACGGCGACCTCCGCGCGCCGGCTGCCGTCTGCGTAGGCGAGGTCGGCCGGGGTCGACACCTGGTCGCCGTAGGCGTCGAGCACCCGCTCCAGTTCGGCGCCCGTCTCCGCCCACGCCGCGTCGAACAGGTCCGTCCCCGCGGCGTCGTGACCGACGGGGTGGCCCCGCGCCCGGAGGGCGAGTTCGCCGACGACGCCGCCGAGGAGGAACCGGTCGACCCGGTCGGCCAGCGCGTCTATCGCCCGCACCACGTCCGCCGCCTTCGCGCCGCCGAGCGCCATCGTCACCGGCCCGTCGAACTCGCGGCGGGCGATCGCGCCGTTTGCCTCGTACTCTGCCGTCATCACCGGGCCGGCGTACGAGGGGAGGACCGCCGGAAAGCCGACGAGCGAGGCCTGCGCGCGGTGGGCGGCGGAGTACGCGTCGTTCACGTAGGCGTCGACGGCGGGCGCGAGGTCACGGACGAGCGCCGACTCGGCGTGTTCGGCGGGCGTCCGGTCGGCGAGTTCGTCGTCGGTCATCCGGACGTTCTCGAGGAGGAGTACCTCGCCGGCGGCGAGGCCACGCACCGCCGTCAGCGCCTCGTCGCCGTGGGTGTCGGCGACGAAGCCGACGGGACAGTCGAGGTGGTCGGCGAGGAGGTCCGCGTGGCCCGCGAGCGACGCGAAGTCGGGGCGGCCCGGCCGGCCCTGGTGGGCGAGCACCGCGACCGCGTGGCCGTCGTCGACGAGGCGCGCGAGCGTCTCGGCGTGGCCGGCGAACCGCCGGTTCTCGCGGACGTCACCGTTCTCGACGGCGGTGTTGAGATCGAGACGGACGAGCAGGCGCCGTCCAGCCGGGAGGTCGTCGAGCGTGAGCATCGTCCGGCGGTGTCCGTCCCGCCACTTAGCCCTTCTCAGGTCGAGAGCGCCGGCTCAGGCGGGCTCGGCGGTCGCCTCCGGCGAGGCCGGGGCGACGTGGCGCGCCACGTCGAGCATCCGGTTCGCGAAGCCGAACTCGTTGTCGTACCACGCGAGGACGGTCGCGAGGCCGTCGTCGCCGACCACGGCGGTCGAGGACAGGTCGACACACGAGGAGACTGGCAGACCGACGACGTCGCGCGAGACGACCTCGTCGTCGGTGTAGCCCAGTACGCCCGCCATCGGCCCGTCGGCGGCGCTCGTCAGCGCGTCGTTGATCGCCGCCGCGTCCGGCGCGTCGGCGAGCGCGACAGTCAGTTGCGTGATGGAGCCGCTCGGCACGGGGACACGGACGGCCATCCCGTCGAGCCTCCCGGACAGCTCGGGCAGCACCTGCGTGACGGCCTCTGCCGCGCCCGTCGTCGTCGGGACGATGTTCTCGGCGGCGGCGCGGCCACGGCGGGGCTTCTCGTGCGGGCCGTCGATCAGGTTCTGTGAGGTCGTGTAGGCGTGGATCGTCGTCAGGTAGCCCGACTCAAGCCCGAACGCCTCGTGGAGCGTGGCCGCGACGGGCGCGACGCTGTTGGTCGTACACGAGGCGTTCGAGACGACCGCCTCGCCGTCGTACTCGTCCTCGTTGACGCCGTAGACCAGCTGCGGCGTCACGTCGTCTCTGGGCGGCGCGCTGACGACGACGCGGTCCGCGCCCGCGTCGAGGTGGGCGCTCGCGTCCTCACGCGTCCGGAAGGCGCCGGTACACTCCAGCGCGACGTCGACGTCGAGATCGGTCCACGGGAGCACAGCGGGGTCGCGCTCTCGGGTCACCAGCGCGCGGGCCTCGCCGTCGGCGTGTTGCGCGACGAGGTGGCCGTCCTCGACGGCGGCGTCGAGCCGACCCAGCACCGAGTCGTATCGCGCGAGGTACTCGACGGTCTCGTCGTCGGCGACGTCGTTTACCCCGACCACCTCGAGGTGGGGGTCGGACAGCGCGGCACGGAAGACACTCCGGCCGACCCGACCGAAGCCGTTTATCGCGACGCGGGTCGCATCAGCTTGACTCATTCGCGAGTTAATCGAGAGCCGGGCGGTTTATTTCTGTCGGCGCCAGCGGGTCAGAAGGCTTTTATCCGGTTGTGGCGTACGTATCGACGATGCGGAGAGACGACCGCGACGACCCGTTCGGCGATATCTTCGACGAGATCGAGCGGATGATGAACGGGTTCGGGGACGACGGAGGCGTCGCCGCCGAGACGCACGTCGACGTCTACGACCACGGGGACCGGCTGCGGGTCGTAGCCGACCTCCCGGGGGTCGAGAAGGAGGGCCTCGAGCTCCAGTGCGACGGCGAGACGCTCACCGTCGCCGCCGCCGGCGACCGCCGAGAGTACCACGAGCGGGTACGACTCCCCGCCCGGGTCGACGAGCACTCGGCGGACGCGACGTTCAACAACGGTGTGCTAACCGTGGCGCTCGACAAGAGCGGCGAGAGCGCGAGTATCGACCTCGACTAGCGGCGACGGACCAGCGCTGCCAGCCGACCGTAGAAGTTCGACTCGTACTTCGACTCGTCGTCGACCGTCGGGCGCGCGTTCGTCTCGTTGACCACCCACCGCGCTCCCGTTCGGAGGAGGTCGACGCCCAGCCAGTCCGCGTCGAGCGCCGACGCCGCGTCCTCGGCCAGCCGCCGCGCCCGGTCCGGCAGGTCGACCCCGACTGCCTCGGCGCCGCGGTGGACGTTGTGTTTCCACCCGCCGCTCCGGCGCTCGACCGCGCCGGCGTAGGTGCCGTCGACGACCATCGCGCGGTAGTCCCGCGCGTCGGACAGAAACTCCTGGACCAGAAACGACCGGTCGCCCGTCGCCCGGAAGTCGTGAATCAGCGCGAGGTAGTCCGTCACGCCGAGGTACGAGTCGAGGTCGTGGGCCGTCGTCACGCCGATGCCGCGGGTCGTCGAGTTCGGCTTCACCACGACCGGCCAGTCGAGACCGTCGACGGCTGCCGCGAGCGCCTCGTCGTCGGCGGGGTTCGACACCAGGCGGGTGTCGGGCACCGGGACCCCGGCCCGTGCCAGCCGGGCGTACGTCTCGGCCTTGTTCCGCGACCGGAGAACCGTCTCGCGGCCGTTCACCCACGGCAGGCGGCGGAGCGCGGAGGCGGCGCCGCCCTCCATGAGCCGCGACGGGAAGACGAGGCCGACATCGAAGTCGTCGGCGACGGCGTCCGGAGCGAGCCGCTGAACCCGTCCCGTCGTCGGGAGGTGGCCGACCGCGATACCGCGGTCGGCGAGCGGGCCACGGACGCGTTCGAGCGTCTCCGCGCGGGTCGCGAGCGCGAGTCTGAGGTCGGCGTCTGCCACGGTCGGGTGTCGCCTCGCGGCGTGAAAAGTCCGTGTCCGACCCGACTCAGGCGACGAGCAGCTCCTCGCCCGCTTCGACGACGACCCGGCAGGGTGGGGACATCTTGTTGTACGCGCGCCGGAACGCGTCTTTTGCCGTCGGTGCGTCCTCCGGCTGACAGTAGATGGTGAAGATGGTGTCGCCGCTCGGCACCCGCGCGGCGGTGCCGACGGGCTTGCCGAACGCCTGCCGCATCCCGTCGGAGACGCGGTCTGCGCCCGCGCCCGTCGCCTGCTTGTTCTCCCGCAGGACGTGGTGTGGGTGCTTGCGGAGGACCATCTTGTAGTTCTCTTGGCCGACCTCCTTCAGCATGAGTCGGTTGGCGGACAGGCGGGCGGACTCGAGCGAGCCGTGCCGGAGCTGGCACTCCTCCTCGACGTCGAGACTGACGTGGACCGGGTAGTCGTGCGGGCCGGTCTGGAGGTTGCCCATGTTGTGCTGGGCGATCTTCGAGCCCGGGACGCCGGTGATGTACTCCCGTCGTGTGTACGCCGGGTTGCTGATCTCCCGGTACATCGAGGCCGGTTTGTCGGACATGATTGGTTGTCGAGATGTGAGACGAGTCGCCGGTTAAGACCGTCGATCCGCCACGACGCCGGGGTCGAGCACAGCGTGGTCGAAGCCGTGTTCCTCGAGCGGCGCCGCCGCCCGGTCCGTGACGGAGGGAGACGAGGACACCACGGACCGGTGGGGTGACAGGGCCGGCTCCGTCCTCCCGCTCGACTGTGTCCTCGCGGTCGACACTCTCCTCCCGCTCGACTGTGTCC
>CAZEJR010000043.1:0-6332 GCA_964512675.1 uncultured Haloferacaceae archaeon | reverse complement strand
TCGACGAGGCGGCGCTCGACTCGCTGATCCAGCTCCAGGAGAAGCTCCACGCGACCATGGGGCGTGGCCGCGCGAAGGGCGCGATCGGGATACACGACCTGACGATGCTGAAGGGCCGCGCGCTCGACGAGGGCGGCGGCCCCGCGAACACGATCACGTACCGCGGGGTCGACCCCGAGGGCGACCGGTTCGTCCCGCTCGACGCCGACCGGGACCTGACGCCCGCGGGCGTCCTGCGCGACCACCCGACCGGCGAGACGTACGCCGACCTGGTCGCGGACCTCGACCGCTACCCGGCCATCTACGACGAGATCGGCCTGTTCTCGTTCCCGCCGGTGATCAACGGCCGGCGGACGGCGGTCTCGACCGAGTCGCGGGACCTGCTGGTGGAGCTGACGGGCACCGATCAGCCGACGATCGACCGGATGTGTACGGTGATCTGTTACGCGCTCGACGCCCGCGGCGCGACGGTCGAGGCGGTGCGTGTCGAGTACGCCGACGGCGCCGACCCGCCCGCCGCGGGGACGAGCCTCCGTCGGCCCGACCTCTCGGTGGACACCAAACGCGTGGGTCACGACCGGGTCGAGTCGGTGCTCGGGCTCTCGCTGGACCCGGCGACGGCTGTCGACCTGTTCGAGCGTTCCGGCCTCGACGCGACGGTCGAGGACGGCGTCTACACGGTCGAGGTGCCGCCGTACCGCGTCGACGTGCGTCATCCGCTCGACCTGATCGACGACGTCGGGCGGGCCTACGGGTTCAACGAGCTCGAGCCACGCTCCCCGGACGTCGCGACGGTCGGCGAGCGCCACGACGGATCACGGCTGGCGTCGGCGGTCCGGGCACAGCTCGTCGGGCTGGGGTTCGAGGACCTGCTGAACTTCCACATGACCGACGCGGCGACGACGTTCGACCGGATGCGTGTCGAGCCGGGGTGTGACGTCCTCGGCGGCGGCCCGGCGGTCGAGATAGTCGAGCCGTACAGCGCGGACTACACCCTCGTGCGGACGTGGGCACTCCCGTCGCTCGTCTCGGTGCTGGCGAACAACACTCACCGCTCGTACCCGCAGGACCTCGCGGAGATCGGTCTGGTCGCCCGCCGGGACGACGACGAGCCGACCGGCGTCGCGGAGGCGCGCCACGTCGCGGCGGTCCTCGCACGTCCGGACGCGAGCTACGAGGACGCGAAGGCCCGTCTCGCGGCGCTTGCAGCCGACTTCGGTGTCGGCCTCGCGACGCCGTCGACCGAGCACCCTTCCTTTCTCGACGGGCGCACGGCGGCTGTCGAACTCGACGGCGACCGAGCCGGAGTCGTCGGCGAACTCGACCCCGCCGTCTTGGTCGAACACGACCTCGAACTGCCGGTGTCGGCGTTCGAGTTCCGGCTGGACGCCCTGCGCGACGGCCGGCGGGACCGGGGCGTTTAACCCGCTCTCGGGGCCTACAGACGACGACGGATGCCCGACGGAGCATACGACCCGGAGACGGTCGAATCGACGTGGCAGGAGCGGTGGGTCGAGGAGGAGACGTACGCGTACACGGGCGACGGCTCCGCCGACCCGGACACGCGCTACGCTATCGACACTCCTCCACCGACCGTCTCGGGCGACCTCCACATGGGGCACCTCTACCAGTTCACGCTCCAGGACTTCGTTGCCCGCTTCCACCGGATGCGCGACGAGACGGTGTTTTTCCCGTTCGGCTTCGACGACAACGGGATCGCCTCCGAGCGCCTGACCGAGGACGAACTCGGGATTCGCCACCAGGACTACGAGCGCCGGGAGTTCCAGCAGCTCTGTCGCGAGGTCTGTACCGAGTACGAGACGCAGTTCCGCGAGAACGTCCGCGACCTCGCGATCTCTGTCGACTGGACCCAGACCTACCAGACGATCGAACCGCGGGTGCGCCGCGTCTCACAGCTCTCCTTTCTCGACCTGTACGAGCAGGGCCGGGAGTACCGCGAGCGCGCCCCGACTATCTGGTGTCCGGACTGCGAGACGGCAATCTCGCAGGTGGAGACGGAGGACGACGAGCGCGACGCGCAGTTCTACGACATCGCCTTCTCCGTCGTCGGCGGCGACGAGTTTGTCATCTCGACGACCCGGCCCGAACTCCTGCCGGCCTGTGTCGCGGTGTTCGTCCACCCGGACGACGAGTCGAACGCCGACCTCGTCGGCGAGCGGGCCCGGATCCCGCTGTTCGGACACGAGGTCCTGATCCGCGAGGACGAACGGGTCGACCGCGAGACGGGGTCGGGCGTCGTGATGTGCTGTACGTTCGGCGACCAGACCGACATCGAGTGGTACCAGGCCCACGACCTCGACCTCCGGGTCGCCATCGACGAGTCGGGAACGATGACCGAGGTCGCCGGCGACTACGCCGGCCTGTCGAGCGACGACGCCGCCGCGGCAATCGTCGACGACCTCGACGACGCCGGTGTGCTCCGGGACCGCCGGTCGATCGCCCACACCGTGAACGTCCACGAGCGGTGCGGGGTGGGGATCGAGTTTCTCGTCACGGAGCAGTGGTACGTCCGACTCCTCGACAAGAAGGAGACGTATCTCGAGGCCGGCCGGGAGATGGACTGGTATCCCGAGAAGATGTTCACGCGGTACAAACACTGGATCGAGGGGCTCCAGTGGGACTGGGCCATCTCGCGCCAGCGGTCCTCCGGGATCCCGTTTCCGGTCTGGTACTGCGCAGACTGCGACGAGGTCGTGACCGCCGACCGCGCGGACCTGCCGGTCGACCCACTGTCGGACGACCCGCCGGCGGACGCCTGTCCCGCCTGTGGCGCCGACGAGTTCGTCCCGGAGGACGACGTGTTCGACACCTGGGCGACGTCGTCGCTGACGCCGCTTATAAACGCCGGCTGGGACTGGCACGAGGCGGCTGCTGACGGGGCAGCCGCAGACGACGCCAGCCCGGATGCACTCGGCGGCGAGTTCCGGATGGACAACCCGGAGCTCTACCCCGTCGACATGCGGCCACAGGGCCACGACATCATCTCGTTCTGGCTGTTCCACACCGTCGTGAAGTGTCTGGAACACACCGGTGAGGTGCCGTTCGACTCGGTGATGATCAACGGGATGGTTCTCGACGAGAACCGCGAGAAGATGTCGAAGTCGCGTGGCAACGTCGTCGACCCCGACGAGGTGCTCGCGGAGTACCCGGTCGACGCGGCGCGGTACTGGGCCGCCGGGTCCGCGGTTGGCGACGACCTGCCGTACAAGCAGACGGGATTGAAAGCCGGCGAACGCCTGCTCCGGAAGCTCTGGAACGCCTCGAAGCTCGTCGAGTCGCTGGCTCCGGAGCCGGTCGAACGGCCGGACGAGCTGCGAGCGCTCGACCGGTTCCTGCTGGCCGACCTCGACTCGACCGTCGAGACCGTCACCGAGCAGCTCGAGCGCAGAGCGTTCGCGAAGGCTCGCGACGAGCTCCGGACCGCGTTCTGGCACACGTTCTGTGACGACTACCTCGAGATCGCGAAGGGACGGCTCCGCGACGGCGACGACCGGTCGGCGGCGTGGACGCTCCGGACCGCCCACGAGCGGTTTCTCCGGCTGTTCGCGCCGATCCTCGCACACGTCACCGAAGCGGTGTGGCAGGACTGTTACGCCGCCGAATCCGACGCCGAGAGCGTCCACCTCGCGGACTGGCCCGCGCCGCTGGGCGTCGACGCCGACCGCGCTGCCGGCGAGCGGGCGATGGCCGTCATCGGCGCGCTCCGACGGTACAAATCCGAGCGCGGCCTGCCGCTGAACGACCCGCTCGACGAGGTCGTCGTCTACGGCGACATCGAGGGGTTCGAGCGTGCGGTCGCCCGTGTGATGCACGTCGAGTCGCTCGCGACCACGACCGACCGCGCCGACGTCGAGACGACCGTGACGGGGGTCGACCTCGACTACGCCGCGGTCGGGCCCGAGTACGGTGAACGCGTCGGTGACATCGAGGCCGGCATCGCCGCCGGCGACTACGAGTTCGACGACGACGGCGCCCTCCTCGTGGCGAACGAGCGCCTCCGCCCGGACGTGTTCGAGGTCGAGCGCGAACGGCGGTTCGAGGGCAACGGGACGCTCCTCGACGCCGGCGACGCCGGCGTCGTCGTTCGCTAGAGGTCGGCGCCGACCGCGTCCGCGACGGAGTCGAAGCCGTCGCGCTCCAACAGGTCGAGCAGCCCCTCGTTTATCGCCCGTGCGACGCGTGGCCCCTCGTAGACGAGTGCGGTGTACAGCTGGACGACGCTCGCGCCGGCACGGATCTTCTCGTACGCGCCCGCAGCGTCGGCGACGCCGCCGACGCCGACGACGGGGAGGTCGGTGTGCTCTGCGACGAACCGGACGGTTCCGGTCGCGCGGTCCTCGATCGGGGCACCGGAGAGTCCGCCCGACTCGACGGCGCTCGGGTTTTCGAGTTCGCCGGGACGGTCGGTCGTCGTGTTCGTCGCGACGACGCCAGCGAGGCCGTTTGCCTCGGCCACCTCGATCGCCTCCACGACCGCGGCCCGGGGGAGGTCCGGGGAGAGCTTCACCAGGAGTGGGTCGGCACCGGCGTCGCGGAGCGCCGAGAGAACCGTCGCGAGCGACTCGCGGTTCTGGAGGCTCCGGAGGCCGGGCGTGTTCGGCGAGGAGACGTTGACGACGGCGTAGTCGACAGACGCGCCGACGCGCTCGTAGGTGTACCGGTAGTCCGCGGGCGCGTCCGCGAGATCGGTCGACTTCGAGAGCCCGAGGTTGACGCCGACGGGGACGTCCGGCAGGGCGGCAGCGGCGAGACGGTCGCCGACGACGTCGGCACCCTCGTTGTTGAACCCGAGTCGGTTGACCAGCGCACGGTCCTCCGGGAGGCGGAAGAGGCGAGGCCGCCTGTTGCCGGGCTGTCCCTCTGCGGTGACACCGCCGACCTCGACGTGGCCGAAGCCGAGTGCGGCGAGACCCCGGGGGACGCGGGCGTTCTTGTCGAAGCCGGCGGCGACACCGACCGGGTTCGGGAACTCGACGCCGAACGCCTCGACTGCGAGACGGTCCTCCGGGTCGTCGACCGCGTAGCGGTGCCGGAGGAGGCGCCGAACGGGCGTGTGCTGGACCCGCTCGAGCAGCGAGACGGTCGTCTCGTGGGTGAACTCGGGCGGGAGTGCGAACAGCGCCGGCTTCAGGAGTCCGTAGCCTGCCACGTGTTCAAAAGTCGTGTTCGACGTCGTCAGGGTCTGCCCTCTGGATGATGATCTTGTCCTCGCGGACCCTGACGAACACCTCGTCCCCGATGTCGAGTCCGGCGACGGCCAGTTCGTCCTCGTGGAGGTTCACGTGGACGTTGTGGTACTCACCGTTCTCGTCTTTGGCGCCACTCGGACTGAGCGTCTTTTTCCGGACCATCGCGGTCGTCCTTCTCCTACCGTGGGGCCATCGGCATTATAAGTGTTGTCTACCGGTCACGGTCTCCTGTCCCCGCGCAAACCGGCAGACTCGACCCCGATACGTTTATCCAAACTCCGTGTGTGAGCGTGACACGGAGGCCACTCAGATGGTACGCGAGGACGGGAAGCGGAACTTCGTGCTGCGCGAGGACGGGGCCGAGACGAGCGTCTTCTCCGGGGACATGCCGCGGCAGGCGGCGCTGAAGGCCGCGCGACGTCTCGACCCGAACGACTCGGAAGCCGCAGCCGAGTCCGACCCGACCGAACTTCGCCTGCGTGAGAAGGGGACAGACAAGATCCACGTCTACGAGGGCTGGGCGTGGACGGACGACGCGCCAGAGGACACTCCGGGCTGGATGGACGGCGAGATCACGCGCGGGAACGTCTCGAAGAGAGGCATCGAGCACATCGAGGAGTAGCCGACCCGAACGGCTAACCGGCAGCCGCTCTGCCCGCCATCCGCGCGGCTCTCTCCCGGTCGGACCGAACGTGGCGCGAGGGATGAGTGACCGGCCTCCGGCCGCGCGACACCACTCGTGTGTGCGAGGACGTGCCACGTCGGCGGCGCTTCGACGGGCTTATACCCGTCACCGGCTTCTGTCGTAGTACACAGCAGTCGTCGGGAGCATCCGACGCCTGCGGGGCCCAGACGGGTCCCCCGGACCGCCACGTCGAACCGACGCCCTTATACGGGTCAGTCGATTCGTACGGGACACGACGGTCGCACTCCACCGAGGGGACGACCGCCGGCCCGAACGGGGTCCGATGGGTTTATGACCCATCGTCCCCGACGTTCGGGTCCGGAAGTGAGATGAGGATCCCACCCCTGCGGTCTGCCGTAAGACGGGATCTGATGTGAGCCTCGATGGGTCGGCGACACCCGGTCGGGTGCGTCGACCCGGACCTGAACGATGGTCTA
>CAZEJR010000042.1:0-7104 GCA_964512675.1 uncultured Haloferacaceae archaeon | reverse complement strand
CGAGCGACAGGTCGCGCTGCGTGTTCGTCGGCTTCGTCGTGCGGATCTCGATCTTTCCCGGCGGGTCTCGGCGGTGGTACTCCCGCGCCTCGTCGTCGAGCTGGTCGGTCATACCCTCCGCTCACCCGGCTGCGGCAAAAGCCGTGCGGTCGCGTCGACAGACCGTTTCGACGTCCGTCGAACCCGGTCGACCGGAGGACACAAATGCACCGCTCACCGACAGCCGGTATGACCGTCGAATCGCGCACCCGCGGGGTGGTCACGTTCCCGCGGCTCGTCGGCTTTACCGCCGCGACGACGCTGACGCTCGTCTCGCTCGGCGTCTACACCTCCGCGACGGGGTCGGGGCTGGCCTGCTCGGCGCAGTGGCCGCTCTGTGACGGTGGTGTCCTGCCACGGAGCGTCCCGTCGTTTATCGAGTGGTTCCACCGGCTCGTGGCGATGGTCGCCGGGTTCCTCATCCTCGGCGTCGCCGCGTGGTCGTGGCGCGCGCCCGCCGTCGACCGGCGGACAGCGGTCGCGGCGACGACGGCAGGCGTCCTCCTGCCGCTCCAGGTCTCCGTCGGCGCTGTCACCGTCACGCTCTCCGGGCTGGTGCCCGGCGGCTACGCCGTTTCGACACACGCCGCCCATCTCGCCGTCGCACTCGCCATCTTCACCGCGCTCACCGTCGCGAGTCTCCGGGCGCTGGAGGGGTCGTACGACGGCACCGAGCGTGAGCGGGCGCGGCGCACGCTCGTCGCCGCCGCCGCCGTCGTCGCCGTCGCGGCGCTGTTCTCACGCGTCGTTCCGCTCGTCCCGTACGCTCCCGCCGCACAGGCGACGTTCGTCGGCGTCGGTCTCGCGGGCTACGCCTCGCTCGTCGCCGCCGTCCGGTGGCTCCCCGGGCGGTCGTCGGCACGCGTCTTGGGGTTCGCCGCCGCCGCCGCGGTCCTCGTCGCGCTGGTGCTCGGCCGCGACGTCGTCCTGTACACTGCAACGGCGCAGGCGGTCAACGCCGCCGCACTCGCTCTCGCCGTCACGTTCGCCGTCGTCGCAGCCGTCCTCGTCGACCCGGCGACCGGGTCTCCGGACGGACCGCTGGCGGACGACCGGACGACGTGATCAGACGAAGTCGGTGAGGCCCGCCTGTCCGTCGTCGGTCCCGGCGTCACTCGGGTCGTCCGGGTCGTCTGGCGCCGTCTCGGTCCCGTCCTCGGTCTCGTCCTCGCGGTCGTCCTCTCGCGCCGGTCCCGGCGCGAACGCCCCGCCCGCGTGGTCAGACAGCACCGCCTCGCGGCGTTCCCGTGCGTCCTCGACGACAGACGCCACCTTGTTCGTCGACTCGCCGCTCCCGGTGACGAAGGCGACACCGGCTTCGTCGAGGTCGTACGCCGCGGCCATCTCGACGGTCAGGTCTCGCGGCTTGCAGTGGTGGGTGAACGCCGCGAGAAACGGCAGGAGTTCGCGGCGCGCGGTCGCCAGGTCCGTCCCGTGGGCGTCGGCGATCGCCCGGACGACCGTCTCGGCGGCGTCGGAGCGGGTCGTCCAGAACTGCGGGCGCCCGAACCGGGTCCAGCCGCCTTTCGTCCCGTCGCGCGCGGCGGCGACGCCAGCGGCGAGGTTGTCCGTCGCGTAGCGCCAGTACGAGTACTCCTGTGTCGCACGGACCCGTCCGAGCCACCGGTCGGCGTTCGCGAGGTGGTCGTACGCGCGTGCGAGTTCGTCGCCCTCGTAGGCCTTCGGAGCGTTGTGCGCGACCCACCTCGTCAGGTCGTCTGGCGTCTCGTCGACGGCGTAGGCCGACCGGAGGGCGTCCTCCGGCGACTGCTGTTTCAGGACGGCGTCGAGGAACTCGAAGACACCAATCGACCGGTCGCGCTCGGCGGTCACCACGTCGTCGACGGCGATCCGGTCGTGGCCCTCGGCGGCGGCCTGGAGGTCGCGAACCGCAGCGCGTAGGTCGCCGTCGTCGGCGTCGGCGATCCGCTCG
This sequence comes from uncultured Haloferacaceae archaeon, assembly GCA_964512675.1. Taxonomy (GTDB): domain Archaea; phylum Halobacteriota; class Halobacteria; order Halobacteriales; family Haloferacaceae; genus A07HB70. The sequence continues at coordinate 5,132 of CAZEJR010000042.1, read as the reverse complement.
AGTGCCTCGTCGTCGAAGTCGACCCCCTCGCGTCGGCAGAGGTCCCGCAGGACCGGTCGGATCGACCGCGCGGAGACGTCGCGGAACTCGATCTCCTCGCAGGCGTCCCGAAGCCCACGGCTCATCTCGTAGTACTCGTTCGCGAGGAGGACGATCGGCTGGCTCGCGCTCTTGACCAGGTCGGTCAGCGCGCGCGCGCCACCGCGGTCGTAGTTCCCGTGGAGGCTGTCGGCCTCGTCGACGATCACCAGCTGTCGGCTGCCGGTGCCGGCTGCGGAGCCGCCGAGCGTCGCGTTTCGGGCCGCGCGACCGGCCAGTCGCTCGATGACGTCGGCGGTACGGCTGTCGGAGGCGTTCAGCTCGACGGTCTCCCACCCCATGTCGCTCGCGAGCGCGTGCGCCGCCGACGTCTTGCCGACGCCGGCGCTCCCGTGGAGGACCGCCGCCGGCTCGCCCGGCTCCCAGCCCTCTGCCCACGTCTGCAGCGCGTCGCGGGCCGTGTCGTTGCCCCGCACCTCCGAGAGCGTCGTCGGCCGGTACTTCTCCGTCCAGTCGGTCACGACCGACAGTTGGCCGGAGCGGCGCTTAGTGGTTGCGACCGGCTCGTCCGAGCCGTCAGGGTTAGGTTCCGCGACCGGCTCGTTCTCGTCGATGGACGTATCGCGCGTCGTCGACGGCGCCGGCGACGTCTGTGAAGACGTCGTCGCCGTCGGCGAGCGGTCGGTCGCCATAGCCGACGGCACCAGCGGCTTCGGCGACCGGTCGTTCACCGACGGCGAGAGCGACGGCCGGTGGTACGCGGCCCGTCTCGTCCGGGCGTTCGTCGACGAGCTCGACGCCGGAACGGACCTACGGCCGGCCTGTGCGGCGGCGATCCGCGAGACGGGCCGGGCGCTCGCGGCGGCGGTGCCGGGCGACGCCGACCGCTCCGTGCGGAGCGCCGTCGCCGCCCACGAGCTCCCGAACGCGAAGGTGGCTGCGGCGGCGTGGAGCGACGACGGCGGCCTCTCGTACCTCGTGCTAGGCGACACCTCGGCGGCGTTCGTCGACCCGTCGGACCACGTCTCGACGCCCGGCGTGCTGGACCGCCTCGACGAGCACACCGCGCGCATCCGGTCCGAACTGCTGGCCCGCGGCGCCGACGAGGCGGAAGCCCGCGAGAGCCAGCTCGCACACATCCGTGCCACCCGAATGTTCTGTAACGTCCCCGGCGGCTACTGGGTCGCGCGGCTCAACCCGCTCGCGGCGGAGTTCGCGGCGACCGGGACACGCACGCCCGCCGACGGCCCGATGCTGTGTTACACCGACGGGATCGACCCTCTCGTCGGGCGGCTCGGCGTCTTCAGCGACCCGCCGGCGATGGCCCGGGTCGCCGTCGACCAGAGCGTCGCGGCGCTGCGTGACCGGCTCCGGGCGGCGGAGGCCGACGGCGACGGCTACCCAGACGACGCGAGTGCCGTGTTGCTCCAGCCGTAGTCACGCCAGCCGGCGCTCGACGAGCCGCGCCGCGAGCGTGCCGTAGCCGAGCACGACGAGGAGGAGCTGGAGCCCGGAGCCGACGACGGGGAAGAGCCGCTCGACGCTCTGGCCAGTCTCTGCGCCAGGGTTCCGCGGCTCCGGGTCGACACCGGTGAAGTAGGCCGTGTTCTCCGTGGTGCGGGCCGGCCGGTCCGGCGAGAGGTCGACGAACGTCTGGACGACGCCGCGCTCGGAGGACAGCACCAGCCGACCGTTGACGCTCACGAACTGGTCGTGGACCGGATAGAGGGCGTTGACGCCGTTCGTCACGAGGTCGGGTGCGATGCCACCGGCGACCACGGCGACGACGGCCACCCACGCGACCCGGACACCTGCGGCGCCGTAGCGCGCCCGGAGCCGGCCCGAGCGGCGCGCGTCGGCGACGAGGACCGCGGCCAGCAGGAGCGGCAGGAGGGCGGTGTGAAAGAGCGCGCGGTGCGCGCCCGTCACCGCCAGCCCGACGAACGTGTCGAGGTCGGGGAGGGCGGCGGCGGCGAGGACTGCGCCCGCGCGTCGCGGCGTGAGGTAGTCACCGAGCAACGCGGCGGCGAGAACGGCAGCGACCGCGAGGTGGACGACGGTCGACGGCACGGACTCGGATACGTACGCGTGCGCAAAGCCGTTGTGCCGTCGACACGCTTTTCGCCGGGGTCGGCGGCCGGGCGGTATGGACACAGCGGGACCGGCGAGCGACGAGACGGACGCGCGAACCCGACTCGCCCGCCGTATCGCCGGCGAGGTGGCGACGAGCGACGAGCCCGGCGCGACGCTCCGGAAGTGGCGAACGGACTTCGACGTCTCCCAGACCGACCTCGCGGACGCGCTCGGCGTCTCGCCGTCTGTCGTCTCGGACTACGAGAGCGGGCGCCGGTCGAACCCCGGTATCGACGTCGTCCGGCGCACCGTCGAGGCGCTGCTGGACGTCGACGAGGCGCGCGGCGGGCGGCGCGTCCGGCAGTTCGCGCGCGTCCACTCGGCGGGCTTCGAGAACGACGTCGTCTACGACCTGCGCGAGTACCAGACTGCCGTGTCGCTCGACCGTGTCTACGAGGCGCTCGGGGCGACGCCGCTCACGGAGGGCGGTCGTGACGTGGTCCACGGCCACACCGTGATCAACAGTGTCGCGGCGATCACGCGGCTGTCGAGCGAGGAGTTCTACCGGCTGTACGGCCAGTCGACCGACCGCCTGCTGGTGTTCACCGGCGTCACGCGCGGCGAGTCGCCGCTCGTCGCGCTCCGTGTGGTGACGCCGACGCCGAACGCCGTCCTCCTCCACGGTCTCGCGCCGGACGAGGTGTGGGAGCACGCCCCGGCGCTGGCACGGGCCGACGGCGTCTCGCTCGCGGCGTCGACGACGGCCCTCGAGGAGACGCTGGCGGCGCTCCGGGGGCTGTAGGCCACGCGTCACGCAGCGTCGAGGGCAGAGACAGCCCCCCGACGCCGCCGTTCGCCGCGTCACTCGGCCGTGGCGACCGGCTGCTCCCCGGCGCCCTGCGCCGCCCATCCTCCTGTCGACGGCCCCGGTTCGGTTCGCTCGAGGGAGCCCGTGCTGTCGCCCGACGCTTCACGCCACGTACTCGTACTGTCGCTCGTTCATCCGTCCCCACCCGGCGTGGACGAACTCGCCCGCCGGCTGTGTGAACGGCTCGACGTCCGACTCGACGTCGTGGTTGTGTGCGTCGTGGATACGCTCGTACTCGTCGAACGAGAGGCCGTAGCGGGCGTCGAGTCGCTCCTGCAGGTCGATCGCTGCGACACCCTCGCGCCAGCCCTCGCGCACGGTCTCGGCGTGGATCTCGGCCTGTGCACCGGAGCCGTACGACCCGACGAGGAGCTCCTCGCCGACGAGGTCCTCGCCGGCCCGCAGCGCCGAGCGGAGCGCGCTCGCTCGCGCGAGGTGGACCGAGCCGGTGTACCAGTTGCCGACCTGCCGACCGATGTCGATCGTCGGCTCGACTGTCGCCTCGTACCACTCGCGGTAGCGGTCGGTCTCGGAGAGCGCGTCGACGTAGTCCCGCATCGCCGTCTCGAACGCCTCGCGGTCGTCGAACGCGTCCTCGCGGGGCTGGCGGCCGATCGCCGGCGCCAGCGCCTCCTCGACCGCCGTCCCGCGGGTGACGTGGCGGTACGCGAGGACCGCGGCCTTCCGGACCATCCCCGGAAACGGCGTGTGGAACGGCGCGAACCGGAAGTCCCCGACCCCGACGCGGCCCGAGACGGACTCGTAGTCCTCCAGTGCCTCGCGCATCCGGGCGAGATACACCGTGACCGAGCGCTTGCCGTCGACGCTCGGGAACTGCTGTTGTGGCTTCAGGAAGTCCGTCTCGTCCATGCTCCCGATCCCCTGGTCTGTCGACAGCGAGACGATCGAGGGGTCCTCGTCGACCAGCATCGCCACCGCGCCCGCGCCCTGTGTCGCCTCGCCGGGGTCGCCGCGGGCGTACAGCGCGGTGTCGGTGGCGACGACCAGCGCCGCCCGCCCGCGGTTCCGGCCCGCCCGGATCCAGTTGTATGCGTCGTCGACGGACTGGGTGCCGGAGACACAGGCGAACTTCCGCTCGCCCTTGTTGGCGTGCCGGAAGTCGCCGTCGTACACCTGTTCGAGACAGCCGGCGACGTACGTCGAGACCGGCTTGGAGTTGTCGAAGGCGCTCTCTGTCGCGACGTCGATGCGTCCGATGTCCTCCGGCGCGAGGCCCTCGCGGTCCAGCAGCGACTTGGCGGCGTTGGCCGCCATCGTCACGATATCCTCGTAGGTGTCCGGGAACGACGACGCCCGGAGGCCAAGACCCTTCGTGTACTTCGCCGGGTCGTCGCCCTTCTCGGGCGCGAACGTCTCGGCGAGGTCGAGTTTGCACTTGCCCGTCCAGATCTCGATCGCGTCGATACCGACGGCTGGGTCGGTCATGCGCGGGGAGTCAGGCGTGGGTCAGGAAAGCGTGTCGATGCTGAGTTCGATAGATGTCGAATCTAGCCTTGGGGACCCCCACAAGGTGGCGATGAGCCATCGGTACAGTTTCCGTCACCACCCTAACCATCTCCCTCTGGCGCGACGAAGTACGTCGACCGCTCGCCGTTCTCGAAGATCACGGTGATGACGAAGAAGTCGCCCTCTTCAACGTCGAAATCTCCGCCGCTCTTTTTGAATCTAAGGTCGAACTGCTCCTGTTTGTTGCCGGTATCGCGGACGGTGATAGGCGTGATGGGAACGAAGCTATTGCCGATCACCGCGGTGTTGTTTTTGATTTTGGCTTCCGCGGGCGAAGTTTGTGGCCTACCGCTCTGTCGGTCGACACTGTAGAAGTTCAGACGCGTCTCGACGATGTCGCGGCTAATCGAGCCGCGATTCTCTAGCGTGACGTTTACCCTCGGACTCGGATTCTTTTTCGAATCTTGGATGATCGAGTCAATCAGCACGACGCCGTCGGGTGGGTTGATCTCCGTATTGTCATCGTTGTTGTTCCCGTCGCCCCCGAGGTCGTCTGACGTGACCGTCACCACCGCACTCCCGTTCGTCGCGTCGAGGGCCGGCGTCCCCGACCCGTTGACGAGCGTGAGGTTCGCCGTCCCGGTGCCGGCGTAGTCGAACGCCGCCCGTCCGTCCTCGCCGACGG
>CAZEJR010000041.1:0-7156 GCA_964512675.1 uncultured Haloferacaceae archaeon | reverse complement strand
CGGTCGCAGGTCCTGCCGATGGAGGACATCAACCTCCACTTCACCGGCGACCTCCACGCCCTGACGGCGGCGCACAATCTCATCGCGGCGATGCTCGACGCCCGGGTCTCGCAGGGCAACGGCCTCGATATCGACATCAACGACGTGCGCTGGAAGCGGGCACTCGACATGAACGACCGGGCGCTCCGCGAGACGGTCGTCGGCCTCGGCGGCGAGCGCGGCGGGACGCCACGCGAGGACGGCTTCGAACTCACCGCCGCCTCCGAGCTGATGGCCGTGCTCTGTCTGGCCGACGGCCTCGCCGACCTCAAAGAGCGGGTCGCACGCATCATCGTCGCCTACGACGACGGTGGCGACCCGGTCACCGTCGACGACATCGAGGCGACCGGTCCGGTGACGATGCTTCTCCGGGACGCGGTCAAGCCGAACGTCGTCCAGACGGTCGAGGGTACGCCGGCGTTCGTCCACGGCGGCCCGTTCGCGAACATCGCCCACGGGACGAACTCGCTGATCGCAGACAAGGCCGCGTTCGGCATGGGCGACTACCTCGTCACGGAGGCCGGCTTCGGCTCCGACCTCGGTGCCGAGAAGTTCATGAACATCGTCTGCCGGCTGGGCGACATGACGCCGAACGCCGTCGTTCTCGTCGCCTCCGTCCGGGCGCTCCAGTACCACGGGCTGGAGCAGTGGCCCGTCGACTACGACGAGATCGAGGCTGCCGGCGTCGAGGAGCTCGAACGAGGGTTCGTAAACCTCGACAGACACGTCCGGAACCTCCAGCAGTTCGGCACCCCGGTCGTCGTCGCTGTCAACCGGTTCCCGGACGACGACGACGCCGAGGTCCGGGCGGTGCTCGACCACTGCCGCGACGACCTGAACGTCCGTGCCGCCGAGTCGGAGGTGTTCGAGAAGGGAAGCGAGGGCGGGGCCGCCCTCGGCGAACAGGTGCTCTCGGCTGTCGACGAGGGCGACGAGGACGAGTTCGAGTTCCTCTACGAGGACGAGGCGTCGGTCGCCGAGAAGATCGAGACGGTCGCGACGGAGATATACGGCGCCGACGGCGTGAAGTTCACCGGCGGCGCGCTCGACGACATCGACCGGATGGAGGAGCTCGGCTTCGGCGACCAGCCGGTCTGTATGTCGAAGACGTTCCACTCGCTCAGCGACGACGCGACGGAGAAGGGCGCGCCGACGGACTGGGAACTCGAGGTGACCGAGGTGTATCCGTCCGCGGGCGCCGGCTTCCTCGTTGCCCTCACCGCCGACGCCCTGACGATGCCCGGGCTCCCCCGGCGGCCCGCCGCCGCCGACATGGACATCGACGGCGAGGGCAACATCTCCGGGCTGTTCTGAGTCCGGGGGGTCGCCCGGGCGCCGGGCTAGTCGACGGTCGCGACGGCCTCGATCTCGAGCGCCGCGCCCTTCGGCACGTCGCCGACACCGACGGCGCTCCGGGCCGGCGGCGCGTCTAAGTCGCCGAAGTACTCGCCGTACGCCTCGTTGAACGCGTCGAAGTCGCCGACGTCGTCGAGATAGACCGTGGTCTTCAGGACGTCGTCGAGGCCGACGTCTGCCGCCGCGAGGACGGCCTCGACGTTCCGCAGGCACTGGCGGGTCTGTTCGGCGACGGGCGCGTCGTCGAGCAGGTCGCCGTCGGCTGTCAGCGGCAGCTGACCCGCGGTGAACAGCAGGTCGCCGTCGGTCGTCGCCTGGCTGTACGCCCCGACCGCAGCCGGCGCGTCGTCGGTGCCGATGGTCCGTGTCACGGCTGTGGCCCGTCGCGGGGACGAATAAATCCCGCCGGTGCCCGGCAGCTATTTCGGCGTCCGCGTCCACCCGACGCGGGTGAGCGACACGACCGGGGGCGGCGACGTCGTCGAGGAGGTGTTCTACCCGACGGAGCGCGTCGCGCTCGTCGACTGGCACCGGGTGTCCGGCGCGAAGCCGGCGGTGGCGCTCGTCGGCGTCGTCGCCCTCTTGGCCTTCGTCGCGGGGCTGTCGAACCTGAGCGACGAGGCGCTGGCGCTGGAGGGCCCGCTCGCGGCTGTCCTGCCCGGCGCGACCGGGTTCGCCCGGTTCGGCGGCGTCGTCGCCGCGTTCGCGCTCGCGCTCGTCACCGTCGGCCTGCGCCGCCGGAAGCGCCTGGCGCTGCGCGCCGCCCTCGTTGGGCTCCCCGTCGTCGCGCTCCTGACGCTGACGACGCTCCGGCCGACGGACGTGCCGCTGCTCCTCGCTGCCCTCGTCGCGTACCCGCTGCTCCTGCGCAACCGCGCGGGGTTCGACCAGCCGCTCCGGCTCGAGCCGCTCCAGGTCGCCTCGCTGTCGTCGTTTCTCGCCGTCGGCGTCTACGGCACCGTCGGCTCGTACAGTCTGCGGAGCCAGTTCGCCGAGCTCGACGGCTGGGCCGACGCGGTGTACTACGTCATCGTCACGGTCGCCACCGTCGGCTACGGCGACGTGACGCCGACGACGCCGGTGGCGCAGTGGTTCTCGCTCTCGGTCATCATGCTCGGCACCGGCGCGTTTACGATCGCCGTCGGCGCGCTCGTCGGCCCCGCGATCGAGTCGCGGATGGCCGCCGCATTCGGAACTATGACTCCATCAGAGTTCACGCTACTCGAGGATCACGTGGTGATCCTCGGCCACGGCGACGTCACCGTACCGCTCCTCGAGACGCTCGAAGACGAGACGGACGTCGTGGTCGTCACGCGCGACTCCGACGCCGCGGCGGCGCTCGGCGACGACGTGAACGTCCTGACCGGCGACCCGGCGGACGAGTCCGTTCTCGACGACGCCAGGATCGGCGTCGCACGCGGCGTCGTCGCCGCCGCGAACGAGGGCAAACACGTCGACAAGCTCGGCTCGGTCGGCGCCGACCGCGTCGTCGACCTGCGAACGATCGGCGGGCGGCTCCTCGGGCAGTCGGTGCTCGGCGACGAGCCGGCGTCCGGCGAGGACCTGTTCGAGAAGCCCTGAACGACGGAAAACGACTTTACCCCTGTGACCGTCACACAGACACACGGGCGCGTCCGAACACGGCGACGCAGGCGGGCTCGCCGGACTCCTCCTGCTGCTGTGTGCCGTCTCGGGTGCGGCGGTCTGTGCGGGGTTCTTCTTTCCCGCGCTCGTCGGTGACGTCGTCTCGGGCACGGCGTGGCTCGCCGTCTCGCTCGTCTTCTTCGTCTCCGGGCTGTCGTATCTCGCCGTCCTGCCCGACGACGAGGCGTCGGACGGCTCGTACCTGCTCGCCCTCCGGCGCACCGGGCCGGCGGGGGCGCTCCGGGCGTTCCTCGGCCGCAACGACCCGCTGGTACTTGGCGCCCCGGCGCTCGTGTTCGCCGGCTTCGTCGCCGCGCAGGCGGTGTCCGGGCGCTCGTCGGCGCCGTCGACGTCGCCTCGAGCGCGGTGTTGCGCGAGGTCGGCGCGTTCTTCCTCGGCGCCGTCCTCATCGCCGTCGCGTACTGCCTGTTTCTCCTCCTCGGGCCGTGGGGCGACGTGCGCCTCGGCGGTCCGGACGCGGAGCCGGCCTACACATACCCCACCTACTTCACGCTGATATTCACCGCCGGGATCGCCGCCGGCATCGTCTTCTGGGGGCCGGCGGAGTCGCTCTTTCACTACCAGTCGCCGCCGCCGTACTTCGGCGCCGCGCCGGAGACGGACGCCGCCGTCGGCGGCGCGCTGACGTACGCGCTGTTTCACTGGGGCCTGTCGGCGTGGAGCGCATACGCCGTCGTGGGGGTACCGGTGGCGTACTACGCGTTCGAGCGCGGCGCGCCGCTCCGGGTGTCGGCCATCCTCACCCCGTTTCTCGGCCCGGAGGGTCTCGACGGTCTCCCGGCCTGGGTCGTCGACACCCTGGCGGTCTTCGCCACCGTCGGCGGCATCGCCACCTCCGTCGCGCTGGTGGCAGAGCAGTTTCTCGCCGGTATCGGGTTCCAGTGGGGCGTCACGACGGGACAGACCGGGCCGGTCCTGTTCGTCGGCGGCCTGACGCTCGTCGTCGTGCTGTCGGCGGTCACCGGCGTCCACCGCGGCATCCGGCGGCTGGCCGGGGTGAACGTCGCGCTGTTCGCGCTGTTCGCCGTCGTCGTCGCCGCCGTCGGGCCGCTCGGGGTCGTCTCCGACCGGGGCGCGGCGGCACTCGGGAGCTACGTGGTCAACTTCGTTCCGCTGAGCCTCCACGTCGGCGGCGCGTGGGTCGCCGAGTGGACGGTCTGGAACTGGTCGTGGTGGTTCTCGTGGGCGCCGTTCGCGGGGCTGTTCGTCGCCGCGCTCTCGCGGGGCCGGCGGGTGCGGACCGTCGTGTTCACCGGCGTCGTCGCCACGTCGCTCGCGACGATGGCGTGGTTCGTCCTCCTCGGCGGGACGTCGCTCTGGGTGCAGCGCGCCGGCGTCGCCGACGTCCTCGGTGCCGTCGCGGCCCGCGGCGGCACCGAGACGGTCGTCGGCTTCCAGGTGTTCGCCGCGCTGCCGCTCGGGCAGCTGCTCACCTTCCTCTTTCTCGCGCTCATCGTCGTCTTCATGACCACCTCGGCGGACACCTCGACGCTCGTCGTCTCCGTGCTGGCGGCGCGCGAGGGCGTCGCGCCGTCCACCGGGAGTGTCGTCTTCTGGGGCGTCTTCCAGGGCGCGGTTGCCGTCTCCCTGCTCCTCGTCGGCGGCGGGCAGACGCTCCAGGCGCTCGCGGTGCTGACCGGCGGGCCGTTCGCCGTCCTGTCGCTGGTGGCTCTCGCCGGCCTGACCCTCTCGTTCTACCGCCGGGAGCGGGGGCGGGGCCACGAGTCACTGGTGACGCGTCTCGGCAGCCGGCTCCCGACGGTCCAGACCCACCACGACGTGGAGCCGCCGGAGGAGTGAGAGGCCGACGGCCTCAGCCGTCGCGTTCCCGGAGCGCCCGGAGATCCGCGCGGGTGTTGACGTTCGCGAGCGACGACGACAGTTCGACGGCTGCGCCAGCCTCGACGGGGTACCGGACGACGTCGTCGAGGGCGCCGACGAGCGCCCGGACACCGCCGTCGCGCGGCAGGTCCGGCGCGACCCGCAGGACCGCGGCTCGACGGTAGAGCGCGTGTGTCGGCTGGACGACGCCGTCCTCGGCCACCACGACGGCGTCGCCGCTCGCCCGGTCGAGCAGCCACCCGACCGCGACGCTGGCCGGCAGGACCACGTCGGCCCGCTCCGTCGTCTCCGTCTCGACGACGTCTGCGACGACCAAGGCGTCGAGGCCGTCGACCCGTTCGGCAACCCACTCCCGGTCGCGCTTCGAGACGACGGGGTTCTCGCCGACGACGAGCACTCCCCGGACGTCGTCGCCGAACGCCGCGAGGAGCGCCGACTCGGGCCGCCCGGGGTCCGCCGGCGGGGCGACGCCCCACGCCTCGGCGGCCCGGTCCCGGGCCGCGGGGTCGGTCACCGGCTGGTGGCCCGGAAGCGCGTCCGGGACACAGCCGGCGTCGACGGCGCCCTGTTCGTTCGCGAGGCCGCGAAAGAGGTTCATGCCGGCGCCGGGGCAGCCGAGATTTCCGGTCAGGAGCAGGAGGTTCAGCAGCGCGTCGGGCGTCGTCGTGCCCAGCCCCGTCGTCTCGACGCCGGTGCCGACGACGGCGGCGACGCCGTCTGCCCTGCCGACGGCGCGACCCACCCGTCGCACCGCGTCGGCGTCGACGTCCGCGACGGCGGCCCCGCGCTCGACGTCGAGGCCGGCGAGGGAGCCGGCGAGCGCGTCGAACCCGGACGTGCGCGCCGCGACGAACTCGCGGTCGACCAGCCCGGCCTCGGCCACGACGACACAGAGCAGGCTGAGGAGGAGCGCGTCGGTTCCGGGTCGGGGCGCGAGGTGGACGTCTGCCGTCCGCGTCGTCTCGTTCGCCCGCGGGTCGACGTGGACGAGCGTCGCGCCGTCGTTCGCCGCGGCCCGAACCGCGCCGTCGAACGCCACCGGCTGCTGGGTCGCCGGGTTCGCGCCGACGACGAGGATCAGGTCCGCCGTCGCGAGGTCGTCGAGCGAGTTCGTCATCGCCGGCGGGCCGAGCCGCCGGCGAACTGCCTCCGCCGCGAGGCCGTGACACGCCCGTGCACGGTTGTCGACGTCGTTCGTCCCGAGGGTGCGTGCCAGCTTCTGGAGCAGGTAGTTCTCCTCCGTCGTACAGTGGGGCGCGCCGAGGAAGGCCAGCCCGTCCGGGCCGTGGGCGTCTCTCACGCCGCCGAGCGCGTCGACCGCCGCGTCGAGCGCCGTCGCCCAGTCGACGGGGACCGACTCGCCGTCACGCCGGACGCGCGGGCGGGTCAGCCGCTCGTCCTCGTCGAACGCGCGAAACGCCTCGATGCCCTTCGCGCAGAGCCGCCCGTCCGGGTTCGCCGGCCCCTCGCGCCCGGCGGCCCGCCCGCCCGGTCCGGGCGCGAGCCGACAGCCGACGGCACAGAAGGGACAGACCGTCGAGTCCGTGTCCATCTACGAGCCCAGCGACCGGAGGAGCGCGCGCAGGTAGCCCAACCCGGCGCGGACGTCGCGGCCGAACAGCGAGCGGACGAACCCGAACGGTCCGACGGGGTCGGCGGTCCGCTCTGCCTCGCCGAGCGCGGCGGTCAGCCGGTTCAGCCCGTCGGCGGCGTCGTCGTCTACCTCCAGCGCCGACAGCGTCCGGGCGAGGTCGATCAGTTCCTCGAGCGAGCCGTCGCGCTGGAGGTCGACGAGGAGGGAGAGCGCGTCGGCGAGGGCGTCGCCGTCCTCGCGGGCCATCGCGACCAGCCGCGTCATCTCGTTCGAGGAGAGGTCGTCGGCGGCTGCGACGAGGTTGGTCAGCGACTCGGTGACGTGTTCGACCTCGTCCTCGTCGGCGGTCGAGACGACCAGAACGACCGTCTCGAGGAGGTCCTCGAACTCGTCGGCCCGCTCCAGCGCCGCCGCTAACTGCTCGCCGTGCTCGTCGACCGCCTCGCGGAGCGCCTGCTCGCCGTCGCTCGGTCCCTCGTCCTCCGTCGTGAACGGGTCTGTCTCGAGTGCCATATCAGTCGTCGGAGGGTCGCCCCCTGCTCGCGGTCGCTCTCGACCACCGTCGTCGGCTCGCCGTCTATCGGGTCGATCCGAACCGCCGACATCTTGTACTCCGGCGTCGACGCCTCCGGGTCGAGGTGCTCCTCGTCGGTGAGTGTG
>CAZEJR010000040.1:0-8417 GCA_964512675.1 uncultured Haloferacaceae archaeon | reverse complement strand
CGTCCAGCGCCGGGTCGAGGACGTGTCGAACCGGCGGCGAGAGTCCGACGAGCGCGCCCACAGGGACGCCGACGGCGAGCGCCTCGCGCTCAACTTCCTCATGAGCATGAGCGGGGTCGCCACGCGAACGGCAGCGGTCGTCGACCGTGTCGCCGACAGCGGCGGCGACGCCCGGGTCGCCGCGACTCGCAAGACGACGCCCGGATACCGGGCCTTCGAGAAGCGAGCGGTCAGACTCGGCGGCGGAGACCCACACCGGTACAGTCTCGCCGACGCGGTGCTGATAAAGGAGAACCACATCGCGATCGCGGGACTGGAGAGCTGTATCGAGCGCGCGCGCCGGCGAGCGAGTTTCACCGCGACCGTCGAGGTCGAGGTCGAGACGGTCACACAGGCCGAACGCGCCGCCGCGGCGGGCGCCGACATCCTGCTACTCGACAACATGACGCCAGCGGAGGTCGCGACGTGTGTCAAGGCCGTCGACGCCGACGTGACGTTCGAGGCGTCCGGCGGCATCACGCCGGAGACTGCCCCCGCGTACGCGGAGGCGGGCGTCGACGTGGTGTCGATGGGGTCGCTCGTCTACGACGCAGGCTGGCTCGACATGAGCCTGCTCGTCGAGCCGTGAGACGGTACGACGCCGGAGTCCGGCTGTTTCCCCGCGAGACCACGGGCCACGCAGAGCCCGGTCGCGGCGTCGACGGCGGCGAGTCCGACGCCACGGGCGCTCTCGGGCCGGACAGCCGCAAGCGTCACGGCGCGGTCGTCGCGCCGCGCACGGCGTCGACGGCCCGCTCCTTGCCGTCGGCCTCGATCATGACGTCCGAGCGCTCGCGGAGCCACGCCGGCACCCGTGCCGGCGACTCGGCGTGTGCCTGTGGCCGGGCGTCTGCGCCGTGCAGACACGCGGGCTCGGAGTAGTGTGTCGCCGGGCGGACCGACCCCCACGTCGCCGCCGCGCGGTCGAATCCCTCGCGGTAGGTCAACCCCCGGTCGGTGAACGTGTGGTGGTGGTAGTCGAACAGGACGGGGACGTCGGTCCCGTCGAGTGCGTCGACGAGCTCGGGCACGCTCCACAGGCTCTCCCTGTCGTCGTTCTCGACGGTCAGCCGGGCGCGGGCGCCGGGCGAGAGCTCGGCGACCGCGTCGCGGAACCGCGCCCCCGTGGCCGTCTTGTCGCCGTACGTCGCGCCGATGTGGACGTTGATACCGTAGTACGGCGAGCGATCGAGCCCCATCAGGTCGAGCCAGTCGGCGTGGTACTCGACCGCGTCGACCGAGTTCGCACGGGTGTCGGCGCTGTCGCTCCCGAGCCGACACCAGTAGTCCGGGTGGAAGGTGAGCCGCATCTCCTCGCGCTCGATCAGCTCGCCACAGCGTTCTGCGGCTGCACGGATCGCGTCGTAGTCGGGCAGGTCGGCGAGGTCGAACCGCGAGTTCCACGGCACGAGCGTCGAGGTACAGCGGTAGAACCGGACGTCGTGCGCCGCGTTCCACTGGAGCGTCGCGTGGAGGTCGGTGACGTTCTGGAGTGCGAGCTCCGAGGCGTAGGCCGGCCCGCGCTCCTCGAAGGTCGCCTGCTGCATGTCGCGGTTACACCGCACCGGTGGCTCGCGGTCCCGGAGCGTGTGGTTCATACAGGCGTAGCCGAGCATCGGTCGGTAGCGAACGGAGGAGCCAGGCGCAGATATACCCGTGGGTCGGGCCGCGACCCCGGGCACGACGACGGGCCCGACCGGAGGCGGTACGAGCGCCCGGGACCCCGTGCTCACCCGCGGTCGAGCAGCCGGCAGAGCAGCTCGCGCGCGCCCGTCGCCCACCGGTCGCAGTCGGTCGTCGCGAGGTGCAGCCGCGCGGTCAGGCCGGCTGCGGGGGCACCGGTCAGCGAGACGACGGGTGTCGTCCGACGCTCCCACGCAGCCGTCCACGGAGCGGACGGATCCGCACGGACGTACGTCGTGGCGCCGGTGCTCGTGTCGACCTCGTGCGGCGCGAGCCGGCGTCTGCCGGCGGCGGCGGTCGCGTCGACCAGCAGCCGGTGACCGTCCTCGACCGCCGGCTCGGCCGTCACCGCGGTCAGGAAGTCCGCGAGCGGTCCGGCCCGCCAGGTCAGGCCGTGGTGGCTCGGAAACGTCTCGACGTGGACGGGCGGGTCGACCGGGACCGTCCGCGACGACGCGTCCGGCCCGGAGTCTGTCGCGTCCGGTGACACACGCGGCGATAAGCGCGCCGGACGGGAGAACCGTTCGGTGGCAGGCCAGACGGCCGGTCGGGCGACCGCCGCCCCGGGACGAGTCGCGGGCCCGTCGCCGTCGGCAGTGCGGGTGTCGACAGCCGCCTCGCGCTCTGTCAACCGCCCGCCGCTCCGGCGCGGACACCACGAGCTGAGGGCGACGGGAGCCGCCACTGGCGTATCAGCGGCGTGGCTCCCCCTCGTCGTCCGAGTCGTCGACGCGGCGGCGCACGACGACACCGACCCCGGCGACGACGATAGCCGCCTCGACGACTCCGGGCGCGCTCGTCGCGTACCGCAGCCAGTAGCCGACCGGCGAGACGTCGGGCGTCGGCTGCTGGTCGAGGAGCGGCCACGCGTAGTTGACGACGAACCGGGGGTACGCGACGCCGACGTCGGCGACGACGTGAGCGACGTAGCCCGGAAGCACCGACCGGAGCGGGCGAGCCGTGTCGACCGCGGTGACGACGACGGCAACCGCCACGACGGTGACCACCGAGTGCGCGAGCGTGTGGCCGGTCTCGGCGAGCCCGAGCCGCCACGCCGTCTTGTCGACGAGGTCCGGGACGACGGCGCCGGCGAGACAGAGCGCCGTCGCCCGTCGGTCGTAGTCGAGATAGTCGCTCGCGACCACCGCCGCCGCGAGGTGCCCAGCCGGCGTCACGGCGCTCTGTCGGCCCGGGGCTGGAACGAGAGACGGTCCTGGGACGGGCGCGTCACCCGTCGGTGTCGGTCGGTGCCGGTCGCCACAGCCACCAGCCGGTAGGTACTCCGGAGTTCGTTCGTCGCCATACGTGGGTGGTCTGACCGCGGGACACGTATGACGCTGTGGGGGCAGCCGAACGGGGACCACGTGGGGGCGTCGGCCGTCGCGTCACACGGTCGCTCATACGGCTGTTTGAGTGTACGGCACGGGTATGTCGCCGTGGCGGGACGTGAGAGACACAGATGCAGAGACGATGGCGGCTGCTCGTCCCTTTCGACGGCCACGACGAGACGTGTCACCTCTACACGGCGCAGACAGACCGGCCCGACCCCGGCGGCGCGGCCAGATACACGGAGCTGAGCCCCGGCCAGCAGCGTGTGCTCGACCGCGCGAGAGCGGCGAACAGGCGCGGACTCGAGATCGCGCCGGAGCTACAGGAGTAGGTGCGGTTCGGTGTCGAGACCTGACGAACCGCCGGCTGTCGCGTCCGCCCGACCGAGCGGGTCAGATCCGGGGGAATCGTGCGGATGTCGCCCGTCGGTCGCCGCCGCCTGCGACGACCGCGGACCAGCCGGCGAGGTCACGTGCGTATCCGGCGGGAGCCTCCGGCGTGGGCCAGTGCCGTCTGTCACTCGGGGCGGCGGCGCTCGGGCCCTCGTCGTGGTCGCAGGGAGTCGACAGCGCCGCGGCACTCGTCGTCCTCCCGTGGCCCCCCGGGTCGGCTCACTCCCTCCGCTGTCGGCTGTACAGAAGCGTCGCAGCCGCGACAGGGAGCGCGACCGCGGCTGGCCAGACGTCCGAGCTGAGCAGGAGATTCGCCGACGGCAAGGGGTCGTGTACGAACGGGTAGAGGTAGCGCGGGGCAGTGCCGTCGGTCCGGATCACCAGCAGGTCGAGTGCTACGTGTGTACCGATCCCGAGACACGCACCGCCGAACACGGCAGGACGCTCCTCGTTCGCGAACGCGAGCGTTCCGGCGGCGGCGAGCGCTACGCTCGCTCCGACAGTCTGCAGGGCGTACCAGGAGGCCTCGACGCCGAACACCACCACCTCGGGGCCTCCGGTCAGCAGAGCGCCCTTCGCGGCGTCTGGTACGACCGCCCCCGCCGCGGCGACGGCGACGTGCCGGGGGCGAAGCGCACCGATCCACCAGCTCGCAGCCGTCGTGACCGACACCGCCACGAGCACGTGTGTGAGGAGATCCGCCACGTCAGGGGTCGTGAGGGCGTAGTGTCCACGTCTCGCGGTCGAGACGCCAGCGCCAGGCGAGCGCGGCGGCTGCCAGCGCCGCGGCGAGCGCCGAGACGACGAACATGTACGTCCGGTTCGTTCGGCTGCTGACCGCCACCTGCTCGGGCTCGAGCCGGCGGTCCGGCGCGAGCGTGCCGTACACCTGTACCCAGTCGCCGCGGTGGAGTCCCGTCGTCTGTGTCGGGACGAACAGCCAAACCCCGTAGGAGACCACGATCCCGTCCGAACGGACGGCCCGAACTGACGCCCAGACGTTCACCTGCTCGCCGACGTGGGCCGTGTAGTCGGCCCGAAGCGCGTCGCTCGTGGGGTATGCCTGGTCCGCGTCACTTCGGGACTCGAAGTCGACGGCGAGTCCGGCGACAAGCGCCAGCAGGACCGCGACCGCGACAAGCCGGCGGGCGAGGCCCGACTCCATCGCTTCGGTCGCGTGCACGGGGCGATATCAATCCCGGGGTGCCACGCGTCGTCGTGCCGCGGCGCCTCTCGGACCGCTCGACGCCGGCTGGAGCGCGACCCGCGCACGGTCGAGACCAGAGACGGAGGGACGACGCCCCGTGTGACCGACCCACAAGCACAAGCGCCTGTTTACGCCTCCGGCGCGGCTTTTCGTCCGGGGGTCGTCGTGGGAACTGCCGGTGCCCCAGCCGGCTGATCCCCCGGTGATGTCCCCCACTGTCACGGGCGCTCCCCACGACGCCACGCCCCCTGCCCGCACGCGGTGCCTCCGACGGCGCGTGTCGCTCGCGGTCGTACTCGCAGTGACGGCCGTGTCGGCACTCGCGTGGCGCCGCGCTCGCTGGTCTCCGCGATAGCCCTCCTGCCTGCCATCCCCACGGGAGCTGCCGGGGGAGAGCCCCCCGTCTGCCCACCGCAGTCTACGAGACGAGCACTCCGTACCGATACACGGGCGTGCGACCCGGGACGACGGGCACGACACCACACCCCCGGCTGCCGCGTGGCGTGACTACCGCGACGACCTGCCGGAGCACGGCGAGGGCTCGGTCGCACGCACCACCCCGAGAGCGCGACGGGGGGCCACCGGGGGCGCTGCCGACCCCAGCCGGGAACGCGGGCGAGTCGGCGCCGACGTCCCTGCGCGCACGCTACACGACGCTGTCCGGGTGCTCCGGGGGGGTGCCGGATCGGCTGTCGGACCACGCCGGGAGAGTGATCCAGCAGCCGACAGCCGCCGCCCAGTCTGGTATCGTCCGAGCGGCGGGAGTGTCCCGACCCGCCACGCCTCGGTGTCGTCGGCGTCCACTCCGATCACCGCGCCTTCGACGTCGAGGACGACGAGAGCGCGTTCGAGCAGGCCGCGTCAGAGCTGATGCCCGACGGCGAGTCCCGCGTCTGGAACAACGCGATCATGGAGCTGGGTGGAGTCGCGTGTGGACAGACCCCGCGGTGTGACGAGGAAGGCTGTCCGTGGCAAACGTGGTGTCACGCGTACGAGACCGGCGACTTCACCGCCCCCGACGTGCCCGACCAGCCGAGTTTCGAGGGGAGCCGCCGGCAGTCCCGGGGACGGGTCGTTCGGGCCCTCTCGAACCACGACCAGCTCTCACTCGACGACCTCGGGCCGAAGGTCCGCGTCGACTACGCACCGGACGGCGAGTACGGGCGGGAGTGACTCCGTGGGCTGCTGGCCGACCTCGCCGACGATTGGCTCGTCGAGGTGGGCGAGCGAGACGGCGAGACCGTGGCTCGTCTCAGTCGATAGCCGGAGTCTCGGCCGAGGCGCTGTCGGCGAAATCACTTATCACCCACGGGACGCACTACCGTCCGATAGAATGAGCGCCACAGCCGAGATCACCGAGGAAGACGGCGAGTACACCGCCGTCGACTCCGAAACCGGAGCGAGTGGGATCGAGAACACGAGAGCTGGCGCTCGCGGCGCTCGCGGTTCGACTCGGTGCCGAGGAGGGGAGCGGCGACACCGAGACTGAGCTCCGGGTACTCGCCGAGCGGACGCGACAGCAGTTCGCGGAGCAGGACGTCACCGAAGACACCGTCGAGGACGCCATCGCATGGGCACGATCGGAGTAGTCCTCGACACGAACGTTCTCGTCTCTGCGCTGGGGTTCGGTGGTCCACCGCTCGATGTCGTGTTCGAAACGTTCGACGAGGATGTGCGGTTGGTCGGTCCGAGCAAACGCTCGGTGAACTCGAACGTGCCATGGAGTACGAACACCTCCCGTTCTCCGAGGCCGACCGGGCGCAGTACCCGGCTCTTCTCCGGCGCGAGTCCGACGTGGTTCGACCGGAGGTGTCTGTCGACGTCGTACGGGACGCTGACGACGACAAGTTCCTCGAGGTCGCCCTCGCTGCGGACGCGGACTACGTCGTTTCCGGTGACGACGACCTGCTCGGCGTCGGGTCGTACCGGAACATCGAGATCGTCACTCCCGCCGAGTTCGTCGACCGGGTCGAGTGAGTCCCCGACGTACTCTGGCTTCCACCATAGATCTCCGCAACTACCCACCACTCCACCCGCGTGACGATCCCGGCCTCGCGGCGGCGCTGCTCGGCGCTCCGCCGTGCGCGGACGCGCTCGGCGATCTCGTTCGCGCCGTCGATCCGCCAGTTCGCGGCGGTGAGCTGCCGCCGGGGGTCCTCACGCTCGGCGCGGAGGGCGTCGACGTCGGCCTCTGACTCCTCGACACGGTCGCGTGCGGCGAGCAGCTCGTCGAGGCTATCGTCGGCGTCGGCGAGACGCCGGTGTCTCGACCGTGTCGTCGACCGACGCCTCGACGTCGGTGAGACGTCGAACGTCCGCGAGATGCGCGCGAGCGGCGGCACGCTCGCTGTTCGGCGCCGTCGGGTCGTCACTGTCGACCTCGTCCTCGAGCCACTCGTTCGGTTCGTCGGGCAGCGTGATGGTGAGCGGAGGCATCAGCCGTCACCGTCCCGGTTCGACGCGGTGCCGGTCGTCACTGTGCCCGAACCGCTCTCGTGACGCCTCGCTCGCCGCGACGTGAACGTCCGTCAGACACGTGACAGACGGCCCCGACGCTCGGGCGGTATCGGCGGGCTCGTGTCACTCGCCGCCGAGGCCTCCGGCGCCGTGGTCGTGTGTTTCGATAGCGGAGACGGCTGGGGCAGCTGTCGCTCCGGGAGAGTGTGGGGCCCGGCCCGCGAGGGGGCACGACGATGGAACTGTTGGCACGCTCGGCTGTGCGGGCCGGTAACAAACATGCGTGTTCGGGGCGTCAAAACTGTTCTGAGCAGCTGTGATCTGCTCAACAGCCACCACCGTTCCTCTGCTGTGAACGACGACACGGACTGCCTGCAGGGGGCACGACAGAGCGGAACTCCCGGGCGCCTGCGGGCACGCGGGCTGTGAGTTGCCCGACTGGCTGTGAGTCGTTCGGCTGGGGCTTGCAGTCACCCCGTCTCACCGGGACGATCGCTCCTCGCTGTCGTCGAACGTGTCGGCGTCACGCGTGTCTCGACACGTCACGCGCTCTCCGTGACACCCCACGGGGGGTGGCGACGGCGCGGTGGGCCTGACGGTGATACCGAACGGAACGGTGGTCGAACCACGCGTGTGTCGTCACCTCCGACGGGAGTTCGAGTCCGGTCCTCTCGGCTGCTCTCACGCGGTCGAACGCGCGCTGTTGGTCGGGACCTGGCGTCGTGTTGATCGTCGTCCGGCGACGGAGCGGTCTGGCTGCCGTGTAGAGGCGGTGATGGGACCCGCTACCGCGACCGTCGGAGGAGACGAGCAGTCGCCACCGTCGCCTCGTCACGTTCACGGAGCAGTTCGAGAGCCCCGTCGTCAGACTGTGAAGCCGAGGGCATCCGCGAGAACGGTTCGTCGTCGGGCGTTCCCCCGTAGCACGCCGATCGACGCAGACGCTCCATCACGCCGTCTGGCGCGGGGAGGATGTCGAGGAGGGGCTCACCGCACAACCAGCAGACAGCCGGCGGGAGGTCGTCGAGGTCGCCGACGCCCGTCGCAGTTCCATCCGGCTGGCAGAACTGTCTCCTCGTCGGTCGAGTGCGTAGAGATCTGTCGTGGCGGACTCTCTGCGGTCGTCCGCTGCTTCCCGCCTCGCTTCGCTCGGCGGGAACGCCGGCCTGTTCCGTGTCTCACTCACGACCGTCTGGAGAACGAGTGGGTTGGGGCGGATTCGAACCGCCGGCCTGCTCGCCGTCGGGCGATTGGAATCGCCCTCGGCTCCGCACCGCACCGCCACGGTGTGCCCTGAGCGCGTCCCCCCA
>CAZEJR010000039.1:0-9275 GCA_964512675.1 uncultured Haloferacaceae archaeon | reverse complement strand
CGCCGGCGATGTCGTCGCTCGCGCCGACGCGGGTGAACACCCGGTCGACGACCGGGAGACGGGCCTCGTCGGCGGGGACGAACGAGCCGGCCTGTGCGAGGACGACGGCGAGCGCAACCTGTCGCATGTACGTCGACTTGCCGCTCATGTTCGGACCGGTGATAACCGCGATCTCGCCGCGCGCGAGGTCGACGTCGTTCGGGACGAACTCTGTCGTCCGCTCGACGGTGGGGTGTCTCCCGGCGCGCACCTCGACTCCGTCTGCCCCGACGGTCGGTCGGCAGTAGTCTCGCTCCGCGGCGACCGTGGCGAGCGAGACGAGCGCGTCCAGTCGGCCCAGCGCGTCCGCGAGCGCCTGTATCCGGTCGGTCCGGTCCGCGACCGCGGCCCGCACCGTGCGGAACAGCTCGTACTCCAGCGACTCGGCACGCTCTGTGGCGCCGAATATCTCCTCCTCGCGGCGCTTCAGCGCGGGCGTGTAGAACCGCTCGGCGTCTTTCAGCGTCTGCCGGCGCGTGTAGTCGTCGGGCACCCGGTCGAGGTTCGGGTCCGTCACCTCGATGTAGTAGCCGTGGACCTGGTTGTGGCCGACCTTCAGGGAGTCGATGCCGGTGCGCTCGCGCTCGCGTGCCTCTAAGTCGGCGACCCACTCGCGCCCCTCGCGCGCGGTCGAGCGCAGGTCGTCCAGCCGCTCGTCGTACCCCTCGCGGATCAGTCCGCCCTCGGTCAGTTCGACCGGCGGGTCGTCGACGAGCGCCGTGTCGACACGCTCGCGGACGTCCGCGAGGGGGTCGAGGTCGGACCGGACTCCGGCGAGCGCGTCTATCCCGTCGAGCGCCGCACGCAGGTCGGGAACGACGGCGAGCGTCGACGCGAGCGCCCGCAGGTCGCGGGCGGTCGCCCGCTCCCGCGAGGCCCGGCCCGCGAGGCGCTCGAGGTCGTAGACGTCCCGCAGGCGGTCCGCGAGGTCGGCGCGGGTCAGGCCGGCGTCGCGGAGCGCCGCGACCGCGTCGTGGCGCGCGGCGATCCGGTCCGGGTCGACGAGTGGTCGGCGGAGCCACGCCGCCAGCGTCCGGCGCCCGAGCGCCGACGACGTCTCGTCGACGACCGTCATCAGGGGCGTGCCGTCGCCGACGCCGCGGCTCTCGAACAGCTCGAGTGACCGGCGGGCGGCGGGGTCGAGGCGGAGCGACTCGCGCGGGTCGTACCGTGACACGCGCGTCACGTGACCGAGCGGGCCGTCGTCGCCCTGTGTGTACTCGGCGTAGCCGAGGACCGCGCCCGCGGCCCGGACCTCGCTCGGGCCCTCCAGCACCGCCGACGGCTCGGCGACGTAACGCGCGAGCGTCTCACGCGCCGTCTCCGGGTCGAACCGCGACTCGTCGACCGCCGTGACCATCGGGTCGGCGTCGAGGGCCGGCGTCGGGTCGTCGACGGCGGGTCCGACCAGCAGTTCGGCGGGGCCGAGGCGCGCGAGCTCGTCGCACAGCAGTCCGGCGTCGGGGGCGCTCGTGACCAGACACTCGCCCGTCGAGACGTCGACAGCCGCGAGGGCGTGGCGCGGCCCGGCGTCGCCGCTCTGCCCTGCGGTGCGTTCGCCCGGCTCCGCGGGCTGCTCCGCCGGCGCTCCCCGCTCCGCTTCGTGGCCCGTTCCCTCTGGTCGAGTGTCACGCGAGCGCACCACGCTCGCCACGTACCGCGCGTCTGGCGCGAGCAGCTCGTCGTCGACGACGGTGCCGGGCGTGACGACGCGAGTCACCGCGCGGTCGACGAGCCCGTTCGCCCGTTCCGGATCCTCCACCTGGTCGGCGATCGCGACGCGGTAGCCCGCGTCGAGGAGCCGCTCGACGTAGCCCGCGGCGGTGTCGACGGGCACGCCGGCCATCCGGTAGGTACCGGTCGAGTCCTCGCGCTCGGTGAGGGTGAGCTCGCAGACCCGCGCGACCGTCTCGGCGGCCTCGCAGAACGACTTGTAGAAGTCGCCGACACGGAACAGCAGGAGCGCGTCGTCGTGGCGACGGCAGCAGTCGACGTACTGCGCCAGCATCGGGGTGAGATCGTCTGTGTCGGCCACCGCCGGCGGCGGTCCGGTGACGTCGGGCACGTCGGACACGTCGGCCATACGCGTCCGGCGGCGCTCCGTCGGCAAAAGTCGGTCGACCGTCGAGACGGCAACAGAGTTAGAACCTCCGGGGGACAGTACCACACACAGCTGCCGCATCGGCGGCACCCCCGGACATGACCGACGGACAACAGGCCACCGACCCCACAGCCGCGAGCCGACCGACGGACGCGGAGCCGCTGAGTGTCGACGACGCCGCCGGACTGACCGCCCGCATCATCGAGAACGTCGAGCGTGTGATCGTCGGCCAGCACGACGCTATCGAGGATATCCTCGTCGTCGCGCTGGCGCGCGGCCACCTGCTCTTGGAGGACGTCCCCGGCGTCGGGAAGACGATGCTCGCACGGGCGATCGCGGCGTCTGTCGACTGCTCGTTCAAGCGCGTCCAGTTCACGCCCGACCTCCTGCCCGCCGACGTCACCGGCGTCAACATCTTCGACCAGCGGTCCCAGGAGTTCGAGTTCCAGCCCGGCCCGGTGTTCGCGAACGTCGTCCTCGCGGACGAGATCAACCGGGCGCCGCCGAAGACACAGGCCGCGCTGTTGGAGGCGATGGAGGAGCGACAGGTGACCGTCGACGGCGACACGCGGGCGCTGCCGGACCCGTTCGTCGTCATCGCGACACAGAACGACGTCGACGCCGGCCAGACGTACGAGCTGCCGATGGCCGAGGTCGACCGGTTCACGAAGAAGCTGCGGCTCGGCTACCCCGACGAGGCGGCGGAGACGGAGCTGCTGGGCCGGATCGCCGGCGACCACCCTATCGAGTCGCTGGAGGCCGTCGCCGAGGTGCAAGACCTGCGTCGGGCCCGCCGCACCGTCGCCGAGGTGGACGTTCGCGAACCCGTCCGGAACTACGTCGCGCGGCTCGCGACTCACACCCGCGAACACGCCGAGCTCGGTGTCAGCCCCCGCGGCGCAATCGCGGTCGTCCGGGCGGCACAGGCCCGCGCGGTGCTGAACGGGCGCTCGTTCGTCACGCCCGACGACGTCCAGACCGAGCTCCGGAGCGTCTGGGCCCACCGGGTACGACCGGGCGACCGGACACAGACCGGCGCGGACGTGGTCGCAGACGCGCGCTCGACGACGCCCGTCGAGTGATGATCCGACCGACCCGCCGGGGGCTCGGGCTGCTCGTCGTCGTCGTCGCCGCAACGCTCCTCGGTGTCGCCTTCGGCCCGCGCTCGCTCGGTGCCGTCGTCGTCCCCGCAGCCGTCGCGCTGACCGCCGGCGTCGTCCAGGCCTGGCTCGCGCCCCGCCCGTCGGTCGAGCGCGTCCTCCCGCCCGACGGTCCGGCCGGGCGCGAGACGACCGTCAGCCTCGCGTTCGACGTCGACGACCCCTATCCCGCGGCGGTCGACGACCGCCTCTCGCCGGCGGTCTCGACGACGGACCTGCCCGTCGAGGCGACCGTCGGGCGCGACACGGTGCGGTACGGGGTGCGTCTGGAGCGGCGCGGGCGTCACCGTGTCGGCCCGGCGACGGTGCGGTCGACGGACGCGCTGGGGCTGGTGGCGAGCACCCGGACCGTCGGCGAGTCGGGGCGCGTGCTCGTCTACCCGCCGGTGCAGCCGCTCCCGACCGAGACGACCGCGCGCCTGCGCTCTCGCGTCGCCGGCGACGTCCGGACGGAGCGCGACGAGTTCGCCGGTCTCCGCGAGTACGTCCGCGGCGACGCGCTCCGCAACCTGAACTGGAAGGTGAGCGCGAAACGCGACGACCTGATCGTCACGGAGTACGTCGGAGCGCGCCCGGAGCGAACCGTCACGGTCGCGGTCGGCGGCGACCCGGGCGACGGCGACGAGATGGCCGCGGCGGCGGCGAGTGTCGTCGCGGCGCTCCACGACCTCGGCGTCGTCGTCGACCTGCGGACGCCGGGCGGCGACGTCGAGGCCGCGCCGGACGACCGCGACCGGGCGCTCGCACACCTCGCGACGGTCGACCCCGGGCCCGTGCCGTCCGCCGACGCGCCCGTCGTCGTCGAGACGAGCGGCGGGACAGCGCGGGTCACCGTCGACGGCGTCGAGACGACGTTCGGCGGCGCGACGGACCGTGACGCGGCGGACACCGACGTCGCGCCGGAGGTGGCGGCGTGACCGGCTCGACGGACCGTCCCCGGCTGCTCGCGCTCTCCGGTGTCGCCGCGCTGACGGCGTCGTACGCTGGCGTGCTCTACCACGTCGCGGACGTGACCGGCGCCCCGGCGCGGATGCTCGCCGTGCTGGCCGGGAGTCTCGTGCTCGGTGCCGCGATGGGCCGGTTCGTCGAGACGCGGGCCGCGGCAGCGGTGACCGCCGGCGTCGCCGTCGCCGGCTTCGGCGCCTACGTCCTCTCGGTGCCGCCGGGCCAGCGCAGCCTGCTGTTCACGCCGCAGGTGCTCGCCGACACCGGCGCGCTCCTCACCGGTCTCTCGGTCCTCCGGCTCACCAACGCCGGCGTGTGGGCCCTCGGCGTCGCGCCCGGGCCGGTCGTGCTGTCGTGGTACCTCGCCGTCCGGCGGCAGTACGTCCCGAGTGTCGCCGCCGGCGGCGCGGCGCTCTCGCTCGTCGTCCTGACGGGCGACGCCGGACCGACGACGACGCTCGTCGGTGTTACCGGCGCGGCGGGCACGGTCGGCGCGGGCGAGGCCGAGCGCTCCGGCGTCCCGACGCCGCAGCTGGACGCGGTCGTCGCCGTCGTCGCCGCGATGGTCGTGGTGTCGGCGACACTCTCTGTCGCCGCCGGCGGCGCGGCGTCGTCGCTCGGCGGCGGGTCAATCGGCGACCAGACGGTGGAGTCGACGGTGGTGGAGGCGGAGGACAGCGTCCGCGTCCTCGGGAGCATCAGCCTCTCGCCGCGGGTCAGGTTCGAGGTCGAGAGCTCGGAGGAGGCGTACTGGCAGACCGCGGCGTACGACCGCTACACCGGCGACGGCTGGGTACGGACCGGCGAGACGACCGAACTCGACCGACGCCGCCCCGACACGCCGGGGGCGGCACAGACGGTTCGTCAGCGCGTGACCACACGCGGGTCGCTCGGCTCGCTCCCGGCGGCGTGGCGGCCCGTCGACGTCGACGGCGTCGACGCCCTCGCGACGCCACAGGGCGGCGTGCGTCCGGCGGCCCGGCTGTCTGCGAACGACAGCTACACCGTCGAGAGCCGGGCGCCGCGGTACACCACCGAACAGCTCCGACGCGCTGGCACCGACTACCCGGACCGGGTCGAGTCGACGTACACCGGACTGCCGGGGTCGACGCCCGACCGGGTGCGCGAGCGGGCGGCGACGGTGACCGCGGACGCCGAGACGCCGTACGAGGCCGCAGTCGCGATCGAGCGCCACCTCGAGCGCGAGAAGCGCTACTCGCTCGACGTCGACCGTCCGGACGGCTCTATCGCCGACTCGTTCCTGTTCGAGATGGACGCTGGCTACTGCACCTACTACGCGACCACGATGGTGACGATGCTGCGCTCGGAGGGCGTGCCCGCGCGGTTCGTCGTCGGCTACACCGCCGGCGAGCAGGTCGACGACACCCGGTACGTCGTCCGGGGACTGGACTCACACGCGTGGGTGCAGGTGTACTTCCCCGACGTCGGCTGGGTGCGGTTCGACCCGACTCCCGCCGGCCCGCGCGAAGACGCCGAGCAGACGCGCATCGAGCAGGCCCGTAGCGGGAGCGGCACGGGTGTCGGCTCGGCCCCGACGACGCCACAGGGGGGCTCCGAGGGCGACGTCGTGACGATCACGCCGCAGGCACCGGCGTCGGGAGCGACGAACGGGACAGACGCGACGAACGGGACGAACGGGACGAACGGCACCGACGCGGCGGTGGACGGGGTCGCGACTCCGACCGGGCCGTCCGACGACGGCGGCGACGGCGGGCCGTCGCTCCCGGAGCTGCCCTCGACACGGACGCTCGCGGTGTGGGCCGTCGCCGTCGTCGGCCTCGCCGCCGTGGGGCGCCGGACGGGTGCCGTCACGCGCCTCCGCGAGGCAGTCGCGCTCAGACGACAGCGCCGCGGCGACCCGGCTGCCGACGCGGTGCGTGCGTACGACCGGCTGGAGACGCTCCTCGAACGCCGGGGGCGCCCCCGTCGTGCCGGCGAGACGCCACGGGCGTACGTCGAGGCGGCGGTTGGTGAGGGGGTCGACCCCGCGGCGCGCTCCGTCGTCGACGCGTACGAACGCGCACAGTACGGCGACGGGGTCGACCGGGAGACAGCCGACGAGGCGGTGGCGACGGTAGACCGCCTCGTCGGCGACGAGACGGCGTTCGGCGGCTGACCCGCCACCCCGACAGCATTTAGTAGTGTGATCTCGAATCGAGAGCCGGAATGGGAGGAGTCTGCTCGACGTGCGGGCTGCCCGAGGAACTCTGCGTCTGCGAGGACGTCGCAAAGGAGTCCCAGGAGATCAGCATCCGCATCGACGAGCGCAGATACGGCAAGGAAGTGACGATAGTCGAGGGGTTCGACCCGAACGACGTGGACATGGACAGCCTGTCCTCGGACCTCAAATCGAAGTTCGCCTGCGGTGGCACCGTCGAGGACGGCGCCATCGAACTCCAGGGGAACCACTCCGGTCGCGTGGAGGAGTTCCTCCGCGAGAAGGGATTCAACGTCGCCTGACCGCCGTCGAGCCGCTCCCGCTCTCCGTCTCTCACAGCACGTCTGCCTCGCGGGCGAGCAACACACCCTCTAGCGTCGCGTCGTTCGTCGGCGTCGCCCGCGCGACCGACAGCGCCCGGTCGACCGGCACCGACCGCGGGACGAGAAACTCGTTCGAGTCGTGGTCGACCGCCCCGGCGTCGGTCAGGTCCGTCGCGAGGACGATACCACGCCGGTGGCGGAGCAGTCCCGTCGCCGTCCAGAAGTCGGCGAGGAGCTCCGTCTCGCCCGCGGCGACACCCGTCTCCTCGCGAAGTTCGCGCGCGCCGGCTTCGGTGAACGTCTCGCCCGCCTC
This sequence comes from uncultured Haloferacaceae archaeon, assembly GCA_964512675.1. GTDB lineage: Archaea > Halobacteriota > Halobacteria > Halobacteriales > Haloferacaceae > A07HB70. The sequence goes on along the minus strand of CAZEJR010000039.1, from coordinate 2,215 downwards.
GACGACACCGGCGGGGAGTTCGAGCTGTGTCTCCCGGATCGTCGGGCGATACTGCTCGACGAGGAGCAGCCGGTCGTCGTGGACCGCGACGACGACAGCCGCCGGCGGAAGCTCCGCCCAGTAGTAGCGCTTCGTCGACCCGTCCGGCCCCTCGACGAGGTCGTAGCCCGCGGTGACCCACTCCGTCTCGTACTCGACGACCTCCTCCAGCACCGGCCGCGAGGGGTCGGGGTCACCGACGTCGTTCTGTGGTCTCACCGTCGTCCCTCCGCGCGATAGCACTGGCCGTCGACGGTGACTCGCACCGCGTGGTCGCGCCCCTCTACCGCCGCACCGGGCGTCCGGGCGACGAGCGCCGCGACCTCGTCGAACGGCCCCTTCAGCCCGAGTCGGGTCGTCCGGTCGCCCGACGACCGTCCGCCGGACGCACGGAGCGCCTCTGTCAGGTACGGGGAGCGCCGCTCCGGCAGGTCGCTTGCGTTCGCCGCCGGTGTCTCCGACTCCACCCCGGTCACGACGAGGCGGTGTGGCCCGCCGCTCCCGAGCGTCGACGGGGCCGCGTCGAGGGCGAGGAGCGCGACGACGAGGAGTCCGAGGCCGACGGCGAATCTGGGGGTGACTCGTCGCACGACCGCGACTCGGGCGCGGCGGTAAAACGCCTGCCGGTCAGCGGTCGGTCGCGCCCGACTCGCGGTCCGTGTCGGCTGTCGTCTCCGGCCCGGCTCCGCCGTCGCCCTCGAGCGCCGGTCGGTAGAGCCGTCCGAACGCCTGACGACGGAGCGTCCCGACCGCGGCCTCGCGGTCGGCGTGGAAGGTCGTCGCGACGGCACCGGTCGGCGCGACGTGCCACGCGACCCGGTCGGCGTCGGGACTGCCCGTCTCGGCCACCTCGCCGTCGTACGTCGTCTGCCACGCCTCGTAGGCCGACCGTGGGCCGACCCGGACGCGCAACAGCGACGCGAACAGCGCGTCGCGGGCCGCCGCGACGACTTCGGGTGTCACCCGCTCCCGGTACGCCTCGCGGTCGAACCCCATCGCACGCGCCGTCTCCCGCACTACCGTCTTCGCCGCCGGGCCACAGGCCTCGCGTCGTTTCCGGGCCGCCTCGACGGTGTCGGGAGCGACGAGACCGTCGCCGCTCACGTGTCTTCCTCCGTACCGTCCGTGTCTGACCCGTCTCCGACCACCTCGGCCCGCATCCGCCGTGCCTCCTCTAGCGCCGTCCGCGTCGCCTCGGCGTCGGCGGTCGGTGCGGCCCCGTCGCGACCGGTCGGGGCGCGGTCGTCGTGGCTCTCTCGCCCCTCGGTCGTGTCTGTGAACACCGTCTCGTGGTCCGTCTCGTCGGCGTAGGACGCCACGCGGTCGCCGAGCGACGCGGGCGACTCCTCGACCCACCCCGGCGCGTGGTCGTCCAGCCACCCCTCGTGGTCGCCGCCGTGGGTGAGTGCCGTCACCGCGAGGTGGTTCGCGAGGTGTTCGGCGTCGTGCTGTGAGACGTCACAGACCGGACACGCGTAGCCCATACCAGCCGGTAGACCGCAGGTGTGAAAAATCAGGCGCGGGTGTCGAGGGTCATCACCAGCGCGTCCTCGCCGTCGTCGTAGTACCGCTGGATACGTCGGGCGGGCGCGAAGCCGACGTCGCGGTAGAGCGACCGCGCGGGCTCGTTCGACTCGCGCACTTCGAGTTTGACTGTCGTCGCGCCGCCGCGGCGCAGGCGGTCGAGCCCCGTCGTCAGCAGGCGCCGACCGACGCCCGCGCCGCGCGCCCCGGGGTCGACGGCCAGGTCGCGGACGTGGCCGATCGCCCGTCCGTGGTTCGGCACGAGCGACGCGACGAGGTAGCCGACCAGGTCCGTCTCTGTCTCGCCCTCGGCGACGAGGAACGCGGCCTCGTCCAGCGAGGACTCGAGCGCGGCGTACGGCCACGGGTCGGCGAACGACGCCCGCTCGATGCGGAGGACGTCGAGGAGGTCGGCCCGCTCGGCCGGCCTGACGGTCGGCGCCACGCCTACAGTTGCGGTCGGGCGCGCAAAAGCGCCGCGCTCCCGTGTCGCCTCCTCAGTCGTCGGCGGGCGCCGGGCCGCTCCCGCCGCTCGCCTCCCGCTTCGTCAGCGAGAGCTTCCCGCCGGCGGCGAGGATGCGCCGCTCGCGCTCGGAGGCGTCGAGGCGGGCGGTCGCCTCCCAGTCGTCGTTCACCCGGAGGGTGAACGCCT
>CAZEJR010000038.1:0-9776 GCA_964512675.1 uncultured Haloferacaceae archaeon | reverse complement strand
CCCGCCACTCCGGCCCGGGGTCGATCCGGTCCTCGTCGACGATGAGCCCCGTCTCTTCGTGCATGAGCTCGCCGTCGGCGGTCCGAACCAGCTCGTCCGGGTCGACGTCATCCGGGTCGACGACGTCGGCCTCGTCCTCGGACTCGGACTCGGCGTTCTCCTGCCGCGTACGGTCCCCTCGACGGCGAGTGGGCCCTGTCATCGCACTTGAGGCACGCCGGTGGCATCCGTGTTAAGCCTGTTGTCCGTCTGCGGGCCGGAGCCGATATATCGGCACGGCCCCGAGCAGCCGACGTGCCGACTATCGAGTGCGACCCGACGGCGGCCCGCGAGCGCCTGACTGCGGCGGGTGCCGACGTCGGCCCGGGCAACACCGACCACGAGCGTTGGCGTGCGGAACGTGGCGACGCAGTCGCCGTCGCCTACGACGACAAGGTGGTGGTCCAAGGAGCCCGTCCGACGGACCTGACCGCGCTCCTGCGCGACGGCGGCGGACGCGCGCACGTCTACTTCGACGGCGCGAGCCGGGGGAACCCCGGTCCGTCGGCGGTCGGATACGTCGTCGTCACGGACGACGGCGTCGTCGCGGAGGGGGGCGAGCGCGTCGGCGAGACGACGAACAACCGCGCGGAGTACGCGGCGTTAGTCCGGGCACTGGAGGTCGCGGCAGACTGTGGCTTCGACGAAGTGGACGTCCGCGGCGACTCGGAACTGGTCGTGCGCCAGGTTCGCGGCGAGTACGACGCCGCCGACCCGGGGCTCCGCGAGCGCCGGGTGCGTGTCCGTGCCCTGCTCGACGGCTTCGCCCGGTGGTCGCTCACTCACGTCCCCCGGGAGGTAAACGCCCGTGCCGACGAGCTGGCGAGTGAGGCGCTGGCGGATGACTGAGGACCTCCCCCGGGACGTCGTCGACGAGGCCGAGCGGCTCACCCGCCTGGCGCGTCGGGCCGGGTCGGACACCGAGGCGGCGCGCTACCGCGAGGAGCGCGACCGCACCCTCGCCGACCACGGCTTCGTCGCCCGGGTGCGCGATGCGGACGACACCCTCGTCTGTCACCCGTCGGAGTGGCTGGAGGACGGGATGGTCCGCACGGAACGAGTCGACGACACCGACCGCGCCGCGGAGGTGTCGCTCTCCGGACCGGGGTCGACCCCGTGGGAGGCGGTGGAGGCGCAAAACGCAGCGGTGGTCGAACAGGTGCGGGCTCGGGGCGACGACGACGCCGCGACCCACGCCGCGACGGCCCGCGCGCTCGCAGACTTCGCCGGCAACCACTATCAGAAACGGATCGACCGCCTGACGCCCGAAGAGCGCGACGAGTTCCGGACGGGGTATTTCCGCCGGAACGCGTGGCCGACCGACCGCCAGCGACAGCTCCTCGACGAGTCGCTCGCGCTCGTCGGCGACGTCGTCGACTGGCCCGACTAACTCGACTCGACGACGTCGACCAGCCGCGACGCCCGCCCGTCGTCGACGGCGAACTTCGACGCGATCCAGCCGACCCGGTCGACGACGACGTCGAGTCCCCGTTCGGTCAGTTCGTACTGGTTTGTCCGCTTGTCGAGTTCGCTCTTCTCGACGAGGCCCATCGCGACGAGATCGTCGAGGTTCGGGTACAGCCGTCCGTGGTTGACCTCGGCCTCGTAGTACTCCTCGAGCGCACGTTTGACGGCGAGCCCGTACATCGGCTCTTCGGACAGGATGACGAGAATGTTCTGCTGAAACGCGGTGAGCTCCGGCCCGACACCCACCTCGGTCTGCTCCGCGTATACCTCTGACATACACGTATCTCCTGTAGTCCGTATCATTTAACAGTTCTCTACTCGGATCCAGGGCCGAGAATCTGTGTCGAACGTCCGTCAACGACCGGCGTCGAATCCCGTAATCACTTTGCCGGGGGCCAGCCGACCACCGTCTCGTGGCCGACCTCTGGACTGACCTCGAGACGGGGCCGAACCCGCCGGAGACGATTCACGCCGTCGTCGAGTGCCTGAAAGGCGAGCGCAACAAGTACGAATACGACAAGGACCTGCCCGGTGTCGTCCTCGACCGGGTGCTCCACTCGAACGTCCACTACCCGTCGGACTACGGGTTCATTCCGCGGTCGTACTACGACGACGACGACCCCCTCGACGTCTTGGTGCTCGTCGAGGACGCGACCTTCCCGGGCTGTGTCGTCGAGGCTCGTCCCGTCGCGCTGATGCGGATGGACGACGACGGCGAGCAGGACGACAAGGTGATTGCCGTCCCGACGGAGGACCCGCGGTACGACCACGTCGAGGACGTCGACGACCTGACCGCACAGCAGACGGCCGAGATCGCCGAGTTCTTCGAGACGTACAAGAACCTCGAGGCGGAGAAGGAGACGGAGACACTCGGGTTCGCCGACCGTCAGGCGGCGATGGAGGCCGTCGAACACTCGCAGGAGCTGTACGAGGAGCAGTTCGGGTAGGCGCGAGGCGGCCTGCGTCAGGACGGGCGGTCCGCGGAGCCCGGGGTACACGTCGGGCGCGACGGCGTGCGCGACACACGGAGACGGGGTGCTTTTGCCCGTGCCGCCGAAGACGTGTACGATGGCACAGTGTGACGAGTGCGGCAGACACGAGCAACTGCCGTACCAGTGCCGGCGCTGTGGCGAGACGTTCTGCGCCGAACACCGGCTGCCGGAGAACCACGGCTGTCCGGGGCTGGGTGAGTGGGACGACCCCGGCGGCGTGTTCGACAGCGGCTTCGACGACTCGGTCCGGACGGGTCGGAGCGACGAGAGCGACGGTCTCCTCGGCTCGCTGACCGCGACCGGCGGCGTCGCGGGCTACGTCCGCGGCAACGTCGCCTACCTCGTCCTCGGGCTGATGTGGGCGACGTTCGCGCTGGAGTGGCTGGCGCTCGTCGCCCTCCCGCAGGGGAGCTTCGAGCTCCTCTTTGTCATCCAGTCGGACCACCTCCTCCGCGTCTGGACGTGGGTGACGAGCGTCTTCGCGCACTCGCCTACCTCCTTCTTCCACATCGTCGGTAACTCGATCGTGATCTACTTTTTCGGGCCGCTGGTCGAGAAGTACGTCGGCTCGAAGAAGTTCGCCGCGCTGTTCGTCGGGAGCGGCGTCCTCGCCGGGCTCGGACACATGGGCGCGCATCTCACGCTCGTCGAACTCGGGATGGCCTCCGGGTCGGTCGGCGCGCTCGGTGCCAGCGGCGCCGCGTTCGCGGTTCTCGGCGTCCTCACGCTGTTGAACCCGTCGCTGAAGGTCTACCTCTACTTCCTGCTCCCGGTCCCGATCTGGCTGTTCACGGGCGGGTTCGCGCTCCTCTCTGTGGTCTTTTTCGTCGACTCGAGCATCGCACAGGCCGCCGGACAGGGCAACGTCGCGCACTTCGCCCACCTCGCCGGCCTCGCCGTCGGCCTCGCCTACGGCTCGTACGTCCGTGACCAGACGTCGGTGCCGGACCAGCTGCGCTTTGGCGGTGGTCGTGGCGGCCCGGGCGGCCCGGGCGGCCCCGGCGGTCGTCTCTGAGATGACGCCCGCCCGCCCAGACCTCGCACCCGATTCGGGGGCGGAGACAGCGGCGATGCGCGGGACCCAGCGCGCGGTCGCGGCGGCGGCACGGTTCGCCGACGACTGTCCGGCGCCGGACGTCGTCCCCGCCGGCGACGCCCTCGTCGCCGGGGTGGACCAGGCGTTTCTCTCGGAGCCGGACCGCGCCGTCTCCGCCGTCGTCGTCCTGCGCGGCGAGCGGGTCGTCGCGCGTGTTCACGCCGTCTCGCCCCTGTCGACTCCGTACGTCCCCGGCCTGCTCGCCTTCCGCGAAGGCGGTCCGGCGCTCGACGCCCTCGCCCGTCTCGACACGGATCCTGACCTCCTCGTCGTCGACGGGAGCGGACGGATCCACCCACGACAGGCCGGTCTCGCGACACACCTCGGAGTCGTCCTCGACGTCCCTGCCGTCGGTGTCGCGAAGTCGCTGCTCTGCGGGACGCCCGACGAGGCGACCGACAGCCGACCCGTCGGCTGGCGGACGCCGATACGAGCGGACGACAGCGTCGACGCGAGCGCCGGCACCGTCCTCGGCCACGCCTACCAGTCCCGACAGTTCGACTCCGGTGTCGTCAATCCGCTGTACGTGAGCCCGGGCCACCGGGTGAGTCCCGGGACCGCGACGGATCTGGTGGCGGCCTGTGGCGGCGACTACAAGCTCCCCGAGCCGACGCGGCTGGCCGACAGTCACGCCGCCGCGGTGAAGGCCGACCTCGCGGGCTGACTCGCTCCGTGACCGACACGGACAACTTAACCCGGGGGCGGTCCTCGCCCGGCCCATGACGACGCGTACCGCCCTCGTCACGGGATCGTCGTCGGGCATCGGGCGGGCGACCGTCGAGGGGTTTCTCGACCAGGAGTGGCGGGTGTACGCCACCGCCCGTGACCCGGACGACGTCGCCGATCTCGGCGAGCGCGCCGACTGCGTGCCCGCACGCCTCGACGTGACCGAGGACGGGGACGTCGAGCAGGTCGTCGCCCGGATGGTCGACGAGGAGGGGCGGATCGACTGTCTGGTCAACAACGCCGGCTACGGCCAGTTCGGCCCGACGGAGGACGTGCCCGTCGAACGCGTCCACCGGCAGTTCGACGTGAACGTCTACGGTCCACACCGGCTGACCCGCGCGGTCCTGCCGCACATGCGGGACCGGGGTGACGGCACGATCGTCAACCTCTCCAGCGTCGCCGGCCGGGTGTCGTTCCCCGGCGGCGGCGCCTACTGCGGGTCGAAGTTCGCGCTCGAGGCGATGAGCGACGCCCTCCGGGCCGAGGTTCGGGAGTTCGGTATCGACGTGGTCGTCGTCGAACCCGGCCCGGTCGCGACGGGGTTCGCCGACCGCGCCGAGGCAGAGGTAGCGGGCGTCGAGCGTTCGGGCGCCTACGAGTCGTTCTACGCGGCTGTTTCGGACGTCAGTCTGCTCGGCGACGACGGTCCGGCGACCGTCCCGCCGGAACGGGTGGCAGCCGACGTCGTCAACGCCGCGAGCGCGACGAAGCCGCGGGCGCGGTACCCCGTCGGGACGCCCGCGCGAGTCGGTGTGCTCGCCCGCTTCGTTCCCGACCGCCTCCGCGACCGGGCGTTCGCGCTGGTCGACCGCCTCAGCTGAGACAGGCGGCCACGACCCGGAGCGCGCGGTCGCCGCGCACCGCCTCGGCGAGGAGCGGGACACGCCGGACTGTCCGCCCCCGAAACAGGTCGGTCGCGCGCTCCAGTGCGCTCCGCTGGACCTCCCACCGCCGTCGGCAGAACTCGCAGCCCTCGGTGTCGGGCGAGACGACCAGCTCGCGGTCCTCGTCGGCGAGGCCCGTCACGTCCGCGAGGTCCTCCATCACGCGGTTGACGACCAGCGTGTTCACCGGAATCTCGTACCCGTCCAGCCGTTCGACCAGGCGTTCTGCCTCGACGACGCTCATCTCTTCGGGCACCGTGACGACCCGGAAGTCGGTCCGTGCCGGGTCCCGGAGGACGGTTCGCAGGCGCTCGATGCGCTCGCGGAGCTCGGTGAGACCAGCCGGCTCCTCCTCCGGACCGTCGTCGCCGAACAGCCCGGTCAGGCCGCCGAGCATCCCGCCGAACTGCTCGCGCATCGACAGCAGGCGTCCGACCATCGAGTCCATCATCTCCGGCAGCTCCAGCAGACGGAGAGTGTGGCCCGTCGGCGCAGTGTCGACGACCACCCGGTCGAACCGCGGGTCGTCGAGATACTCGATCAGCTTGCGCATCGCCGCCGCCTCGTCCGCGCCCGGCATCGAGCCGCCCAGCAGCGGGTCGAATGGGCTCCCGCCGTCGCCCGTGGCCTCGCCGGCCTGCCCGAGACCGCCGAGAGGCTGGCCGCCGAACACGTCCGCCATCGACGCGTCGGGGTCTATCTCCGCGCCGAACAGCGGGATCTCCTCGCGGACACGCTCCGGGTCCGGCCCGACCGGCGTCTCCAGCGTGTCCGACAGCGAGTGTGCAGGGTCCGTCGAGACGACGAGCGTCGGCGTCCCCGCCGCGGCGCTGGCGAGCGCCGTCGCAGCCGCACAGGTGGTCTTTCCGACGCCGCCCTTTCCACCGTACAACACGTACTCCGGGGCGTCGACCGCCGCCGGTGCCGCGGCGTCGACGGCCACGGTCTCGGCGTCGTCGACAGACTCGACCGGTTCGACGTCCACGTCGTTCACGACCTGGTCTCGTCGACGCGCCGGCCTGTATCCGTCGATCGGATCAGCGGAGGTACGCGCGTAGTCGTTCCGCCGCCTCGCCGACCCGGTCTGTCGTCAGCGAGAACCGCACCCGTCCCTCCGCACCGTCGCCGAACGCGTCGCCGGGCATCCCGGCCACGCCGGCCTCGTCTATCAGGCGCTCGACCGACCCGAGGTCGCCCGCGACGCCCGGCAGGTCCGCGAGGACGTAGAACCCACCCTCTGGCGGGAGGTAGTCTGCGCCGACGGCGTCCAGCGCCGCGCAGACGCGGTCGCGGCGCTCGCGGAGACGGGTTCGGGCGCGCTCTCCGTACGCCTCGCCCGTCTCCCGGAGCGCCCGCGCGACGGCGACCTGTGCCGGGCGGCTCGCCGAGATGGTCGTCAGCAGGTGGCGCGTCTGGACTGCGTCGACGTGGGTGGCCGGGACGACCGCCCACCCGACCCGTAGACCGGTGGCCGCGAACGTCTTCGACGCCGCCGAGACGACGACCGGGTCCGCGGCGTCGAGCGCGAGGGCGCTCTCGAACCGCCCGGACAGGTCGAACGCGTCGTACACCTCGTCCCGGACGACGAGCGCGTCGTGGTCCGTCGCCGTCTCGAGGACCGCGCGGGTCGCGTCGGGGTCGTACACCGCGCCGGTCGGGTTGTTCGGGTCGTTGAGGACCACGCCAGCCGTCTCGGGACCGACGGCCTCGCAGACGGCTGCTGCGTCGAGGCCGCCGTCCGGCGCGGCAGCGACGCGCCGCACCCGTCCGCCGTGGAGCCGAGCCTGGGCCGGGTAGTACGGGTAGGTCGGGTCGACGACGACGACCTCGTCGCCCTCGCGCCCGTCCGACAGCGCACGCGCGATCCCGAGCGAGGCGGCCTCCGTCGCCCCCGCGGTGACGAGAACCCGTCGGCGCGGGACGCCGTGGCGGGCCGCGAGCAGGTCGCGGAGCTCCGGGAGCCCCGGCGACGGAGGGTACTGAAGCTCGTCGGCGGGCGCGTCCGCGGCCTCGTGAAGTCCCTCGCGGAGCGGCGGCGGCGGCGCCCAGTCCGGGTCGCCACTCACCATCCCGACGACGTCACGGTCGGCGTCGGCGGCGTACGCGACGACCCGCTGGAACAGCGGCTCGTCGTACCCCGTCACGGTGCCTCCCCACGAGTCACACGAGTCACACGAGCCACGCGGCGTGCGCGGCGCCCGGCACCCGTCACGGTCTGTCCTCCGTCGCGGCGCAGGTATCGGTTTCGGCGCCCGCCCGTCAGCCGCGTGTCAGACACCTCCCGTTGCTTTTAACCGGTGCCCGGAGACCGACAGCCGTGAACAAGCGAGACCACGTGCTCAACGGCGTGTTACTGGCCGTCGGCGTCGCGGTCGTCCTCGGCGTCGCGCCCTCCGTCGGAGCCGGTGCCGGCGAGCGGACCCTCCCCACCGCGCCGCTCGACGCCCTCGGAGCCGTCGGCCTCCTGATCGCGGAGTTCTTCGCGCCCGTCGTCCTCGGTGCCCTCTTTCCGGACGTCGACACGGCCTTCGGTACACACCGCAAGACACTCCACAACGGCTTCGTGGTCGCGGTGTTCGTCGCGTACCCGCTTGTCTTCGACAACCTCCACTTCGTCTGGCTCGGTGTAGTCTCGCACCTCGTCCTCGACCTCGCGGGGAGCGCACGCGGTATCGCCGTCCTCTATCCGCTCACGAGCGAGGAGATAGCCCTCCCCGGCGGGGTCTCGACCTCTAGCCGGTTCGCGATGCCACTCACCGTCGCGGTCACCCTGGCGGAGCTCGGTCTCGTCGCCGCGGTCCACTACTACCTGGTGCCACTGGACACCTCGCGTCGGGCCGTCCGGCTGGCTGCGCTGCTCTAGTACACCCGTACGTCGTCGAACCGTCCGCCGTACGCGACGTGGCCGGGATGGGTGGCCTCCATCCCCGAGAGGAGGACGCGGTCGATCTTCTCCCACGTGTTCTCGTACCCGAGGTGGACGAACTCCGCCAGCCCGCGAGCCCGGCCCGCGACCCCCGGGCGACGGACAACCCGTCGCTCGGCCCCGTCGCGAAGCGCGGCCACCAGGCCGTCGGCGTCGTCGATCGGGCGGTCGAACGCCGTCCACGCCTCGCCGACGGTCCCCCGGAGGTGTGCGTACGACGACCCGAACCCCGGGAGGTCCGTCTCGCGGGCGATGCGTCTCGCCCGCCGGTTCTGGTAGGGTAGCAGCTTCGCGTTGTGTGTCTCGGCGGCGTGGATCGTGTCGACGTGCTGTGTGACGTCGGCGGCGTCGAGGCTGATGCTCGCGAACCCGGGGTGGGGGACGAGGACGGCGGTCTCCTGTTCGGCGAGCGCCGCAAGCGCGCCGTCGACGGTCACGAAGTCCGGGATCGGCTCGTCCGGGTCGACCGCGAGGAGGTGTCGCCGGTCGTGCCACGTCCCGGTGAACACCTCCCGACCGGGGACGACGAGGAGGTCGTCCGTCGAGTGCGCCGCCGCTCGCGCCCGAATCTCCGGCAGACGCGTGTAGTGTGGCGCGTACACGACGGCGTCGAGGCCGCGCGTCCGCGCTCGCTCGACCACCTCGTCGTCGAGTCGCTTCACGTGGAGGTCGACGCGCGTCTCGGCCCCTGTCACGGCCGGCGCTACCTCGGGCCGGCTGTTATTCGTTCCGTCTCGTGGCCCTGTGAGCCGGCTTCCGGCACCCGCGAGCGCGTCAGCGCTCGTCGCTGTCTAACACTCGGATCTGGTCTCCGCGCACCGTGACCGGGATCGGGACCGTCGCCTCGTACAGCTCGACTGTCACCTGGTCTTTGCCCTCGTCGATACGCTGGACTCGCGCCTTCTCGCCTTTGAACGGCCCGGCGACGAGCTCGACGATGTCGCTCTCCGCGATCCCCTCGACGTCCGGGGTCGGCGAGAGGAAGTGTTCGACCTCCGCCAGCGACGAGGTGCCGGGGACGATACTCCGGGCGTGCGGGATCTCCTCGAGCACCCGCTCTAAGACGCCGGTGTCGTCCGCCTCCACCATCACGTAGGAGGTGAGCGAGTCCGGCGCGAGGACGGCGTGGACCTTCTCCTCCTCGCGGCTGGCGATCATGTCCGCGACGGTGCGCTCCTGGCTGGCGGTTGTCTTGACCGCGAAGATGGGCACGGATCAGGCCCCCGGGAGCACGGTCATGACGGTGAAGATGAGAAAGCCGAGGATACCGATCAGGACGACGCCGGCCCCCGCGATGAGCGCCACCTGCGAGAACTCGTCCCACGAAGGGGTGCTCGCGAGTTCGAGCACCCGGCGGTAGCTCGTGAAGTCGTACTTGACGTCCATAGCCAGACGTAGGCCCGCGACGGCATATCTATCTGACGACTCCGCCGCAGCGGGTCGCTACTCGACGAAGTCGATCTCCTGCTTGCGGTCGGACTCGGACTCCGGCACCGACGCCTCGCCCTGCCCGTAGATCTGGGGCGACTCGACGCCCGTGACGACGATCATCGTCCGCATCGTTCCCTCCAGCGACTCGTCGATCGAGGTTCCCCAGATGATCCGCGCGTCGGGGTCGATCCGCTCGTATATCTCCTCGACGACGC
>CAZEJR010000037.1:0-11318 GCA_964512675.1 uncultured Haloferacaceae archaeon | reverse complement strand
CGGTCGTCGTCGAAGCCGGTCTGGAAGTCGACGAGGAGAAGCGCAGTCGTCACCGGTCTGTCGTCACCCCGCCGTCCGCGGCTGCCGTCTCGACGGCCTCGTTCGCCTTCGGATGCTGGCGGGTGAACCGTGCGGGCGGCAGGTCCGGTGCCTGTGTCTCGTCGCGCCGGAGGAGGTACTGCGCCCACTCCCGGTCGCCCTCGACGCCCCAGTCGCCGATGTCGGCGTGGGGACAGACGCCGTCGTACGTCTCGACCCGGTCGCGGATCGTCTCGCGCGCCTGCTGGCCGGCGGCGGTGTCGGCGGTGATGCCGTCGAACAGCGCGCGCGGCTGGAACGTCACCTCGAGTCCGACCGGGCAGTACCGGCTCCGGCGTTCGTCGTAGAACGGCGCGCGGCAGGTGGGGAAGATCGGCTCGCCGCCGAAGCAGAACTCCCAGCGCGGGGTGTCGGGGTCGGTCGGAACGTCGTCGGGCCACGGCTCGGGGTCGTGGACGTGGAGGAACTGGAGCAGGTGCCACAGCCGCTCGTGGTAGTCACGCTCGCGTGCCTCGCCGGCGGGGCGGACGAACGCCACGAGCGACGACCGCTCGCCGTGGCCGGGATATCTCTCGAGGTACTCGAGGAGCGCGTCGCGGAAACGCAGGAGCGCGTTCGGGTCGGTCGGCGAGGACAGTCCGACGTACAGCGGGTCGCCACGGCGGACGGACTCGGTGCCGAAGTAGCAGGGAAACGGTTCGCCGCCGCGGTCGCCCGTCAGCGCCGCCCGAAACGTCTCGAAGTGTGCGGCGAGCCAGTCGGGCGTCCGCCCGGCCTCGACGCGGGCGGCGAGCGTCGACTGGTCGAGCAGCGGGCCGACCCCGGGCTCGTTCATACCCGTACTGAGGGACGGAGCGAGAAGAACCGCACGCCCGAGCGACCGGTCAGTCGGCGCCGACGGTGAACGTCTGTGCGTCCTCGCCGGGCGCGGCGGCGGTGACAGCCGAGACGCCGACGGTCAGGGCCAGCGACAGCGCCATGCTCCACAGCGCGACGTCCCAGGTGAGGTAGGCGTCACCGAGGAGCGTGACCCCGCCGACGGTCACCGCCGGGGCGAACACGTGGAGGAGGTAGAACGCCTGTGCGCCGAAGACGCCGGCGAACATCCCCAGCCGCGTGGTCCGCGACCAGTACAGCGCCACGAGGACGGGCAGGGTGAGCTGTGCGTAGCCGCCGAAGGCGGTGCTACCGATGTCGACGAGCACGCCCAGTCCACCGCCCCCGCCCTGGATCAGGGCGGCGGCGAGCGAGCCGAGCGCGAAGACGGCGACACCGACACGGGCGACCCAGCCCTCGCGGGCGTCGCTCGCGTCGGGGTCGACGAGCGGTCGGTAGAGGTCGCGCGTCAGGTACGACGACCCGGAGAGGAGCATCGAGTCCGACGACGACATCATCGCGGCGAGCGCGCCGGCGACGACGAGCGCCGCGAACCAGAGCGGCGTGTACTCGACGAGGAGGAGCGGCAGGACGTTCTCGCCCTCCGGCACCGAGACGCCGAGGCCCGCCGCCCACGTCCCGAGGAGAAACGCCGGGACGAAGAGGAGAAGCACCATGATCGGCCACAGCGCGAACGACCGCTTGAGGACGGTCGCGTCCCGCGCGACGAAGAAGCGCTGGTTTATCTGCGGGAACATCGTCACGCCGAACGCGATCGTGACGGCGGTGGCGACCACGTACTGGACAGAGTACGGCGCGCCGGCGGCGGGTGCGCCGCCCAGCGCGAGGAACTCGGGGTTGGACTCGGCGAGGCCCGCCGAGATCGTCGAGAGCCCACCCGCGCTCGAGAGGACCCACGCGACCGCGACCCAGATCACGCCGAGCATGAACACGCCCTGGAGCGTGTCGGTCCACGCGACGCCGCGCAGGCCCGCGACGACGACGTATGCGATCATGAACAGCGTGATCGCGGTCGCGCCGGCCCAGTACGGGACGGCACCGCCGGTCAGTCCGGCCAGCGCCTGTCCCGCGCCGACCTGCTGGAGCATCACGTACGGGAACAGCCAGAAGATGCTCACGCCCGCCACCAGCGCCCGGAGCGCGGGTGACCCGAACCGGTCGCCGAGCATCTCGCCGAGCGTGACGTAGCCGTGTTCGCGCCCGACCAGCCACTGCTTGTAGCCGACGACGTACCACAGCACCGCGAACAGCACGCCGTCCATCAGCCCCATCACCAGGATCCACTCGGGACCGAAGGCGTAGGCGACGTTCGGACCGCCGAAGAACGTAAACGCCGACAGGAGGGTCGCGAACGTGGTGAACAGCAACACGACCGTCCCGAGGGACCGCGAGGCGAGGTAGTAGTCCTCGGCGTCGTTGCCGGTGACGCGGTAGGCGACGAGGCCGATCGTCAGCGCGACCGTCAGGTAGACGGCGACGATTCCGGCCTGGAGCGTCGTCGCACCGGTCCACGTCTGTAGTACGAGGTCGACCGGCGCCCGGAGATCAGCCATCGCGCGACCCTCCCGTCACGTCTGCACCTGGCCCGGTCATCAGGCGGTCCCACGCCGACCGCGTGAACAGCGAGAACACCGCCGACGCGAGCAGCATCCAGCCGACGTGCCACCACAGCCAGACCGGCAGTCCGGCGACCACCGTGGCGTTCCGCCAGAGGAACCACGGCACCGCGAACGCCACGACGACCGCGAGCGCGACGACCCACAGGTAGTCGCTCATCGTTCGGCTCATCGTTCGGCTCATCGTTCGGCTCATCGAGACGTAGATAGTCGCCAAACGAACCTAAAGGTTATCTTTCGAGTTCACGCTGCCGTTCGGAAGAGAATTTCTCTTCAATACGGGACGACGAAGAGCGTCGGGCCGGCGCCGGCGGGACGACTCCGGCCTGCGACACCTATATGCCGCACGAACCGCCGATATACGTCAACGACTGTCGATCCGGTGAACTGCCGGGCTCCGGAGGAGACATGGACGATACGTTCAAATACCTGATTCACGCCGACGTAACCGCGAACGGCGTGGTCGAACGGAGCGACGTCGTCGGGGCGATATTCGGGCAGACGGAGGGGCTGCTGGGCGAGGACCTCGACCTGCGCGACCTCCAGCAGTCCTCGAAGGTCGGCCGTATCGACGTCGAGGTGTCGAGCGAAGCCGGGCAGTCGTTCGGCGAGGTGACGATCGCCTCTAGCCTCGACCGCGTCGACACGGCAATCCTCGCGGCGTCGTTCGAGACGATCACCCGTGTCGGTCCCTGTCGCGCGCGTGTCGAGGTGACCGACATCGAAGACGTGCGGCAGGCAAAGCGCCGCGAGGTCGTCGAGCGCGCGAAGGAACTCCTCGACGAGGCGTTCGACGAGTCCGTGGCCACGAGCGAGGAGATACAGGCCGAAGTGCGCGAGTCTGTCCGGATCGCGGACGTCACCGGGTACGACGGCCTACCCGCCGGCCCGCGGGTCGCGGACGCCGACGCCGTCATCGTCGTCGAGGGGCGTGCGGACGTCGTGACGCTCCTCCGGTACGGGATCAAGAACGCCGTCGCCGTCGAGGGGACGAACGTTCCCGACCCCGTCGCCGAACTCGCGCAGGGACGGACGGTGACGGCCTTTCTCGACGGCGACCGGGGCGGCGAACTGATCCTCCGGGAGCTCCGGCAGGTGGCCGACGTCGACTACGTCGCCTTCGCGCCCGACGGTCGAGCCGTCGAGGACCTGCCGCGTCACGAGGTGGTCAGGGCGCTCCAAGAGAAAGTCGAGGGTGCGGACCTGCCGGAAGACGACCAGGGCCTCCGAGCCGCCGTCGCGGGCGACGCGGCTGCCGGCACAGACGGCGGGACGGTGACCGGGGACGCGACGACAGAGACAGAACAGCCGCCGGGGGCGTCGGCAGACGAGGGCGACCAGTCGGACGGTGGCGCGGAGCCGAGTGACGAGGACGAGCCGAACCCGGCGTCGACCGGGACCGGCGACGCGGAGCCGGAGCACGACCCCAGCGCGGGCGGGCCGGAGACAGAGCCGGACCCCGACTCGCTCGCCGGCCACGCCCGCGCCGTCGTCGGGGATGAGACGGGGCACGCACGGCTGCTCGACGACGGACTCGCGATCCTGGACGAGACGTCCGTCGACGGGGCGGCGACGGCAGTCGAAGACGTCGACGAGACGCCCTACGCCGTCGTCCTCGACGGGCGCCTGACCCAGCGGCTGCTCGACGTCCTCGCGGAGCACGGCGTCGCGGAGGCCGTGGCGCGCGAGACCGGCGAGTTCGTCAAGCGACCCGTCGAGGTGCGGGTCAGGACTGCCGACCAGCTGGCCGCCTGAGCGCCAGCGCCGGACCGCCGGCGAAGGCGTCGGGACGGCGGTCGACCCGTTCGAACTCGCGCGACCGGTAGAGCGCGAGCGCCGCCTCGTTGTCGGGCGCGACGAGCGTCGTGACGGCGCCGGAGCGGGCACAACAGGCGTCGAGCAGCGCCCCGCCCACGCCAGACCGTCGGGCCTCGGGCGCGACGACGAGCTCCGCGAGATGGACGTCCCTGCCGTCGAAGCCGCCGACCGCGAGCAGGTAGCCGACGGGCGCGCCGTGTGGCCCCGCGACGAGCAGGTCACCGACGCCCGGCCCGAGAAGCGCCGGCGCGCGCGCCGGGAGGTACGACTGGAGCGTACGACACGCGGGCCGGTCGGCAGGGTCGGCGCGTCGGATCACGACAGCGGCACGAGCGCGACCGCCAGCGCCACGGCGACGGCGCCGCCGGTCGCGGTGGCGAGCAGGTTGACGACCTCGTTGCCGACCCGGTCGCCCTCGACGGTGGCACCGAGCAGGCTGTCGGCGAGCATCCCGGCGACGCCGGCGGCGGCGACGACGCCGACGGCGACGGGGTCGGGCGCGGCGACGAGCGCGAGCGAGACGGCGCCAACCGCCCCCGCGCCGACGACGCCCGCGGTAGTCCCCTGCCACGTGACGGCACCGTCGGTGCCGGGCGCGACGCGCTCGAAGGTCGTGACCAGCCGCGGGCCGTCGAACAGGCCGCCGACCTCCGAGGAGAGCGTGTCGGCCATCGCCGCGGCGAGCGACCCGGCGAAGACGAACCGGAACACCGCCGGGTCGACGGGTCGGCCCGGCAGGAGGGCGGCGGTCGCGAAGGCGACGACGGCGACGAGAGCGACAGCCGCGTTCCCGAGGACGTTCTCCGTGCCCCGCGCGCCGCCGTTTTCCTCCGCGACGCCGCGAGCGAGCTTCTGCTCGTAGCGGAACTTCGTCGAGAGCCCGCCGACGCCGAAGAAGGTGAGCAGGACGAGCAGCCAGCCGACCCCGCCGAGGACGACGGTGAGCAGACCGAGGAGCACGCCGGTCAGCATGCCGGTGACGCTCGCGGTGCCGATCGCGTAGGAGACGGCGCCGAGGACGGCGGTGAGCGCGAGCGCCAGGCCGACTGCCGTCGCGGTCACCCCGACCGCGACGGCGTCGAACAGCCAGAGCAGGACGCCGACGCTCACCATCACCAGCGGGTCGTCGCGGACGTAAAGCACCGTGCGAAAGAGCGCAGCCGCGAGCGCAGCGGCGGCGGCGAGGAACGCAAAGCGCGGCGCGGCGACGGGCAGACCGGCGGCGGCGGAGACGGCGGCCTGTCCGGCCAGCGCGGCGACGAAGCCGGCGGTCGCGAAGCCTGCCGTCGCGATGAACGGGTCGTCAGCCGACCGCTCGACCAGACGCTCGCCGAGGTTGCCGTACGCGAGCGCGAGGATACTCGCGACGTACACCGGAACGGGCATCGTCGCGGCGGAGCCGGTAAACGCCGTCAGCACCGCGAGCCCGGCGGCGGCGAGCGCGAACCCGGCCAGCCCGGAGAGCCGGCCCTCGCGCTCGTCGCCCGGCCGGGCGAACAGGTCGAACAGCGGACCCTCGTCGACCAGGAAGGCAGCGGAGACCGCCACCAGCGCGAACGGGACGGCGGCGGCCCGTCCGAGCGCCGGCGCGGCGAGTGCGAGCGTCCCGACGACCGCGAAGCCGCCGGCCCGCCGGAGAGGGTCCGTCACAGTCGTGGATACCCCTGACGCGCACTTAACGCTCCCGAACCGTCAGCCGGGAGCGGAAGACTCAGGAGGCACAGACGTCGACGAGCGGGCGTGAACCCGTACGACCGGGCGCTCGCGCTCCAGGTGCGCCTGCGCCGGCGACGAGGCGCGGCGCTGCCCGAGTCCGTCGCGGTCGTCATCACCGAACGGGACCTGCTGGAGCAGGGGGCGTACGCGACGCTGGAGCGGTTCCTCGGCTGGGCGTTCGACCGCGGCGCCGAGCGCGTCTCGGTGAGCGTCTCCGTCCTCGACGAGGCCGTCGTCCCCACGATCGAACGCGCCCTGGCCGACGTCGACAGCCCTCGGCCCCTCGCGATCCGTGGACCTGGCGACACCGACCCCGTCGACGCGCCCGTACAGGTGAACGTCGGGGTCGGCGGCAAGCGGGAGTTCGCCGCCGCGACGCGGGCGCTCGCACACGAGGTCGACGCCGGCGAGGTCGACCCCGAGGAGGTCGACGCCGACGCCGTCGAGGGGCGTCTCGTCTTTCCGGAGGAGCCGGACCTCCTGATCAAGACCGGCGCAGAGCGGCTCTCCGATTTCATGATCTGGCAGTCGGTCTACTCCGAGCTCTACTTCACCGACGTGAACTGGCGGGACTTCCGGCGGCGAGACTACCTGCGGGCGCTGCTCGACTACCAGAGCCGTCAGCGGCGGTTCGGCCGCTGAGCCGGGCGACGGCTGCCGCGACACGGCTTCCGGCTGTCAGTCCGCGCGCTCGCTCGCCGGCTCCCGCCCGCCGTCGGCCTCTGGTAGCGCGTCCGCCGCCGCCCGCGCCGCCCGGCCCGAGGCCCGCTCGCGCAGGCGGCCGACGGCGGCGCGTGCCTCTTCGGCGCTCGTCTCGCCGACGGCACCGACGATTGCGGCGGCCCGGTCGGCGCGGCTGGCGCGCCACGACTCCTCGCGTGCCTGATAGGTGCGGACGCCACGCAGGAGGTCGACCTTCGAGAACGCCGGCCAGTACGGCGCACAGAAGAACACGGCGGCCTCGTTGCCGGCGGCCTGCCACGGCAGGAAGTTCGAGGTGCGCTCGTCGCCGCCCGTCCGGACGATGAGGTCGACGTCACGGACGGCAGGGCCGGCGATGCGGCGTTCGACCTCGTCCGCGTCGACGTCGGCTGGGGCGAGTGTTCCGTCCCGTACGTCCCGGGCGACGGCGCGGACGGCCTCAAGCAGTTCCGCGCGGCCGCCGTAGGCGAGTGCGACGTTCAGGCGAAGGCTGTCGTGAGCGGCGGTGCGGGACTCCGCGTAAGCGACGGCGTCGCGCACCCGGGGCGGGAGCCGGTCTGTGTCGCCGATCGCCCGCACCCGGACGCCGCGCTCGTGGACCTCGTCGGCGTCGGCGAACTCCCGGAGCTTCGACTCGATGAGGTCGAACAGCGGGTCGAGTTCCCGGTCGGGTCGGTCGAAGTTCTCCGTCGAGAGGGCGTAGAGGGTGAGTTCCGCGACGCCGAGGTCGGCACACCACGACAGCACCCGCTCTGTCGCTTCGGCGCCGGCGCGGTGGCCCTCCGGGGCGGCGTCGCCGCGCTCGCGAGCGTACCGGCGGTTGCCGTCCTGAATTACGGCGACGTGGGTCGGGACGTCCGCGGAGTCGATCTGACGCCGGAGCAGCCGTTCGTGGACACGCCCGAGCGCGTCGCGGGCGCGGTCGCCGGCGACGCGAACGACGTCCGCGAGCGCCTCCGGTCGGGTCACGAACACGGTCTCGCTGCGCCGCGACATGTGTCTTGTGACCCGCGGGGCGGACCGCCACGGGTAAGCCCGCCGGGCACCGACCGGGAACCGTGACCGAGACGCTCGACGCGGACCTGTACCGGCGGACCGAGGCGCTACTGGAGCCGGGGGAGGTGGCGCTGAACGGCGCCGTCGTCCACACCGACCTCGGCGGCGACCAGGACCTCGAGATGCACGAACTGACCGTCGAGTTGAACGACCTCGTCGCGCGGCACAGCCCGGCGGCGACGGAGGGCGAGACGTACATCTACGCCGGCAACGACGACACGGAGTTCGCCTCGAACCAGTTCCAGGGCCGCCGGCTGGACGACGACGAGTTCGTCTGGGAGTGCCAGCAGCTGCTCCGCGAGGGGTCGTTCGACATCGTGGTCTACTATCCGGCGAGCGCGGACCACGTCGCGGTCGTCGAGGCGGTCGAGTCGCTCGGTCACCGGGTGACCGGCGTGCGGACCGACGACGGGCGAGCGCGCGACGACGCGCCCTGAGGGCGCGAGCGAGACGCTTATCTGGGGTGGGATCTCACCCGGTGATGATGAGCGAGGCCGTGACGCTCGACCGCCTGGATCGGGCGATCATAAACGCCTTCCAGGGCGGGTTCCCGGTCGTCGAGCAGCCGTTCGAGCCGGCGGCAGCGGCGCTCCGTGACCGCGGCGTCGACACGAGCGCCGCGGGCCTGGCCGCCCGCGTCGACGCCCTCGACGAGGCGGGGACACTCTCGCGGTTCGGCGCTCTCGTGAACGCCGAGGCGATCGGGGGGACCGCGACGCTCGTCGCGACCCACGCACCCGACGACCGCTTCGACGAGGTGGTCGAGGCGATCAACAGCCGCCGCGAGGTCGCGCACAACTACGAGCGCGAACACCCGCACCTCAACGTCTGGTTCGTCCTCAGCGTCGCCGACGAGTCGGTCGACGAGGTGCTTGCCGAGATCGAGGCCGCGACCGGCCAGCAGACGTACAACCTCCCGAAACAGCGAGAGTTCCGGGTCGAGGCGAAGTTCCTCGTCGACGGCCCGGTCGCAGCGGGCGACGTCGACTGCTCGGGGCTGGCGCCGGACGTGGCCCCGAGTGACCGGACGACGCTCACGCCCGCGGAGCGCGACCTGGTCGTCGAGGTGCAGGACGGCCTGCCGACGACGGCGACGCCGTACCGCGACGTCGCGGACGCCCTCGGGACGGACGTCTCGTGGGTGGTCGAGACGATCGAGCGCTTCCGGCGCGAGGGGAAGGTCCGGCGGGTCGGCGTCGTCCCGAACCACTACGCGCTCGGCTACACGGAGAACGGGATGACCGTCTGGGACGTGCCGGACCGACTCGTCGGCGAGGTCGGAACGGCGGTCGCGAGCCTCGGGTTCGTCACGCACTGTTACGAGCGTCCGCGTCACGAGGGCGTCTGGCCGTACAACGTCTTCGCGATGACCCACGGCCGGACCGAGGCCGAGAGCGCGGCCCGCGTCGAGCGTGTCCGCGACGTGATGGCCGAACACTGGGACGTCGGCGACGGCGACTGGGACACGCTGTTCTCGACGAAGATACTGAAGAAGACCGGCATCCGGCTGACCGAACGCGCCAGCGCGAACACCGAATGATCCCGCTCGCACACGACCTCTCGGACGAGGTGGTACTGGTCGTCGGCGGCGGGTCCGTCGGCGCCCGTCGCGCCCGGACGTTCGCCGCCGAGGCGCGGGTCGTCGTCGTCGCGCCCGCGTTCCCGGAGACGGACTACGGCGGCGCAGAGCGGGTCGAGCGGGCGATCGCCCCCGGCGATGCGTCTGCCCTCGTCGCAGAGCACGACCCCGCCGTCGTCGTCTGTGCCACCGACGACCCGGCGGTCAACGACGCCGTCGCGCTGGCGGCGCGGGACGACGAGGCGCTCGTCAACCGTGCCGACGAGTCCGGCGGTCGACCGGCGGGCGAGGTGGCGGTCCCGGCGACGACGAGCGACGGCGACGTCCGCGCCGCGCTGACGACCGGCGGCGCGAGTCCGGCGCTCGCGCGCGTCCTCCGGGAGCGGATCGAGCGGGAGATCGCGGGCGCGGGGCTTGTCGCCGACGCGACGCGACGGCTCCGCGCCGGCCTGCACGACGACCACGTGGAGCCGAACCGTCGCCGCGCCGCGGTCCGGGCCGCCGTCCGGGACGGCGGCGTCTGGGCGGCGGCGCGCGACGGCGACCGCGAGCGGGTCGACCGGCGTGTAGACCGGGCGGCGAGGGCCGCACTCGGCGAGCGGGCCGGAGCAGAGCGCGGGGAAGGGGGTGAGCCGTAGTGGAACACGACGGCGTCGTGACGGGCGTGGCCGTCACCCACCGACAGGCGACCCTCGACGAGATCGGCGCCGCGGGCGGCGACGACCTCCGGGCGACCCTCGACGACGTCTCGCGGTACGACGCGGTGCGGGAGGCGTTCGCGCTTCACACGTGTAACCGGGCGGAGGCGTACGTCGTCGTCGACCGGCCCGCGCAGGGCCGCGACGCGCTCGGGTCGTTCGCGCCGGACGCCCGTGACGGTGCGGTCGAACGGTTCAGCCACGAGGAGAGTCTTCGGCACCTCCTGCGGGTCGCCGCCGGACTCGAGTCGCAGGTGCTCGGCGAGGACGAGATTCTCGGACAGATGCGCGACGCCCTCGCGGCGGCGGAGGCGACCGGGACGCTCGGGCCGACACTCGAGTCGGCGGTGCAGAAGGCAATCCACGTCGGCGAGCGCGCCCGAACAGAGACGCCGATCAACGAGGGGACGACGTCGCTCGCCCGCGCCGCAGTCGAGGCCGCGGGCGCGGAGACGACGCTCGCCGGCGCGGCGGCGCTCGTCGTCGGCGCGGGCGAGACGGGCCGCACGGCGGCGCGGGCGCTCGTCGACGCCGGCGTCGGCAGCCTGGTCGTCGCGAACCGGACGGTCGAGCGCGCCGAGGACCTCGTCGCCGACGTGGACCAGCCGGGGACGGCGATACCGCTCGCCGACGCCACCGACCGCGCCGCCGACGCCGACGTGGTCGTGACGGCGACAGGGAGTGCCGACCCGGTGTTCGACCGCGAGGCGCTGGCGGCGGCGGGCGAGACGGTCGTCATCGACCTCGCGGTGCCACGCGACGTCGACCCGGCGGCGCGGAGCGAGCCCGGCGTCGTCGTTCGCGACGTCGACACGCTGCGGTCGGTGACAGAGCGCACCCGCGAACGGCGCGAGGCCGCCGCCGACGTCGTGGCGGCGATGGTCGACGACGAGCTCGAACGGCTGCTCCGGAGCTACAAGCGCCAGCGCGCCGACGAAGCCGTCGGAGCGATGTACGAGGGCGCAGAGCGGATGAAGCGGGCCGAACTCGGGCGTCTCCGCTCCCGGCTGGCCGAAGGCGAGGGGGACCTGACCGACGACCAGCACGAGGCGATCGAGGCGTTCGCGGACTCGCTGGTCAACTCGCTGCTCGCGCCCCCGACACGGAGCCTGAAGGCCGCCGCCGAGGCCGACGACTGGACCACGATCCAGACGGCGATGGCGCTGTTCGACCCGACCGTCGAACAGCCGGAGGTCG
>CAZEJR010000036.1:0-11935 GCA_964512675.1 uncultured Haloferacaceae archaeon | reverse complement strand
CGGTGATGAAGTTCTCCATCGCCCGGGGGGGCGACTGGATCGACGAGCAGACCGCGCAAGCGACCGGCACGCCGGTCGACAAGGTGACCAGCAACAAGGAAGACGACTTCGAGCTCGACTTTCGGACCGACGTCGGCGGCGTCGAAGGCGCACTCGCCATCTACTACGAGAACCTGCTCGACTACGTGATCGACAACATCGCCCGCGAGGTCGACGACGAGGACGTCGAGGAGAACCTCGACGTGCCGGTGGTCGTCACCGGCGGGACGTCCAGTCCGCGGGGGTTCGAGAAGCTGTTCGAGGACCACCTCCGCGACGCGGACATCCCGTTCTCTATCAGCGAGGTCCGCAGCGTCGGGGACCCGCTCTACAGCGTCGCTCGCGGAGCGCTCGTGGCCGCCCGCTCGGACGAGCAGGAACAGGAGAGTCAAGGTCGGCCCGCCGACGAGTCGGTCAGTCCGGCGACCGAGGACTGACACCACAGTCCGCGCCGGCCCGTCGTCGGCTCAGCTCTCCTCGTCGGACACCCGCCCGTTCGGGTCGGAGCCCGTGCCGTTCCGTCGCTTCCGGTTCGACGAGGCGACCGCTCTCGGGTCGTCGACGTCTCGGCGCGCGCGGAACCGGTCGAGAGCCTCGTCCCACGACTCTGCCGTGCTGCCCTCGCCGCGGTGGTCGGCCTCGATTCCCGTCCACGCACAGCCCTCGCAGGCGAGCGCCTCCCGGTCACCGAGAACGTACGCGGAGAGCCGGCTGCCGCAGTCGGGACAGTCCATACGCACCGGTTCGACGATGGCCGTCTTTAGATTTCGCCCTGGACCGCGGCGTCCCCTCGGCGGGGAGACACGGCACGTGCGGAGGCCGACGCCCCCGGTCTCGCCGCGCCGTCGGGCGGGTACCACCCGGCGACTCGTCTACCCCCGGCGTCGAGTCGAAGCCAGCCGCGCCGGTCGACGAGCGCACGCTCCGAACGTGCGGTCTGGACGGTCGAGTCCGGACGTTCGGCCCCGCACCCCGCGAGACTGTCGGTGCCGCCCGTGTCCACGGCACCGGCTCCCCGGGAGCCCCGGCACGACGCCACGGACGGTCCCGTCGGCGCGCTCCGACGGACCGTCCCGACGGCGTCGATCGACAGCGCTTATGACGTGAGGCGGCAGAGGAGAGTCCGTGGTGGGATGGCGGAGTGGACTATCGCGCCTGCCTTGAGAGCAGGTGGCCGTCAGGCCGCCTGGGTTCGAATCCCAGTCCCACCGTACGTCGCGTGACGCAACGCCTTTGCGCCGGGCCTCGGACGCCACGACATGGACTGGCCCCACGACCCCGACGGCGAAGAGGGGAGCGAGGGACGGCGGAAGTACGGACACGCCGTCCTCGCGAAGAAGATAGACGACGACGAGTTCCCGGTCACCGCCGAGTGGTACGTCGAGCAGTTCGGCGACCACCCCGTGCGCCTCGACGCCGAGCGGGTCGTCTCCGTCCGCGAGGTGTTCGAGGGCGTCGAGGAGGAGGAGTTCGCGGACTTCGTCGAGTTCCACCGGGCCGTCGGTCGGGCGATGCGGGAGAACGGCCTCTGGTTCTACGAGGGGAGCGAGACGTTCGCCTGAGGCCGGCGTGCCGGGTCGTCGTGCCGGCGGCGTTCACGCCAGGTACGAACAGAGTTAATAAATGCGAGTTCGTTGACGAACACGGTATGTCGAACGATATCGACCGACGAACGTTCGTCCGCGCCGCCGGCGCCGCCGGCGTGGTCGGCCTCGCGGGCTGTGCCGGCAGCGGCGGTGGGGGTTCTGAAGCCACCGACGCGGAGACCACCGAGGGCGGCGAGATGACAGAGGGCGGCGAGACCACCGAAGGCGGGTCGAGCGGCCCGGAGATGCTCCTCGTCATCGGCTACCCGGAGTCCGGCATTCAGCTGTTCCGGGACTTCTACAGCATGGGCAACGAGGAGACGGACGTCCTCGTTCCCGACGGACTCCGTGACGGGTCGATGGTCCCGCAGGTCGGGAACGACATGTCGAACGTCACCGGAACGGCGCCGGCTGCGGGGGGCCCGAACCAGGAAGCGTTCAGCACGCTGTTCCAGGAGGAGTACGGCGAGGAGCCCGGGGTGTTCACCTCGCAGTCGTACGACTCGGTGGCACTCCTGACGCTCGCGAACGCCGCCGCCGGCGAGAACTCCGGGACCGCGGTCCGCGACCAGCTGCGCCGAGTCGCCAACCCGGGCGGCGAGGAGTTCGGCCCGCAGAACTTCGTCGAGGCCGTCGAGGCCGCGGCGGCGGGCGACGACCTCAACTTCCAGGGCGCCTCGTCGACGACGAACTTCAACGAGGCTGGCGACCCGGCCTCTGCCGCCTACGCCGTCTGGGAGTTCGCCGACGACGCCACCAGCACCATCGAGGTCCAGAACTTCGAAGGCGAGAACCCGGAGGGGACGGGGCCGGCAGCCGACTCCGCACCAGGTTCGTCGGACCGTGAGATATCGGTCGGTATCCTCCTCCCCGAGACGGGCGACCTCGCCTCCGTCGGCCAGCCGATGATCGAGGCCGCCCAGCTGCCCGTCGGCCAGGTGAACGACAACAGCCCCGCCGGACTCTCGGTGAACGCACAGGTCGAGGACACGCAGACCTCGCCGAGCAACGGGGTCAGCGCCGCCCAGTCGCTCGCGAGCGCGGGCGTCCCGGCGGTCTGTGGCTCGGCCTCCTCCGGCGTGAACGTCCCCGTCTCGCAGGAGGTGTTCATCCCGAACGAGATGGTCGGCTGCTCGCCGTCGTCGACGGCGCTGTCCGTCTCGACGCTCGACGACGACGACTACGTCTTCCGCACC
This sequence comes from uncultured Haloferacaceae archaeon, assembly GCA_964512675.1. Lineage (GTDB taxonomy): Archaea > Halobacteriota > Halobacteria > Halobacteriales > Haloferacaceae > A07HB70. The sequence continues at coordinate 9,114 of CAZEJR010000036.1, read as the reverse complement.
GCACCCTCTGACTTCCTCCAGGGGCGCGTGCTGGCACAGGTCGCCGCCGAACGGCTCGAGAACTCGACCGCTGCGGTGCTCTATGTCAACAACGACTACGGCCAGCAGCTCTCGGATCGGTTCACCGAGGTGTTCGAGGACACCTTCGACGGCACCGTCACGAACGCCGTCGGGTTCAACAAGGGCGCGTCGTCGTACACCTCCGCGCTGGAGTCGGCGCTCGAAGGGTAGACAGCGCGCCGCTCGCCCACGTTCCTCTTTAGGGCGCTCAGCCGCCCAGGAACTCCTGTCGCACCTGCGGGTCCGACAGCAGTCGGTCGCCGGTGTCGGCGTAGCGGTTCTCGCCGTTCGCCAGCACGTAGCCGCGGTCACACCGCGAGAGCGCCTCCGTCGCGTTCTGTTCGACCATCAACACCGCCGTCCCGGCGGCGACGACGTCGTCGATGCGGTCGAACATCTCGTCGACGAGGTCCGGCGCGAGGCCGGCAGAGGGCTCGTCCAAGAGCAACAGGTCGGGGTCGAGCATCAGCGCGCGGCCCATCGCGAGCATCTGCTGCTGGCCGCCCGACATCGTCCCGGCGCGCTGGCCCTGACGCTCCTCCAGTACCGGGAACCGCTCGAACACCGCCGACAGCGCGTCCTCGGGCACCTCGTCGAGGATGTACGCCCCCATCTCGAGGTTCTCGCGCACCGTCAGCGACGAGAACACGTTGTCGCTCTGCGGCACGTAGCCGATCCCCTCGTGGATTATCTCCTCGGGCGCGAGGCCGGTGATGTCGCTGTCGGCGAACCGAACCGACCCGCCCATCTGTGTCGTCAGGCCGAAGACGGACTTCATCACCGTCGACTTCCCGGCGCCGTTCGGGCCGACGACGACGACGTACTCGCCGTCGAGGACGTCGAGGTCGACGTCGGTGAGAATCTGGAGATCGCCGTAGCCCGCGTCGAGGTCCCGGACGGTCAGCAGCCGGTCCTCGTCGGGCGCGTCGACAGTCGCCACCCGACTCGCCCCCGTCGACCCGGCGTCCATCAGACCCGTCCCCCGAGGTACGCCTCGACGACGGCCTCGTTCGACCGCACCTCGTCCGGCGACCCCTGCGTCAGGATACGACCCCGGTGCATCACGATGACGTGCTCGCAGTGCTCCATGATCAGGTCCATGTCGTGTTCGACGAGGAGGAAGGTGTAGCCCTGCTCGCGGAGCGCGTGGATCTGGTCGAGCAGGCGCCGCTCGAGTGTCGGGTTGACGCCCGCGAACGGCTCGTCGAGGAGGAGAACGTCCGGGTCGGTCAGGAGCGCTCGCGCCAGCTCGAGCAGCTTCCGCTGGCCGCCGGACAGCCCGCCGGCCTCCTCCTCCGCGAGGTGTTCGATGTCGAAGAACTCGAGCGCGTCCCACACCCGTTCGACGAGGTCGGACTCCTCCGTCCGGACGCGCGACCGGAGTCCCGGCGTCACCGACCGCCACAGCGCCTCGCCCGACTGTCGCTGCGGCGCGAGCATCATGTTCTCCATGACCGTCATGCCGCCGAGCTCGCGGGCGATCTGGAACGTCCGGACCAGCCCCCTACGGGCGATCTGGTGTGGCTCCAGCCCGGTGACGTCCTCGTCGCCGAAGATCACACGCCCCGCGTCCGGACGGTGAACGCCGGTGACGAGGTTGAACGTCGTCGACTTGCCGGCGCCGTTCGGACCGATCAGCCCCGTGAGCGTCCCGCGTTCGACGCCGAAGGTCGCGCCGTCGACGGCGGTGATGCCGCCGAACTGCTTCTCCAGCCCCTCGACGCGGAGCGGCTCCGCGGTGAGGTCGGCGGGGTCGCCGGCGCCCAGCGTACCCACGGTCGCGCGCTCCTCGACGCCCTCACTCATCGCGCTGCCCTCCGTCGGCGGCGGCAGCCGGCTGGTCCGGGTCGTCGCCCTCGTCGGCGGGTCGGCGCGAGAGCGCCACCGTCGCCGCCGTCTCGGTCCGGTGGCCGAGCAGCCCCTCTGGACGGCGGTGCATCAGGACGATCAGGACGACACCCATCACCACGAGCTGGAGCTGCCGGACGCTGTCGACGGTGTACAGGAGGAAGGGGACGGGGTCGCCGGCCCCGACGAGCGGCGCGACCGCCGGGCCGAAGCTTCCGGGGGCGCTCGAGATGTCGACCGCGCGGTCGACGAGGTTCTTGAAGTAGAGCGGCCCCTGGAACAGCAGGGCGGCGAAGATGCCGCCGCCGAGGACGCTCCCGGTGTTCGACCCCGCGCCGCCGATTATGAGGGCAATCCAGACGAAGAAGGTCAGCCGCGGCCGGTAGGTGTTCGGCGTGATGGCGCCCTGTGTCATGAACCACAGCACGCCGACGAGCCCCATCAGCGCACAGCCGAGCATGAACGACTTGATCTTGAACCGGTCGGTGTCCTTGCCGAGCGCCCCGGCGACCTGTTCGTCCTCGCGAATCGCCTTCAGCACGCGCCCGAACGGCGACTCGCCGGTGCGCTTCAGGAGCCAGTAGAACCCGGCGACGAAGACGAGCAGGAGGACGCCGTAGACGAACTGGTCGACGACGGCCCGCGGGTTCTGTTCGACAGCCGTTCCGACCAGGCCGACGAGGCCGGCGTATCCGCCCTCGAGCCCGAGCGTGCCGACGAGCGCCGCGAGCGGGTCCTCGAAGTCGAGGATGAGTCCGCTCCCGCCGCCCAGACCGACGGTCCGGCCGAACAGGCCGAACGTCTGGAACGTCGACGAGAGGAGCGTGAACCGCACGATCTCCGACATCGCGATCGTGACGATGGCGAGGTAGTCGGCCCGCAGACGGAGCGCCGGGAGCGCGACCACCAGTCCGAGGAGCGCCGCGGCGGCCATGCCGGCGAGGACGCCGACCCAGATGGGCAGGCCGAGCCCGCCGACCTGTGCGGCGCTCCCGCCGCTCTCTGCGACGGGCTTCGAGACGACCGCCATCGTGTAGATCCCGACCGCCATGAACCCGACCACGCCGATGTTGAACAGCCCCGTGTACCCCCAGTGGAGGTTGAGCGCGAGCGCCAGCATCGCGAACACGGCGACGTAGAACGTGACGACGGCGACCGAGTTCAGGAGACCACGGGCCTCGAAGCCGAGCGCGAGGCCGGCGGCGACGTAGAGCGCGTAGACGCCCGCGAGCATCCCGAGGATGTAGACGAGGTCGGTGCTCGCGACCCGGTCGCGGAGGGCTGTGACGCTCACGCCGTCGACCGCCCCCCGAAGATACCGGTCGGTCGGACGAGCAAGACGAGAATCATCACCACGAACGCGGCCGCACGGGCGAACGACTGGGGAATCCAGACGGCGGCGAGCGAGGCGGTCATCCCGACTACGATTCCGCCGACGATGGCGCCGTAGATGGAGCCGATGCCGCCGAGGATGACCGCGGCGAAGATGAGGAGGAGGAGCAGCCAGCCGTCGTTGAACGTGACCGTCCCCTTCCAGAGCACGAGGACGTAGCCCGCGACGCCGGTCAGCGCGGCACCGATGACCCACGTCGCGGTGACGACCCGCTCGGTCGGGATGCCGGTGACACGCGCCAGGTCGCGGTCGTCCGACATCGCACGCATCGCCTTGCCGAGTTTCGTCCGCTGGAGCAGGAGGTGGACGCCGACCATCAGGCAACCGGAGACGAGCAGGAGTGTGGCGTCGTGTGCGCTCACGTTCAGGCTCCCGTCGACGAGCGGGACGGTGACCGTCGGCACCGACCCCGCGTCCGTCGTGCCGCGGCGGGCCGGGCCGAAGACGAACTGGATCAGGTTCCGGAGCGCGAACGCGACGCCGATGCTGGTGATGAGCAGGGCGATACCGCTCTCGCCACGGAGAGGCCGGAAGGCGACGCGGTCGACCGCGAGCGCCAGCGTCACGGCGGCGACCGCCGAGACGAGGAGCCCGGCGACAACCGCGAGCGGCGTCGAGACGACTCCGACACCGAGCTGTGCGCCGAACACCGAGCCGCCGGCGCCGACGAGGAGGAGCGAGCCGACGTCGGCCCGGCCCAGTCCGGCGAGGAGATAGGTCGTCGCCCACCCGGCAAACGCCCCGCTGGTCGTGTAGTCGCCGTGGGCGAAGTTTGCGAACCCGAGGATGCTGTACGTCATCGACAGCCCGATACCGGCGAGGCCGATGACCAGTCCGCGCATCAGCCCGTCCCAGACGAGCCGACCGACCCGCGATACCGCGACGCCGCCGGTCGCGAGCGCGCCGACGAGGTCGACCACGAGCAGGACAGTCGCCGCTGCGACGACGACGCCGACCGGGTTCTGTGTCGCGAGGCGACGCCCCCGCGAGTACGTCTCCGCGATGCCCATACTGTCATGACGGCCGTTCCGGTTCGGTGTTAACTCTTCCGTGTGGTCGGATTGAAGTCGGTGCACGGCGTGGCTGGCGACTGTGCCGACTGCCACGGTCCGCGACCCCCGCCCCGGCGACCTCGAGCCGCTCGCGGACCTGTGGGTCGACCTCGCCGCCGACCAGCGTCGGCACGGCTCGCACCTCGTCGCCGGCGACAACCGCGAGACCGCGCGGGACGCCCTCGCTCGGCAGGTCGCCACGGACGGCCTGCGCGTCGCAGACGCCGACGGCGTCGTCGGGTTCGTCACCTTCGAGATAGAGCGCGGGCGGTACGAACAGGACCTGACGCGGGGGCTAGTTCACGACCTCTACGTCGCGCCCGGGTGGCGCGGCGACGGCCTCGGAGGCCGGCTCCTCGACGCCGCGGAACGGGCACTGATCGAGGCGGGCGCAGCCGCCGTCGCCGTCGAGGCGCTCGCGGCAAACGAGGCGGCGCGGCGGCTCTACCGCCGGCGCGGCTACGAGACACGCCGCGTCGAGATGGAGCGACAGCTGACAAACGACACCGATACAAGCGACGGCTGATACGCCCTACACGCGCCAGGAGAGCATGGGCGGTTCATGCGCTCGACTTGTAATCGAGAATCCGTGGGTTCGAATCCCACTCCTGGCTGTCTGCCGCGGGCGAACGTGAGCAACGACGGCTGCCGGCGGCCCGCCGCGACACGAGACCACCTCCTCGGCGGTGGACACGACACAGTTAAGACCGACACCCCGGTCAGGAGTTAGTGTGTCAGGAACTGTCACGGAACAGATCCTCGACGACCACCTCGTCGAGGGCGACCTCGAACCCGGCGAGGAGATCGGGATCGAGGTCGACCAGACGCTCGTCCACGACATGACCGGGCCGATGGTCTGGCTCCAGTTCGAGGCGATCGGCCTCGACGAGGTCAAAGTCGACGAGGCGGTCCAGCACTGCGACCACCAGACCTACCAGACCGACTACCGCACCTCAGACGACCACCGGTTCCTCCGCTCGGCGGCGGGCACGTACGGCGCACACTTCGCCCGCCCCGGGACCGGGATCTGTCACCAGGTACACAAGGAGAACTTCACCGCGCCCGGCAAGGTGATCCTCGGCGCGGACAGCCACACCCCGACTGCGGGCGGACTCGGACAGATCGGCATCGGCTCCGGCGGTCTCGACATCGCCGCCGCGATGGGCGGTGCGCCGTACTACGTCGAGATGCCGGAGGTCGTGAACGTCCGACTGGAGGGCGAACTCGACGAGTGGGCGACCGCGAAAGACGTCGTCCTCGAGCTGCTCGGCCGGCTCTCGGTGAAAGGCGGCGTCGGGAAGGTGTTCGAGTACACCGGTCCCGGCGTCGAGGCGCTCTCGGCCCACGAGCGGACGACGATCACGAACATGGGGACGGAGCTCGGCGCGACCACGTCAGTGTTCCCGACGGACGAGCGAACACGGGAGTTCCTCGCCCGCCTCGGCCGCGAGGAGGACTACGTCGAGATCACCCCAGACGAGGGCGCCGAGTACGCCGACGAGATCGTCGTCGACCTCTCGTCGATCGAGCCGCTGATCGCCGCGCCGTCGATGCCCGACAACGTCGTGCCGGTCCGGGAGGTCGCCGGCACCGACGTCGACCAGGTGATCGTCGGCTCCTGTACGAACGGCGCCTACGAGGACGTGCTCCCGGTCGCCCGCCTCCTCGAGGGGCGACAGACGGACCCGACGACCGAGACGATCGTCGCGCCGGGCTCGAAACAGGCCGCAGAGATGCTCGCGCGGGACGGCTGGACCGCCGAGCTGATGGCCGCCGGCGTGAACGTATCCGAGGCGACCTGTGGAGCCTGTATCGGCGCGGGGCACGTCCCGGCCTCCGACTCGGTGTCGCTCCGGACGTTCAACCGCAACTTCGAGGGCCGGTCGGGGATGGAGGAAGACGCCGTCTACCTCTGCTCGCCCGAGGTGGCCGCGGCGGCGGCGATCGCCGGCGAGATCGTCGACCCGCGGGACCTCGCCGACGACCTCGAGGCGATAGAGGCGCCCGGCTTCGAGATGCCAGAGGCGTACATCGGCGCGAGCGACGGCGACCTCATCCGGCCGGAGGAGGCAGTCGACGACGGGCTGGTGAGAGGGCCGAACATCGAGGCGATGCCGCTCGGCGACCCGCTCGGCTCCGACCTCGGCGGACCGGCCCTGCTGAAGATGCCGGACAACATCACGACCGACCACATCATTCCCGGAACACAGGAGGTGTCGGTGCTTCGCTCGAACATCCCGGAGCTGTCGACGCACACGCTCAAGCGCGTCGACCCGACCTTCGCAGAGCGCGCCGCCACCGCCGACGGCGGGGTCATCGTCGCGGGCGAGAACTACGGCCAGGGCTCGTCGCGCGAACACGCCGCCCTCTGTCCGATGTACCTCGGCGTCGAGGGCGTCCTCGCACGGAGCTTCGCCCGCATCCACAGGGCCAACCTGTTCAACTTCGGGCTGATCCCGCTCACGATCGACGAGACGACCTACGAGCGGATCGACCAGGGCGACGACGTCGAGCTCGTCGACGACGTTCGCCGGGCCGTCGACGAGGGCCGCGAGGCGTTCACCCTCCGGGTGAACGACGACTGGGAGGCGACCGCCCGCCTCGACGCGAACGAGCGCGAGCGGGAACTGCTCGTCGCCGGCGGGAAGCTCCAGCACACACGACAGCGGTTCGCCTGAGTCACTCGGCGACCTCGACCCGGAGGCCGTCGTCGAGCGGCGTGAGTGCCACCGATCCGTCGAGCAGGCCCGCCTCGTACACCACCGTACGGTCGACGGAGAGTCGGAGACCGGCGTCGAACGGGTGTGTCTCGCAGACTGGGCCGGGGACGTCGACGCTCGCCCACCTGGCGTGGTCCTCGAACGACGTCATGCGTCTGGTCGGTCACCGTGTCCCGCGACGACCGGCGTCTGCCCGAGCGTTCCGCCACGACCGATATACGTCCCCGCGACGAGTTGACGACGTGGAACTGCGCTCGTGTTACTTCTGCGGCGCCGCCGGGCGGACCGTGGGGGCACGTACGGTTGGTGACGCGAGGGTCGCCCTCTGTCCGGCCTGCGACGGGAAGCTGGCTAGGCTGCGTCGTGCAGCCGGCGACGACGGTGAGCGCGTACCACCGGTAACACTCGACCGGGACGGCGAGACGACCGACGAGGAGGAGGTAGACGGGCCGAGCACGATCAGCTGTGGCGACAGCGACGACAGCGACGACCCGCCGACGGGCCTGCGCGGCCTCGGCGCGAGCGAGCGCGGCGACTCGGACTACCGCAGGGCGCTCCGGCTGCTCGGCAATCGCGAGTTTCCGATAGCGCGCACGGCGGCTGTCGACCTCGTTGCCGGCGCGTACGACCTCGACCGGTCGGAGTGCGAGCGGCTCGTCGACCTGACCGTCGAACGGGGGCTGCTCGAGGAGGTCGACGGCGAACTGCGTCGAGGTTAGTCGGTCGACTCCTCGGGGGTCGACTCTGTGGCGGGCGGCTGGTCGACACCGGTCGACGACGCCGCTGCGGGGCGCTCCCGGTGGACGTCGTCGCCCGGTTCGGCTCTGAACACCGACTCCACGCGGAGTGCGGCGACGACGCCGAGGAACGTCGCTACGAACGTCGCGACCATCCCGACTCCACGACCCGTCGCCGCAACGACGAGGACAACGACGACGACGCCGACGAGTACCAGCCCGTCGCGCTCTCGCTGCCAGTCCATACGCTCGTGACGAGCGCGGCGTACCTAAGGGCGGCGGTCAGTAGCTCCGGGACTTTGGCTCGTACGTCTTCGACTCGCCGTCGAGGACGACCGGCTTGTACCAGAGTCGCGGCTCGCCGTCCGTCCACGTCAGCATCGTGTGTTTGAGCCACTCGTCGTCCTTTCGCTCCTGGTGTTCCTTTCGCCAGTGAGCGCCACGGAACTCGTCGCGCGCGAGCGCACCGAGCGTGATCGCCTCCGCGAGATCCAGGACGTTCCGCGTCTCGATCGTGTGGATCAGGTCGGTGTTGAACGTCCGCGACGGGTCGGAGACGGAGACGTCCTGGTAGCGCTCACGGGCCTCGCGGATGTCCGCGAGGGCGGTCTTGAGGCGCTCTCTCTCGCGGAACACGTTGACGTTCCGCGTCATCGTCCCTTGGACGTCGGCGCGGACCTCCGCGTGGTTGACCCCCTCCTCCTTCGTCAGCAGGCGGTCGACTCTGGCCTGCTCGCGCTCGACCGCACGCTGGACCGTCTCGTCCGGGCCGCCCGCGGTGCCGCCGGGCGCAGCCGCCGTGCCGCCGTCGGCGGCCACGTCGGCGCTGGAGAGACCGGCCTCGCCGAGCGCGACCGGCGACTCGACCGAGCCGACCTCGCTGTCCTCCGTCTCGCCGACGGTGATCTGCGCGGGGTCGAACTCGCCGCCCGCGGCGTGACGCCCGGCGCGCGCGCCGAAGACGATCAGCTCCGGCAGGGCGTTACCGCCGAGGCGGTTCGAGCCGTGGACCGAGGCACAGGCACACTCGCCGACGGCGTACAGGCCGGAGACGACCGTCTCGCCGTGTTCGTTCGCCTCGACGCCGCCCATCGCGTAGTGCTGGCCGGGCTTGACCGGCATCGGCTCCTCGAGCCCGTCGACGCCCTCGAAGTCCTCCGCGAGGTGGAGGATGTTCTCGAGACGGTCGGTGATCCGCTCCTCGCCCAGGTGGCGCATGTCGAGGTGGACGTACTCGTCCTCGATGCCCCGCCCCTCGTTGACCTCCGTCAGCTCGGCGCGGGAGACGACGTCGCGCGAGGCGA
>CAZEJR010000035.1:0-12760 GCA_964512675.1 uncultured Haloferacaceae archaeon | reverse complement strand
GTCATGTCACGCTCGAACGCGAAGAGTGTCTCTTCAGGCATCCTCCGAGCTTCGCTGTACGAGTGCTTGACTGTACGCATCAGTGAGACGGTGGTTGAACTCTCTCCCTCACTCACCGACGACGCCGGCGTCAGGATCGACGTCGATTCCGAACCTCAGACGCCGTCCGGACGGGGGGCGTTCTCGTACTTGACCATCTTCTCGGGCTTGTCGGAGATAGTCTCGTAGATCTGCTGGAGGGTCTCCTCTGCAGCGAGCAGGTTGTGCTCCTCCAGAAACGCCCGTCCCTCGTCGGTGAGGCCATAGAACTTCCAGGGGTAGCCCTGGCGGCGCTGGTCATCGTCCAGGGCGACCTCGTCGACGATGCCGGCGTCGATGAGCTTCTGGATGTGCTTGTAGACAGTGGCGTCGCTCACGCTGGGGTTGAGTTCTTCGAGTTCGTACATCGACGGCAGCTGCTCGGGATGCTGGAGGATGTTGTTGATGAGTGCGAACCGCGTCTGCTGGGTCACGAAGTGGACGAGTTCGCGGGTCTCCATCTCCTCGGCGGTCCCCAGGTCGGTACTCATACGACACAGTACGCACCTCGACGGCAAGTAGTTTACTCTTGAGTAAACCACTTTGGAGTAAACTAAACGTACTTGAATCAGTAAATTACTCCATAAATCATATCTCACGACAGTGAGACCGACCACGTATGCCCGACGAGGAGCCGCCCGTTCCCGAGGACGTTCTGAAGAGTGCGAAGGCCCGACTCGACGACGAAGAGATCTCGCTGGCGGACAACGAGGAGATCCTCCACGCCCTGAGCGAGTTGACACCGGTCTACGAGAACGACCGGTCGTATTTGGTGTTGGGGAACTACGACCGGGAGCCGATCCGCCGGCTGAACCTCGTGGTCGACCGTCTCAACCGGCGACAGGACGCCTACGCCTTCCGAATGGTCGACATCCGCGGGGAGTGGGACAACAGCATCCAGAAGTTCTGCCTGATCGGCGACATCGTGACGTACCTCGTCGGGGTCGCCGAGAAGGAGCCGAGCGACTTTCTCGTCGAGCAGGGGTTGCTCGTCGGTACGACGGAGTTCTTCGCGAAGAGTCACGTCCTCAAACGGGAGTACGAGAACGAGGAACACCCCTTCGGGTGGATGCAGGACGGCGTCTTCGAGCTGTTCGACCGGGAGGGACGGCTGTATCGCTGGCAGACCGAAGAGAAGCTCGTCGACGTGACCGAAGACCTTCCGTGACGGCGAGTAGACTGATTTGCTGCCTAATCAGCCCCAGTCCGCATCAGCGGGGGCCGGTCATTCGGGATTATGCTCCTCGTCGTCTTCCTGTGTCTCTGACTCGATTGGGTCGACCGCAGTCTCCATCCAGGCCTCGATGTCCTCGTCGGAGAACCCACCATCGATACTGTCGGCTGTAGCGGCGCTGTGGATCCCTGCCAGCGCGCCCGCGTGTTCGGCGGTCCTCTCGAGAGTCATATCCGAACGAAGTCTGCCGAGCCGCAAAAGGACACTGCCGAACCGTTCAGAACGGTCTCGATTGGATCCTCGAAACGACCGGATGGCAAGCCGACACTACTCGTCGAGCGCCTGTTCTAACCGCTCCCGGCGTTCGACGACGTTCTGCTCGCGGTAGGACTCGTGAGTGGTCTCGATCGACTCGTGTCTGAGCAGCTCCTGTGCGAGTTCGGCATCCTGCGCGTAGAGGTCGCTGCCGAGGCCGCGCCGACCGCCGTGGGGTTTGAGATACTCCCCGTCGGTGTCGAGGTCTGCCGCGTCACAGAGCCGTTTCATCAGTGATCGGGCCCCGTTCTTCGAGAGCGCCGGCGGCGCGATCCCGTGGTCGCGGAGGACTGCCATCGACGTCGACGCCTCGAGTGTCGTCTCGATCTCCTCGGCGTCCCACCCCCGAGCGTCGAGCCCCTCCTCGGCGGCGTTCGCGAGCGATGCGTGATGCCGCGTCGGGAACACCGGCCAGTCCTCGCCAGCAGGGTTGAGTACCGAGTGGTGGCGCTTGAGCGCGTCGAGGACCCGGTCGGTCAGCGGGATCGGCTGTCGTTCGCGAGTCTTTCCGAAGACGACGGCGACGCCCCGTTCGAGGTCGACGTCCTCCCACCGGAGGCCGTTGCGGTGGTCGTCCCGTGGGTCGGCGAACAGTTCGGCGCCGCGAGCGCCGGTGAGCGCGTCGCTCTTGGCTGCGGGGGTCGTGAACGCGATGACGACCGGCGGTGTCGTCGACAGCCGATTCGGTCACTGGCGACAGTTCACGATTCGGCTGGGGTTGGCGGGCGTGATGGCCGTCGCCGTTCTTGCCCTGTTAGACGGTGCTGTCGTCGTGTCCGCGGGCCTGGCCGCTCTCTCTCTCTCGGTCTGGGCGGAGTTCTCTCGGCGGTGAGTGCGATACATATGCTGTTGGCGCTGGGTGGCGTCGAGTACAGGTTCTACGAGTCCGAGGTGGTGGCGTACGACCGGTATCTCGGACGGCCACAGTGGTCGGCGTCGTACGACGGTATCCGGAACGTATCCGTCGAGCGCGGGCTGTTCGGAGGCCCGCTCTGGCTGGACGCTGGAACGGTGTGTTTCGACCGGATTCACGGCCCCACGGACGGCGAGTCCGCGCAGGAACCGAGGTCGTCGATTGCGTTCGTTTCGGACCCCGCGCGTGCCGGTGAACTGCTAAACTCCGGGTCTGACGTGCCGACTCAGCGTGGTCGTCGCTGCTCGGAGAGTACAGCCGGCAGTTGACGTCGAGCTGTCGTGGCCGTGTAGTGACCTCGCGTGAGTACGGACGTCGGCCTTCGACTCCGGGCGTATCTGGACGAGCTCTCCCGGGCGATACTGCTGCTCGGGAGGCGTTGCTCATCGCTACCGAGGCCGTCGGCAGCGTGCAGGTTCGTACGGCCGGAGAGTCCTGTCCGCCCGTCGTCACTCCGGAGGCGGTCGTGACTGTGACGTTCGGAGCCGTTTTGCGCTCCGTCGCACGCCGACTCCAGCCGGCGTAGCGCTCCCTGTCGGCATCCGTGGACGCGACTCGCCGTGCCCGAGACTCCACACAGATCGATGTCGGCGGTCAAATCCGGCAGAAAGCGTCCAACACCACTAATCGACTGCCGCGCTGATCGTCTGTCGATGCCCTCCAGACGAACTGTCGACCGGCCACGAGAGGCACTCGTCGTCGCGAAGCGATACCTCAGACGTGAACGCCCGCTGAGTGCGCTGATCTTCGTACTCGCCGCGGCTGGATTCCTCGGCACGTTCGTCGCGACGTCGCTGATACCCGCAGTCGTCGTCGGGGTCCTGCTGATCGTCGTCGCGCGTGCCCCGATCATCGAAGCACGCGGGACCGTCCGGCTTCGAACCGACGAGGATGCCGAATCCGTCGTCGAGTCGTTCACGGGAGCGACACCGCCGATCCTCGTGTTTCAGTGGGGTATCGCCGACGAGATCGTCACCGAGGACGAGACGGTCACGTACCGGCTCTCGTATCTGTTCGGGCTGCGGTCGGTCGAGGTGACCGTCGAGACACGGACGGATCGGCTGCCTGACGGCAGCCGCCGGGTCGAACTGGAACTCGCGGTTGGCGGCCAGCCGTGGTCGACGTACGTCGTCGTCGACACACGGGACGACGGGACTGTCGTCGAGTACGAGTACACGGCGGAGCGACGATTCGGCCTACGGCGGGTTCCGCAACGGATCGTCGCGAGACGGTACCGGGACGAAGCGCTCGAAGCCCAAGGATACGCCGTCGTCGAGCGAGACGAACAGTACGGCACCGCCGTCTGAACGACAGATCGACGACGTTGCGTCGAGGGCGCGAGAGTGTGGCTACAGGATGATGCCGTCGAGACGGTGCTGTGGCATCGGAACTGACGAACGTACAGTGCGCCAGTTACTATGCCCGGGGAGCACGCACGTGGGAGCGTGAACCCCGCAGCGGAGGAGCTGACGCCGGTCATCACCGGGGGACTGAGCGGCGTTCTCGCGATGCTCTGGCTGTCGAGCATCGGCTATCTTCAGGGCTACGGAATCAGTGCGATCCTGGCGCTCTACACGGTCATCGGCGGGAGCATCGCGCTCGTCGGGGTGTTCGCCGAGCGAGCCGTCGAGCGCCTCTGATCTTCGTCTGCCGTGTATGGCGACAGATCGGTCCCGGCTCAACACGGGAACGTCACTCCGACAGAGGCGCGAGTAGGCACTCGATCGGTCCAGCGAGGACCCAAGCGGTCGGGTTGACTGCGCGCAGGCCTGCGAGACAGACGACGACACCGACTGCTGACGCGGCCAGCGCCTCCGGAAGCGTACTGATACCGGGTCCGACCACAGACCCGGCGTCGACAGACGGCGACCCGACCTCGGCGGTGCCACGGGGGCCTGTGAGCTCGTATTCGACACCGGGGATCCAGCGGAGTACGAGTGTGGTCGCGAGCGTGAACACAACCGAAAATACGGCGGTGATGACGACGGACAGCGGAGTACCGACGGCAGACGACGCGTTCCCGAACGCGCTCTGGTGCCCGGAACCGGGCGGCGGTCCGTGCGGCCGACGATTGCACTGGCCGGGCCGTCTGTCTCCGCAACGATCTCCGGGCCGTGCTCGGCCTCCCCGCGGAGGTCGGCGACGCGCCCGGTGAGGTCCCACTCCCCGGCTGTCGGTTCCGGCGGGAGCTCCGACCGGCGCTCGGCGCTAGCATCCTCGACGAGACACGTGCTGCCGCGGAGCGGACGGCCACAGATGGCGACTATCCTGCCGCACCCACCTGTATCGTAGCTGCACTCGACAGCCTCGCGACCACAGTCGAAGAGTGGGAAGCGGCGGTCTCTCGGCTGGGTTCGCGTGCCGCACTGCCGTCGCCACGGTCGAGATTCGCCGGAACAGCGGGTCGGTCGTGGAGCAGGCAGTCGAGTCACCGACAGCCGACGACTCGCCGATCGCCACTCCCGTGGGACAGCGGGACGAGCTCCCACGTGACGCTGGCACGACCGGTCGCTTGCCCGCCCGACCCGCTCACGCCGGCGACGCTCGTGTACGTCGCCGGGACGAGGCCGCCGTCAGTCAGATCGACCTCGACACCGCCCGAGAGCCGTGACCCGCAGTTCTCGGTGTCTCCCAGCGGGAACCGGAACGTCGACCGGTCCGACGCGCCGGAGTCGCCGTCGCCGGCGCGCGCCCGACGGACGATCTCGGCGCCGTAGCCGACGCTGTCCTCGACCGGCGACGACCCACCGTTCGGGAGGCCCGAGACGACGGACGTGCCGGTCACCGGAAGCTGTGGGAAGCCGAGCTCGTACTCGTCGTCCGCGTGCAGGCCGAGCTGGCTGAAGTCCGACAGCTCGTTCGGGCCGACGTCCGCGTCCGGTTCGCCTCCGGAGTACGCCCCCGTCGCGGTGTTCACGACGCTGAACGCTCCGTCGTCCGTCGTGGCGGTGTAGCCCGAGGACTGCCACGCCGTCGCGTCGACCGGGCGACCCATCCACTCGTCCGGCGATCCTCCGAGCAGTCCGCCGAGCCCCTCGAACAGGCGAGCGATCCCGGAGAGGATTCCGCCGAGGGGGCCGTCACCCTCCGACTCGCCGAGGCGTCGCGACCCCGCCGACCGGGCCGGGTCCAGCCGCACGACAGCGTCGAGTTCGTGGTGCGCCCACGAGTCGACGTCGTCCAGCGCGGCCGTGGCCCGGCTCCGCTCGGAGAGCCGGAGCTCCCAGCTCCGCACGGTTCGGACCCGTGGTGCCTCGACACAGGGCGGACAGCCCTCGCAGACGTCGCCCACGTCGACGGTCGGGCGGTTGCCGGCCATCTCTCCCCGGAGGATGGCGATCTCCGTCCGCAACGCCGTGAGTATCCGCGTACCGAGGCGGTACATCGCCGCCGGCTCGGAGACTCGTCGGGGGACAGTGACGCAGAAGGAGCGCGTCTCGATGCTCCGCCGGACGTCGAGGAGTGCCAGCCGGAGTCGCTCACTGCTCTCGCCGATAGCGTCGACCGTCCGGTCGACCACGTCACACCACCGCTCCCGACACGCCGGCGGGACCTCACAGTCGCCGTGGACGAGGCGCTGGGGCGCGGCGCGATCCTTGACCACGTCGATGTCGATCTGGACGCCGTTCACAACGAGGTCGTACGGGCCGTACTCCAGGTCACCCGCCGGCGGCGGCGGCAGTCGGAGGAACGGGATGCCGACGATCCGCGGCCCGGACCCGGCGAGCAACCCCTCGAACGTCGGCCACGGTAGTCCCTGCACCCGGATCTGGTACGTGTGTGCGCCAAGCCCGATGCGACCGCCCCAGCCCGTGTCGTCGTAGACACCGGTGAGCCCGTCACCACACTCCGTCTCGCCCCGCACCGCGTCGCACCCCCCCCACGTCGGGACCCACCGAACGCCGTCGGAGTCGTCGCCACCGGCCTGCAACGGGCGTCCCTCCGAACGGGCCCCTCGGACCGGCTCCCCCCGGACGACCGCGGGCGTTGCGCCGAGCGCGACGGCGCCGCCGAGCGCGCGGAGGACCGACCGGCGCTCTAACCCTCCCCCGAGACCCACGTCCGACACCCGGCTCGCTCCGTTTCGCTCCCCCGAGGACCCTTGCACGGCTCGATGTCTATCAGCCATCGTATATATCTTCGCCAGAGAGAGACGAGCGCCGACCGCGCAACCCCTCGACCGAGTTCAGCTGTCGTCGGTCCTGAGACCGGTCGGGAGGTCCTGTGCCATCTCGACCTCTTTCGAGTCGTCGAGCGTCCACGCGGTGCGGTCGGTGACGGCTTCGATCGGCTCGGGGCGCTCGGGTAGCCGCTGCCGGACGTCCCCGCGATCCGACCGTACACCAGGCGGTACAGGGCCGACACCGACGTCGACTGTGTGGGCAGATCGGCGTGGGTCCAAGGGGGGGCCGGGGGTCTGCGGGGACGAGCGGTGGTGTCCGGCGAGCACCGGTCGTCGTCGCGGATCCAAAGGTGGCCGCAGCACCGCAGGATCGCGGTATTTCGAGGAGTGAGGGGGAGTTCGGTGACAGCGTCCGGTGGTGTGGTGGCGGACACACCTCTGGCTCTGATCCCCCTCGTTACCCGCCACACGGGCGCGGTGGCGTGTCGGGGCCGACTCGCGCACTGGACGGGCCCTCTCGTGCGTCCTCGCGTGTCGAGTCCGTCACCCGAATCGCCAGACGTGAACCGTGTTTGGACGCTTCGACGTCCTCGGCCAGGGCCTCACGCCTTCATTCGGGCCGGTGGTGTCGCCCCACGGTACTCGGCCTGACCCTCGACGAGGCGGCGTTCTGGCCCGTCAGCCCGTCGTCGTCGGCCTCGTCATAGCTCCTCCCCGTGACCCGTCATCACCGACGATCCTGCGGGTCGTGGCTCCATGGCTCCGCATCGCGCTCTCTCGATCCGGGGAGACACCGTCTGGGACGCGCTCGACGGCGCCCGTGACACCCTTGGATCTCGCGACCGTCGTGCCCGTCCGTCGTCACCGAACTCGGACGGACTCGGACGTGGGCGTCCCGCGTCCGGGTCGACAGCTGTTGGCGGCGAGCGAGCCAGGTGGCGCGTCCACCGGTTCCAGTTACCGGCAGACCGGACGCCCCGCGTCTCGTGGCGAGCGTTCGGTGACACTGGCCACGGGCGGACCGGACGTCGTCTGCCGCACGACGCGGCTCTGCTCGTCCGATTCCGCACCGGGTCGTGGGAGAGCGGGCGCGACGGGAGCCAGTCGACCCCGCGACAACATTGGGCAATCCAAGTCGTCGCGCGCCCCGGTTGGTCGGCTCGTCGACGGTTCGCAGCCAACAATGGACCTCGAACCGATCGACCCCGAGACGGCGCTCGAGCTGTACCTCGCGGAGAAGGAGAGTGAGTACGCGGCCTCGACGGTGCGGTCACACCGCTCGCGCCTGGACTTCTTCGTCCGCTGGTGCGCCGAGCACGGCATCGACAACCTGAACGATCTCACCGGGCGGCAGCTCCACGAGTTCCGGCTGTGGCGTCGCGAGGTCGGTGACCTCTCGCCGGCCAGCGAGAAGACGCAGTTAGACACCCTGCGCGTCTTCGTACGCTGGCTGGGGACTATCGACGCCTGTGACCCCGACCTCCACTGCAAAGTCCGCTCGCCGGGGCTCACGCCCGCACAGAACACCCGCGACGTGATGCTCGAGGCCGAGCGGGCCGAACCGACGCTGGAATATCTGGAGCGGTTCCGCTACGCCTCGCGCCAGCACGTCGTGCTGGCGCTCCTGTGGCACACGATGTTGCGTATGGGTGCGGCCCGCGCTATTGATCTGCGGGACTACCATCCCGAGGAGGGGTGTGTGGAGATTCGGCACCGTCCGGAGACCGGGACGCCGCTGAAGAACCAGGCGACGGGCGAGCGGCTGGTCGCGCTCTCGGACGACATGTGCCAGCTGCTGGACGACTGGATCGCAGAGCGGCGGCCCGACACTGTCGACGACCACGGGCGGCAGCCGCTCCTGACGACGAATCAGGGGCGATTATCGGGAGGCGGGCTCCGAGGCCAAGTCTACCGGTTCACGCGGCCCTGTCAGGTCGGGCAAGACTGTCCACACGACCGGGATCCTGCGGAGTGTGAGGCGGTCGAGCATGACCAGGCGTCGAAGTGCCCGTCGAGTGTCAGCCCGCACGCGATCCGGCGCGGTGCGATCACGAATCATCTGACCAGTGACGTCCCCGAGAACGTGGTTGGCGACCGGGCGAACGTGAGCAAAGACGTGCTGGACCAGCACTACGACCAACGCACCGAGCGTGAACGGATGGAACAGCGGCGAGGGTATCTGGACGAGATCTGACAAACAACGTACTCGGTTGATAGAACTCACGCGCTGGATACAGCGAATGTATCCGGCAGATCGCCCCGGCCTCCTCAGGGTCGCAAGCGCCGTGCGTTTATTACTCGGGTCGCCCAACGGCAGGCAAGATGGCCAGTTCGACCCGGGACGAGGACGTCCACGACGGAGAGATCCGTCTCTGGCAGGATGAGGACTGGTGGATCGCTACGGACGTCGATACGGGTGTCACCACACAGGGCGAGTCCAAAGTGACCGCTTTGGAGAACCTCGACGACGCCGTGGCCGTGTATACTGGCGAGCGTGGCAGTCCACCGACCGACGAGAATCTCCGCGAGATAGGGGTCGACCCTGCCGACAACACGACGGGCGATCAAGAACCGCCGGACGCGCTGGACTAACCGTGGGGAAGCGGACGTTCTCGGGACGGGAGGTCGTGAAGATGCTCGTGAACGTGGGTGGATTTGAGTGGCGGCGGACGACCGGCGACCACGCGCAGCTGTACTGCGAGCATCCGACGAACGAGGACGACCGCCGGCGGGTGACGGTGCCGCTCCACGACGAACTCCGTACGGGGACACTCAGACGTATCGCCGAACAAGCGGGGGCGAACGAGTTCGACGCGTTCTGTGCGTGGGTCGACCGGAACGCCTGAGGACCCATCGACGCCGGTTCACACTATCCGTCCGACGGTACCCTCGGGCACATATCGGCTTTCGACCGACACGATGTCTACTGGTTCACGCGGCCCTGCGAGGCTGGCCAGGAGTGCCCACACGACCGGGAGCCAGACGACTGCGAGACGGTCGGGTGGGACCAGGCGTCGACGTGTCCATCGAGCGTCAGCCCGCATGCGATCCGGCGCGGCGCGATCACGAACCATCTCAACAGCGACGTGCCGGAGAACGTGGTCGGCGATCGGGCGAACGTCAGCACGGACGTGCTGGACCAGCACGACGACCAGCGCACCGAGCGTGAACGGATGGAACAGCGGCGGGGATATCTCGACGAGATCTGACACTCAATATACTCGGATGAGAGAACTCACGCGCTGGAGACAACGGATGTAGCCGGCAGACTCCTCCGGCGCCCCCATCTGCCGGGCACGGTCGCCGTTCGAGTCGGAACGGCACGAGGCACGCACGCTCGTTTCGGCGAGGGTTCAAGACCCAAGCGCACCTATTCCTGTACGATGGCGACCCAGCAGTATCGGATCGTCTCCGCCGAGGACTCGGAGATCCATGCGGAGCCCCACATCGAGGGGAGCCGCATCACAGTCCGAGATGTACACGCACGCGTCGAAGAGCGTGGACTCGCCCCTGACCGCGTCGCCGAGCGGTACAACCTCGACATTGCGGATATCTACGAGGCGCTCGCGTACTACCACACTAATCCCGAGGAGATGCGACGGATCGAGACGCGCCACGAGCGAGCCGCCGCCGAAGCGAGAGCGCGGTCGTCACTCGAGCCTCCCGAGAACTGATCGAATGGGGTATCGGCTCGTTCTCGACGAGAACGTCGAACACGAGGTGGCCCACCGTCTCGAGAACTACGGGCACGACGTCGAGCACGTCGATTTCGTGTCCGAACTGGGGAAGGGGACGACGGATCGTTCGATCGCGCGGTACTCGCTCGATACCGACCGCGTGATCGTGACGTACGACGACGACTTCGTCCTCGACGTGGATGACGGAGCGTATCGTGCGGTACTCTATGTCGCCGACGCAGCGCTCTCTGTCGAGCGGGTTGCGGACATCGTCCACGCCGTTTCACAGCAGTACCCCCAGGCGGAGCTGCAGGGGCTCGAGTACGTCGGTGAGGGCTGGCTCTGAGCCGACGGCTCGGTTATCTCGACGCGCAACCGAGGCGGGCACGGTGGACGACTCCGTGCCCACATTCACGGCGTCTCGTGCCCGTCGAGCGTCAGCCCGCATGCGATTCGCCGGGGTGCGATCACGAACCATCTCAACAGCGACGTGCCGGAGAACGTGGTCGGCGACCGGGCGAACGTCAGCACGGACGTCCTAGATCGGCACGACGACCAGCGCACCGAGCGTGAGCGGATAGAACAGCGGCGGGGATATCTCGACGAGATCTCGTAGAGCAACCCTGACCGCGGACCGGTGCGGTCCCTCTGGACGACATTTTTGTATTGTTAAACCTAACGCGTGATGTGTGACAAAACAAACAAGGGATATCACGGAGGCCAACCTCTCGGACCGGATGGCCTCGGTCCGGGTTCCGGTCCCGACGCCGACACCCGATCTGTTCAAACACAAGGCCACGAACGACGTACTGGGAGCACTCGTCGACGCCCCGTACGAGACGTTCACGATCCGGGAGCTGAGCCGGCTGACCGACCACTCGACGTACTCGATCAAGAGCGCCGTCGACGTCCTCGAGGCGAACGGCCTCGTCGTCACAGAGCGAGCAGGAAATCGTCGGCCCGTCCGGATCGACCGCACCCGACTCGAGAAGCCGGACGATCCGGTGCTTCGCATCCCGCAGGTCGAGTATCACGAGCCGGTCCGTGCGGCGCTCGCACGGCTCCGCGAGGAGCTGACCGACGTGCGGGGCGTCCTCGTCTTCGGCAGCGTCGCACGTGGCCAGGCCGACCGACAGAGCGACATCGATCTCTGGGTGCTGGTGGGTGAGGCGAGCGGCGACCAGCACCGCGTCAACGAGATCGCGACGGAGCTCGGCCAGCAGCAGTTTGACCGCGACCGCTACGAGTTCCAGATCCTCGTCGAGTCGCTCGACAGCGCTCGTGGGTACCGGGACCGGCTCGCGGAGATCTTCACCGAGGGAATCACGCTCCGGGACAGTGAGGCGCTCCAGACGCTCCGGTCAGAGGTGTCTGACAGTGCCTGAGGACCCACAGACGTCCTCGACGCTCTCGACACCGCCGAAGACGCCTTCGGTGGGGCCACGAGAGGGAGTCCGGAGTACGAGACTGGCCTCGACCCGTCGACGACCGATTCGCCCGTGCTACAGCTCCGGAAGGCCTGCCGGCTCCTCGACGCGTGTCGGACGCTCCGGGCGAACGACGGCTACCACACCAGCGTGATCGAGATGTCGTTCGCAACCATCGAGCGGAGTCTAGAGTTCTACGCGCTGTCGGCCTCGAACGACACCGTCGGCGACTTTCAGGACCACCAGCGGGTCTACGATCGCGCGACAGTCCTGAATATCATCTCCGAAGAGACCGCTGCCCGTCTCGAGACGCTCTACACGAGGAACCGCTCGGCGGCGTACTACCGGGACACCGTCGCGACTCGCGATCAGGCCGAGGCGATGTTTGCACTCGCCGATCGCGTACATCGGTACGTGCGGGAGTTCGCGCAGTCCTCGCACGAGTGCCGGTGTCGCGAGACCGATGAGGAGTAGACACTCTGTAGGAGGGGCGTTCTCGTCGGCAAGTCCACGCGTCAGACGTCCTCGGGCGTGAGCCGCTCGGCCTCCTCGTAGGCCGCGCGGTCGCGGGCCTCGAGATCACGCATCTGGCGCGGGTAGCTGAAGGCGTACGCGAGCGCGGCGTGGACAGCGGCGACCGAGATGTTGTAGCCGGCGGCGATCTCCTCTGGGGTGTCGCCACCGTCGACGTAGCGCCGGTAGACGTGGGCAACGCCGATCCGGGTGCCTTCGATCCGAGGGTCGCCGCCGAGGACGTCCTCAGTCTCGACGATCTGTGGGACGCCTTCTGCCGTGGTCGTCTCGGAGCCGGTTCCTGCCATCCCGGCCTGTGGTAGGGTCCCGAGCGATATAATTACGAGGTCTGTCAAGCGATCGCTGGTTACCCCGTGGCGCGCCTCTGGTCTCGGTGCCTGTCGCCCGGTGTGGTCTCGACGAACGCACGCCGAGCCGTGTTTCCGTCCGTGAACGGGTCGTCGCCGTCGACGGGGTCTCCCCGCTCGAAGACCGGGCCGGCGTCCTCGTCGGTCACTGCTCGGTCTCGCCGTCCACGCT
>CAZEJR010000034.1:0-14568 GCA_964512675.1 uncultured Haloferacaceae archaeon | reverse complement strand
CGGACGTCGCGCAGTCGTGCTGGGCGGCTCTCAACACGGCCAGCGGGTCGCTTGTCGTCGAGCAGACGCGAGTGATACGTGCT
This sequence comes from uncultured Haloferacaceae archaeon, assembly GCA_964512675.1. Lineage (GTDB taxonomy): Archaea > Halobacteriota > Halobacteria > Halobacteriales > Haloferacaceae > A07HB70. The sequence continues at coordinate 14,485 of CAZEJR010000034.1, read as the reverse complement.
GATGAGGACGCGCTCGCCCGGCTCTTCGACAACCTGCTTCGAAACGCCGTTGAGCACGCCGATACGAGTGTAACGGTGCGGGTCGGGACGTTACCGGACGGGTTCTACGTCGCGGACGACGGAGACGGAATTCCCGAGAACAGGCGAGAGGACGTCTTCGACCCCGGATTTACGACGAAGGATGGTGGGACGGGGTTCGGGATGGTGAGCGTCCAGCAGATCGCGCTTGCTCACGGGTGGGACGTGACGATAGCCGAGAGCGATACCGGCGGGGCCCGGTTCGAATTCACCGATACCGAGACGGCATGAACACGTGACGGTGACACGCCGGTAGCCGACATCTGCTCGTGGTCGGAAAACGCCGATCCCGGACGCGTCAGCGTAGACGCCGACGAACGTGCCGCTCGGAACTCGGCTGTCGTGTCAGGATCTCCTCAGTCAGCTTCTGTGATACGTTCCGACAGCTGGTCCGAGACGATCTGCAGCCACAGCCGCGTGACTCGTTCGGTTCACCTCGTCGCGTCACCTCGGCGAGCTCTCGTTCAGCTCTTCTACGACCGGCTATCTCCGTTCGAGCACCTGTCCGCGGTGTCGACGGCTCCGTCTACCGAGAGGCGTCTGTCGGCGGAAGGGCTGTCGACGTGGCTGTGTCACTCGCCTTCGAACAGGGTGTCGAGGACGACGTAACAGTGGCCGGGGTGAATCGGTCAGCCGTCGTTTCGCCGCGCCATCTCCGGCAGCCGTCCGTCCACCCGCCGGTCGTACGCGGCTCGCAGCTCGGAGAGGCCGTCGCCGCTCGGCGTCTCCCGTTCCGCACAGCTCCGGAGGCGAGCTCGTCTGACCCCGTTCTCTCGCACGGAGTGTCCCGCTGTGTGCTTCGGCTCGCTCTGTCTCACTCCTCGGCTGTTCGGTGCCGGAGTTCGGCGTTCTCGTGGACGTGAACACGGAGCGTTCGGTCAGTTACCCCCGTGGGTCACCTGTCTGCACGGCGGTGTGCTGTTGGACGCTCCCTCGAGTATCGAAACGAACGCGAGCAGCAGGACCCCGAACGAGCGGTCGACTGACGGCGACGCCACCGTGTCATCCCCGACGGAGACGAGACGGTCTCTCCTGGGTGCCAGTACCGGTCGGCGTCTGAGGTAGCGGTTCGTTTACCTCCTCGCGTGGGCGTGTGGATAGAAATCCGGCCTCGGCACTCACAGGGTTCGTCGTCGCCGGCTGCCGAGACCGGCTCCGCCCGGTGTGTTCGTCATCGGCCACCGGCGGTGGGCGAGCGGCGACCAAGAGCGTGGCGGCCCGAGGAGCCTCGCGCCGGTGTCGACCGTGCCGTCGTGCTGGACCCGACCGACTACGACGCCGGCGAACTCCTGTCGGTCGCCGACCCGACGACGGTCGACGCCGAGACGGGCGTCGCTCCCCCGCGTTCGGCGCGGTTCGCAGCTCCAGCGCCGCGTCACCGGCGGCGTCACGCGTTGGCAGGTGGCCCGTCGTATCGTCAGCCACGTCACAGACGAGACGCGAGGCCGGGTCGACGTCGACGCCCAGACCTCCCTCCGAGTACCGGAGGCCCACGCCGACTTCGCCGACTACGATCCGCTCTCCGACGTCGTCCAGCACCCCGGCGAAACCCCCGCGTTCACGACCGAGACGACGGTGATGGACGCCGTCGACGAACTCGCGAACGTGTTCCTGCCGACCGCCGCCGACGACCACCCGAAGACACACCGTCGGGTGCTCGACGAGCCGGCCGTCCTGACCGGCGGGAGGATAGCCATCCCGCGCCTCGACGAGGACCTCTAGACGAGGTCACCCGTACCGCGCCCGACGGCCCCACGACCGCGGCGCGCGGCACGGCTCGTTCAGCGGACCTAGTGTTCGGCACGCCCGGCCAGCGCCGACAGCCGGCTGGCGGCCCGCAGGTCCGCGACGTCGCAGTACCAGGCTCCGCGGACGCCGTTCTGGTCGTTTCGCACCGGCTGGTCGAGCGGGACGAGCGGCCCGAACTCGAAGACGACGACCTCGCGCTCGTCGGTGAAGGGATCGAGCAGCGTCTCCCAGTCGCGCTCGGTCAGCGGCCCGTCCTCGCCGCGGCGCTGACGGACCCGCCCCGTCACCGCCGCGTGGTGAGTCACCGCCGAGACGGGCGCGGTGCGGTAGAAGGCCATCCGGTCGACGTCGGCGCGCGAGCGCTCGTACGACAGCGGGCTGGGGTAGACACCGTCGCGACACCGCGCGAACGTCTCCGGCTGTGTCGCGACGACACAGACCCGGTCGTCCGCGGGTGCGTCGTCGCTCGGGGTGTCGTCGGCGAATCGGTCGAGGTCCACGGGCGGTGGTGGACCGTGGGCGGCCAAAGGCTTGTGCTCAGCCGCGCCGTCAGTCTTCCTCGTCTTCGGCGACCGTTCCGGCGACGTAGCCGGTGACGTTCCCGTAGTTCATCGCCACGGCGAGCGCGACCGCGACGCCGAAGACGATGAGCGACGAGACGGCGTTCAGCTCCGGGGCGTCGAGCTGCTTGATCCGGCTGAACATCCAGATTGTCAGCACGTCCGTGTTCGGCCCGGCGAGAAACAGCGCGCGGATGTAGTCCTCGAACGAGCGAATCCACGCGAACAGGAACCCGGCGCCGATCGCCGGCGCGATGACCGGGAACGTCACGTCCCGGAAGGTGGTGATCGGGTCCGCGCCGAGGTCGCGGGCGGCCTCCTCCAGCGACTCGTCGAACGTGTACAGCCGGGCGGTGACGATGAGGATGACGAACGGTAGCCCGTACAGCGAGTGTGCGAGCACGACCGTGGTGAATCCGGGGAGGACGTCGAGGAGGCTCTGGAAGTAGATACGGAGCGCCACCCCGAGGATGATACCCGGGACGACCATCGGGATGATGCCGAACGTGCGGTAGAGCTCGCGGAACGTGAACCGGTAGCGGGTGAGCGCGAAGCTCGCCAGTACGCCGAGCACCGTCGCGATGCTGGCCGCGACGCTCGCGATCGTGAAGCTGCCGACGACCGACTGGCGCATCGACTCGCTGGCGAGCGCGAGCTGGTAGTTCGCAAGCGTCAGTCCCTCGAACGGGAACAGCGTGACCGGGTTCTGGGCGAACGAGAGGGTGATCATGATCCCGAGCGGCACCCAGAGGAACGCGAGGAGGAGCCCGGCGACGGCGTACAGCGAGCCACGGAGGAGCCGTTCGACCCGGCGGTGGTCGAGCAGTCGGCTGGTGCCGGGGTAGTCGGTCTCGCCGGCCTCCGTCGGCTCGCCGGTCTCGGTCGCCATCTCAGCCACCCCCCAGGTCCTCGATCGTCACGTACCGGAAGGCGACGATCATCGCCCCGATTATCGACACCAGCACGAACATCGACGCGGCACTCGCGTAGCCGATGGAGTAGGTGCCGACGACCCGGCTCTCTATCAGCATGCCGATCATCTGGATCTTGCCCTGGCCGAGGAACCGTGGCGTAATAAACGCGCCAACGCTCGGGACGAACACGAACAGGCTCCCGCCGATGATCCCCGGAAGCGTCAGCGGAACGACGTGGTCCCGAACCACGTCGACGCGCGACGCGCCGAGGTCACGGGCCGCCTCGATCAGCGAGAAGTCGAGGCCGTCGAGACTCGCGTACAGCGTCAGCAGCATGTACGGGAAGTACGCGTGGGTGAGCCCGACGACGATCGCCGGAACGCCGTAGTTGAACAGCTCGACCGGGCCGTCGGTCAGCCCGACGCTCATCAGCGTGGAGTTGATCACGCCGCCGGGGCCGAACATCAGCACCCACGAGTACGCCCGAACGAGGTACATCGTAAAGAACGGCAGGAGGACCAGGAAGATGACGATCTTGAACGTCCGGCCGCCGCGCCGCGCCAGCAGGTACGCGAGCGGAAACGCGAGCGTCAGACAGAGCAGCGTCGTCACCGTCGCGACACCGTAGGAGAGCCAGATCGCGGTGAAGAACGGCGTGTCCCACCACGGCGTCGCGTCGAACAGGCCCTCGTAGTTCGCGAGCGTCGGCTCGTAGATGAGCTCGTAGCTGATGGGGCTGACCTCGAGGAAGCTCACGACCACCATGAACGTCAGCGGCGCGAGCAGCAGCGCGACGATCCACAGGAACGCCGGCCCGGTGGTGATCCCGAGCGCGCCGTACCGGGTGCTCAGGAGGCGAACGACCGCCGCGCGGTTCGTCTCCTCGGGGTCGCCGACCGCCATCTTACGCGGCCTTTACCTCTTCCCACGCGGAGACGTACTCCTCCTCGACGTCGGAGGCGATGTCCTTGAACGGGATCATCCCGTCGAGCCGCGAGGGGTCGATGGAGCCGTACAGGTCGTTCTGCTCCTGGGTCAGCTCCTCGGAGACGGCGGGGTTCGTGCTCGGCGAGAAGCCGGCCTGGGCGAGCGACGCACCGTTCTGTGGCGCCAGGAACTCGTTGACGACCTGCCACGCGGTCTCTTGATTTTCCGAGGCCGCCGAGACGACCGCGGTCTCGTACCACGCCATCGCGCCCTCGCGCGGCACGACGTACTCGACCCAGTCCGCGCCCTCCGTGCGCATCTGGATGACCTCGTTCCGCCCGGACTGGCCGACCAGGAAGTTACCCTGCTGGAACTCCTGGATGAACGTCGGGTCGGCTGCGATGTAGCCCTGGAGCCGGGGCTTCTGGTCGACCAGCGCCTGCTGCATCTGGTCGATCTGGTCGGTGCTGAAGGTCATCTCCGACCCCTGGAGTTCCTCCTCGAAGCCCAGATACAGCGCCGTGGCGGGCATCGCCTTCGCGGCCTCGTCGTACATGATGATCTCGCCGTCGAGGTCCGCGTCGACGTAGTCCTCCTCGAACAGGATGTCGTAGCTCGGCTCGTGGTCCGGCACCGTCCGCGTGTCGTACGCGTAGCCGTACCAGCCAAACCGGATGGGGACGCCGTAGGCCTCGCCGTCGGCGGTGAACTGCTGGTCGACGAACGTCTGGAACTTGTCGTACATCGAGTCGAAACTCGCCACCGCGTCCTGGTCGATCGGGGTGACGAGGTCCGCGTCCATGAACCGCCGGACCAGGTTGTTGTTCGGGACGGCGATGTCGAACTGCTCGTCTTGGCCGGAGTTCCACTGCGCGAACATCTCCGTCGACGACGTCGACGGCGTGATGTTCAGCTCGACGCCGTCGAGCGTCGACTCGATGTTCTCCTGCATCTCCGCGTACTCCTCCCAGGTGATGATGTTGATGGTGGTCGTCCCGCCGGAGTCGCCGGCCGAGCCACCGTCGCCGTCCATGTCGTCGCCGCCGTCGGTACTGTCGTCGCCGCCGCCGCCACCGCCGCCCCCGCCGGCACACCCGGCGAGCGCGACGAGGCCGGTCGCACCGGCACCGGCGATGTACGCACGGCGCCCGATACCGCTGGTTTCGCCGCTGGTCGACTCCGCCCGACGATCCTCGTTCGACGGCATATCTGTCAACGATCTATGGAGCATTATCAAGCTTTCCCGTGGGTTGTTTTATTGATCAAAGATAGATAACAATACCCGCCCCGGCGCGCCGTGATCGGGGTGGTCGGAACGCCAGATTCATTCTACCGTGTGGCGTCGCCCCGCGTATGCCCCCTCAGGGAGACGTACTGGTCGAACTCGACGGCGTCACGAAGGAGTTCGGCGACGTGACCGCCGTCGAGGGGATCGACTTCTCCGTCAGGCGCGGCGAGTTCTTCACCCTCGTCGGCCCCTCCGGCTGTGGCAAGACGACGACGCTCCGTATGATAAGCGGGTTCGAACAGCCGACACGCGGCGACGTCCGGATCGACGGTCGAGCGATGGCGACGGTCCCGCCGGAGGGGCGGGACACGAACCTCGTCTTCCAGCACCTCTCGCTGTTCCCGCACATGAGCGTCGGCGAGAACGTCGGCTACGGTCTCCGGAAGCGCGGCGTCGACGCCGCAGAGCGCGAGGCCCGGGTCGAGGAGTACCTCGAACTCGTCGATCTCGAGGGGTTCGCCGACCGCGACCCGACGGACCTCTCCGGCGGCCAGCAACAGCGCGTCGCGCTCGCCCGGGCGCTGGTCAACGAACCGTCCGTCCTCCTGCTCGACGAACCGCTCTCGAGTCTCGACCGGAAGCTCCGCAAGCGGATGCAGGTCGAACTCCGGCGTATCCACGAACAGACCAAGGGGTCCTTTTTCTACGTCACCCACGACCAGGAGGTCGCGATGTCGCTCAGCGACCGCATCGCGGTGATGAACGAGGGGTTGATCGAGCAGATCGGCCCGCCGGAGGAGATCTACCGCGAACCCGCCTCGGAGTTTGTCGCCGACTTCATCGGCGACACGAACCTCCTCGACGGCCGTGTCGACGCCGGCTCCTCGGTCGTCCGGGTCGGGGGAGGAGACGGGTTCACCCTCCCCGCCAACGGCCAGACCGGCGAGGTGACGGTGTCGATCCGCCCCGAGGACTTCGAGGTCGCTGCCACCGGCGGCGACGTCGACGGCACCGTCGTCGAGCGGTATTTCCAGGGCGACCAGACGAACTACCTCGTCGACCCCGCCGGCGACGTCGACGAGCTTCAGGTCGTCGTCCAGGGCCGGGAGTCGGGGATCGACGCCGGCGAACGCGTCTCGCTCGGCGTCGCCGACGACGCGCCGGTCGTCTTCTGATCAGTCCACCACGGCCAGCCGCTCGCGCGCGGCGGCGACGAGGAAGGGGAGGGTGATAGTGGCGTCTGCGACGACGGTGACGTTCTCCGCGTCGGGCTCGAGTTTCCCCCACGACCGGGCCTCGTCCAGCGTCGCGCCCGACAGCCCCGCGGTGTTGGGCGGGTCCATCGTCAGCTGGACGCCGTAGTCGTACGCCCCCGGCACCGCGAGCATCGTCTGGAGCACGTAGTTCTTCGGCACGCCGCCGCCGACGACGAGCGCGCCCGCCCGGTCGGCGTCCGCCGCGAGGTCCGAGAGCTCGGTCATGTCGGCCAGTGCGTCTAGCCCGAACTCGGAGGTCTGCGAGTACACCCACGCCTGGATGCCGAGCACCGAGTCCTGTATCGCGGGCGCGTACACCGGCACGTCCGCCGCCGCTGCCGCCGCGGCGACACCGGGGTCGGCGTCGACGTCCAGCGCGTCGTTGCGCTCGGCGTTTGCCTCGCCGAGGGCCGTGGTGAACTCCCGGATAGAGACCCGGCGCTCGACGCGCGGAAAGACGTGGTCGCGGAGGTGTGTCTCGAGCTGTGCGAAGTGCTCCTGTGGCAGGTAGACGTCGTACACCCGGTCGACGCCCTCGGCGCGCAGGCGCTCGTCGTGGTCGCGCTCCGTCGTCGTGTCCGTCGCCCCGTCGCCGGTCGGGTGGGGGTGGCTCGGGTCGACCCGCCCGTGGTGGTGGTGGCCGCCGACCGCCTCGATCGCGTCGTGTGTGAGGGTCGCGCCCGTCGTCACCAGCACGTCGACGAAGCCGTCGCGCACGAGGTCGGTGACGACCTGCCGCATCCCGGTCGGCACCATCGCGCCCGCGAGTCCGACGAACACCGTCGTGTCCTCGCGCCCGAACATCTCGGCACTGAGGTCGACGGCCTCGTGCAGCCGCCCCGCACCGACGCCAGCCTCGCCCATCGCCGTCGCGAGTTCGCCGACGGTCATCCCGGCGTTGACGGACACGCCGTCGAGCGGCGCGTCGTGGAACTCCTCGCGCGGCGTGTCCGTCTCCTCGTCCCCGTGGTCGCTCATGCCCGACCGTCGGCGTGCCGGGATTTCAACGCCGCGGTCGCTCCGGCCTCACAGCCCCGTGGGGTGGTCTATCCACGTCGTCTCGACGCCCCACTCCGCCAGCAGGTCGCCGACCGCCCGCACGCCGAACGTCTCGGTCGCGTAGTGCCCCGCGAGCGCGACGTTCACGCCCGCCTCCCGCGCCTCGTGATACACCTGCTGTTTCCCCTCGCCGGTCACGAACAGGCCGGCGCCGGCCTCGACGGCCTCGCCCAGCAGGTCGGCGCCGCTCCCGGTCACGACCGCGACCCGTTCGACCGTCTCTGGCCCGAACGGGAGCAGGTACACGCCGCGCTCCGGGGCGAGCTCCGACTCCAGTCGGTCGACGAGCGTGTCGACCGGCTGCTCGTCGACTCGTCCCCGGAGCCCGACCGTCTCGGTCCCGAACGACCCGAACGGCTCGCGGCTGTCGGCCTCGAGGACGTCACACACCCCGGCGGCGTTGCCGAGCTCCGGGTGGCCGTCGAGCGGGAGGTGCGAGACGTACAGCGCGCAGTCGCCGGCGAACAGCGGCGCGAGGCGGCTGTGCGTCCGACCGGTCACGCGGTCCAGCCCGTCCCACACCATCCCGTGGTGGGCGACGAGGAGGTCGGCACCGCGCTCGACCGCCGTCTCGGCGGTCGCGCGCGCGGCGTCGACCGCGAGTGCGGCGCGCTCGACCTCGTCGGGACCGTCCACCTGGAGGCCGTTCGCGGAGGCGTCGAGATCGGCGTATGCGTCGGTGCGGAGGCGGTCGTCGAGGCGTGCGACGACGCTGTCGAGGTCCATGAGCCGCGGGCGGACGGCGGCGACGTAAAGCCTCGCCCGACCGTCACCCGGACGCGCGCTCGAGGACGAACCGGCGCAGGAGCGCCGCCGCCAGCGCCGCCGCCTGCCCGTCGTCGCGGCTGTTCACCTCGACGACGTCGAAGCCCGCGGCGTGTGGCGCGACGCCGGCGACGGCGGCGCGGGTCGTCCGCGACGAGAGCCCGAACGGTGCCAGCGTCCCGGTCCCGGGCGCGACCGCGGGGTCGGCGGCGTCGACGTCGACACTGAGGTACGTCCGTCCCCACCCGTCCGGGTCGGCGTCGGCCACCCACCCGTCGACGTCGTCCGGCGCGACGACCGTGACGTCCGTCGCCGCGGCTCGCTCCCACCCCGCCTCGCTCCCGGAGCGCGCGCCGAGAACGACCGCGCGGTCGGCGGTCTCCAGCGCCCGACGGGTGACACAGGCGTGGCTCAGTTCGTGGCCGTCGTACGCGTCGCGCAGGTCGAGGTGGGCGTCGCAGACGACGACGGTGTCGGGGTCGACGGCCCGGACGCCGGCGACCGTCACGGTGTGTTCGCCGCCGACGATGAGGGGGACGACGCCGTCGGCGACGAGGGCGTCCACCTCGGCACGCAGGTGGTCGACGTAGGCCGCGGGGTCGGGCCACGCCCGGACGTCCCCGGCGTCGTGAACGGACAGCTCCGAGAAGCGCGTGCCGGTCGTGGCGTCGTAGTCCTCGAACGAGCGGGCGAACGTGCGAACGCGGTCGGGACCGAACCGGGCTCCCGGGCGGAACGAAGTCGTGGCGTCGAGCGGCGCTCCGACGACGGCGTAGTCGGCCCCGTCGCGGTCCGCGGTCGCGCCCGGAAACGACGTCACGGCGGCCTCAGACGACCTTCCGTTGCCCCTCGTACTCTAGATACTCGATCGTATCGTCGGACGAGAACGACTCGTCCTCGGGGACGCGCATGGTGAACGTCTCGTAGGTGTCGAGATCCATCACCTGTGCGTCGTCGCCCGAGACGGAGACGACCTGGCCCTGCTTTCGCTCGACGATCGGGACCCACACCTTCGCGTCGACGGGCTGTGAGAGCGAGCGCTTCCGCTCGTCGAAGACGCCCCGTCCCTCGATACGGGCCTTCGCACTCCCGTGTTTGCCCGGCTTCGCGGTGCTGTAGCCGTTTATCTTGCACGGCGCGTCGTCCATCATCACGTAGGACCCCTCCTTGAGGTCGCGAACCTGCTTCTGTTCCCGCGGCACAGTCGTACGTTCCGAGGACGCAGATAAAAACGGTGTGGATGGCCGGCGCTACCGGTCGGGGTCGGCCGCGTCGTCCGCCGCGGTCTCCTCTTTCGCCGGTCCGGCTCCGTCGTCGGCTGCTCCCCGCTCGTCCTCACGGACGTCCTCGGGCGCGAGGGCCGTCCCCGCGTCGTCGTCCGCCGCCGACTGCCGCCGCCGCATCTCCTGTCGCGTGAACTGTGGCTGTGCGGAGACGCCGCCGTCGGGCCTGAGCGACCGGTAGAGCAGGATCCCGAACGGGAGCGTCAGGATACCGGCGACGATTGCGGCCTCCGGTCGCTGGTTGAACGAGTAGAGCAGCGCCGTCGAGAGCACGCCGACCGCGAGGATCAGTCCGTAGACGATGCGGCGGGCGAGGCGGTCGAGGACGTCGTTGCGGTCCTCGATCCGGACCGAGAGCGACAGGTCCTCGCGCTGGACCGTCCGCAGCACGTCGTCAAGCCGCGGCGGGACGCTGAACAGCGCCTCCGTCGTCTCCCGGACCTGCCGGCCCGCGTCGGCGGCGACCTTCCGGACCGTCTCCTCGCGGTAGCCCTCCGCCGTGAGGTAGTCCGTCGCCACCTCGATGAAGTCGAAGTCGGGGTCCAGCGTGACACAGACCCCCTCGACGACCGTCGCGACCCGGAGGATGAGCGCGAAGTTCCGCGGCAGGCGCAGCGGGAACTCGTAGATCGTGTCCTCCACCTGCTGGATCACCTGCTGGACGCGGTACTGTTCGAGCTCCTCGCCCCGGACGTCGGCGATTGCGAGTTCCATCACGTTCGCCATCACCTGCCGGTCGGCCTGTGGCGAGAGCGTCCCCATCTCAACCATCGCGTCGAGGATGCCGTCGATGTCCTGTTCGGCGACCGCGACGTAGAACTCGACTATCTTCTCCTGGATGAACGGGTCCACCTCGCCGCTCATCCCGAAGTCGTAGAAGACGATCGACCCGTCGTCGGCGACGGCGAGGTTGCCCGGGTGGGGGTCGGCGTGGAAGGCACCCTCTTCCAGGATCATCCGCAGGTACGCGCGCTGGAGCTTCGTCGCCAGCTCCGTCCGGTCGTGGCCGGCCTCGTCGAGCGCCCGCACGTCGTCTATCTTCGTCCCGCCGACGTACTCCATCGTCAGGACGCGGTCGCCGGAGACGGCGGCGACGGAGCGTGGAACCCGTACCGTCTCGTCGCCCGCGAACGTCTCGCGGATCGTCTCCAGCACCCGGCGCTCGCGCCGGTAGTCCATCTCCTCGCGGATCGTCTTCGCGAACTCGTCGGCGACGTTCTCCAGCGAGAACGCCCGCCCCTCGTCGACGAGGCGCTTCAGGAGCGGCACGGACCACCGGACGACCTTCAGGTCCGCCTCGACCAGCGCCTCGATGTTCGGTCGGCGCACCTTCACCGCGACCGGGTCGCCCTCGTAGGTCGCACGGTACACCTGTCCGAGGCTGGCGCCGCTGATGGCGTCGCGGTCGAACTCGTCGAACACCTCGTCGACCGGACCGACCTCGTCCTCGACTATGGCCTCGACCGCCGACCAGTCGGCGGCTGGAACGTCGTCCTGGAGGCTGGACAGCACGTCGATGTAGGCGGGCGGGAGAATGTCCGGTCGGGTCGAGAGCAGCTGTCCCAGCTTGATGAACGTCGGTCCGAGCGTGAGCAGCGACTCGAGCAGCGACTCGGCGCGGCTGCGCTGTGTCTCCGGGTCCGGACGGCGCCGACCGCCGAAGACGAGGAATCGCCGCTTGTCACGGGCGTACGCGACGATCAGGGGGGCGAACTGTGAGGCGACGACGAGAACCCGCCAGTAGGCGCGGAGAGAGACCAGAGCGTGTCCACCCCCGCCTACGCGTCCTCGACGGGGATCGAGCGGCTGCCGGTCGTCTCCCGCTTCGGTAGTTCGACCTCGACGACGCCGCGGCGGACCGTCGCGGACGCCTCGTCGCCCGTCGCGTCCGACGGCAGCGGAATCTCGGCGTCGAGGAACAGCGGTCGGTCCTCGCGGACGTACCGGAACTCCGCGGGCAGGTCCTTCGCGCGCCGGGCCTCGACCGTCAGCCGCCCGCTGCTCGTGGAGAGGTCGACGTTCGCCGCCGTCACGCCGGCGAGGTCGAGCACCAGCAGGTAGGCGTCGTCGCTCTCGAGCAGGTCGGCGAACACCGCGTCCGGGAGTTCGCGGAGCGCCTCGCGCAGTCCTGACATGCCGCCGGCTAACGTCGGCCGGTCGAAAAACCCCGCGGTCCCGTCCGCTGGAGCCGTTCGCGGCGCGTGTCTCCGGGGGCCAGACACTTGCCGGACCGTCCCCAAGCACGGCCATGACCGACGACGCCCGCCGGGAGGCGGGCTTTCGTGACCGCACCCGCGTCGCCGATGCGTTGACTCGGCTGCTGGACCGCGTCCAGCCCCACGACCGGACCGACCCGCTCCCCGTCTCGCGGGCCGACGGGCGGGCGCTCGCGGGGCCCGTCGCCGCCGCGCGGGACGTGCCGGGCTACGACCGTGCCGCCGTCGACGGCTGGGCCGTCCGGGCCGAGGACACCTTCGGCGCCTCCGACCGCGCCCCCGAGACGGTGGACGTGCTCGCCGACGGGACGCCCGAGGCTGCCGACCGGGTCCGTCCCGGGGCCGCCGCGCGCGTCCACACCGGCAGCCCCCTGCCCGACGGCGCCGACGCCGTCGTCATGGTCGAGCACGCAGACCGGGTCGGCGGCGCACTCGACGTGTTTCGCGCGCTCGGACCGGGCGAGAACGTCGGCCCTCGGGGCGAGGACGTCGAGGCCGGCCAGCACCTCTACGACGCCGGCCACCGTCTCCGGCCCTCCGACCTCGGCCTGCTCACCGCCGCCGGCCACACGAACGTCGAGGTGACCGCGCGTCCCACGGTCGGCGTCGTCCCGACCGGCGAGGAGCTGGTCCGCCCCGGTATCGACCCGGACCCGGGCGAGGTGACGGAGACGAACGCGCTCACCGTCGCCGGCCTCGTCTCGCGGTGGGGCGGCGTCCCGACCCACCGCAACCCGGTCACCGACGACGCGTCAGCGCTCCGGGCGGCGATCCAGCGCGACCTCCACCGCGACGTCGTGGTGACGACCGGCGGCTCGTCCGTCGGAGAACGCGACCTCGTGCCGGACGTCGTCGACGACATGGGCGAGGTGCTCGTCCACGGCGTCGCGCTGAAGCCCGGCCACCCCGTCGCGCTCGGCGTCGTCGAGGAGACGCCCGTGCTCGCCCTGCCGGGCTACCCCGTTGCCTGTATCGTCAACGCCGTCCAGTTCCTCCGCCCCGTCCTGAAGCGCGTCGGGGGGCTTCCCTGTCCGGACGTGCCGACCGTCGCGGCGACGCTAAACCGCAAGGCGCCGAGCGAACCGGGGATTCGGACGTTCGTCCGGGTCGAACTCCGCGACGACGACGGCGAGCGCCGGGCGGTCCCCGTCCGCGCCGGCGGGTCGGGCGTCCTCTCCTCGGTGGCGCTCGCGGACGGCTGGCTCGTCGTCCCGGAGGGCCGCGAGGGTGTGCCGGCGGGCGAGCGCGTCGACGTCGCGCTGTGGGAGGCGACGCCGTGAACGGGGTGTTCGACGGGCTCTCGCTCGCGGGGCGTGTCGCGGTCGGCGCGCTAGCCGTCGTCGTCGCCGTCGCGGGGACCGGCCTCGCGGCGTTCCGGCTCCCGTCCTCGGTCGGTGTCGTCGGTGCGCTCGGGGCCGCCGCCGGGACGGGCGTCGCGCTCCTCGTGTTCATCGAGACGGTCGGCGAGCGCCAGCGGAGGCGAGACCGCGAGCGACGACGGGAGCGAGCGCGCGACGACGAGGGCGAGACAGACGCGAGCGGACGACCCGACTCCGCGGACGAGCGCACGTCCGACTGACCCGGCCGCCCCGTTTTTGTTCCGCCCGGCCCGTGACCCGGCATGGAGCGAAAGGAGTTCCGCGACCTCGCGCCGCCGGAGCGCGCCCACGAGGTCGTCGCCGGACTCGACCTGTCGCCAGGGACCGAGCGCGTCCCCCTCGCGGACGCCCGCGGGCGGGTGCTGGCCGAGCGTGTCGACGCCGACGTCGACGTGCCGGGGTTCGACCGCGCGAGCGTCGACGGCTACGCCGTCCGGGCAGCGGACACGTTCGACGCGGGCGAGGCCTCGCCCGTCTCGCTGACGCACCTCGGCGCCGTTCACGCCGGCGAACGGGCGGACGTGGCGGTCGAAGCGGACGGCTGTGTCGAGGTGTCGACGGGGTCGGTGCTCCCGCCCGGCGCCGACGCCGTCGTGATGGTGGAGGACACCGAGACGGCGGGCGACGAGGTGCTCGTCCGCGACCGGGTCGCGCCGGGTGACCGGGTGATGTTCGCCGGCGCGGACGTCGCGGCGGGCGACCGGGCTCTCGGGCCGGGAACGACGCTGACGAGCCGCGAGGTCGGCCTGCTCTCGGCGCTCGGCCGCGACGAGGTTCCGGTCCGTGCGACGCCGCGGGTCGGCATCGTCTCGACGGGTGACGAGCTCGTCCGCCCCGGCGACTCGCTCGAGACCGCGCGCGGCGAGATATACGACGTGAACTCCTACAGCGTCGCCGCCGCCGTCGAGGAGGCCGGCGGCGAGGCCGTCCTGTACCCGCACGCCGGCGACGACTACGACGAGATGGAGCGGCTACTCCGCGAGGCCGCAGACGACTGTGATCTCGTGCTCTCCTCCGGGTCGACGAGCGCCAGCGCCGTCGACGTCATCTACCGCGTCATCGAGGACGGGG
>CAZEJR010000033.1:0-15566 GCA_964512675.1 uncultured Haloferacaceae archaeon | reverse complement strand
GCTCTGGGAGACGACGATGAACCCCGAGAACCGCGTGCTGAAGCGGATCACGACCGAGGACGCCGCCGCCGCAGACAAGATGTTCTCCGTGCTGATGGGCGACGCCGTCGAGCCACGCAAGCAGTTCATCAAAGAGCACGCGACCGACGCGGAGTGGGTGGACATATGACCGGGCGGCGAGACCGGAGACGTCGATGAGCTCGGACGCCGACCCGGACCCGGCTGCGGGCGAGTCGTTCGCCGCCGAGGTCAGTGACGCCCGCATCGAGCGGGAGATGGAGCAGAGCTACATCGACTACGCGATGAGTGTCATCGCCGGCCGGGCGCTCCCGGACGCACGGGACGGCCTCAAGCCGGTTCACCGGCGTATCCTCTACGCGATGTCGGAGGCCGGCGTCACCGCGAACGCCGGTCACCGCAAGTCCTCCTCCGTCGTCGGCGAGACGATGGGCGACTACCACCCGCACGGCGACTCGGCCATCTACGACGCCCTGGCACGGATGGCACAGTCGTTCTCGATGCGTCACCCGCTGGTCGACGGACAGGGGAACTTCGGCTCCGTCGACGGCGACCCGCCGGCGGCGATGCGCTACACCGAGGCCAGGATGGCGCCGACCGCGGAGGAGCTCCTGGCCGACATCGACCGCGACACCGTCGACTTCGTCGCGAACTACGACGGCCGGCTCGAGGAGCCGGAGGTGCTGCCCGCCGGGTTCCCGAACCTGCTCGTCAACGGCTCCTCCGGTATCGCCGTCGGGATGAGCACGAACGTCCCGCCACACAACCTCGGCGAGGTGATAGACGCCGCGGTCGCGCTGATCGACGACCCCGACCTCGACGTCCTCGACCTCGTCGACACCGACCACCTGCTCGAGGGGAGCGCCGGGTCGCCGGGGCCGATCAAGGGACCGGACTTCCCGACCGGGGCGACGGTCGTCGGCGCCGACGGCGTCCTCGAGGCGTACCAGACCGGTCGGGGGCGGGTGCGGGTCCGCGCAGACTACGAGGTGACCGACGACCGGATCGTGATCACCGAGCTCCCGTACCAGGAGAACAAGTCTCGACTGGTCGAGCGTATCGCCGACGACGTCAACGACGGCAAGATAGCGGGGGTGCGCGACCTGCGCGACGAGTCCGACCGCGACGGCATCCGGGTCGTGGTAGAGCTGAAACGCGGCGCCCAGCCCGACGTCGTCGAGAACCGGCTCCTCGACAGCCACCTCGAGTCGACGTTCGGTGTCATCACCCTCGCGCTCGTCGACGACGAGCCACGGATCCTCACGCTGAAGCAGGCGCTCGACGTCTACCTCGACCACCGACGCGAGGTCGTGCGTCGGCGCTCGGAGCACGAGCTCGCGGAACGCGAGGAGCGCGCGCACGTCCTCGAGGGGCGGCTCCGGGCGGTCGAGCGCGCCGACGAGATCGTCGAGACCATCCGCGACGCCGAGGACCGGGACGCGGCGACGGCGGCGCTCGTCTCGGCGTACGACCTCTCGCGGCGACAGGCCGAACACGTCGTCGCGATGCAGCTCGGGTCGCTGACGTCGATGGAGGCGGCGGCGATCGAGACGGAGTACGAGAACGTCTGCGAGCGGATCGAGCGCCTCGAGACGGTTCTCGCCGACGAGAACGAACTGATGGCGGTCGTCCGGGAGGAGCTGCTCGAGGTGAAGGCCGAGTACGACGACCCGCGCCGGACGACGTTCACGCCCCGCACCGACGAGGTGACCCGCGAAGACCTGATCGAGCGCCGCGACGACGTCGTGGTCGTCAGCGAGGACGACTACGTCAAGCGGATGCCGCTGTCCGAGTTCTCACCCCAGCGCCGCGGCGGGAAGGGGATCATCGGCGCGGACCTGAAGCGAGACGACCGTGTCTCCTCGGCGTTCGTCGCCGACACCCACGACTACCTGCTCTGTTTCACAACCCACGGTCAGGTGTACCAGCTGAAGACCTATCAGGTCCCGGAGATGGGCCGGACGGCACGCGGGAAGTCGGCGGTGAACGTCCTCGACCTGAACGACGGCGAGGATATCGCCGCCGTCGTCAACACCGCGGACATGGACGACGGCTACCTGACGATGGCGACGCACGGCGGGCGGGTCAAGCGCACCGCTGTCGGCGAGTTCGGCAACATCCTCTCGACTGGGATCCGTGCCATCAGCCTCGAAGAGGGCGACGAACTCGTCGACGTCGAGGTGACAGACGGCGAGAGCGACCTCGTCCTCGCGACTGCGCGGGGGATGACCATCCGGTTCGCCGAGTCCGAGGTCCGGCCGATGGGCCGCTCGGCACGCGGGGTCCGGGGCATTCGACTCGAGGGCGACGACACGGTCGTCGGTGTCGCCGCCGTCGACGAGTCCGTCCACGACTGGCTCCTGACGGTGACGGCGAACGGCTACGGCAAACGGACAGATATCGACTCGTACCGGCGACAGTCCCGGAACGGAAAGGGGCTCGTCGACATCAAGACGAACGAGCGAAACGGGCGAGCCTGCTCCATCGAGACCGTCAGCCACGGCGACCACGTCCTCGTGACGAGCGAGAGCGGACAGGTCATCCGCACGCCGGTCGAGGACGTCTCCTCGGTCGGACGGAACACCATGGGCGTGACGGTGATGGACGTGGCGGCAGACGACCGCGTCGCGGCGATAGATATCGTCGACGTGGCAGACGACGACGCCGACGCCGGGGCGTAGCGGACCTGTCGCCTCGCTCCGGCGGTCGAGCGCCGACGTGAGCCCCAAGTGACCGACCGACGCCCGTGTGCCGCGAGTGGCAGGGGGCGGGTCGACGGGACGGTCGGCTGTCAGCCGTCGACGTACGGCACGCAGACCTGCCGCACGCCCTCCGGGAAGGAGGTCGTCGGCGTCCAGCCCGTCGCCTCGCGGAGTTCGGTGACGTCGAACCGCTGCTGGTAGTTGTAGTTCGTGAGCGGCACCGGCTCGTACTCCGGCTCGATGTCGGTGCCGAGCGCCTCGTTTAGCAGCGCCACCGTCTCGTCGAAGCTGTAGTTCTCGCCCGTGCCGACGTTGTACGCGCCGGTCAGGCGCTCGTCGGCGATTGCCTCGAGCGCGCGGGCGACGTCGGAGACGTGGACGTAGTCACGGGTCTGTGAGCCGTCGCCCCACAGCACCGGCTGCTCGCCGTCGGCCATCTTCGCCGCCCACTGCGAGACGGTGTTCGCGTAGTCGCCCTTGTGAGCCTCGTTGCCGCCGTACCCCTCGTACACCGACGAGAACCGGGCCGACGCGACCGCGAGGTCGTCGTGGTAGCTGTTGTAGTACTCCATGTAGCGGTCCCGAGCGAGCATCGACGCCTCGTAACACGTCTGTGCGGTCACGGGGTCGTCCTCGTGTGCGGGCGGGTCGTCGTCGTACATCGACGACGTACCGGCGTACACCACCGTATCGGCGTGTTCGCGCGTCCGTTCGATCACGTTGACCGTTCCCTCGACGTTGACCCGGGTGCCGCGCCGGGGGTTCGCCTCGAGCATCGACCGCGAGGACAGCGCCGCGAGGTGAAAGACGACGTCGACGTCCGCGGGCCAGTCGTCGTCGAGGACGCTCCCGCGGACGAACTCGACGCCGGGGTCGAGGTTGTCTGGCGTCCCGAGGTGGAGGTCGTCGAGCGCAACCACCTCGTTTTTCGGCGCGAGGGCGTTCGCGAGCGTCGACCCGACGAAGCCCGCGCCGCCGGTGACGAGGACGCGCGTGTCTCTCATGCCCGTCTGGAGGCAGAGGCCGGACTAAACGGTGTCGACCCCCGACGAATTTATCTGACGTCGCCGAGGATCGCCAGCTATGTCCTCTATCGAACTCACGTCGAGCCAGCGAACGATCCTGACGGCGCTCGTGAACCTGTTCCGGGAACACGAAGACGCGGTAAAGGGCGAACAGATAGCACAGGAGGTCGACCGCAACGCGGGGACGATCCGCAACCAGATGCAGAGCCTGAAGGCGCTGCAGCTCGTCGAAGGGGTCCCCGGTCCGAAGGGCGGCTACAAGCCGACGACGCGGGCGTACGAGGCGCTCGACCACCAGCGTCTCGACGAGCCGGCGTCGGTCCCGCTCTCGCACGGCGGCGAGGCCGTCGAGGACGCGAACGTCAGCGGCATCGACCTGACGAGCGTCCACCACCCCGAACTCTGTCGGGCCGTCATCCACCTCCAGGGGTCGATGCGAGACTTCCACGAGGGCGACACCGTCGTCGTCGGGCCGACACCGCTGTCGAAGCTCGTGATCCGTGGGGCCGTCGACGGAAAGGACGACACGGAGAACACGCTGATGCTCCAGATAGACCGGATGGAGGCGCCAGCCGAGGCGCCCGACCACTGACGCCGGGTTACATGTCGCTCCACGCCCGGAGCGCCCGTGTCGGCGTGGAGATGTCCGCGATCCAGCGGCACGCGACCGCCTTCTTCAGCAGTCTGGCGACCGGACCGCCGAACGTCCGGGGGAGCAAGGGCCCGACCCCGGGTATCTTCACCTGATGTGCAACGGCGTCGTGGCCGACAGAGATGAGCGTCCCCTTGTCGACGTGGCGCCACGTCTGGAGCGGGCGCCCCTCGACGGCGCGGGCGAGGTTCGCGCCCGCGACCTCTGCGGCGTCCCACGCCGCCTGTGCGGTTGGCGGCGCGACCTCGTCGTCTTGGTCGACCAGGGCGGCGTCGCCGACGGCGAACACGCGGTCGTCGCTCGTCCGGAAGTTCGTCCCGGCCTCGAGACGGTTGTTCCGCTCGTCTTGGTCGACGCCGGTTGCAGCCGCGGCCTCGCGGCCCGCGATCCCGCCGGTCCAGACGAGGACGTCGTAGTCCAACTCGGTCGGCGATGCGTCCTCGCCGCCGCCGACGTACACCGTCTCGCCGTCGACGGCAGAGACGAACTCGCCCGTGTGGACGTCGACGTCGGCGTTCTCGACGCGGACCCGGAGCGCGCCCTGGATCTCCGGGTCGTTGTTCGGGAATATCTCGTCGAGCCCCTCGACCAGCGACACCTCGACGGGCGCGTCGTGGTCGTCGCGCCAGCCGGCCACCTCGCCGGCACACTGGATGCCCGAGAGGCCGGCACCGCCGACGACGACGTGCGCCGGGTCGTCCTCGCTCGCCTCCGCTGCCGCGGTCCGGACGGCGTCGTTGATAGCGCGGGCGTCGTCGAGACTCTTCAGCGTCAGCGAGTGCTCGCGCAGTCCGTCGATCCCGTAGAACGCCGTCTCGGTGCCGATGGCGACGAGCAGGTAGTCGTAGTCGACGGTCGCGCGGTCGGCGTCCTCGTCGAGACGGACGGTCCGGTCGTCGACGTCGACGGACTCGACGTGGCCCCGGACGAACTCGGCGTCGGGAGCGAGTTCGTCGACCGGAACGGTCACCTTTGACTCGACGCTGGGGTTCCGGATCACCCGGTGGGCCTCGTGGAGCACGAGGTGATAGTCGACGTCCGACACCCAGACGAGTTCCGTCCCCGGCGGCGCTACCTCCTGGAACGACTGGACGGCCCCGACGCCGGCGTAGCCGGATCCAAGAACGACGACACGGTCGGTCACGAGAGTCGGTCCGGAATCTGCGGGTAAATGCGCGTCGGTCGCGCGACGAGAGCGACCGTACTGTCGGGTTAAGACAGCGACAGACCGGCGTGCCAGCGGTCTACGCCTGCCGACTGCTTCACCTCGTCCATCCGGGCGAGCAGGTGGACCGCGAGACTCGCCGTCTCCGCCGCCCGTCGTTCTCCGGTCACCTCGAAGGCACCCGTCGCGCGGTTCGCGTAGACGGTACAGACCGCGCCCGCCCGCAGGTCGTACAGTCCGGCGAGGGTCAGGATCGCCGCCGTCTCCATCTCGACGTTCGTCACGTTCGCCGCCCGGAGGTCGTCGACGAGGGTCGCCTGGTGGGAGGGCAGGTAGCCTCGATAGCCGGGGCGTCCCTGCCCGGCGTAGAAGGAGTCCGCGCTCAGGGTCGTCCCGACGTGGTAGTCGTGGCCGAGGCGCTCTGCGGCGGCGACGAGTGCCGACACGACCTCGCCGCTGGCGACCGCGGGGTAGTCCTCGCGGACGTACTCGTCGCTCGTCCCCTCCTGTCGCACGGCGCCCTCGGTGATCACGAGGTCGCCCGTCGAGACGTCCGGATCGAGGGCGCCACAGGACCCGACCCGGATCGTCGTGTCGACCCCGGCACGGGCGAGTTCCTCGACGGCGATCGCCGCCGACGGCGATCCGATGCCAGTCGACGTCACCGAGAGCGGCGTTCCGTCGTACGCGCCGGTGAGCGTGTGGTACTCCCGGTGCCGTGCGACCGCGTGTGCCTCGTCCCACGTCGTCGCGACCGTCTCGACGCGGTCGGGGTCGCCGGGCAGGAGGACGGCGTCGGCGACGTCGTCCGGGCCCACCTCGAGGTGGTAGCCACGGTCCTCGTTCGGGTCTTCGCTGTCCACGAGTCGGAGACGTGTGGGCAGGGACAGCGCTAAAGCGTACCGGAAAGCGGTCGGTCGGACGGAGGTATGGCCCGCCCGCGACCGGGGCGCCCGCCGGGCCGCCGTGTGGACCGCCCCGACGGACGCCACGGTGAGATGTCAACCGTTGTGTGGAAAAACGCTTACGTACATACGGAGGCCACGCATAGGTAGAACATCAACACCTTATATTGGTTCTACTGGAGGACGTCGCCGTCGAACGCCGCGGGCAGGAGATCGTCGAGCGCGAACGTCCGTACGCCGTCCGCGGCCTCGCAGACGACACGGAGGTCGGGAGCGCAGAACTCCGCGAGCGTCTGTCGGCACATCCCGCAGGGCGTGATCAGGTCCGGCGCCGACGACGCGACGGCGACGGCCTCGACCGACGCGGCGCCGTCCATCAGCGCCCGGGCGACGGCCACCTCCTCGGCGTGGAGCGAGTTCGAGTAGTTCGACACCTCGAGGTTCGCGCCGGTGTACGTCTCGCCGGCTGTCGTCAGAGCGGCGGCTCCGACGCGGAACTCGGAGTACGGGACCCGTGCGTCGTCGGTCGCCTCGCGCGCCAGCGACAGGAGTGTCTCGTCGTCCACACTCCGTCTCCGGACCGCGCGGGCAAAAGCGTCTATACGTCGCCCCACCGAGTCGTGGCGTGACCACGCGGCAGGCGTCGGGACGGCGGGTGCTGCTGGCGTTCGGCGCGGCTGCCGTCGTCGTCGGCTTCGTCGTCGGCTCGTTCGTCGGCGGCGTCAGCGCCGACCGCGGCGAGCCCGTCGTCGCGTTCGGCGTCGTCGCCCTCCCGACCGCGCCGCTCGCAGTGGGGGTCTTCGCAGGGGTGCTCGGCCTCCTGTTCGTCGGCGGTCTGTTCGCCGCGGTCCGGCTCGCCTCGCGGTTCGACGACGAGCGGGTCGGTGGGTAGGACCACGACGCTTTTTGCGCACAGACGCCGACAGTCGGGTATGGCGACGACGACGGGCGACCGGGACCCGGAGACAGACGCCGGCCCCGGTCCCGACGACGGTCTGAACCGGCGACTGGCCGCGCTCGCGGTCGCCCCGTTTCTCGCGCTCGGACTCGCCGACGTCGTGCTCCTCCTCGGCTGGGGGATCGAGCCGCTGTGGGCGTTCGCGATCCTCCCGCCGATCCTGTTCTGTTCGGTACTGGCGTGGATCGCGTTCAGTACGGACTTTCTCGTCGACAGAACCTGAGCCGACCGCCGGTATCAGCGCTCGTGTTCGTCTTCGCCCTCGCCCTCGTCTCCGTGTTCACGCTTCAGCCACTCGTCTAACAGGTCGCTGACCGCCGCCGCGCGGCTGTCGCGGTGGTCACTGAACGCCTTCGCCTCGAGTCGCTCAAGCGTCTCCTCGTCGAGCTCTATCTCGACTGCCTCTGTTCCGAGCGAGTCGACGTTCACGTCACTCGACGCGCCGCGCTCGCACAAGTAAGTGCGTCAGACGTTCGTCAGTCGCCGGTGTCGTACTTGTAGGTGGCCTCGTCGGGGTCGATACCGAACTCCTCTGCGGTGACCTCGGGGTCGTCTGTCCGGTCGTCGGGGTCGGCGCCCCCCGGTCGGGCAGACTTGAACGCCTCGCGCAGGCGCGTCGGCATCTCGAAGGCGTCGGCGGCGA
This sequence comes from uncultured Haloferacaceae archaeon, assembly GCA_964512675.1. Taxonomy (GTDB): domain Archaea; phylum Halobacteriota; class Halobacteria; order Halobacteriales; family Haloferacaceae; genus A07HB70. Next base: position 7,498 of record CAZEJR010000033.1, on the reverse strand, counting down.
GGACGACCGGCACCTGGCCGTCGTCACGGTCGCGGCCCCGGATCGGCTCGGGGGTGTCGTCGGGGTCGGCGACGGCGAACCCGAACTGCGTGAGATACGACGGGTCGTCTGTGACGCCGTAGACCGTCTCGAAGCCGGCGTCGGTGGCCTGACCGACCAGCCGCTCGACGACGTGGGCACCCACGCCCTGTCCGCGCCACTCGGGGGGGACGCCGACGTCGGTCAGCTCACAGACGTCGTCGCCGTCGCCGAGGATCCGGAGCCGGCCGAAGCCCGCTCGCTCGTCGGTGGTCTCGTCGACGGCGATCACGAAGTCACGGGAGCGAAAGCCGACGTCGGAGAGTCCGAGCGCCTCGATCTGGTCGAGGAGCCACGCCTCGTCCCGGTTCTTGGCGTCGCGGACGTACATACGACAGCGTAGCGTGCCGACGGACAAAACGGTGGCGTGCCGACCACGGGCAGTTAAACAGCCGGGTCGCGAGGAGACGCGCGTGACGGAGCACGAGGTCGTGCACCGGCCGGACGAGGCGTTCGCCGAGGCGACGAACGTCCGCGCGTTCGCCCGGGCTCACGACATCGACGACTACGACGAACTGATCGCGCGAACGACGGGCGAGGTCGACGGCGAACCCGACTCCGGCATCGACTGGTTCTGGGACGAGGTCGTCGACTGGCTGGGGGTCGAGTTCGACGACCCGTACGACGCCGTACGCGACGACACGGACGGCCCACAGTTCACCGACTGGTACCCCGGCGGGCGGCTGAACGTCGCGCACAACGCGGTCGACCGCCACGCGGCGGGCGCGGCGCGCAACCGCGTCGCGACGCTCTGGGAGGGAGAGGACGGCGAGGTCCGTCGCGTCACCTACCACGACCTCGCACGGGAGTCGAACCGGGTGGCGAACGCCGTCGAGTCGTTCGGCGTCGACGTCGGCGACCGGGTCGGGATCTACATGCCGATGGTGCCAGAGGTCGTCTCGGTGCTCTACGGCTGTCTGAAGGCCGGGGCGGTCGCCGTCCCGATATTCTCCGGGTTCGGGGTCGACGCCACGGCAACCCGGCTGTCCGACCCGGCGTGTTCGGTTCTCTTCACCGCAGACGGCTTCTACCGCCGCGGGTCGACGGTCGACCTCAAGGGGCCCGCGGACGAGGCGATGGCCGAGGCGGACTGTGTCGAGCACTGTGTCGTCCGCTCGCGTCTCGGCACGGACGCCCCGACGACGGAGGGCCGCGACGTCTCGTGGCGCGAGGCCGTCGGTGAGGCCAGCCCCGAGTACGAGACGCGGTCGCTGCCGTCGGACGCGGCGTCGATGCTGCTCTACTCCTCCGGGACGACCGGGACGCCGAAGGGTATCGTCCAGACACACGCGGGCGTCCAGGTCCAGACTGCGAAGGAGATCCACTTCGGCTTCGACCAGAAGCCCGGCGACCGGTTCTTCTGGGTCTCGGATATCGGGTGGATGATGGGACCGTGGACGCTGGTCGGGAACCACACGTTCGGCGGCACCGTCTTCGTCTACGAGGGCGCGCCGGACCACCCCGGCCCGGACCGGCTCTTCGAGATGATCGACCGCCACGGACTCACGCAGTTCGGCGTCTCGCCGACCGCGGTGCGGTCGCTGATGCGCCACGGCCCCGGGATCGTCGAGGGCCACGACCTCTCCTCGCTCCGCCTCCTCGGCTCGACCGGCGAGCCGTGGGACGAGGAGTCGTGGCGGTGGTTCTACGAACACGTCGGCGGCGGGCGGTGCCCGATTATCAACATCTCGGGCGGCACGGAGATCTGTGGCTGTTTCCTGATGCCGATGCCGGACCAGCCGCTGAAGCCCACGTCGCTCGGCGGGCCGGGACTCGGGATGGACGTCGACATCGTGAACGCCCGCGGCGAGTCGGTCGCCGGCGCGGGCGAGCAGGGCTACCTCGTCGCCCGCGACTCCTGCCCGTCGATGACGAAGTCGCTCTGGTCAGGCGACGAGCGCTACCTCGAGGAGTACTGGTCGACGTTCGACGACCTCTGGAACCACGGCGACTGGGCGCAACGGGACGCGGACGGAGCCTGGTACCTCCACGGCCGGGCGGACGACGCGCTCAACGTCGCGGGGCGGAAGGTCGGTCCCGCGGAGGTCGAGGGGGCGCTCACGGCTCACGACGCCGTCAACCGGGCCGCCGCCGTCGGGGTTCCGGACGAGACGACGGGCACCGCGGTCGCGGCGTTCGTCGTCCTCGAGCCGGACGGCGAGCCGAGCGACGCGCTACGCGGCGAGCTGCGTGGTGCCGTCGGGACGACGCTCGGCAAGCCGTTTCGTCCGCGGGACGTCCGCTTCGTCGCGGACCTGCCGCGCACACAGAGCGGCAAGGTCGTCCGACGTGTCATCGCCTCGGTCCACGCGGGCGAGCGCCTCGGCGACCTCTCGAGTATCGAGAACCCCGAGGCGATCGACGAGGTGCGCGAGGCGTCGTAGCCGGCGGCGACGGCTACCTCGGGTCCGGCGGGTAGACCCGCGTCGGCTCCGGGCCGTCGCCGACGACGTAGTCGCCACGCGTCTCGTCGTCGGCGAAGACGACCGCCCCGCCCGCGAGAAGCGGCGCGACGACACCCGCGACGACGACACCGGGGTCGCCGAGGTCGGCCCGGACCGTGACGCGGTCGCCGGGGCCGAGGCCGGTGTCGTCGACGACGGTCCGGGCCGCGTCGAGCGCCTCCGTGTGGGAGACCCCCACGACGCCGTCGACGAGGACGGGGTCGTCGGGGTCGATCCGGGCCGGGTGCGCGCGCGGATTCTCCGACCACACCTGCTCCTCCCAGTGGGCGACACTCGGGTCGTCGGGCGCGCCGCCGTAGGCGACGAGCGTCGTCCCCGGCGGCGGGTCGTGGCGACCGGCGTCGTCGACGGCGACGGCTGCCACGCGGGCCTCGTCGCTCGCCCGCGGGTCGAACCGCACCCGCGCGCCGAGGCCGGCGGCGCCGAGAAACGTCAGCACGGGCTCCGGGAGCGGGTCGGGCGCTACCTCGACCGTCGAGACGCCGGGAGCGGGCGCCTCACCGACACCGCGGACCCCGAGGTGCCGCAGGAAGTTCCCGGCTTTCCACGCCGTCGTCAGCAGGTCGCGGTAGCTGTACGTCCGGTCGAGACCGTCCGGGGTGAGCGCCCGGAGCGCCAGTGCGTCGGTGCGACGGTCGCGGGTCAGCAGGTCCGCGAGCGTCGTCGCCTCCGTCGCAGGCCCGGGCTCGCCGGGCGTCGTCACGACGAGACACCCGCGACGACGCGCGTCGCGCCGTCGTCCCCGGTGACGAGCCGTCGCGCGGACCCGGGGGCGATCCAGACGGCTGGCCCCGCCCCGAACGGAGACGGCTCGTCTCCGGCAGCCGGCGTCGCGTCGCCCTCGACGGGGCCGTACACCTCCTCTCGGCCGTCGGTCACGCGGTCGCGTGCCGTCCCGGTCCAGTCCCAGCCGGTGACGCCGGAGCACTCGCAGCGCGACACCGCGTGGGGCGAGGACAGCCCGGGCGCCCGCCCGTCGCCGTCGTGACAGTCGAGGGTCGTCGGCATCGACGAGACGTCGTGTCGCCCCATGGCTATCCGTTCCGGTCGGGTCAGAGCGAGTCCTTCAGCCGGTCGAAGAAGCTCTGTGGCGGCTCGACCTCCTCGCCGCCGGCCTCTGCGAAGGCCCGGAGCGCCTCGCGCTGGTCGTCGTTCAGCGACTCGGGGACGTACACTTGGACGTGGACGTACAGGTCGCCGTACCGGTCACGGCGCCGCCGGTCGAGCCGGGGCATCCCCTTGCCCTCCAGCCGAAAGGTCCGACCGCTCTGCGTGCCCGGCGGCACCTCGAACTCGGCGCTCCCGGTGACGGTCGGGACCGCCACGGTGTCGCCGAAGACGGCCTGCGGAAACGAGACGACGAGGTCGTGGTGCAGGTCGACGCCGTCGCGCTCGAAGTCCGGGTGGTCGTCGACCCGAACCTCGACGAGGAGGTCACCCGGCGGCGCACCACGGTCCCCCGGCGTGCCCTCGCCCTCCAGCCGGAGCGTCTGACCGTCCTCGATGCCGGCGGGGACGTCGACAGAGAGGGTCGCCTCGCGGCGAACCTGTCCGTCGCCGTCACAGGTCGCACAGCTCTCGTCGTAGAGACGCCCCTCGCCCTCACACCGGCGACAGGTGCGAGTCTGCTGGACGCGGCCGAGCGGCGTCTGCTGGACCGTCGTCTGCTGGCCTTGCCCGCCGCACTCGGGACAGGTGCGCTCCGTGGCGCTCGGCGGGTGACCGCTCCCGTCACACGTCTCGCAGGCCTCCGGGCGACGGACCGTGACCTGTCGGTCGACGCCGCGGTAGGCCTCCTCCAGACCGATGGCGATCCGCGTCACGAGGTCGTCGCCCTGTCGCGACCTGGAGCCGCCGCCGAAGAACTCGTTGAACAGGTCCTCGATACCGCCCATTCCACCCGCGTTGGCGCCGGTGCCGCCGGGACCGGCGGCACCTCTCTGCCCGCCGGCGCCGCCCGCGCCGCCGCGCTTCTCGGCCTCGACGAACTGCTCGTGACCGACGCGGTCGTACATCTCCCGTTTCTCCTCGTCGGTCAGCACCTCCTTCGCCTTCTTGATCGTCTTGAACTTCTCCTCGGCGTCGGGACGGTCGCTGACGTCCGGGTGGTACTCGGTCGCCTTGTCGCGGTAGGCCTGTTTTATCTCTTCCTCGGTGGCGTCCCGCGAGACCCCGAGTGCCTCGTAGAAGTCCTCGCTCATCGACTACCGTACGCTAATCGGCGCGATCACTTGAAAAGAGCGGGTCGGGGGAGACGCGGGCCGTCACAACGTTGAATCACTGCGGCGACGTTCGACCTGTATGCTGGCCCTGACGGACCCGATACTACAGGCACCGACGGCACTGGCCGGGATGTCGCTCCTGACCACGGCAGCCTACGGTCGGTGGCGCTGGGCGGCTCACGCCGCGAAGGGAATGACGCGGACGCTCGCGGTTCTGGGCTGTTCTGCTCTGGCCTTCGCCGTCGTCGTTCCGTCTGTCCCACACTACCAGCTCGTCTGGCTGTACACGCTGCTGGCCGTTCCGAGTGCGTTTGCCCTGTTCGGCTTCGAGTACTACGGTATCGACGCGTTCGACCGCCGCGGCCGACGAGCGGCGTTCCTCGCTCTGCCGGCACTCGGCGCGCTCGCCGGCACGCTGCTCGCGCTCGACGCCGACTCGATGGGTGCCGGCGGGCGGATGTTGACGCCGGCGGTGCGCGGCGAGATGGGTGAGATGGGCAGTGCGACGGCGATGCAGGCGCCGCTCGCCGGACTACTCGGGAGGCAGATTACGCTGCCGCCGTGGGGCGTCGACCTCGCACTGGCCGTTCAGGACCTCGCCGTCTACTACACGAGTGGCGTCACGCTCGTCGCGGCTGGACTGCTCGTCGCGTCCGTCGTCCGGTACCGGCACCTCGACACGGGACTGGGGGTGAGTCTCGCGTTCGTCGGCCTGTGGCCGTGGGTAGTGTACGGATTCATGCCCGTCGTCGCGACACTGGCTTCGTGGGAGAGCGCGCTCACGGCGGTCGGCGGAGGCTACGTCGCGAGTACCGTCGCGACCGGAACCGCAGTCCGACGGTACGGACTGTTCGAGTCTGAGCCGGCAGCCGGAAACGTCGGAGCGACGACCGTCCTCGACGAGATGGGCGACCCGGTGTTCGTGCTCGACCGCGAGGGCACCGTACTTCGGCTGAACGCGGCTGCGGAGACGACCTTCGGTGTCGACGACACCGAGACGGTGGGCAGACCGCTGTCGGCGGCTGTCGGCGTCGACCCTGACGACCTCGACGAGAGCGTGTCCGTCGGCATCGAGACGACGGCTGGACGCAGGCAGTTCGAGACGACACGCTCAGCCGTCGAGGGACGCGGTGAGCGCGTCCGCGGTGAGACGGTCGTGTTCCGAGACGTGACACGCCGACAGACCCGTCAACAGCGGCTCCAAGTGCTCTCTCGCGTTCTCCGGCACAATCTTCGGAACGAGATGACCGTGATCCGGGGGCGGGCGAGGATGATAAGCGACGGTGGGGCCACAGACCAAGCGGAGAGTGCCGACACGATCCGCGAGGTGTCGGACCGGCTCATCGACATCAGCGAACGCGCCCGCGAGGCACAGGAGGTCATCGCCGCCGACCGGACGGACGACGCCGAGGCAGACGTCGAGACGGTCGTGAGCGCCGTCCACGGGCAGATCGCGGAGCAGTATCCCGAGGTCGAACTATCGACCGCGGTCTCCGGCACTCCCGTCGCCGCCGTCGACCCGGACACGCTCGAGATCGTCGTTCAGAACGTCGTCGAAAACGCCTGTCGGCACAACGACGCCGCGTCGCCCCTCGTCGTCACCTCCGTCGAGCGGACGACAGACGGGATGATCCGGCTGGTCACTCGCGACAACGGCCCGGGTGTCCCCGAAGGGGAGCGCCTGGTCGTAGAGAACGGCGTCGAGAGTCCGCTCGAACACGGCAGCGGAATGGGGCTGTGGACGGTCAAGTGGGGAGCGACACAGATGGGTGGGACCGTCTCCTTCGACGACGCGACGCCACGGGGAACGGCCGTCCAGCTCTGTGTGCCCGCGGTCCGAGACGGCGTAACTACGCCGTAGGCGCTCAGTCGTCGTCGCCGTCGGTCTCCTCGAAGTCGGCGTCGACGTAGTCCTCGTCGTCGGAGTCGGGACCGGGACCGGGACCGGGACCGGCGCCCGCGTCTGGACCGACACCACCCGGACCGGCCTGTGCCTGCTGCGCCTGCTGCTGGTACATCTCCTTGCCGATCTCCTGGAGCTCCTCGGAGAGACTCTCCGTGGCGGACTCGAGCTCCTCGGCGGTCGCGTCCTCGTCCTCGAGAACCGTCTCGACGTCGTCGATCGAGTTCTCGATGTCGGCGCGCAGGTCGTCGTCGACCGCGTCTTCGTTCTCCTCCAGCAGCGTCTCGGCGCGCTGGACTGCCGACTCGGCCTCGTTGCGGGCCTCGATACGTCGGCGGCGCTTCTCGTCTTCCTCGGCGTGTTCCTCCGCCTCTGCCTGCATCTGTTCGATCTCCTCGTCCGAGAGACCTGCGCCACCCTCGATCGTGATCGACTCTTCGTTGCCGGAGCCTCTGTCCTCGGCGGAGACGTTGACGATGCCGTTCTCGTCGATGTTGAACGCCACCTCGATCTGCGGGGTTCCGGCGGGCGCGGGCGGAATGCCGGAGAGCATGAACTCGCCGAGCAGCTCGTTCTCCTCGGCGATCTCGCGTTCGCCCTGGAAGACGCGGATGTTCACCGACGTCTGGTTTGCCTGCGCGGTCGTGAACACCTTCGACTCCTCGGTCGGGATCGTGGTGTTCTTGTCGATCAGCCGCTCGAACAGGCCGCCTTTCACCTCGACGCCGAGCGAGAGCGGCGTCACGTCGAGCAGGACGATGTCGTCGACGTCGCCCGAGAGCACGCCGCCCTGGATCGCCGCGCCCAGCGCGACGGCCTCGTCGGGGTTG
>CAZEJR010000032.1:0-15847 GCA_964512675.1 uncultured Haloferacaceae archaeon | reverse complement strand
CGGCGTCGCTCGCCGGCTACGAGACAACCGTTTTTGTGCGACCTGTACTTACCTCGAACATGCAGACCCACATCGTCCCGGTCGGGTTCGACTACGACTGGCCGGGACGCCCCATGTCCGGAGTGGCCGGGACACGCCCCGGACGGTCGCAGAGAACGTGACCACACGAGGGTGCGGTGATAGTAACCGCGTTCGGGGCGACGCCGAAATCCAGTTCGGCGGCGTTCAGCGGTCGATAGTTACGGGCTCCATGTCGAGGAAGGCGGTCTGGTAGCCGGCGTGGCGAGTCACCTGCGGCGGGAGCGAGGGAGTCACCTCGAGGGTCGCCTCACCAGCTGTGAGTGCTTGGGCGGTCGCCTCCGGAACGGGGACACCGTAGTGATAGCCGGCTTCCGGGTCAAGGCGACGTGTCAATTGCCGGTTCTCTCCGCTCTCGACGCCCTGGACATTCGTCTCGACGGCCATACTCGGTAGCGGGAACCGGTTGTACGGCGTCCGCGGCGACGCGTACAGATACGGTTGATCGCCGCCGAGGGGGGTTCCGGTCACGACGCCGGCGACGATCTGGGCGTCGTCCGTGCTCGCCTCGCCGAGCACCGTCCCCGGCATCTCCTGAGCTACCGGGAGCGACCCAGTCGGGCGCATCCCCATCTCCATGGGCGACAGTGCGCCGGGTTCGCCGGCGTTCGTCGGATCGTTCTCGGTGAACTGCTCGCGCTTCGACTCACCGAACGACATCGGGATGTCGACCTCCGCGGGCTCACCGAACCGGCCGTCGAACCCCCGGGTCCGGTCGATCTCCATGCCGCCGACGCTCACCCGTACGGTGTACTCGCCGCCCCCCGGCAGCGCCAGGTTCGTCCCGAAGTGAAAGCCCATCCGCTGTGAGAGCATCGGGTAGATAGCCTCCTGTGTGACCGTCTCACCCGCTCCGTCGAGCACCTCGACGGACAGGCCCGTTTCCGGCAGCGCCGTCTCGGTCTCGGGGTCCCACACCGACGCCATCATGTGCACGTTGTGCTCGTCGAGCAACTCCGACGGCGTCACTTCGGTTCCGTCCACGAAGTAGAACACCTCGGGGGAACTGATCATCGCCGAGAACTGGTAGTCCCCGTCACCGGCCATCCCCTCCATCGTCATCGCGGTCGCGTGGTCGGGGACGTACACGCCCTCTGGCGCGTCCGTCGTCTCCTCCTCGTGGTCGTCCTCGTTGTGCTCCTCGGTGGTCTCGCTGTCGCCGGTGGTGCCGCCGGTACAACCGGCGACGGTTCCGCCCGCGACGACGCCGAGCGCCGTCAGGTAGTCGCGCCGTCGCATCTCAGACCACCTCCCCCCGCGGCGTTGGGAACGCGCGCTGGGTCCGACGCGGCACCAGAAAGTTCCCTCGGTGCAGCGTGAAGATGTACTCAAGAATGCCGTTGTTGACGCGTTGTCGGATACGCGGGGAGTCGCGCACGTCGTCGCCGTTCATGCCGACGCGGACCCGCTCGAACTGGCTGATGCGTTGTTGCAGAGAGGGGAAGTGGAGACTGGCGTACCCCCCGTCCGTCGACTCCACGTGCCGGCGGTGCAGGATCACGTTCCCGTCCTCGTCGCGGTTGAACCGGGCGTTCTTCTGTGCGTGGCCGACCCGTCCATACTCGTTCGCTGTTTCCACGAGATCGGTCATCATCTCCTCGTTGACGCCGTTGTTGGCGCCGAGGTTGAGCCCGGCGTCCTCGACCATGCCCTCCTCGGCGTGTGTCGCGCTGAACATCTCCGCGACCCGTTCCTCGAAGTCCTGTTCCAGGTACCAGTCCCGGAGCCGCTGTCGGATGTTCGAGACGTGTTTGGTGGTCGCGCCCTTGAACGGGCCCTCGTCGATCGCGATGTAGTCCTCGCTGGCCTGGTTCTCCGCGAACCCGCCTTTGAACCCCATGAACAGCGGCGACTCCTCGGGCACCTCCGCCTGCTCGGGCACGCCCTCGACGCCGTCGCTGGCGCGCTCGGCCGGGAGCCCACTGCCGATGAACCCAGTCCGTCGGTCGTCGACAGTGACGATGTCGCCGATGTCGGTCTCCAGCTCTTGCATATTCACCGAACCGCGCTCGCCGAGCAGCGCCTCCTCGGCGGCCAACAACACCTCGGCCTTGTCACTAGCCATGTGCAACAGCATGTCCTGATCGTCGAGTTCCGGTTCCTCAAAGTCGGAGAGCCGTCGCGGAGCCGGCAGGTCGACGTTGTCCGGTAGCGGCTCCTCGAACCGGTCGAAGTACGACGGCGAGTATCCGAGGCTGAACAGTACCCCCTCGTTGCTCCACTCCACAGCGCGTTCGAGCGATCGGAAGGCCGTCTCCAGTCGCTCGGCCTCCGCCGTCGTCGGCACCTGCTCGCCATCGCCGTCGTAGTTCAGGTAGAGAAACACCTGGTGGGTCGGCAACACGAAGTTGCCGTGGTCATCCTCCGGGACGTAGTCGACCCAGGCGTACTGTCTGGTCGGGAGGTCGTCCCGGTCGCCCACCGGTGCTGGTTGTTTCGCTCGGTCCATACATGCACTCAGCGCGGCTGCCCCGCCGATAGCGACGGCAGCCCGCATGAATTCCCGTCGGTTCTTCTGAAACATGTTTGCTCGTCACCGTGTTCAGTGAGTTACGTCGGACTGCTGGCGGGGATGCCCACTGAGAGACGCGGGTGCGCCGTCCTGGTCGAAACGCCGAGTCGCCACCGGGTGAGCCGTTCGATGCCACGCCCTCTCTTCTCTACCGTCTGTCGCGATCCCGTCCGTAATCGGTCGAGTGGCCTCTACCGGTCGGTGATCTCTGATCTGTTCACTGTCGATAACCACGTTCCCCGCCGGTCAACGTACCATATGAAAAGGCATCATTTCAACGTTTTGGCGGTGAACGCCGGGTGGTTGGTGACGACGGCACAGGGCTCGACGGTCCGCGCTGTGCTGCACAGTTCGGTCCGTCCGGGCAGAACGTCGGGTGTGACGTTCGAGGGCACGAACCGTCGAAACGGAGGATGAGTTCGTCCGGCGGCCACAAGACTGGTATATAAATACCACTCTGCCCGTTGTACCCTGTATGCAGACCCACATCGTCCCCGTGGGGTTCGACTACGACCGGCTGATCGCGCCGCTGATCCGCGACCAGTTGGACGTCGACCGGGTCATTCTCCTCGAGGGCGCGGTGGGGAGCGAGGCGAACGTCGAGTACTCGCGGGACCTCTCGGGCAAGCTGGAGCAGGACTTTCAGAACCTCCTCGGCGCCGAGACCGAGCGTGTCGTCATCGACGACGTCTACGACTACGACGCGGCGTTCGAGCAGGCGTTCGACCTCATCAACGGCGTGCTCGACGGCGCAGCGGACGCCGAGATGTGGGTGAACGTGAGCGCGATGCCCCGGCCCGTCTCGTTCGCGTTCGCCACCGCCGCCCACTCGATCATGGTCGAGCGACAGGAGGACCGCGACCGGATCCACACCTACTACACCGCCCCGGAGAAGTACCTCGAGACCGAACTGGCAGAGGAGCTGCGGGCCAGCGCAGAGCTCCTCGCCGACCTGTGCAACGGCGCCCCGGAGCGTCGCCCGGGCGACGACCCGGACCGGGTCGCCGAGCGCCTCGCCTCGACGCGCGCGCTCCTCTCTGAGTTCGACGAGCGCGGCACCACCATCGGCGCGAAGGAGATCGGCGGCCGACATATCCTCGAGCTCCCGGTCGCGTCGTTCTCGAACGTCAAGCCGTTCGAGGAGGTCATCCTGTTCGCGCTCGGCGAACACGGCGAGTTCGCCTCCGTCTCGGAGCTCGCGGAGGCCCTCGCCGCGGAACTCGGCGAGGAGTACACCGACAGCTTTCGGTCGAAGGTCATCTACAACGTCGACCGCCTCGGGCCGGGCGGGAAGGGCTACATCGAACGCGAGGAGCAGGGCAAGTCCTACCGAACCCGGCTCTCGCGTATCGGCGAACTGTGGGTGCGGGCCCACGCCGACGACTGACGGCTCAGAACGCGAACCCCCGCGGGTCGTCGCCGGGAGCGAGCGGCGGCGCCGGCAGATCCGTGCCGACCGCCGGGTCGTTGTACGCCCCCGGCGCGACGTCGTTCGGCCCGTCGGGGTAGAACAGACCGGCGAGCGTCTGTATCTGCGTTCGCCCGACGCCGAGCTCGAACTGGCCGCCGCCGTACAGCCGTACGTCCCGCGCCTCGGCCCACTCGACAGTCTCGAGCAGCGACTCGACGGTGCCAAAGCGCGACGGCTTGACGTTGAGCAGCCGGGGCTCGAACGGCAGCGCCTCGACGCTCTCGACGCCTGTCACCGGCGCGTCCCACGACACCCGGTCGACGGCGTCGGCGACCAGGCCCCGCGTCTCGTCGGTCACCGCCGGGTCCTCGACGACGGCGTCCGGGAACCCCTCGATCACCCGCTCGTACAGCGCCGGGTCCGGCGGCTGGTCGACGACCGTGCCGTGGTACTGGCCCTTCAGGTCGAGTACGACGACCGCGTCCGTCTCGCGGAGTTCGGCCACGAGCGCGTCGGTCCAGTCGCCCGTCGGGTCCAGCTTGAGCCCTATCTCCGGGACACGCTCGCGAAGGGCGTGGACCCGCTCTGCGGTCGGGGGCTCGTCGCTCCCGGCGGGCGCGAGGCGCGTCGAGGCGACGAACCGGACCGGGTCACGCCCGACGCCGAGCGCCGCGCCGAGGTGCGTGTCGGCCTGCCGGAGCGCCAGGTCGAGCGCCGCGCTCTCGTACGCCCACCGGCGGTAGCCGCGCGCGGACTCGCGCTCCGGCGGCTCCGGGAACGGGTCGACGTCGTCGAGCGCCCGCGAGAACGAGCGGAGGGTGAACTCGCCGGTCGGCGCGACCGTCCCGGCGTCCGCGAGCGCCTCGTGGTCCGCCGCGTCGTAGGTGACGTCCTCGCCCCGGCCCGTCTCGCCGCCGCCCGAGAGCGCGACGACGGTCGTGGTCCGGACGAACCCGCTCGAGGTGTCGCGCTCGCGCCGCCGCCGCGCCTCGCCCCCGACGACGACCGGGAGGTCGGCCAGCCGCTCGTAGTAGCCCATACGGCTCTGTCGGGCGCCGACGGCTAAAAGCTCAACCGGCCCGCACGCGGAGCTTCGCGACCCGCGCTCCGAGGAGGAGCACCGCCGCCGAGAGCGTCAGGACGACGGCGCCCGCGGCTGCAATCGAGTGTGTCGGCTCCGGGTGGGTGAACCCGCCGAGTCCGCCGATCCGGGTCTGCCCGGGCAGGAGCGTGTGGTGGGGCGTCCCGAACGGCGTCAGGAAGTAGTCGACGACGTCGTTGAACCCGTACCACGCGAGCGCCGCGACGGCGGGCCGGAGCCGGAACGACGAGACCCGGTGGAGGACGAACGCCTGGAGCACCATCGCGAGGTGGCTGCCGACGAGGAAGACGTACAGCGGCAGGGCGGTGCCGACGAGGAAGGCGTCGGCGAAGACGACGAGGACGAACGGCGTCCACAGCCCGAGCTTCCAGCAGCCGACGAAGGCGAAGGCCGCCGCGTAGTCGCTCGGCCGGTCGAGATACCAGAGGCCGAACGCGAGCGCCGCGAACAGCGTCGCGGCGGGGCTGTCGGGCAGGAGCGGCCACGCGGCGACCTCCGTGCCGGCGAACTGGAAGCGGTAGTACCAGAAGCCGAAGGCGGTGCCCACGAGATTCGTCAGGACGACCAGCGGCACGAGCGCGAGGCCGACGTCCTCGACGGCGCGGGGGAGCGGCGCGACCCACCGCGGGAGCGACTCGCGTGCGGGCAGGTCGGCCCGGTCGCGCAGGCGCGAGAGCGCACCGTCGACGGTGGCCATGGTCGCTCCTGCGCGGCCCCCCGGATAGCGGTTGCGCTCGCGGGACCGTCAGCCCGTCCGTCCGAACAGCCAGTCGTCGTACGACCGGTCGTCGTACGCCTCGATCCGGAGTTCGACGCGTTGGCGCTCGCCGTCTGGCCGTGTCGCCGTCTCGGCGAGGTCTGCCGTCGTCCCGCGGACGCCCGCGACAGCCGAGCCGCTCTCGGCCCGCACCGTCGCGTTCGTGAGGAGGAGGGCGTGCCCCTCGGTCCCCGCCGGCGCGTCGAACGGGCCGACTGTCCGCTCCGCGCCCGGTGACACTCGCCGGACGGCGGCGGGAGCGGCGTGATCGTCGGCTCGTACGGTCCCCGGAAGACGCCGGGGTAGCACGGGCCGAGGTCGCCGGTGTCCTCGACGAGGACGACCTGGAGGCGACCCGTCGACGGCCTCGGCGCGCCGGTGACCCTGTTCGACGGCGTCTGCAACCTCTGAACGCCGCCGTCAGGACGGCGGTGCGGGACGACGACGCGGGCGTCTACCGCCTCGTGCCGCTCGGGGCACCCGTCGGGCGGGAGCTCCTGTGCCGGTGCGGCCTGCCGACCGACGATCCCGACTCCGTCGCCCTCGTCGCGGACGGCGCCGCGTACCCCGGTCGAGGGCGGCGCTCGGGGTCTGTCGGCGCCTCTGGCTGCCGTGGTCGCTGCTCGGTCCCCCGCTCGCCGTGCCGGGGCCGCTCCGGGACCCGTTCTCCGGCCTCGTGGCGCGGACGCGCTCCCGGCTGTTCGGCCGGATCGACGAGTGTCGGCTCCTCCCCGCCGGTTCGTGACCGGTTCGCCGAGCAGGCGGTCGATCAGTCCCCGTAGACTGTCGCGCCGCGGCCGATCCGGGTCTGGTAGGCCCGGGCCTCGACGCCGGCGTCGGCGAACGCGTCCACCATCGCCCCGGCGACGCCCCGTCGACACGGGTCGGGGCAGGCCGCGACCACCGCCGGTCCGGCGCCGCTGACGGTGACGCCCGTCGCGCCGGCGCCGAGAGCCGCCTCGCGGACGCCGTCGTAGCCGGTGATCAGCCGCGCACGGCGCGGGGTGACCACCCGCTCCTCCATCCCGGCGCCGACGAGCGCCGGGTCCGACCGGCACATCCCGACGGCGAGCGTGGCGGCCCGGCCGACGGTGTGGACGAGGTCGTCCATCGACGCCTCCTCGGGGACGACCCGGCGGGCGTCGCGCGTCGAAACCGCGATCTCGGGCAGGCACGCGACCAGAGGGACCGTGGCGTCGACGTCCGTCACCCGGTCGCTCGCGACGGTGAACCCGCCGAGCAGCGCCGGCGTGACGTTGTCGGCGTGTGGCTCGCCCGACACGACGGCCTCGCCCTCGGCGGCGACCGGGATCAGGTCGCGGCGGGTCCGGTCGCGGTCGTACAGCCGTGCGAGGGCGAGGGCGGCGCCGGCGGCGCTGGCCGCAGAGGAGCCGAGCCCGGAGGAGGGCCGGACCCCCTTGTCGATCTGGATGTGCGCCGGGGCGTCGAGCGCCTCCGCGACGGCGCCGACGGTGTTTTTCGCCGGGTCCTCCGGGATATACTCGCTCCCGACGCCGGTCACCTCGATCGTGGTGCGCTCGGCGCGCTGGACGCGGAGGACGTCGGCGGGGCGCGAGAGCGCTACCCCGAACACGTCGAAGCCGCTGCCGAGGTTGGCGCTGGTGGCCGGCGCCCGCACCGTGACCATAGCGGGGCTCCGACGGGAGTTCGGAAAAAGATGCTGACCCCCGTCCGGTGGATTCAGGCCGCCGCCGGTCGACGACACCGTCGTGGACCCTCGCCACGCGCTGTTCCTGACCACGCTCGCGGGCGCGGGCGTCGTCGCCACGATAGTCGGCGCGGCCCTCGCGCCGCCCGACCCGGTCACGCACCTCCGGATTCTCGGCGCCGCGCTCGCCCTGACGACCCCGGTCGCGTACCTCCTCGCGTACCGCGGCTGGGACGACCGGCTCCGGGAGCTATAGGGGGTTCTCGCCGCGCGCCAGCGCCAGCACGTCGTCGAAGAAGTCGAGCGAGTCGTGCGGGCCGGGGTTCGCCTCCGGGTGGTACTGGCGCGTGAGCACGTCGAGGTCCGCCGACGCCAGCCCCTCGGCGGTGCCGTCGTTGACGTTTCGCTGTGTCACGTCGAGGTCGCCGGGGTCGTCGACGGTGTAGCCGTGGTTCTGTGTCGTCATCACGACGCGGCCAGAGTCGAGGTCGCGAACCGGCTGGTTCACCCCGCGGTGGCCGAACTCCATCTTCGAGGTGGACCCGCCGAGCGCGTTCGCGACAACCTGCTGGCCGAGACAGATGCCGGCGACCGGGCGTTCGCCGACGTACGAGTCGACCAGCGACTCGGCGTTCACGAACGTCTCCGGGTCGCCGGGGCCGTTCGAGACGAACAGCACGTCGGGGTCGAGCGACTCCACCGTCGACTCGTCGACGTCGT
This sequence comes from uncultured Haloferacaceae archaeon, assembly GCA_964512675.1. Lineage (GTDB taxonomy): Archaea > Halobacteriota > Halobacteria > Halobacteriales > Haloferacaceae > A07HB70. The sequence continues at coordinate 7,598 of CAZEJR010000032.1, read as the reverse complement.
GGGGCAGGAGGTGGACGGTGGCCGACCGCTCCAGCAGCGACGACCGGATCGACCCCTTCGCACCGCAGTCGACGAGTGCGACGTCGGCAACCGACTCGCCCTCCGGTTCGAACGTCTCGGCCTCGGCGACACTCACCCGCTCGCCGATGTCGCCGTGGGCCGACATCGGGACGCAGGCCTCGCGTTCGGCACGGGCGTCGTCCGGCGTCGCGTCCTCGCCGGCGGCGACGCCACACCGCATTGCGCCCCCCTCGCGGATGGACGTGACCAGGTCGCGCGTGTCGAGGTGGTCGACGGCGGGGACGCCCTCGCCCGCGAGCCACTCGACTATCTCCTCCGTGAACTCGTGGGCGACGGCGGCGCGGGGGTGGATCCGGTCGGACTCGAACCGCTCCGCTCGGACGCCGTAGTTGCCGATGAGCGGGTACGAGAACGTCAGGACCTGCTCCTCGTAGGAGGGGTCGGTCAGACTCTCCTCGTAGCCCGTGTACGCGGTCGTGAACACCAGTTCCCCCCTCGTGCGGCCGGGGACGCGGGTCCGCGCCTCGACGACGCGACCGTCCTCCAGCGCCAGGTAGGCGGGCGACATACGATACGTGGGGTGGCTCGACGGGTAAGAATCCTCCTGTTCGGCACGCTCGCCGCTCGAACCGAAGAGTCCTTGTCGTGTCTCTCCGACCGGCGTACCGTGAGTTCGGACGACCCCGAGTCCCACGAGAACGCCCGTCAGTCGGTCGTCCTCGTCGACGAACACGACGAGCCACGGGGCACGGCGAACCGCCTCGACGCCCACACCGGCGCGGGGATGCGCCACCGCGCGTTTACCTGTCTGGTCTTCGACGACGACGGTCGCGTCCTCCTCGCACAGCGCGCGCCGGACAAGCGCCTCTGGGACACCCACTGGGACGGCACCGTCGCCTCTCACCCCGTCGAGGGGCAGTCCCAGGTCGACGCCTGCCGCGCGCGACTGGAGGAGGAACTCGGCGTCACCCCGGACCAGTACGGCGACCTCCGGGTGACCGACCGCTTCGAGTACAAGCGCCGCTACGAGAACGCCGGACTGGAGTGGGAGGTCTGTGCGGTGTTACAGACGACACTCGACGACACGAGCCTCAACCCCGACGAGTCGGAGATCGGCGGCCTCCTCTGGGCCGACTACGACCACCTCGGCGACAACCCGCGCTACTACCGGCAGCTCCGGCTCTGCCCGTGGTTCGAGATCGCGATGCGTCGCGACCGGCGCTAGTCGGCGGCGGGCGACCCGGGCGGCGCGGCGAACCGCCCGGCGACGAGGACACTCGCGGCCCCGAGCGCGACGGCCACCAGCGCCATCGCGGCCAGCGCACCCCGCACTGCGCCGCCGTCTCCCAGGACCGGCTGCCCCAGTCCGACGAACGCTCCTGCCAGCACCGGCCCGACCGTCGACCCCACCCGACCGACCGACTCGCCGACGCTCACCAGCGCGCCGCGCCGCGCGGCGGGGGCCAGCCGCGTCATCTCCGAGCGGTAGAGCGAGAGACTGACCCCGAACCCCGCCCCGGTGAGGACGGCGGCGCCGACGGCGGCGACAACCGAAGGGGCGACGCCGACGCCGACGAGGCCCGCGCCCGACCCGACGATCGCGCCGACGAGCAGCCGTGCCCGACCGTGGCCCCCGGTGAGACGACCGACCTGTGTCGCGGCGACGGCGGCGCCGAGGCTCGCCGCGGCCACCACCGCGCCGGACGCCGCGGGCGACCCGTCGAGCAGCCGGGTGACGACCACCGAGGCGTAGGTGAGGAAGGCGAACCACACCAGCCGCGGCGCCGTCAGGCCGGCGAGCGTCGCCAGCACCCGGGGGCGCCGTGCGAGCGCCGCGAGCGACTCCGTCTCGGCCAGCGACGCCGCCGACCGACGCTCGCGCGGCTCGCCGAGGAACAGGACGACCGCGAGCGCCGCCGGGAGCGACAGCAGGTAGACGAGAAACGGCGCCTGCCACGCCACGGCGACGAGCAGCCCCGCGGCCAGCGGCGCGAGCGTCAGGGCGACGCCGACGACGGTGAAGCGGACGCCCTGTGCGGTCGCCTCGCGCTCGCCGGCGTACATGTCGCCGACGCTCGTGATGAGCACCGGCGCGACCCCGCAGTAGCCGACGCCTTGGAGCGCCCGGAGCGCCAGCGCGGCCCGGAACTCGCCAGTCAGGGCGACGGCACTCCCCGACAGGCCGAACAGCGCGAGGCCGCCCGCGAGCACCGGCCGGCGGCCGACCCGGTCCGACAGGGCGCCGACGACGGGGATGAGCAGGATCGACGGCGCGGTGAAGCCGGCGAGGAGGAGGCCGGCGCGCGCCTCCGTCACGCCGAACGGGCCGGTGAGGCTCGCGAGCACCGGCGAGACGACGGCAGTGCCAAGCGGCGATATCAGCGAGGCGACGAGGACGACGCGGAACGGGCGGTCGGCGAGCACCGACGCGTCCGCTCCGACGACGCCGGTGAGGAGCCGGGCGAGCCGCGAGGCCACGGCAGAGCGCCGGGGGCGTCCGGCTTGAACCGTTCGACTCGTGGCTACGCGAACTGCCCGCGGAGCAGGCGACAGAGCCGCTCGGGACGCTCGTGGTGGACCCAGTGGGTCGCGTCCGCGAGCGTCTCCAGCCGTCCGTCACGGCACCGCTCGACCGACCGCGGGGCCATCGACCGCGCGAGGAACCCGTCACGAGCGCCCCAGACGACGAGCGTCGGCGGCTCGACCGTCTCCCGGGCCGGCGTCGGCCGCTCCCGGACGACCGCGCGGTACCAGTTCAGCATCGCGCCGAACGCGCCGGGCCTGCTCCACGCCGCGCGGTAGCGCTCGAAGTCGGCCTCGTCGAACGTCCCGGGGAGGCTCGACCGGCGCATCGAGCGGGTGAGGAGCCGCCAGTCGCCGGCGCGAGCGACCCACTCGGGCAGCGCCGGCACCTGGAACGCCAGGACGTACCACGACCGGAGCCGCTGGCGCCACGACCGGCTGAGCTCCTCGGTCATCACCGACGGGTGGGGGACGTTCACCGCCGTCAGGGTCCGCACGCGCTCGGGGTGGTGGAGCGCGGTCCACCAGCCGACCGCGGCGCCCCAGTCGTGGCCGACGACGTGAGCCGACTCGCGGCCGTGGGCGTCTATCAGCGCCGTGACGTCTCGCGCCAGCGCGTCGATTCGGTACGCGTCGACACCAGCCGGCGTCTCGCTGGCGTTGTACCCACGCTGGTCCGGGACGACGACGCGGTAGCCGGCCTCGGCGAGCGGCTGTATCTGCTCGTGCCAGCAGTACCAGAACTCGGGGAAGCCGTGGAGCAAGAGCGCGAGCGGTCCGTCCGGCGGCCCGGCGCGGACGGCGTGGAGACGGACGCCGTCGCCGTCGAGGACGGCGGACTCGCCCTCCTCGGGCCGCGGCGCGGAGGGACCCTCTGGTGCTGTCGTCACGGCCGGGCGAGGGCGCGGCGGCGGTAAACGGCTCCGCCCGTCTGCCTCGTCGTCGCCTCTGCCTACACGCTCGCGGCCCAGAGCCGGTAGTCTGTGGGGGCCTCGTACACCCGGAGGAACGCGTCGTCGACGAACGCCGCCAGCCGGCCGGCGTCGGACTTGGCCGTGATCCGGACGTTCGTTCCCTCGGCCTCCGCCGGCGAGTCGCGCGCCTCGACCCGGAACTCCGGGTAGTCGTCTAAGAGGGCGTCGAGCCGGGTCAGCTCCGCGCCGGTCACGTCGAGGTTGAACGTGCGGTCGCCGAACTGGATCCACGGGTCGGGCGCTGTCGCGTCGCCGTCGTCGGCACCGAGGTCGGCGAGCGTCTCCTCGTCGTCTCCCCACGCGGCCTCGACGGTCAGGAACTCGCTCCCACGCTCCCGGTGTGCGCGGACCGCGTCGGCGACGAGCTTCCGGCGCTCGCCGGGGTCGGTCGCGTCGAATCGGGTCACGCGCTCCGGTCTGGCGCGCGGACGGTTAACAGGGCCGGGAGTCCCGCGAGCGGGGCGACGGCGGGTGTCGACCCGTCGGGAGATGGGGAGATACAAATGCGCGCGGCTGGTCTCACGGCTGTGAACCGGCCACAGATTCTCCTGCTCGGTCCCCCCGGCGCGGGAAAGGGCACGCAGAGCACGCGACTCGCCGAGGAGTACGACGTCGACCACGTCACGACGGGCGACGCGCTCCGCGCGAACAGGGACGTGGAGACCGACCACGGGACGCCGCGTGAGTACATGGAGGCGGGCGAACTCGTTCCCGACCCCGTGGTGAACGAGATCGTCGTCGAGGCGCTCGCCGACGCCGACGGGTTCGTACTCGACGGCTACCCCCGGAACCTCGACCAGGCGGAGTTTCTCGCCGACATGGTCGACCTCGACACCGTTGCCTTTCTCTCTGTGCCCGAGGACGAACTTATTCGCCGTCTGACAGGACGACGGATCTGCCCGGAGTGTGACGCGACCTACCACGTCGAGTTCGCGCCGCCCGCGGAGGCCGGCAGCTGCGACGACTGCGGCGCCGAGCTGACCCAGCGGGACGACGACACAGAGGACACCGTGCGCGAGCGCCTCCGGGTGTACGAGGAGAACACCGCGCCGGTCGTCGACCACTACCGCGAGACCGGCACGCTAGCCGAGGTAGACGGCGACGGCACGCCCGACGAGGTGTTCGCGGCGCTGCGCGAGACGGTCGAGTCGTAGGACGCCGGGAGCGGACCCTTCTTATTCTACGATATCCTACGCAGTCTCGATGGCTCGGACCGAACGGACCGTCCGTGACCTCGTCGGGGACGACACCGAGATGCGCGACGCCGTCGAGACGGTGCTCTCGCGCGCCGAGGACGGCACGGTACGCTGGGCGGACGTCCGCGACGACGTCTCCAGCGGACACTGGGGCCGACTGATCGAGCAGGGCGTGCTCGTCGACGGCGACGACGGGTTCGAACTCGCCGACCCGGATGCGACCCGCGCCGCGGTCGGACAGGACGATGCCGGGGGAGACGGCGCCGACGCCGCCGAGGACGACGACGAAGTCGAGGAGACGACCTGGTCGGTGTACGACAAGGGCGCCGCCGGGGTGACGATGGCCTTCTTCGTCGCCTACGCGTGGCAGCCGCTCCGCGACCTCATCGGCGGTGTAATGGACGTCGCGCTCGGCCCGCTCGAACAGGCGCTCCCGTTCTACGCCGTCGTGATGGTGCTCGCGATGGGCACGGGGCTGTACTCGACGCTGCTCCAGGCGAACCTGATGAACACGGAGAAGATGGGACAGTATCAGGCGCAGATGGAGGACCTCCAGGAGCGCCGGGAGAGGGCCAAGGAGCGCGACGACCAGGAGGCGCTGGACCGGCTCCAGGACGAACAGATGGAGATGATGGGCGACCAGCTCGGGATGTTCAAAGAGCAGTTCCGCCCGATGGTCTGGATCATGTTCTTCACCATTCCCGTCTTCCTGTGGATGTACTGGGCACTCGGCATCGGCGGCGGGACCCAGCATATCGACCCGGGAGCGATCACGATCCCGCTCCGTGGTCCGCTCGAGTGGCGGGACGCCGCGCTCGGGCCGATCCAGGTGTGGATCCTCTGGTACTTCGTCTGCTCGATGGGGTTCACGCAGATCATCCGCAAGGGGCTGAACATCGACATCAGCCCGAGTCCGTCGTAGCCCCGCGTCGATAGCAACTTCTTTGCCCGGTCGGCGCCGACCGACGGTATGTTGATAACCGTCTCGGGCCCCGCCGGCGGCGGGAAGTCGACGCTCGCGGCGGCGCTCGCCGAGGCGCTGGGCTCCGAACACGTCAGCGGCGGCGACATCTTCCGGGCCGTGGCAGACGAGCGTGGCCTCTCGCCCGTCGAGCTGAACGAACTCGCGGAGACAGAGCCCGCGATCGACTACGACCTCGACCGGCGGCAGTACGACCTCGCGCGGCGCCGCGACGACCTGGTGCTGGAGTCGCGGCTCGCCGGCTGGCTCGCCGGCGACGCCGCCGACATCCGGGTGTGGCTGACCGCGCCGCTCGCCGTCCGGGTCGAGCGCATCGCCGGGCGGGAGCAGAAGTCCGTCGCTGCCGTCCGCGAGGAGACCCGCCGCCGCGCAGAGAGCGAGGCCCGGCGCTACCGGACCTACTACGACATCGACATCGACGACCTCTCGATCTACGACCTCGTCCTGAACACGGCTCGGTGGGGGCCAGACGCGGCGACGGCTGTCGTCCGCACCGCCGTCGAGTCGTACACCGACGGGGGTGACGAGGGCGCGATGCCCGTCGAGGGCGTCCGCTACGAGTTCCAGCGCGCCGACGCGGAGTAGCGTCAGCGTGCGAGCACGAGGCCCGCCGGACGAGCGCCCGCCCGCCACGCTCCTGCGGTTCGGGGTGGTCAACCTCGACAAACCCCCCGGCCCCTCCGCCCACCAGGTCGCCGCGTGGGTTCGCGAGATGGTCACCGACGCCCTGACGGCGCTCGACGGCGGGCCAGGGGTCGACGACGCCGCCCACGCCGGCACGCTCGACCCGAAGGTGACGGGGTCGCTCCCGACGATGCTCGGCGACGCCACCCGCCTCGTCGAGCGGTTCCGGACCGCACCGAAGGAGTACGTCGCAGTCCTCGAACTCCACGGCCCGGCGCCGGCTGACCTCGGCGCCACCCTCGGGGCGTTCGAGGGGCGGCTCTACCAGAAGCCGCCGCGCCGGAGCGCCGTCGCGCGCCGTCTCCGGGTCCGCGAGGTGTACGCCCTCGACGTCCTCGAGGCCGAGGAGCGCCGCGCCCTGCTCCGGCTGTCGTGTGAGTCCGGCACCTACGTCCGGAAGCTGTGTCACGACCTCGGGCTGGCGCTCGGGGTCGGCGCACACATGGGGCACCTCCGACGGACCGGCACGGGTCCGTTCGACGACGCCGACCTGGTGAACCTCCACGAGTTCGCCGACGCGCTCGCGTTCGCCAGCGAGGGCGACACCGGCCCGCTCCGCGAGGCCGTCGCGCCCGCCGAGCGGCTGCTCGACGGCCTGCCGGGCCTGACCATCCCGCCCGCCGCCGCCCGCGAGGTGGCCGAGGGCGCGCCCGTCTACGCGCCGGGCGTCCTCGACGTCGACGGCGGCCCGGAGCAGGGCGACCGGGTCGCCGTCTACACGCCCGACGGCGCCGCCGTCTGCCTCGGAACGCTCGTCGGCGACCCAGCCGCGGACCGGGGCGAGGTCGTCGACCTCGACCGGGTGCTGGTCTGACCGGCGGCGAAGACGAAGCCGTTAAGAGCCGAACGGGCGAGCCTGCAGGCGAGGGACCGTGGGGTAGTGGTATCCTCTGCGCATGGGGTGCGTTGGACCCGTGTTCGAATCACGGCGGTCCCATACAGTAACACGCGTCGGCACGCCCGGTCCACAACAGGTATGCTGTCACGCCGAGAAGGGCCGCTGTGAACAGGCGGCTCTTTCTCGCCGCGGGCGTTGCGCTCCTCGCCGGGTGTGGCTCGTCGGCTGACGACGACACCACGCCGCCGGACACGGCGACGGCGACGCCCGGAGACGTCCAGGTCGTCGGCACCGACACGTCCGACGCGACCACGACGACGCCGAGTCCGACCTCCTCGCCGACGCCGAGTCCGACCTCCTCGCCGACGCCGAGTCCGACC
>CAZEJR010000031.1:0-17907 GCA_964512675.1 uncultured Haloferacaceae archaeon | reverse complement strand
AAGCGACGGGGTGAGCGGTGTATAGCCGTTCTGGTACTCCTCTGTCGTGTCCGATGGCGGTAGCGACGACAGATCTCCACTGCTCACGAGACGACTCGACAAGGTCGTCGGCGAGAGCCTCGGCTTGGTCTCGGGAGACCTCCCCGTCGTATATCGGGTCGACTATCGCGTCTCGAAGCCGTGATTCAAACTTCACTCGTTCAACCGAGATGGACTCGACCGTATTGAACGACCCTTCGTCCCTCAAGTTCTCGCCGTCAGCGTGCCGATTCAGGATTACTTCCGTTTGCCGACGACTGACTAAACCGACCCGCTCAAAGAGATGCTTGTCGCTGTCGATTCGGAGGATGACCGTGCCATCGTTTGATGAGGCGACACCGTACTTGTCGTAGTCTGGTTGCAAGTCGATTCGTCCGTGCTCCTCGGAGGGAGTGTCTTCGTGTGCGTCAGTCGTTGTAGTACTGTGTTCGAGTGGCGTGTAGTTCGATAGCGATACTGGGCCGACTCACTCGTCTAAGGGGGTGAGTCTGGAGATCGGAAACGCATACGTCCGCACGCAGCGTCCCGGGCGAGGGTGGCTCTTCACTCCCGCGTCAGTTCTGCTACGTCGGGTGCAATCGAGTCGAGATAGACGGCCTGAAAAGCGGGGTCTTCGGGCGAGACGTAGTCGTATCGACTGTTGCAGCCGTAGACCGTCTGTTCAGAGTAGCGATTCTGCGCTGGGTCTCGTGAGTGAACGACGACCTCGTCAGACCGCCGTGCGTCGATACGTACAACGACGACCTGCGAGCGTTCTTCTTCGTCCTGAGGGACCGTTCCTTTCTCGTACACCGTGAGTTAAACGACACGAGACCATCCGAGGGGAGTCACGCCAGTCGAGGACGACACGCGAAAGATGAGTTACGGGGCGTCTCGAGACGATTCGCCAACCCTACTCACCATCACGAGTGGTTAGCACGGGTCGTCTGGTGTGTGTACAGACGCCGTCGGCGTTGGTCTGGATGAGCAGAGCGTCTAAAAGTTAGCCGAGGGGGGCGTTCGACCCCGAGAGATTTAACGGGAATAGTTAGGCTAATCGCCGAACATCTGGCGCATCATCGGGTGCATCTCCATTAGCTGCTCCTCGGCGATCTCCTCGTACAGTTTGTAGGTGATAGACACCGTCAGCAGCAGCCCGGTGCCGGAGACCGCTCCGACGGTGCCGAGCATGTTCGCCAACACGGCGAGGAGCCCGACGAGCGCGCCCCCGATGACGGTGACCTGCGGAATATACCGTTCCATCACCTTCTCTATCACCTGGGGGTTGCGCCGAAAGCCGGGGATCTGCATCCCGGAGTTCTGGATCTGCCGGGCGGTCGACTCGGGACCCATCCCGGTCGTCTCCACCCAGAACACCGCGAAGACCGCGCCGCCGATCAGCATGAACGTCAGGTCGATTGCCACGCGGATGCCGATCTGCCACGGCTCCGCCGTGGTCCCGGCGGCGAACCACATCCAGTCCCCCGGCGTCTGTATCGGCGCGAGATAGTAGAACAGCCCGGCGACCGGCTGTCCGTTCGTGTTGTACTGCCCGAGCCACGCCGGCATCGACGCGAGCTGGGAGTTGAGGATGCGCCCGACGAACTGGATGTTCGCCTGGAGCGCGCGGACGAGAATCATCGGCAGGACACTCGCGTAGATGAGCTTCACCGGGAACCGGCCCCGGGCGCCTTTGACACGCGCGTGGCTGAGTGGAATCTCCACCCGGACGGACTCCGCGTAGACGACGACGGCGAAGATTGCGACCGTCGTCAGCATTGCGAGCAGCTGGCCCTGGCCGAGGAGCAGCTGCTGGAGCCCCTCGGCGGTCAGGGGCGACGCGAGTGACGTCTCGCCGGTCAGGATAGCGAACCACGTCGGGAAGAACCCGCGCGTGCCGCCGAGGCCCTGCCAGCTGAACAGCCCGCCGATGAGCTGCTGGCTCACGCCGGCGATGATGAACAGCCCGACCCCGCTCCCGACACCCCACTTCGAGACGATCTCGTCCATGAACAGGATCAGGATCCCGCCGACGGCGATCTGGAGGAATATTAGCCCCTTCACGCCGTCTGCACCGATCCCGAGCGCCTGGCCGACCGCCGGGTCTGCCGGCAGGAACCCGCCGGCGAACACCATCGGCAGTCCCGTCAGACAGATCATCACGACGACGAGGAGCTTCTGGAGTCCCTGGTAGAGCACCTGGTCGCGCGGGTCGTCGGTGTCGAGACCGAGGAGGTCCGCCCCGCCGAGCAGCTGGAGGACGATCGAGGCCGTGACGATCGGGCCGATTCCGAGCTGGAGGATCGACCCCTGCTGTCCGGCGAGAATCGACCGGAATCGACCGAACAGGTCGCTCGACTGCCCGGCGTTCAGGCCGAACAGCTGGACGTTCGTCAGGAAGAAATACAGGACGAGGATGCCAGCCGTCCACGCGATCTTGCGCTTGAACGGGACGTGTCCCTCTGGACGGCGGACCGACGGCATCCGCGTCAGCACCGGTTCGGCGGCCTCCTTCCAGCCCATATGTTACGCCTCTTGCTCCTCTCCGGAGTCGGGTTCGGTCGCCTCCTCGGCGCGTTCGGCGCGGTCGGTCAGCGCGACGCTCCCGCCCGCGGACTCGATCAGTTCGCGGGCGCCGGAGGTGAACGCGTCCGCGGTGACGTGGAGTTCGCCGTCGACGCGTCCGCCGCCGAGCACCTTCACGACGTCGACGTCGTGGCCGTCCTCGGCGACGTCGCGCGCGTCGACGTGGTAGGCGTCGCCCGCCGCCTCGGCGAGACCCTCCGCCGCCAGCAGCGACGCCTCCTCGTCGAGTTCCCGGGCGTGGACCTCGACGACCTCGTCCTGTGCCGCCTCTGGTCGCGTGAAGCCGTGCTTGCCCAGCGGCGGGTGGTTGTGGAACTCGTGTTTGTCGCGGCCGGCGGCGCCGCGGCCGCCGCGGTGTCCGGCGCCGCGCCGGTTCTTGTGCGTTCCACCGCCGTGGGTGCGCGACCCGCGCTGTCGCCGCTTCTTGTCGGTCATCGCATCACCTCGAGCAGACTGTCGATGTCGTCGTGGCCGCCGAGTTCGCCGCCGACAGCGACCGGCTGCTTGATCCCGTCGTGGCCGCCACGCGGCGGGTGAAGACGGATCGCCGGCGACAGTCCCGCGTCGCGTAGCGTCGTCTCCTCGGCGACCAGCGCCTCGGCGAGCGCGCCGACGTCGGCGTAGTCGGTGTGGTCAGCGACCCACTCGTCGTCGACGGTCGCGTCGCCCTCGAGCGGTTCGGCGCGCCGACGGAGCAGCGCCGCGACCGTCTCGACTGACGGTTCGCCGAACGCGACCCGGTTGGTGACCTTCGTCACCATACCACGGTAGGCGTCGGTCTCCGGAACGAGCGTACAGTGGTTGACCTCGTGGAGGTTCAGCATCTCTAGCGTGTCCCGGACCGCGTCACTCGTGTCGACCTCGCCCCGGATCCGGACCAGCGCGAGCATCAGTCGGCCTCCTCCGCCTCGCGCTGGACCCGACGGGCGCGCCGAGGGGTCCGGGACTGCGAGGCGTTCTTCAGGGCGTTGAACGTCGCCTTCGCGAGATTCACCGTCGTCCGGGTGTTGCCGTTCGACTGCGTCCACGCGTCCTCGATGCCGGCGAGTTCGAGGACGTTGCCGACGGTCGGCGCCGCGGCCAGCCCCAGCCCTCGCGGGGCGGGGATGACGTCGACCGTCACCGAGCCCGCTGTCCCGGTCGCCTTGCGGACGAGCGAGTGGGTGCCGCCTGCGCGGTCCTCCCACGAGCCCGAGCCACGGTCGACGCGAACGATGTGCAGCTTCGCGACCTCGATCGCCTTCTGGATCGCCGAGCCGACCTGGTCGTCTCGGCCCTCGGCGTAGCCGAGGTAGCCGTCGCGGTTGCCGATGGCGACGACACACCGGAACTTCACGCGCCGACCGGAGTCGGTCATCCGCTGGACCATGTTGATGTCTAACACCTCGTCCTGTAACCCCGGGAGCAGCTGGTCGACGACCTCCGGCTCCTTCAGCGGGAGGCCGGAGTTGAGCGCTGCCTCCATCGTGTCGACGTCGCCGTCCTGTACCATGCGTCCGAGCCGCGTGCGCGGCTCCCAGCCGTCACTCATTGGCGTCCTCCGTGTCCATGATTCGTGTTCGTACCTCGTCGAAGTGGTCCGGGAGGTCGGTCGCGTCGAAGTCGCCGGCGTACAGCGGCTCGTCGCGCTCTGCGGCGTACGCGGCGATATGTTCGCCACGGGTACGCGGCCAGTCCGCCAGCACCGCCTCGTTGTGCGGGATCTCGACGCCGGCGTCGACCGCACCCTCCTGGACCGCGAACGTCTTGTTGCCGGGCGTCGCCGTGTTCAGCCCGATGTCGAGCACTGCCTCCGTCACGCCGGCGGCGAGCGCCCGCTGCCCCGCGAGCAGTCCCGTGAGGTACGCACTCGGGAGGTTCCCCGTCGGCGCCTCCCAGCCGTACTCCCGCAGGTCCGCGCTCTCGGCGGCCGCGTGCGTCTCGTCGCCCGCTGGACCGGGGGTGACCAGCTGCGCCCTGACGTGTCTGTTGCTCACCCGGGCCACCAGCCGTGGCTTCCCGGATTTCAGGAGTCGCAACCGCTGCCCGTAGTCCGTCCGAACCTCGCGGCGCCGGCGCATCGGCACCGTGTAGCGTGGGCCGGTCGCCATCTCAGTCGTCCTCCATCTGTATCTCGTATGTGTTCGCCGCGTACGTCTCGAGCCGGTCGACGCTGTCGAACTCCCCGCCGCCCGCCTTCCGGTACAGCTCGCGGTACTGCGTCGGGGTCAGCGTCCCCTCGTCGCGCAGTTCGCGGAGCCGCCGGCGCTGGGCGCGGATCCGGCTCGTCCAGTCGTCTTTCGGGTCCGACCGGGCGCCGGCCTTCCCCTTCCGGGAGCCGGCCCCCTGTCGGTGGCCGTAGTCGCGCGTCTCCTGCCGGGCGCGCGCCCGGCCACGCGAGTTCGTCTTCGCCGCCCTGTCGCGGATGATCCCTTGATCGACCAGGTCCCGCACGTCGTCGCGGGTGATCGCCTCGGCGATCTCCGACTGCGCCTCGGGGTCGAACCAGACGCGGCTCTCGCCGACGTCCAGAACGTCTGCCGCGAGGCGCTTCTGTGCGCTGAGGTCCGTCACGAGTCGGCCTCCGCCTCGACCTCGGACTCGACCTCGACCTCCTCGTAGGTCGGATTGAGCACGCGGATCTCGCGGTCCTCGCAGACGTCCTCGATGCGCTCGCGCTTGCGACCGCCGACCGCCGACGCGATCCGCACCGCCTCGCGGTCGGGATCGACACCCTCGAGATCGTCGGTGTTGTGCACGCGAACCTCCTCGAACCCGCTCGGGTGCCTGCCGCGGGCGGCGGTCGGCGACCGGTAGCCGGCCTCGACGACCGCGCCCTTGCCCTTTACCCGGCGACGCTGCTTCGACAGCCCGCCGCGGGGACGACGCCACGTGTCTTTCACGCGGGTCGCCTTGTGTCGGCCCTGCCGCGGGAACTCGGGCGTCCCCTCGCGGTGACGCTGTGCGAGCGCCCGGGCAGTCTCGTCGTCGAGGTCCGGCGTCTTGTCGGCGTGACCGCGGGGCCGGAGTTCGGTCTCTGCCGCCTCGTCGGCGTCGGCCTCGTCGACCGCCGCCTCCGGGTCGGCCTCCGCGACCTCGCCCTCGGACGCCGTCTCCTCGACCTCGAGGCCGCCGACCTCCGCCTTGATCCGGGCCGCGAGCGCGTTGCCCACGCCCTCGACGTCGGCGAGTTCGGCCTGACTGGCCGCCTGGAGGTCCTCGACGCCGACGTAGCCGGCGTCGCGGAGCGCGTCGGCCTTCGCCGGCCCGACCCCGGCGACGTCCTCGAGCTCCGTCGGGCCACTCCCGTCGGACTCGTCGGCGCTCACGCCGCCTCACCCCGCGTCGTGGGCTTGCTGGTGATGTAGACGCCGTCCTGGAAGACGCGGGTGTCTTTGCCGCTCACCCGCGTCAGCTGCTCGATGTCGGCGGCGGTCTGTCCGACCGCCTCCTTGTCGGGACCGTGGACGCGGACCGTCTCCCCGTCGACCTCGACCTCGGTGTCGCCGCGGACGGGCGTCCGCCGCGGCGACTGCTCGCCGAGGAAGTTCTCGATCACGACCTCGCCGTCCTCGACGCGGACCTGCATCGGGAAGTGGGCGTAGTAGACCTCCATCTCGTACGCCCACCCCGCTGTCACGCCGTGGATCATGTTTCGCACGTGGCTCTCGAAGGTGCCGACCGTCGCCGTCGTCTCGGCGTCGTCGGTCGCACTCTCGACGACCACGTGGGGCTGTCCGTCGACCGCCGCCGTCGTGACGGTCACGTCCGGATACCACAGCCGGCGCTCGACCGTCCCGTTCGGGCCCTCGACTGTCAGGTCAAGGTGTTCGACGGCGGCGGTCACGTCGCTCGGAAGTTCGATTTCGACTCTCATCAGTAGACGTATGCGATCAGTTGGCCGCCGACCCCCGTCTCGCGGGCCTCGTAGTGGCTCATCACGCCTCGGCTGGTGGTGACGACGAGCGCCCCGTAGTCACGGGCCGGGAGGTACCGCTTCTCCCAGCGCTCGAACCCGTCTGCACCGACCGAGTAGCGGGGCTTGACGGTGCCACACTCGTTTATCGCGCCGCTCAGTTCGACCTCGAACTGACCGGACGTGCCGTCGTCGACGAACTCGAAGCCGTCGACGTACCCGCGGTCGTAGAGAACCTCGAGCACCGACCCGATCACGTTCGAGGCGGGCGACACCGTGTGGGCCAGGTGGCCCACCCTCTCGGCGTTGTCGAGGCCGGAGAGCGCGCTCGCCAGCGGATCGTTCCCTGTCATCTGTACTTCTTGAACCCCATGTCGCGGGCTACCTCACGGAAGCACTGTCGACACAGGTAGATGTCGTACTTCCCGACGAGCCCCTGCGGGCGGCCACAGCGCCGACACTGCCGCCGGTCGTCCGTGCGCCGCGTCGCGTGCTCGCCGCCTGTCTCTGTCTCTGTCTCGCTCATGTGTCCTCCACCGTCACGTCGAAGCTGTCCTCGAGATACGCGACGGCGTCGCCGGGCGTCAGCTGGTGACGCGACGGGATCGAGCGCGACGCGTGGTCGCGCTTCGACACCCGGTAGCCCGGCCGCGTCAGGTTCACCGTCACGTCCAGCCCGTAGATACCGATCTGCGGGTCGTACTCCTGGCTCGGGAAGGCGGTGTGTTCCTCAACGCCGAACGAGACGTTGCCCGTCTCGTCGAACTGCGACCGCCGCAGGTCCGCGAGCGCCAGGGCCGTCTCGAGGAACGCGTGCGCGGCGTCGCCGCGCAGCGTCACCTTCGCGCCGATCGGGTCGCCCTTGCGGATGCCGAACTCTCCGACCGCGCGCCTGGCCTGCGTCCGGACCGGCGTCTGGCCGGTCACCTCGGCGATGATGTCCTCGGCGGTCGCGAGTTCGCGTCCGCCCTCGCCCACGCCCATGTGGACGACGACCTTCTCGACTCTGGGCTCGCGCATCTCGTGGAACGCAGACTCGCCCGACGGCTCGGGGTCGCCGTCGCCGGCGTCGGCAGACTCGGAGCTCATTCGTCCGGGGCACCTCCGAGGAAGTTCTCGTCGATGACGACCGCGTAGTCTGCGACCGTCTCGAACCCGTCGCCGTCGAACCGCTCGTCGTCCTGTGAGACCTGGACGATGGTATCGCCCGAGCCGGGGGCGACGACGACCTCGGCGATCGTCCCGATCTCGCCGGCGTGTTCGCCAGCCACCGCGGTGACCATCGCCCCCTCCTCGTACGGGAAGTGAGCGACGACCGCCGCCGTCTCGTTGTCGAGGACGAGCGAGTCGCCGACGCCGTAGTCGGCTGCCTCCGCCGGCGACAGCTGGATGTTCGCCCCGTCGTGGAGCGTCAGCTGGAACGCGCCGCCGCCGACCTGGCGCTTGCCGATTACCTTGCCGAGACGGCTCTCCGCCGCCGACTCGTCGATCGGCGTCAGCGAGAGCCGACCGCCCTCGTCCGGGAACACCCGGAACTGCTCTTCGCGCTCCTCGAAGACGAGGATGTCGAACATCCCGATCGGCCGGCTCTCGTCGCGGGCGGGCTCGCCGTTGACCAGCACCGACCCCTGCGAGAGCGCGTAGCGGGCCTCCTTCCGGTCGTCGACGTAGCCGAGGACGTCCCGCAGCACGATGACGAGCGGAACGCCCGCCTCGCCGTGTGGACCGGCGTCGGCCTTTACCGTGAACGTCCCCTCTTTGCGCTCGACGGGCCAGGAGTTCGGCACCGAGAGACGCTTCTGGTGGTTACTCACTGTCGGCCTCCAGCCGGGCCACCCGCCGGTCGTCCTCGAGTGTCAGGTCCGTCACGCGCAGGTTCGAGGCGTCGAGCGGGCGCGGAACCTCCTCGCCGTCTGTCTTCTCGACGGTGACGTCCTCGACGCGCACCGTCTCTCGCTTCAGGTCGACGCCGACCACCTCGCCGGTCTCTCCGGCGTGGTCGCCGCGCATCACCTCGACGGTGTCGCCCTCGTTTACCCGGACCGACCGCTGGCCGTACTCCTCGCGGAGGTCGTCGGCCAGCGTCGCGCGGACCTGGCTGTGCCGCTCGTGCAGCGCCGCCTCGCGGCGCCGCTTGCGCTGTGTGCGTGGCTGTTTCGAGGTCATACTATAATCGTCGCGGTGCTCGCGATACTCCCGAAGCGCTCCGCGACTTCGCGCGCGACGGGACCTTTGATCTCCGTGCCACGGGGCTCGCCGACGTCGTCGATGAGGACGGCTGCGTTGTCCTCGAACTTGACGCGCTGACCGCTCGGACGCCGGATCGGCTTGCGCTGGCGGACGACGACCGCCTCCAGCACCTGCCGCCGCATCTCAGGCGTGCCCTTCGTGACCGAGACGGTCACCTTGTCCCCGACACCCGCCTTCGGGTGCCGGTTTTTCGTGCCGCCGTAGCCCGTGACGCTGACCACCTTCAGCTGACGCGCCCCCGTGTTGTCCGCGCAGGTCACGAGCGACCCGCGCTCCAGCCCGGGGGTGACGTCGGCGTTCAGCGCCTGCATCAGGCGTCCTCCTCGTCGTCGACCCGTTCGACGACGACGTGTGATTTGGTCTTCGACAGCGGCCGCGTCTCGGCGATCCGCACCGTGTCGCCGACCGCGAGGTCGAGACACGGCGGGGCGTGTGCCGGCACGCGGCTCCGTCGTTTCATGTATCGGTCGTACTTTGGGACGCGAACGTCGTACTCGCGTTCCACAACGACCGTCTTGTCCATCGATGTGGAGTCGACCCGTCCCTCCGGCGCCTGCCCCCGCACGGACAGCGTTCCGTGGAAGGGGCAGTTCGCGTCGGTACAGGCCGTCTCCGGTTCCGGTACGTCGTATCCTAGCGCCATCTGTCGTCTCCGTCTGGTGTTGGTCCGTCGTCCGTTCGTCGAGCGGGGCGCGAGAGCAGGCGCCCCCCGTCCACCGTGACGTGGGCCGTCGTGTCACCGCCGGTCGGGGCTGCGTCGGTCCCCGCGGGCTCTCGCGCCGCGACGACGTCGTCCGTCGTCCGGTCGGTGTCGAGCGTCGCCGGGCCGAGCGCGAACTCGAGGACCGAGCCGCGCTTCGGAATCCGGCGCTCCTCGTCCGCCCGCGACACGACCAGCGTCCGTCGCGTCTCGCGGACCACCCGCCCGCCGACCCCGACGAGGTCGGGGTTCGGCGCGTCGGCGACCCGCACGCGCAGTCCGCAGAGTTCGTGACGCGGCAGCGTCTCGGGCGCGAGCGCCACCGTCAGTCGCCTCCCCCGCCGTCGTCGAGGTCGCCCTCCTCGCGCTGAATCGTCTTGACCCGTGCGACGGTGCGACGGAGCTCGCCGATCCGCCCCGGGTCCTCCGGGGCGCCGCCCGCGGCCTGGACGGCCCGGGCGTTCAGCAGCTCCGTCTCCAGCTCGTCGAGCTCGGCTGCGCGCTCGGCGGGCGTCATGTCGCGGATCTCGTCCGGGTGGAGGATCACGTCTCGTCTCCGTCCTCGTCTCCGTCCCCGTCCATCTCCGCGACGAGGTCGGCGGCCTCGCTCTCGATGTCCTCGTCGAGTGGCTCCGCCGGCGTCTCCTCGGAGTCGCCGGTCGCGACCGGCGTCTCGCCGGTCTCCTCGACGACCTCCTCGACGACCTCCTCGTCGACCACCTCGGTTGGGTCGGCGGTCGGCGTCTCGACCGCCTCTTCGGCGAACTCCGGTACCTCGGTCTCCCCTTCGGTCTCGGTCTCGGCCTCGGCCTCGGTTCCCGCCTCCCCATCCGCGTCTGCGTCGTCTGCCTCGGCCAGCAGCGCCTCGACGCCCTCGTCCGCCTCGGCCTGGTCGACGGCTGCGACGTCGGCGTCCTCGGCGATGCTGAAGTCGTCCGGTAGCTCGGCGCCCGGCGGGATGATCTTCACCGTCACCCCGATGGTGCCGAGTTTCATCACCGAGACGCCCTGCCCACCGTCGACGACCTCCGAGGCCGGCTCGCCGTTGTGCTTGATGTAGCCACGGTTGAACTTCTCGACGCGCGAGCGCGCGCCGGTGACCTTCCCCGAGAGGACGATCTCGGCGCCGAGCGCGCCGGCGTCCATGATCCGGTCGATGGTGGTGTGGCCGGCCTTGCGGAAGTACCAGCCGCGCTCCAGGGCGTTCGCCAGTCGATCGGCGACGATCTGGGCGTTCAGGTCGGGCTCGTCGACCTCCTGGACGTCGATCTGGGGGTCGTCGAGGTCGAAGCGCTCCTCGAGTTCGCGGGTGACCTTCCGGATGTTCTTGCCGCCCTTGCCGATCACCATACCGGGCTTCTCGGCCATCAGGACGATCTGGGTCCCCATCGGCGTCTTCGCGACCTCCATCCCGCCGTAGCCGGCGCGGCCGAGTTCGTCCGCGAAGAACTCGTCTATCTGGGAGCGCTGGAGGCCGTCCTCGATGAACTGGTGTTCGTCCGCCATCAGACGTCGACCCCCTCGGACCCGGGCTCCTCGAGCACCAACTCGACGTCACAGAGCGTGGTGTTCCACGGCCCGGCCCGGCCGAACGCCTGTGGCTTGCGGCCTTCGCGCTCGCCGACCTTGTGCGGCGCGACGTGGGCGAGGACCATCTCGTCGGCCTCGAACCCCTGTTCGCGCGCGTTCGCCGAGGCGTTCTCGATCAGCGTGAGGAACGCCTCGGCGGCCTTCACCGGGTACCGGCCGGCGTCCCAGCCGTCGATGTCGGAGCGGTGGCCGACGCCGGAGTTGTGCTGCTTGAACGGCACCGACTGCTCCTCGGCGACGACCCCTTCGAGGTAGGAGACGGCGTCTGCGACCGTCTCGTCGCGGAGTTCGCGGGCGAGCGCCTTGCTGTGCTTCAGGCTGATAGGCCGCTCCCGGAGCATCGCTCGCGCGGTCGTGTCGGGGTCGGCCTCGACGCTGTAGTTGATTCCCATTATTTGAGTGGCACGAACTTCGAGGACCGGGTGGCGCCGATACCCGCCTGGCCGTGCTCGACGGTCGTGCGCGTGAGCTGGAACTCGCCGAGGTAGTGCCCGATCATCTCGGGTTCGACGCGGACGCGCTCGAAGTCGGAGCCGTCGTACACCGCGAACGTCACGTCGACGAACGCCGGCAGGATCGGCATATCCCGCAGGTGGGTCCGGATCGGGTCGTCCGCCGTCTCCTCCGGCGTCGCCTCGCGGGCCTCGGCCAGCAGCTTCTCGTGCTGGGTCGACAGCCCTCTGTCGATTGTTCGCCGCGCACGGGCGGGCAGCAGTTCGACCACCTCGTCGAGCTCCATCGCCTGGAGCTCGTCCAACGTGTGGCCGCGGTAGGTGAACGCACCCTCGCGGCCGGTTCGGTACTCGGAACTCATTCGTTGCTAGACCTCCCCCGGCCGGTGCGCTTGGAGGCGATGTCGCCGACCTTGCGCCCCGGCGGGGCGTTCTTCGAGACGCTCTTCGGCTGTCCGGGATGCTGGCGGCCGCCGCCACCGAACGGGTGGTCGACGGCGTTCATCGCGACCCCGCGGACGCGCGGCCACTTCGTGCCCCGCGCCTGCATCTTGTGGTGCTTGTTGCCGGCCTTGACGTACGGCTTCTCCGTTCGTCCGCCGCCGGCGACCACGCCGACGGTCGCCCGACAGGACGGGTTCAGCCGCTTTACCTCGCCGCTCGGAAGCGTCACGACCGCGACCGCGCGGTCGTGGGTCAGTAGCTGTGCCGAGACGCCGGAGGCGCGGGCGAACTTCCCGCCGTCGCCCGGCTGGCTCTCGACGTTACAGACCGGCACGCCCTCGGGGATCTCCGCGAGCGGGAGCGTGTTGCCCGGCTTGATCTCCGCGGAGACGCCGACCTCGATACGGTCGCCCGTCGCGATCCCCTCGGGGGCGAGCACGAGGCGGCGGTCGCCGCCGCCGGGCTCTGCCCGGCTGCCCGAGGCGTCGTCAGACGCCTCGCTGTCCTCGAACTCGACCGCGGCGATCGGTGCCGAGCGCGCCGGGTCGTGCTCGATGTCGACCACCTCGCCGGCGACCGTCTCGTCGTCGCGCTCCGCGCGTTTGTGCGACAGTTCCGCCTTGTAGCGGTGCGACGGCGCCCGGTAGGTCGGGGAGCCGCGCCCGCGTTTCTGGCCTCTAATTCGTCGTCCCATCTCAGAACACCCCGATCCGCGAGGCGACTTCCTGGGCCTCGTCGTCCTCGCTCAGCCGGACGGTGGCCTTCTTCCCGCCCTGTGGCGTCACCTGTGTGTTCACCGACTCGACGGTGACGTCGTAGCGCTCGGCGACGGCTGCCGCGACCGTCTCCTTCGTCGCGTCGACGTCGACGACGAACTGAAGCTTGTTCTGGAAGTCCATCTCGTTCATCGCCTTCTCGGTGACGAGCGGGTGACGGATGACGCTCATCGGCGGGGACCTCCGGTGAGCGCCGTGAGGCCGACGCGCACGGTGCGTACGTCGACGCTCATCGCTCGGCCACCTCCGAGAGCGCCGCCTCGGTGAACACCGTCAGCCGACCCGGCTCGCCGCCGGGCGCGAGGTCCTCAGCGTCTACTTCCCGACCGGTCGTCACGTCCGCGCCGGCGAGGTTTCGCGCCCCGCGGGACGGCTCCTCGCTCGTGACGAACAGGATCGAACGCGGCTCGCGGTAGGTCCGACCGCGGGTCGTCCCGCGTCCGGCCCGCCGTGTCCGGCCCTCGTCGGCGCGCTCGACGTCTGCGTGGACGCCGAGCGTCTCGAGGATCTCGACGACCTCGCGGGTCTTGTGGACCCCCTCGAAGTCGTCGACGAGGACGAGCGGGAGTTCGACGCCGTCGTCGAACCGGTGGCCGCGCTCCCGTACCGTCTCGGCGTCCGTCGTCGCGGCCAGCGCCGACCGGGTGGCGAGCAGGCGTTCTTTCTCGTTGAGGCCCGTTCCCTGTTCCTTCTCGGCCTTCGGCGGGTGGGCGCGCCGGCCCGACACCGCCTGCGGGACGCGCCGCGCCTGCCCGTTCTGCTGGGGGACGTGTGCGCTCCCGCGGCCCGACCCCGGCGACTCCGCCGGCGTCCGCATGCCGGCGTAGGGGTCCGATCCGTACGGCTGTTTTCGGTTCGCCTGTGCGACGGAGACGGCCCGCCGGACGAGGTCCGTGCGGACGACCGTCTCGAAGGCGTCGGGCAGTTCGACGTCGCCCGCCGCGTCGCCGTCCAGGTCGCGTACTGTGGCGTTCATCTACGAGTTCCCCTGGTTCGACGCCGTGGAGACGTGACGCACCTCGGGGTCGAGGCGCGGCTGGTCGTTCGGCCTGACCGCCGGGCGGAAGCGCAGGAGACGCTGGTTCGGGCCGGGGGCCGACCCCTTTATCAGCGCGTACCGACCGTCGACCTCGCCGTGCGCGACAAAGCCGCCGTCCACGCTCGCCTCGTTCCCGTCGCCGGCGTCGATCAGACGCTTGTTCAGTTCCGTCCGCTGGTGGTAGCCCGTCTGTCCCTGCTGTGGAACCGTCGAGCGCACCCGCGAGGGGTTCCACGGGCCGAGGTTGCCGATCCGTCTGCGCCACCCCTGCCGGGCGTGTTTGCCCTTTCGCTTCTGGACGCCCCAGCGCTTGACCGGTCCCTGGGTGCCCTTCCCCTTCGTGATTCCGTGGACGTCGAGGTACTCGCCGGCGCGGAACACGTCCGTCAGCTCGTGTTCGCCGCCGTCCTCGACGAGGTCGAGCGCGAACTCGAGTCGCTCGTCGAGCGAGCCCCCGCCGACGCGGGTCTCCATCACGTCCGGGCGCTTCTTCGGGACGTTCGCGAGTCCGTCGGGCACCGTGTGAGTGATCGCGCGCAGGTCGTCGACCCCGCCGGTCGCGACCAAGTCGCGCAGCTCCTCGGCGTCCGTTTCGAACGTCTCGCCCGTCGGGAGGTCGACGGCCCGCGCGAGTTCGTCGTGGAACTCGTCGGTCCAGACCTCCGTCGACGGGGTGAGTCCGTACGACGTCTGCTCGTAGGCTCGCAGGCCGACCGCGCGCATCGGCGGCGTCTCGACGACGGTCACCGGCACGGACTCCTCCATCCCCTCACGCGGGGAGTCGGCGTCGTCGTTGACCACGACGACGTGGGTCATGCCGGCCTTGTAGCCGGCGAACCCCTGCAGTCCGGGGGCGCCGTCGTCGTCGGGCCACGATCGAACGCGTGGCACCTCGGACGCGGCGCGCGACCGTGGGCCGAAGCCCAGCGAGCCTTTGCGTGGTGTGCTTGGTTGTGGCATCTACGTCTTCTCCTCCTGTGGGAGCGTCAGGGGCGAGAGCGTCGCGAACACCGCTTCCTCCGTTCGCACGACCTCGCTCCCCTGGTTCGGAACCGTGTTGAGCCAGCGGTCGAACCCCCCTGGGGGGCCGACCCGGCTCACGTCCTCGGGGGCGACCCCGAGTATCGCCGGCAGCCCGCGTTCGGGCGCGCCGAAGGCGACCGTCAGGTCGCCGTCGGGGCCCGGCAGACCGGCGGGTTCGCCGGTCGTGAGCGGTTCGCCGTGTCGCGAGGCCGCGATTCGTAGCCCCGCGTCCGCCGCTCCGAGCGCTGCCGACAGGTCCTGCGTCCGCACCACCGGCCCCGGCGGGGGCTCGTCGACGATGCGGGCGCGGACCGGCTCTACGGAAGAGACCCTGATGGTGACGCGCTCTCCCTCCGAGCGCGCCCCGTCTGGCGCGTGGAGGGAGATCGGGTGTTGCGTTCCACAAGTGACCCGAACGCGGTCCTCAGGTCCGACCTCGGTCACGATTCCCTGTCTTAACGACCCCGGACGCTCCGGTCCGGAGCCGGCCTGTGAACGGACGCGGAGGGGCGGCAGGACGCCAGCGTACTCCAGTTCGTCCCGGACGCCCCACGCCTCCTTTCGGAGGTACGGCGGCGTCGCCGCGTACCGCAACACCGTCGCGACGAACCCGTCCTCGAACCGTCCTCGTTCGCCCTCCCGGTCGGGGAAGACGACGAGGCGGTCGACACGAAAGACCGTCGCCGCGCGGGCGATCTGACCCACCTTCTGGGTCGCGTCCCGCTTCGACTCGGCCTCCCGGACCAGCGAGGACGGCACGAGTACCGTGTACGTCATGCCGGGTCCCGTCCGCGTCTGTCACCAGACTGTACGTCCGTTTCCGATCCACGGTGAAAAGGGTAGCGACTCGCCTGTCGGCGTGTCACGGCGTAACGCGCCCGTATCCGGCCAGAACGCTCACTCCGGCGCCGCCGCGCCGTTCGTCTCGGACGGCCGGTACACCCGCCCGCCGAACGGTGCCGCGACCGCGGCGAGGACGAGAACGCTCTCGTGGAGCGTCGTCGCGGCGCCGATGCCGACCGGCGCGACCGCGCCGGACGGGTGGCTCGCGGCGTGGAGGTAGCCGAACGTCCGGCCCTCCGACGTCGGCGGAGCGATGTCGCTCGCGATCGCGTCCCGCGCCGGCACCCCCCAGTTCGTCGTCCTCCGTGCCCGCGGTTGCCTGCTATCGTTCCGGAACCCTTTTGACTCGCACCGACACGGTTTGACGTGGGAAGCGAGCGCTGGTAGTGTAGTGGTATCACGTGACCTTGCCATGGTCACAACCCGGGTTCAAATCCCGGCCAGCGCATCTCTACTGTGACCTCGCCAGCGACGCGTCCCGTCGCGCCGCCACCTCCGTCGCAGGTGTATGCGCTCCAGCGGATTCGAATCAGGGAGTGGAGCGACCACCGGGAGCGAAACGACCGTGGTTCAAATCCCGGCCAGCGCAGTGCTACCGTATCCGCGCGACGAGTGACCCGGCAGTCACCCGTCCGGCCCGCCGGGTAGATAGCCGCGCGCCCCGTCCAGAGAGCTGTGACCGAAACAGAACGTGCGACGCTCGGCGGCGGCTGTTTCTGGTGTGTCGAGGCGCCGATGAAGCGGGTGGACGGCGTCCGCGCTGCCGTCTCGGGCTACGCCGGCGGCCACGTCGAGGACCCGACGTACGAACAGGTGTGTTCGGAGAGTACCGGCCACGCGGAGGTTGTTCGGGTGACGTTCGACCCGGCGGTCGTGAGCTACGACGACGTCCTCGAGGTGTTCTTCGCGATCCACGACCCGACGACGGAGAACCGCCAAGGGCCGGACGTCGGCTCGCAGTACCGGTCTGCGGTGTACTACCACGACGAGCGCCAGCGCGAGACGGTCAAGCGCGTCGTCGACCGGCTGGCGGACGACGTCTACGACGAGATTGTCACCGAGGTCGCGCCGCTGGAGACGTTCTACCGCGCCGAGGAGCACCACCAGGACTATTTTTCGAATTCTACGAAAAATATAGAAGCTGCCTCTGCGTAGGTCACGACCGTGCTGCCGACCGATCGGTAGCGCCGATACGTCGCGTTTCCGCTACGCCTTCACTTTCTCCGCGAAACGCTCACGCACTTTCTCGACCTTCGGCTGGGCGTGCATCGAGCAGTAGGCGTCGTTCGGATTCTTGCTGTAGTAATCCTGATGTTTCTCCTCAGCGCGATAGAACCGATCTAACGGTTCCACTTCGGTCACGACATCATCGTCGTAGCCACCCTTCTCATCCAGCGCGTCGATATACGTCTCGGCAAGGTCACGCTGTTCGTCGTCGTGAGTGGGCACGATCGACCGATACTGCGACCCGACGTCCGGGCCCTGTCGGTTGAGCTGAGTCGGATCGTGGACGGTGAAGAACACCTCGAGAAGTTCTTCGTACGAGATGACGCGCGGATCGTACTCGAGTTGGACGACTTCTGCGTGGCCGGTCGTGCCCGAGCAGACCTCACGGTACGACGGATCGTCGGTGTGTCCACCAGCGTAGCCGGAGGTCACGTCCTCTACACCCTCGATCTCTTCGAACGCAGCCTCGATACACCAGAAGCAGCCACCGCCGAACGTTGCTTTCTCCATACTGTGTAAGAAGGCAGGGGGGCGTATGTATGTGCCGCAGCGGCGATCTGGACAGTTAAATAAGCCCAGCACGCGAGTATTCGGAACACCGGCTGGCAGAGAGCCTACCCCTCAGAGGTTCGCGATCCGCCACCGAGGTCCCACGCGCCCTCACGACGCCCGGATCTCCGCGCTTAGAATAGTAAATGCCGGCCACGATTGTCTTCACGGGTAATGAAGAACAATTACTAATTTCTTGCTCTACGCGTCGGCCGGCACAACGGAGTGGAGCAATCCGGCCATTACTGATGATCGTTCAGGAGATTGTTCCGATTTCTTGACCCCTTGGAGCTGATTGATTTTGACCTCTTGACTGGATTGTTTCCTGAACTCCCCTTACTTGGGTTGGATGCTCCCGTTACGCGGTTGCTCCCCTTAGACTGGTTTCTCCCGTCGCTCGGCTCATACTCCTCATATGTGTACTTATCAGTCAGACACGTACCCCACAGAGCCGTCATCGTTCTAAAAACAACCTCCTCGCCTACTGCGTCTGAATCAATCGGCCCAAGATTGAG
>CAZEJR010000030.1:0-19943 GCA_964512675.1 uncultured Haloferacaceae archaeon | reverse complement strand
ACTCGGGATTTTCCAAGTGATAGAGCAGTTCGTAGTCACCGACGTTTTCTCCGCTTTCGAGCACAGCAGACATGACCTGCTTGTGCTCTTGATCGATGTCGTGCGATGAGTCCTCGAACGATTCATACACCTGTTCGATGCTGTCCGCCTTCATACAGTAAATCAGAAAGTCGCTCTCCTCCGTCTGTTCGATAAACGCAGTCTCCGAGTGCATTCCCTCGCTCTTCAGCGTTTCAACCGCCTCTGCTTCTCTCTCGGTGATCTCCTCCATCCACTCCCTGAGCCGCTCCGTCTTCCCCTTCTCTATTTTTTGCTTCGCCGGCACTACTTCGGCCATATCCCGGAATACTCTGTTCGAAGAGTAGTTCTATCGGCTGTCTCTACCGACAGCTCGGACTCGAAACCGTCGGTGTGTGAGCTCTTCTGTGACACCCTTGAGGTGGTCGAGGTGATTCCCGCTTCGTCACGGACGGTCGAGGAGGGTTCGCTCCACCTATCACGGGAGATACTCGTACGGATTTCCGTCTCGATAGAGACAGACGTACCCGATCAGGAGAACTCCCGAGAGAGCAAAGCACGCACACCCGAGTCCCAACTGAAGCGGGTTCACGCTGACCGACCCGATGGAGACTGCGCTCTCGCCTGTATCTTGAGACGCGAGAACCACCCACGTCGTTCCGCCTACAGATCCAAGTACGATTGGTATCAGTCGGTCTGCATCGAACAGCCGTTTCCACCAGTCCACCTCCGGGTCCTCCTGAGTACGGCTACACTACTCTGTCCGTTCGTCGGTCAACGTAGATACCGCCGTGGATACACACAGACTGCTCGACCGCTGTGACATATCCACGACGTCCGTCGCAGTCGTACAGGGTCGAACTCCACGGCAGTATCTCAACCACGTCTCACAACTGCGTCGTCGTCTTCTATCGACTTCCGTTCTCCACGTGTTCGTTTCACGTCTCATACACGTCGTCTGGCCGGATATCTGTTCGTGGCACTCGTGATACTGGCTCGAAATAGCAGTAGTCTAACGGCAATAGTTCGGTGGCGTACGGTGTCTACGCCAGACGTTCGGCGACTAGACGCGCGTCGCGCGGACCAGTGCCACCCCTGCTGGTCTGCTCTCGCGTCTCGTACCGGCTCGCACCTTGTCTCTCACTCTCGGCCGACGCGGACGAGCGCGGTGCTGCCTTCGACAGCCAGCCACCGCGTCAGGCCATCGTCGACGGCTATGCGGCGAAGAATGCCCGCCGCTGGTACGTGACGGCCACCACGACGGTACCGGCTGCTCGTCGGGAGAGAGCGGCGACAGCCGTGGTGACCCGGCCCCGACGGAGTTCGCAGACAGCGCGGGCGAACGGACGAGTCAGCCACTCCGACCGACGGTGGGCGACGCCCGTATCGACAGCGAGTGGCAGTCGGTGGGTGTCACCTACCCCCCGCGATCGGTTCACAGTACAGACCGCGCAGCACGAGGGCGGCGGGCTCGGGGTGGACGTATCGGGCGACGGCACCGCCGACGAGACGTTCTGCCGACGACGTCAGCGGCGTGAACGAAGACGTCTGGTTCACGGCAGAACTCGGACGGGCGACACGGTGCCGGTCGAGCATCCGGCTGCCGACTGCCCGAGCGAACCGGTCGACGACGAGGTCGAACTGCCGATCAGCGAGACAGAGACGACGGCGGTCACCGTCGAGTGACTGCGGCGGTCGTAGTTCGTCTGTCGGCCACGCCTCTCCCCGGGGTCGCAGACCTGGCAGCGACCCGTGCGCCGTGCTCGGACGGCCGACGACACGTCCAGCGGAGCCGACCGAGCCGGAGAACGTTGTCCGGCAGTCGACGTGTGTCGTGGGACGCCCGCGCTGTCGGGCGACGGTGTGGTGCCCTCGCGGCGGAACGGGCCAGCAGTCCGGCGACCGAGACGCCGCGTGTGGCCGGGTCCACACCGGGATAGGTGAGCGAGTCTCCGTCGGTACGCCGGCGGTCGAGACGCTCGACGCCCGACCCGTCGCAGTCGACCGGTCGGGTTATGTCTCTCCCGGCGACACGGACAGGCTGTCGTGTTCGGACTGGTGCAGGTCGCAGTCGGGGTCGCCTGGACGGGCGGCGAACGCCCCGGACCAGAGCGACCTGGCGCGCACTACGGCCTGCTCCCCGCCGTTCGGGTGACTGTCGGGTCGGGCTCTCCGAGCGTCGGCTCCGTCGCCACCAGCGCGGTCGCCCGCGACACCGCCGGTCCCCCCGTCTGCTCCGCGTCGCCGGCTGTCTTCGGGGAGACGCCGAGTCTCGTCCCCGCCGACGCCCGGTTCTGGTCCGGGTCACCCGGCGGCCCGGGGGGAGAGCCGAGATGGTCCTGAGCGAGGGCCTGCCGGACACGACGCTCGCACACGTCGTTGCCGTACTCGTCGCTACGGTGCTGATCTGGCTCGGGAGCGTCTGGCTCGAACGCTCTGCAGAACACCTCTCGGCGTACTACGGCCTGCCCGCCGTCGTCCAGGGCTCCGTCGTCGTCGCGGTCGGGTCGAGCTTCCCGGAGCTGGCGAGCGTCGTGATCACCGCGACGACCGGGTCGTTCGGAATGGGTGTCGGCGCAGTCGTCGGGTCTGCCGTGTTCAACATCCTGGTGATTCCGGCGCTCTCCGGCATCGCGACCGGCGAGCCGCTTGCCGTGGACCGCGCGATCGTGTACAAGGAGGCCCAGTTCTACATGATAGCGGTGTCCGCGCTCGTCGTCACGCTCGCGCTCGCGGTCATCTACAACCCCGTCGCCGGTGGTGGGTCTCTGGACGGGAGCGTGACCCGTCCGGTGGCGCTGGTGCCGCTGTCGATCTACGGGCTCTACCTGTTCATCCAGTGGCAGGACGTCGGCGACCACGACGCCGGTGACGCCGGCGGAGACGTGGCCGTGCTGCGCGACTGGGGGCGACTCGTCGCCGGTCTGGTCACCATTCTCGTCGCCGTCGAGCTGCTGGTCGGTGCCGTCGAGGGGCTGAACGCGACGTTCGGCGTCCCCGAGTTTCTGGCCGGCGTCACCGTCGTCGCGGGCGCGACTAGCCTTCCGGACGCTCTCGTGAGCATCAGATCGGCACAGGGCGGGCGGGCCGAGACGAGTCTCGGCAACGTGTTCGGCTCAAACACGTTCGACCTGCTCGTCGCGATCCCGGTGGGCGTGTTGATCGGCGGGAGTGCTCCGGTCTCGTTCGCCGTCGCGACACCGATGTTCGGCGTGTTGACGCTGGCGACGGTGCTGTTGTTCGTCTTCCTCCGTACCGATCTGTCGCTCACCAGCACCGAGTCGTACGTGCTACTGACGGCCTACCTCGCGTTCGTCGGGTGGGCTGTCGGTGAGACAGCCGGGATCACAGATCTAATCGTCGGCGTATGAGCCGGCGGCCAGGCGTGCCCCGTCTCGCGGCTACGACGGGCCGTACGGCACGTGCACGCCGCACCTGCGGTGTCTCGTCACCGTCCAGAGGGCTACAGCCGGCTCGCTCTGGCCGTCCTCGACACCCGCCGGGAGCCAGCAGACGACGCCCGACGCGGCTCCGGTCGTGTCCCGCTCCCGGAGCTCCGTCGCGACGTGTCCGACGAGCGACGACGACGCTCGGCCCGGGGGCGGGGGTTCGGCACAGCGGTCAGTTTCACGACGCCGCGCCGGTGAGACGGCTCGGTACGCTCGGCGGGGACAGACGGACCTGTACGCCGGGCTCGCCACAGCGCGGGCACGAACGCCGTTCTGCGAGCCGGACGCGCCCTGACGTCCGGTACCCAGCCCTCAGGTGGACGGCCCACGGCGCGCGACGCCACACGCGGTGGCCTCGTGTCTCTGGCACGGCAACGGCTGGCGCCGACCTGGCGTCCCGACGTCCCGGCGGTCCGACACCGGCTGGCCGTCAGCGTGCTCCGGCGAAGTCTTATTGGGCGTCTCCCGCCTACTCGTGGCGATGACCGCGGACTCGGACGGGACGGCGGCGGACCGGCGACGAGAGCCGAGCGTCCGCCTCACGGTTCCCGAGATGGACTGTCCCTCCTGCGCGGAGACGGTCGACAGGAGCCTCGCGCGGGTCGACGGCGTCGTCTCGACCGCGCTCCGACCGACGACGGGGACGGCGACGGTGGCGTACGACCCGGACCGAGCAACCGAGGCCGACGTCGTCGCCGCGATCGAACGAGCCGGGTACGAGGTGCTCGACACGGGCGACGGAGCGTCGGGCGGTGCAGCCGAGATCGCGCCCCCGTCCGAGATCTGGACCAGTCCGCGGGCGATCAAGACGTGGGCCGGCGCGGCGCTCGTGACGGTCGGCCTGCTCTTCGAGTTCGCTCTCGTCGGCCAGCGCCTCGTCGTCGCGAGCGTCGCCGGCTTCCCGCTCGGCGTCGCGGACGTCCTGTTCGCGACCGCGACGCTCGTCAGCGGTGCGCCGGTCGTCCGGAGCGGCTACTACTCGGCGCGGAACCGGAGCCTCGACATCGACCTCCTGATGGGGACGGCTATCCTCGCCGCGACCGGTATCGGCTACTTCGTCGAGGCCGCGACGCTGGCCGTCCTGTTCAGCGTCGCTGAGCTGTCCGAGGACTACGCGATGGACCGGGCCCGCGACTCGCTGCGCGAGCTGATGGAGCTCTCGCCGGACGAGGCGACGGTCCGGCGCGACGGCGAGGAGGTGACCGTTCCCGCCGGCGACGTGGCCGTCGGCGAGACGGTCGTCGTCCGCCCCGGCGAGGAGGTCCCGCTCGACGGCAGGGTCGTTGAGGGCGAGAGCGCCGTCGACGAGTCGCCGATCACCGGCGAGAGCGTCCCCGTCGACAAGCGTGTCGGCGACGAGGTGTACGCCGGGTCGATCGCCGAGGACGGCTACCTCGAGTTCGAGTCTGACGCTCCGGCCTCGGAGTCGACGCTCTCACAGATGGTCGAGATGGTGCAGGGCGCCCAGGCGCACAAGACCGAACAGGAGCAGTTCGTCGACCGCTTCGCCGGGTACTACACGCCGACGGTGGTCGTCCTGGCGGTTCTGACGGCTGCCGTGCCGCCGCTGATCGTCGCCGGGAGCTCGGTCGAGGTCGCCGGTGTCACGCACACGTTCGCCGGCGGCTGGCGGACGTGGTTCGTCCGCGGTCTCACGCTTCTCGTCATCGCCTGTCCGTGTGCGTTCGTCATCTCGACGCCCATCTCTGTCGTCTCCGGGATCACGAGCGCCGCGAAAAACGGCGTCCTGATAGCGGGCGGCAACCACCTTGAGGCGATTGGCGGCGTGGACGTCGTCGCCCTCGACAAGACGGGGACGCTCACGAAGGGTGAACTCGCGGTGACGGACGTGGTTCCGCTCGGCGGCGTGCCCCGTGACGAGGTGCTCCGCTACGCGGCTGCGCTCGAGCGACGGAGCGAACACCCGATCGGCGAGGCGATCCTCGCGCGCGCCGGGCGCGCGGCTGTCGACGACGCCGCGCCCGTCGAGGCGTTCGAGAGTATCGCCGGCGAGGGTGTCCGCGCGACCGTCGACGGCGAGACGTACTACGCCGGCAAGCCCGCCCTGTTCGAGCGGCTCGGGTTCGACCTGTCGCACACACACCTGCGGACCGACGGCGGCGCAGCCGCGGCGACAGGCGGAGAGTGCGGGCGGGACGACTGTGCCGACCTCGCGAACGGCGCGCTCGCGCGGGTCGAGAACGACGGACAGACGGCCGTTCTGGTCGGTACGGAGACCGAACTGCTCGGTATCGTCGCGGTCGCCGACGAGGTGCGACCGGTCGCGGCGCGGGCGGTCGAACGACTCCGTGCCCTCGGCGTCGGGCGCGTGGTGATGCTGACCGGCGACAACGAGGGGACGGCTCGCGCGGTCGCCGGCTCCGTCGGCGTCGACGAGTACCGGGCCGACCTCCTGCCGGGGGAGAAGGCCGACGTCGTGACCGAGCTACAGACGACCGACGGCGACGTCGCGATGGTCGGCGACGGGATCAACGACGCGCCGGCGCTGGCGACCGCCGACGTCGGGATCGCGATGGGCGCAGCCGGGACGGACACCGCCATCGAGACCGCCGACATCGCGCTCATGGGCGACGACCTCGGGAAGCTCCCGTACCTCTACGGGCTCTCGCACGCGGCAAACGGCGTGATCCGGCAGAACATCTGGTCGAGCCTCGCGGTCAAGGCGCTGCTCGCGCTCGGCGTCCCGCTCGGACTGGTGAGCGTCGCGCTGGCGGTCGTGGTCGGCGACATGGGCATGAGCCTCGGCGTGACCGGCAACGCGCTCCGGCTCTCCCGGGTGACGCCCGACCGATTCCTCGAGGACTGACCCGGCGACCACGATGTCGCGGTGTGCTCCCGTCGTGGCAGCCGGGACCACCGACACGGTCGACCGCCCTCGCGTTCGGATCGATTCACATTTTTCCACGCCCCCCGTTCGAGGCGCGTGCGACAGACACTCGACCGGGCTCTCTCGGTCGTCCCCGTCCTCTTGGTCCCCGCGGCGTGGACGCTCGCGGCGCTCGCGGGCCACACGACGCTCGTCGCCTCCGACGCCCTCGCCGTCGCGCTCGGGGTGATGACGGTCTTCTTCGCCGTCTTCGTCGCCCACCCGGAGATGCGCGGCCCGGTGCTGGGCGCGTGGCGGCGTGTCATCGCCGTCGGCATGGTCGTGACGGCTGCGGGACTGGTCGACCAGCTCTCGCCCGCGGTGACGTCTACCCACCTCGCCGTCGTCGCCGTGTGGCTCGCGGCACCGGTCTACGGCCTCGTCGCGACGGGGCGGGCGCTCGGCCTGCGCCGCTACCGCCTGTTCGCGGCGGCGTCGTTCGCCGGCGCAGCGCTCCTCGTCGTGAGCGCGGCTCCGGCGGTCCCGGCCCCCGCCGGACTGGTCGGTATCGCCGTCGGCGGCGCGGGTCAGACCGCGAGCGTCGCCGACGCCGTCTGGCGTCAGTCCCGCAGCGCCTGAACGGGGTCGGCACCCGCGGCCCGCCACGCCGGGTAGGCGCCCGAGACGAGCGAGACGACGACGCCGAACGAGAGCGCGAGCGCGAGGAAGCCGGCGTTGCGGGCGTTGACGACCGCCTCGACGGTCACCTCCGGCACCGCGAGGAGGAGCGCGAGCGCGACGAGCCCCGCCGCGAGGCTTCCGACGACCGCGCCGACGGTGCCGAGGAGCGCCGCCTCGACCAGCACGAGCTCGAGGACGTCCCGACGCCGGACACCGACGGCCCGGAGGACGCCGATCTCCTCGCGGCGCTCCGAGACGCTCATCAGCATCACGTTGAGGATGGCGACGCCGGCGACGAGCAGCGAGACGCCGCCGATCGCGAGCAGGAAGGTGTTCAGGAGCGCGAAGAAGCGGTCGATCTCGGCGACGACGCTCCCGAGGTCCAGCACCTCGACGCGGTCGACGCGGGCGTTCACCCGCTCTCTGACCGCCGTGGCGATCCGGCTCGCCTCGGCTCCGGTGTCGGCCCGGACGATCACCTGTGAGGCGCCGTCCGACGCGAACCGGTCCGGCGGGAGCAGGACGGCACGGTCGGGCCGTACGGGCGAGATCGAGTCCTGTTCGGCGAGGACGGCGACGACGCGGTAGCTCTCGCCGTCGACCGTCACCGTCCGACCGACGTCGACACCGAGGTCGGCGGCGACCGCCGATCCCAGCACCGCGCCGCGACGGTGACGCTCCGGCAGTCTGCCGCTGCTGGCCTCGAACAGCAGCCGTGGCTGTTCGACCCCGTACAGCGTCGCGAACGTCCGGACGTCGCCGCGTCTGACGACTCCCCCGCCCGACCTGACGGGCACGACCGTCGCGTCGCCGGCGATCCGCCGGACCCGGGTGACCTCCCGGCGGTCGACGGTCTCCTCGCCCCGGTCGGCGTTCGGGCTGACGACTACCTGATTGCCGAGGCCGCCGAGAGCGTCGTCCGCGGTGTACCCGACGACCGTTCCGAGAACGCCAAGCGTCGCGACCGCGAACACGCCGATGACGATGCCGAGCGCCGCAAGCGCCGTCCGGAGACGGTTGCGCGCGAGGTTTCGTCGCGCGAGCGAGACGGCGGCGCGCACTACTCGCCCCCGCGCCGGCGCCGCCGTACGCCGGCCCCGACCAGCGCGGCCAGCGGTAGTCCGACCGCGAGCGCGACGAGACCGACCGGGACCCCGTCGTCGTCGTCCGCCGGCGGGACCGGCAGCGCGACAGTGCGAACCGACTCGGCGCCGCCTTGCCGAGCGACGATCCGGACCTGTACCCGGTCGGCGGGACCGGTCGCCCGTGCGGTCAGGTCGAACGGCGCGAAGTCACTCCCCGCGAGTTCGCCGACGAAGTAGCGCCGCTCGGGGTAGACCGGCGTGACGTTCCCCTCGCCGACCACCTCGACGACGACACCCTGTGCCGGGCCGCGACCGACGTTGACGACGTTTCCCGAGACGGCGAGTGACCCGTTCCCGCTCCGGGTCACGTCGACGTCGGTCAGCTCGAGGCCGGCGACCCGCGGGCGGTAGTCGAGCGTCGCCGTCGTCGACGCCCGCCGTGTTCCGGCGCGGTAGTCGACGCGGAACTCGACCGGGCCGCTCCGCCCGACGTCGGCGAGGTCGACGGTCAGGCGCCCGGAATCGCCGGGTTCGAGGGGCCCGTCGAGGCGCTGCCGCGGGAGGGTCTGGTCGCCCGCGACGGGCGTGACCACCACGTCCGCCGCACGGACGGTGCCGAAGTTCGTCACCTCGACGACGAACCTGGTCGGCGGCGTGTCCGACTCCTCGTCGCCGCCGTCAGTCGGGCCGTCGCCGACGAGTCCCGAGAGCCCGTTCGGAACCGCCGGCTCCGCTGTGTCCTCCGGCGGCGCGCGGCGCACCGCGATCCCGAGGTCGGCGACGTGGTCGGCGACCCGGAGCGAGACGTCGCGGGTCACCCGACGCTCGACACCCGAGGCGTCGGTGTAGTCGACGGCGACACTGAGCGTCCGTTCGCCCGCGGCGTCCGGTACCGTACTGAGGTTGACCGTCGTCTCCGCGCCCCCGGGGAGCGTCGGAACGAACGCCGTCGAGCGGTTCGCACGTCCGGCGGGCTCGGCGAGGCGGACGGCGACGTCGCGTACCGGCGCAGCCGTCGGGTTGCCGACGGTGACGGCGACACGGGTCGGGGAGTCGACGGCTGCCGGACCGGTCTCGACGGCGACCTGTGGCGACGCGGACTCGACGGCGATCGGGACGGGCCGCTCGACGTTCACCCGTGCGCCGTCGGCTGTGCGGCCCTCGACGCGGAGGGTAAACACCCGCGCGCCGGGGGAGTCGACCGTCGTCGCCAGCGGCACGGCGACCGTGTCGCCGGGCGAGAGCGACCCGACCCCGCCGGCGCTCGCCCGGACACCGTCGGAGCCCCGGAGTTCGACCCGTGTCACCTCGACCGGCGAGGGGCTCCCGGCGGAGTTGCGGACCGTCGCGTCGACGACGACCTGCGCCCCGACGGTCGGCGTCTCCGGCGTGACCGTCACGTCGGCGACGGCGAGGCGAGCGTCGGGCACCGCCGTAACGGGCCCGACCGCGCTCCCGACCACGGCGACGGCGACGATGAGGGCGACCGCCGGACGGACCGAAGACATACCGGCTCGCGGGACCCGGCGGCTTTACCGCTTACGGGGCGTGTGCGAGCACCATCGGCACCCCGCCGCCGAACGGGTCGGCGACCCGACGGCGCCACGCGATCGTGAACCCGGCGTCCCGGAGGAGGCGCTCGGTCTCCTGTGGTCCCGGCGTCGAGAACAGCATCGACGCATCGGTGCCGAGCCAGCCTCGACGCACCGACTCCGAGCGCCCGGACCCGACCGTGAGGAGAAACGGCGACCCGGAGCGGAGGACCCGGGCGGTCTCGCGGTAGACCGCGCCGTGGTCGGCCCGAGGGACGTGGAAGACGGCGTGGTAGGCCGTCGCGGCGTCGAACGCGTCGGCACCGAAGGGGAGTGTGGTCATCTCGCCCTGAACGACGCGGTGGCCGGCGTCGCGCGCGAGTTCGCAGCACCCCGCCGAGAGGTCCAGTCCGACCGACCGTGGCGGGAGGTTCGCGAGCGTTCGGGCGCCGTCGCCACAGCCCAGGTCCAGCGCCCGGTCGTCCGGCGAGAGACCGAGCTCCGTCTCGATCAGCGCGGCGTCGGGACCGTCCGGGTCTCGTGTCGCGGCGTACGGCGCTGCGAGACGGTCCCACGCGTCGCGGACCGCGGTGCGGTCCATCGGCGGGTCGTGCACGGCTAGTCTTTAGCCGGGCGAGTTAAGACGTCGGCGGCTCTGAGGCTGGCATGTCCGACCTGACCGGGCTGGAGGCGCGCCTCCGCGCCGACGGCCTCAGCGTCGAGTCGCTGTCAGAGGGCGACCCGCTCGAGGTCACCTACATGACAGCGTTTCCGGGCGGGGGGCTGCACAGGCGCGAGGCCGGGCGGGCCTGCGTCGCGCTCGTCGACGCCGCCGAGGACGGCGAGTGGACGCCGACTCGTGTCGAGGCGACAGTCGTGCGCAGCCCCGGCGACGTCCTCGGGACCTGGCACGCCGACCCGGAGTGGTTCGACGCCCTCCTCGCGGACGAGCTGACCGAGACGGAGTTCTCGGCCCGGGTCGTCGAGACCATCTCGGAGACAGAGGGCTGAGGCGGTGGCCCGCCCCGCCCCTGGCGGCTCCCGACGCGGCGCCGACGAGCCCTCGCGCTACTACTACTCGCGGGTCGACCGCTCGTTCGACGTCGACGGCGACCGGTGTGGGGCGTGGCTCTACCGCCCCGGCGGCGAGCGAGACCACGGACTGCTCGTGACCGCGCCGGGTCTCCTGCCGGACCGGCGGACGGTCGCGCCGGTCGCGCGCCGCTACGCCGCCGCTGGTCGACCGGTGCTGCTGTTCGCGCCCCGCGGCGCCGTCGGGAGCGAGGGCGAGTCGAGCCTGCTCGACCCGGCCCGTGCCACGGCGGACTGGGCCGGCGCGCTGTCGTTCGCACGTGGCCTCGACGACGTCGACGGCACACGGCTACTTCTCCGCGGCCGTGGCCTCGCGGGGCTCGCCGCGCTCGGCGCCGCGGCGGACGCGCGGGTCGCCGGCGTCGTCGCTCGTGGCCCGCTCGTCGGCGGCCTGCCGCTGCGCCGCGGGTCGCCACGGGCGCTCGTCAGACTGCTCGGTGCCGCGGCCCGCGACGCACTGCCACGCGTCGGCGCGACCGTCCCGGCTGCGACTGACGACCCCGGCGCGCCGGCGCTGTACGCCGGCGTGTCGCCCGCGGCGCTCGACCGACACCTGTCGGAGGGTGCGGGCGCCCGAACGGCGATCCCGGCGCGGTCGGCGCTGGCGCTGCGGTCGCCGACGGCCCCGGCGTTCGGACGCGTCCGCGCACCGGCACTCCTGACTGTCGCCCGCGACGACCGCCTCGCGGACCCGACGGCTGTCGGCGCGGCAGCAGACGCCCTGCCCGAGGGTCGGCTCCTGCGACACCCGGGCGACGGACTCGCGGCGCTCGGGTCGCCCGCCGACGACCCCGTCTTCGCCGAGGAGCGGGCGTTCGTCGCGGCACGGGTGTGACCCCGCTCTCGCGCCGCCACGTCGTCCGAGCCGAGTGTGCCGCGTCTGTTCTCGTCGCCCTCACGCCGGTGGTCGCGAGCGCCCGGAGCGGTCGGACGTGCTCCTCCGCGATCCGGGACCGGTGTCCGAGACCCACGACACGGACGCCGACGGCGCGAATCTGGTCGTCGACTGCGGCCCATCGCAGACCGCCGGGACGGTGCCTACGTTCGTCCGGGGCGGCGGGAGCCGTCAGTCGACGACGCGGAGGCGCCGCGACGTGTCCCGGAGCGTGTCGACGCGTCCGCCCGCCCCGACCAGCACGCTGTCGGCGTCGACCTCGTCGGCGACGTCCGGCACGACCGTCGCCGGGTCGCCCTCGCGGCGGTGGAGGCGGACGGTCGCGCGGGCGGAGAGTCGCGACCGGACGACGTTCAGCGCCTCCTCGCCGTCGCGGCGTCGGTCGCTCCCCCGCGGCGCGTCAGGCGGGAACACGTGGACGGCGTGGACACTCTCCGGCAGGTCGTCGGCGATGGCGTCACACAGCGTGGCGGCGGTATCGACGTCGTCGACGGCGAGCAGCGGCGTCACAGTTGGTACGGTCGTCGTCGTGGTCTACACAAGACACATACGGTCTGTCGGTGTCTGCCCGGCTGTGCCCTCCGAACGACAGCTCGTGGCCGCAGCCGCCGCGGTCGCCGTCACCTCCGCCGTCGCAGTTGTCGTCGTCCCCGGTGCTCTCGCGTCGCCGACGGCGGACGACCCCGTGCGCCCCGGTCCGGTCGACCTCGTCGACGTCGCCATCGCGGAGAACGGCGTCACCGGCGAGACGGCCACGCTGACGGTCGAGACACGCCTCGACCACCGCGGACCGCCGTCGCCGAACGTCACCGTCGTCGTGCGGGCGGTCGACGCCGAGTCCGGCCTGCTGACGACCGAGCGGACGGTCGAGGTCGGCGAACTGACCGGTAGCCGGGAGCGAGCCGCCCGGACGAATCTGACGGTGTCGCGCGAAGGCGGCTACCGGGTCGAGACAGCCGTGTACGTCGACGAGCAGCGGGTCGACGCCGGGAGCCGGACGATCCGGGGCCTGTCGGCGCTAACGCCGCCGCGCGCGCAGTCGACCGTCGCCTTCGCCGACCGCGGGACGGTGCCGCCGCTCTCTGTCGCGGTCGCCTCGACGGACGGAGAGCGCACGACACTCGCGGTCAGGTCGTCGCTGGAGAACGCCGGCGACGACGTCGTCGGCGACCTCGCGGTTCGCGTCGTGGTCCGGCAGGCGGAGTCGAACGTCGTCGCCGCCGACCGGACCGTCGGGGCGGGAGAGGTCCGGCCCGGGCGCGTCGGGTCGACGACCGCCGAGGTGGCCGTGCCGGCGGAGTTCAACTACCGTGTCGACGCGGTGCTCCTGCGCGACGGCGTGGTGCTCGACACCGCACGGACGGTCGTCAACCTCGACCCCACGCGAACCGTCGACGCAGACGTCACCGAGGAGGAGGTGACGTTCGAGGCCGGCGAGTTCACGCGCGGCGGCCCGGACGCCGAGCGCGACCGCCCCCGACCCGAGAGGACCGGTGCCCCGACCGAGAGCGGCGGTCCCGGCTTCGGACCGGTCGCGGCCCTCGTCGCGGCGCTGACACTGTCTGCGCTGGCGCTCCGGCGCGAGGAGGTGGCGGGCGATGAGTGACGACAACACGGCAGACGAGACGAGCCGGCCACGGGCCGACCGGACGGACGACGCAACAGAACGGCCAGCCGACCGGGCGGACGCGCCGACCGCCGACCGGGTCCGGCGCGGCCTCGACTACCTGCTCCTCGTGGGGCTGGCGATATTCGCCCTCGTCGCCGCAGTCGGGTTCTACACCTCGGCACAAGGAGCGATCCGGACGTGGACGTCGCCGGAGTTTCGACCCGTCGTCTCGGCGGCGTTCGACCTGGTCGTCCTCTTGATGGTGAGTGCGGGGCTGGTCAGACAGATCAGACGACTGGGCTGACCACGAGCCACCCGACGAACACCGCCAGCCCGCCGAGGGTGGTGCTGGCGACGGCGTGGTTCCGCAGCCGGTCTAAGAGCGCGTGGTCGTCCTCCGCCAGCGCCTCGTGGACCTCGCTCCCGAGTTCGCATCGGGGCAGGAAGTCCATCGCGACGTGGAGGAAGACGCCGGCGGCAAAGCCGAATACCACGCCCCGGACCGCGCCGCCGGCCGGGAGCGCCACCGTCGCAGCCGCGACGCCGGCGACGCCGACGCCTGCGGCGGGGACGAGCAGCACCGACCAGTGTGTCGCCGAGCGGGCGAGCCGCGTCGCCGCTGCGTAGCCCGCCGGCGCCTTGTGTGAGACGACGGCGAGACCGAGCAGCGCCCCGACCGCCATGTTCCCGTAGACGACGCCGATGACGACGCCGGCGGCGACGGCGTGGGCGGTCAGCTCCACGACGGTGCGATCCACCGGGAGCGCGACGTGGGACAGCCGGTGGCCGACGGTGTGGGCGGCGAAGCCGACGACGAGGCCGAGCGCGACGCCGAACCCACCCCACTGCGGGTGGTGACCGACCGCCGTCGGGACGAGAAAGACGGCGGCGCTCGTCACCATCGCGCCGCTCGCCAGCCCGTACCCCCAGACCAGCGCGCTCGCGCTCGGTGTCTCGCCCGCCCGCGCTCCGAGCGGCGCGGCGCCGGCCATCGCCAAGAAGGCGGCCCACGCGACGACGACGAGTGCCGTCCGACCGGCGCTCGTCGCCAGCGCCGTCGCGCCGACGAGCGCGAGCGTCGCGAGCCCGCCCGCGACCGCGGGCCGTCTGGCGCCCGCCCGCAGCTCGTTCGTGGTCACGTTACTAAATCGCTCGGTCGGCTTAATAGTCCTGCCGGTGGGACCTCGGCGTGTCGCCCACTGCCGCGCCCGGTAGCCGATCCCCACCCCGTCGGCTCCGACCGCCGCCGGGGCGGCGCGAGACGTGGTCGCCACCCGCCGCGAGGACTGCCGCAGGCGTTCGACTCGCGTCGCCGACGCGTCCGCCGTGGTGCGCCCCGCTGCCCGTGCCACCTCGGTCTCGCGGGCCGTTCCTCGGCTGCCGCGCGCCGTTCACGACGTTTATACCGGAACCGCCCCAACGGAGGGTATGTCAGTCGCCGACGACGGACTGAATACAGTCGACGACCTCTCTGCCGTCGCCGGGAGCCGCGTCGTCGTCATCGG
Source organism: uncultured Haloferacaceae archaeon (assembly GCA_964512675.1). GTDB lineage: Archaea > Halobacteriota > Halobacteria > Halobacteriales > Haloferacaceae > A07HB70. Next base: position 5,250 of record CAZEJR010000030.1, on the reverse strand, counting down.
CGGCGGGTTCGGCGGCCTCTCGACGGCCTGCTACCTCGCCGACGCCGGCGCCGACGTGACTCTCGTGGAACGCAACGACCAGCTCGGCGGACGCGCCAGCACCTTAGAGCGGGACGGCTTCCGGTTCGACATGGGGCCGTCGTGGTATCTGATGCCCGACGTGTTCGAGGACTTCTTCGCACACTTCGGCCGGGACGTCGCGGACTACTACACGCTCTCTCGCCTCGACCCGCACTACCGCATCTTCTTCAAGGACGGCGATCAGGTCGACCTCCACGCCGACTTCGAGCGGAACGTCGAGACGTTCGAGTCCTACGAGTCCGGCGCGGGCGAGGCTCTGCGCGAATATCTCAGCAAGTCGGAGGAGAACTACCGGATCGGGATGGAGCACTTCGTCTACGAGGACCGCGCCAGCCTGGGGGACTACGCCGACCTCGACGTGGCGCGAAACGCCCGTGGACTCTCGCTCGTCGGGTCGATGCAGGACCACGTCGAGGACTACTTCGACAGCCCCAAGCTCCAGCAGATCGTCCAGTACTCGCTCGTCTTCCTCGGCGGGTCGCCGCACAACACCCCCGCGCTGTACAACCTGATGAGCCACGTCGACTTCAATCTCGGCGTCCACTACCCGGACGGCGGACTGGCGGCGGTCGTCGACGGCGTCGCCGACCTCGGCCGGGAGCTCGGCGTCACCTACCGCACCGGCGACCCCGTCGAGGCCATCCGCGGCCGCAAGGGCGGGTTCCGGGTGGCGACGGGCCAGACGGACTACTTCCCGGACCTCGTGGTGTCGAACGCCGACTACGCCTACACCGAACAGGAGCTCCTCTCGCCGGAGAAGCGACAGTACGACGCCGACTACTGGGACTCCCGGACGTACGCGCCCTCGGCGTTCCTGCTCTACCTCGGCGTCGAGGGCCCGGTCGACGAGCTTGAACACCACACGCTCGTTCTCCCGGAGAACTGGGACGACCACTTCGCGGCCATCTTCGACGACCCGGCCTGGCCCGACGACCCCGCGTACTACCTCTGCGTGCCGAGCGAGACGGACCCGTCGGTCGCGCCGGAGGGCCACTCGAACCTGTTCGCTCTCGTCCCGGTCGCCCCCGGACTGGACGACGGTCCGGAGCTCCGCGAGTCCTACCGGGACCTCGTCCTCGCCGACATCGCCGACAACACCGGCGTCGACCTGCGCGACCGGATCGTCGTCGAGGAGTCGTTCTGTGTCTCCGACTTCGCGTCGCGCTACAACGCCACGAAAGGGACGGCGCTTGGCCTCGCGCACACGCTCCGCCAGACCGCGCTCTTTCGCCCGCCGCACGCCTCGGAGGCCGTCGACGGCCTCTACTTCTCGGGCGCGTTCACCACCCCGGGCATCGGTGTGCCGATGTGTCTGATCAGCGGCCAGCTGACCGCCGAACGGATGGCGCGAGACCTCGTCGCCGACCCCCTCCCGACGGTCGCGGCACGCTCCGACTGAGATGGTCGACGCGGACGGTACGACGGCGGGCGCGAGCGCGGAGGCCGCCGGAACGGGGGTCCGGGGTGTCATCGACCGGGCGCGCTACCTCCTGAAGCTCTCTCGCCCCCGGTTCTGGCTCTACCTCGCCGGCCCCGTCGTCGTCGCCGTCGCGTTCGCCGCAGAGACGGTCGGTGACCTGTTCACGCCGCTGTCGCTCGGTCTGTTCGTGTACTTTCTCCTGCCGGCGAACGTCCTCCTGTACGGTATCAACGACGTGTTCGACGCCGACGTCGACGTCGAGAACCCGAAGAAGGAGGACAAGGAGGTCCGGTTCCACGGCGACCGGGTCGTCGTCGTGAGCGTCGCCGGCTGCGGGCTGGCGGGGCTGGCGCTGTTCGCCGTCCTCCCGCCGGTCGCGTGGGGCTATCTCGCCGGGTTCTTCCTCCTCGGTGTCCAGTACAGCGCTCCGCCGTTCCGGCTCAAGACCACGCCGCTTCTCGACTCGATCTCGAACGGACTGTACGTCCTGCCCGGCGCGGCGACGTACGCGGCCGTCGCCGGGTCGCCGCCGCCGCTTCTGGCGCTCGTCGGCGGGTGGGCGTGGACGATGGCGATGCACACGTTCTCGGCTATCCCCGACATCGAACCGGACCGACGCGCCGGCATCGAGACGACGGCCACCGTCTTCGGCCACGACTGGTCGTTCGTCTACTGCGGTGCGCTCTGGCTGGCGTCGGCGCTGCTGTTCGCGGCGCTCGACACCCGTCTCGGGGTGCTCCTGCTCTCGTACCCCGTCGTCCTGCTCGGAGTCTACGGCTCCGGTATCGACGTCGACCGGGCGTACTGGTGGTACCCGGCGCTCAACACCGCCGTCGGGACGCTCATGACGCTCGGCGGCCTCTGGCTCGTCGTCTATGGCTGACGAGGCCGCCGGCCTCGCGCGCGCCGTCGCGGCGGGCGACCGCCGGGCCGTCGAGGCGCGCCTCGACGGCGTCGTGCGTGCGAACCGCTTCACTATCGCCGTCCTCTTTCCCGCCGTCGGCGCCGTCCTCCTCGTCGCCAGCGCGGAGGGACTGCCGGCGGCGGTCCTCGGGGCTGCGCTCGCCCCCGTCGGCGCCGCCGAGGCGGGCCGTGCGGCGGGCCGCGCCCTCGCGTTCAACCCGCTGCTCGTGCTGGCCGGCGTCGTGGTGATGCGCGCCCCGCTGCTCGTCGGTCTCGCGCCGCTGCTCGACCGGCGCGCCGCCGGATGGGTCGCCGCGCTCGCCGCCTACGCGTACCTCGTCGAGTACGTCGGGATCCACACCGGCTGGCCGTACGGCGAGTTCGCCTACGGCGCGAGCCTCGGCCCGACCGTCGGCAGCGTCCCCGTCGGGCTCCCCGTGTTCTTTATTCCGCTCGTCGCGAACGGCTACCTGCTCTGTCTGCTCCTCCTCGGCGACCGGGCGCGGTCGGCTGCGGTGCGTCTCCCCGTCACCGTCGCCGCCGTCGTCGCGATGGACCTCGTCCTGGACCCCGGCGCGGTGTCGCTCGGCTTCTGGTCGTACGTCGCCGGCGGGCCGTACTACGGTGTGCCGGCACAGAACTACCTCGGGTGGGTGCTGTCGGCAGCCGTCGCCGTCGGCGCCCTGGACCGCGCGTTCGCCCGGACGGCTCTGCTCGACCGTCTCGCGGGCTGTGAGTTCGCGCTCGACGACCTCGTCTCGTTCGTCCTGCTCTGGGCGGGCGTCAACGCCTGGTTCGGGAATCCCGTTCCCGTCGCAGTCGCCGTACTGTTCGGCCTCGGACTGGTGCGGGCAGACCGGTTCGACGCGGACGTGTTCCGCTCTTAGCGCCTACCGGGTCGGGAGCCAGTCGAGCAGGCTCCGGCTGGCCTCTGTCGCTCCCGACCCGTCCTCGGTCTCCGCGCTCGCGGGGACGGCGCTGACGCGGTAGAAGACGGCCTCGGGGTCACGCAGCACGGCCCAGTTGAGCGCGGTGCGGGCAAACAGCGAGAGCTTCCGGCGCCGGGAGAGCGCCGGCGTCGTCGACAGCACGTCGTAGTCCAGGCTGCGGACGAGCCGGTGGTGGTCGGCGTAGAGAACGGCGGCGAGCGTGACGGCGAACTGACAGTCGTCCGGCAGCGTCTCGATGCCCGCGACACCCTCCTGATAGAGCTGCTCGGTCCGGCGCACCTCGTGGCGCACCGCGTCGCCGAACGACTCCGAGAACTCGAGATCGAGTACCTGTTCGGTCGAGACACCGTACGTCTCCAGCGTCTCGACCGGGAGGTAGATCCGGTCGCGCTCGACGACGTCCTCGCGGACGTCCCGGACGAAGTTCGTCATCTGGAACGCCTCGCCGAGCGCGGTCGCGTGCGGGAGCGCCGCCGCCTCGTCTTCGGGGCTCATGACCGCGGTCATCATCCGCCCGACCGCGGCGGCGGAGCCGTCCATATACGCCTCGAGGTCCTCGTAGGTCTCGTAGCGGTCCGTGTCGACGTCGGTGAGCATCGCGTCGACGAACGCGTCGACGTCCTCGTCGGCGATCCCCTCGCGTTCGCGCACCTCGCTAAACGCGGCGATCACCTCGTTCGCTGCCTCGCGCCGGCCGAGGGCGGCGTCGCGAAAGCGCTCGAGCGTCGCGCGCTGGGCAGCCGGGTCGGTCGTCGCCGGGTCGACGTCGTCGACTACCTCGTCGGCGACGCGAAAGAATCCGTAGAGCACGTAGGTCGCGTGGCGAACTCGTTCGGGGAGAACCCGGGTTGCGAGGTGGAACGTGCGACCGGTCTTGCGCTGGATCGCCTTGCTCCGGGCGATCCGGTCGTCACTCACCATCGTGGACTCCTCCGGCGGTGACACCCGTGGTACCCCCGTGGCATCACTACCGAAACGAGTGGCGCCACGATTATAACAGTTCGTGACTTCGCGCCGCAGCCGTGCGGATCTGCCCTACCAGAAGGTGTCGCTACAGTCGTAGACGACGCCGTGGCGCGGGCAGACGTACTTGCAGTGACGGCGGTCCATCGCCTGACCGCAGAGCGGACAGGGCCGGCCCGCCGCCGCGTCGCTCACCTCAGCACTCGCTCCAGCCACACGACTCGCAGGTCTTGCACCCCTCCGAGTAGTACAACGAGAGCGACCCACAGTCGGGACACTCGGGGTTCTCGCCGGCGTCGAGGACGGCCGCGTCGGTCCCGGCGTCCGTCTCGCCGCCAGCTGCGACGGTCGCACCGCCGTCCGGCTCGGGCGTGTCGGCACGGGCCCGTTGCTCCTCGCCGCTCACCTCGTCGATCGTCTGCTGCTGCGGGTAGGCCTTGTCGACCTCGCCGTCGAGGTAGCGCCGCAGGGCCGTGCCGATGGCGTCGGGGATGGAGTTGATCTGTTCGCCCTTGTCCCACGCCACCTTCGGCGAGCGGATGCCCTGAAGCTCGTCGGCGATCTCGTGTGGGTCGACGCCCGAGCGCAGCGCCGTCGAGATAGTCTTGGCCAGTGCCTCGGTGAACGAGGCCGTGAACCCGCCGGAGTTGCCGATGTTGGCGAACAGCTCGAACGGCTGCCTGCCCTCCGGGTCCTCGTTTATGTTGACGTAGAGCTTCCCGTAGCCGGTGTCGATACGCTGGGTGACGCCGCGCAGGACGTCCGGCCGCGGGCGCTTTTTGCCCACCGGCGTCTCGCCGTCGGCGGCGGCCAGCAGCCGCTCGACCTCGGCGTCGACGCTCGCGCGGACGTCACCGTGGTCGAGGAACTCGTCGATCCCGCCGAACACCTCCTCGATCTGGGCGACCAGCGCCTCGGCGGCCTCGCCCTCGT
>CAZEJR010000029.1:0-20318 GCA_964512675.1 uncultured Haloferacaceae archaeon | reverse complement strand
GAAGATCAAGGCGAAAAAGGAAGAAGAGGAGGCCGAAGCAGAGGGCGAGGCGGACGAACGGGCGCGCGAGGCGACGGTCAGCGCCGACGACTAGTGGCCTGTCGCGCCTGCGACGCTCCGACCGTCGCCTTCCGCGTCCCCCCCGACCTCGCGGCCCACGCGCCCGACGGCGAGGCCGCAGCCGTCTGTACGTCCTGTCTCCGCGTCGAGCCCGCGAGTCCCGACGACGTCTCTGCCGACCCTGCCTTCGACGCTCTGCTCTCGCAGTTTCCCGACGACGAGGGCGGCGCCGCGCTCGCACTCGCGCTCGGGCTGCTCGACTCGCTGGCGCTGAACCGCGCGGCTGTCGTCGAGTGCTGTGCGTACGCCGAGCGCGCGGGGGTCGACGTCCACCTCGCACTCGACCGTCTCGCGAGCGCGGGCCGGGTCGATCCGCACTACGACCTGTCGCGTCGACACGCTCAGCTGCGCGACCTCCGCTAGACGCCGGTCGCGTAGCGCAGGATGCCGGCCACGCCGCCGAACGCGTCCATCAGCTGCTCGCCTTTCTCGAAGTCCGTCGAGACGAACTTCGTCTCCGTACCGCGCTGGTCCGCGAGTGTGATCAGGTGCTCGACGGCGTCCTCCCGGTCGACGGCCTCGGCTTCCCGCTCGCACTCGGTACAGCGGTGGTCCGGGTCGTCGTGACGCGGGTCGACGGTCTCGTACTCCTCGTGGCCGCCGGGACACTCGTAGACGACGACGTCGGAGCGAAGGTCCTCCGAGAGCAGGAGGCGGTCGACCGAGCCCATCATGAGGTTCTGGCGCGTCTGCGAGAAGCCGTAGGTTGCCTTCCCGCCGCGGTGGAGCTCCTCGAAGAACTCCTCCATCTGCGCCTTGTCCTTCATCACCTCCTGGTCGGCGAGCGCGTCCTGTGCGGCGTCGACCAGGTCGTGGAGCCCCGACTCGTCGGTGTACGCGACGTCGAACTTGTCGACGACGAGGTCTTGAAGCTCGTGGTGGAGGTAGTCGCCGTCGAGGAACTCGTCTTTTGTCGGCGACGGCCCACCGACCAAGATGCCGTCTATCTCGTGACGCTCCGGGACGAACAGGTCGTCGGCCATCCCCGCTACCTCCTGGTAGAAGTTGTCGATCGCCTCGAGCCGGAGTCGAGCGAACCGCTGTGCGGACTGGCCACCCTTGCGCTGCTTGCCGGGGACGAGTGACGACGCCGACTTGACCGGTTCGACGCGCTTTCCACGGAGCCACCCGACGTTCGCCTCGCGCCGGTCGAGGACGACGAGGCCGAACAGCCCCTTGTCCGCGAGCATCCCCTCCAGGGGCTCCGTCAGGAACGCGGAGTCACAGTGGTAGCGAAAGGACTGGACCGGGTCCGGCGGCGACTCGAGCACCCGGGTGACCATCTCCGTCTGGCCGCCCCCGGAGTCGACGGCGCCCGAGAACAGCACCATCCCGTTCTCCGGCGGGTCGTCGTAGTACCGCAGACGGTCCTTGATGCTCGTCAGCGCGTCTTGGACGTTCGTCCGCGTCGACTTCGACTTGATGTTCGACGCCTCGCTGTGCTCTTTGGTGACGTGTGCGACGATGTCCGAGAGCTGCTTGTCGTCGGGGACGTAGATGGTGACGAGCTGGGTGCCGGATCCGTCGTAGTCCTCGAGCTCCTCGATGACGCGCCGGAACTCGTACTTGCGGCGGTCGGCGTCTGCGTCCGCCTGCTGACTCATTGGGACTAGTAGGCCGGGGACGCCGGAAGTAACTGTTGTCTGTCGCGGTCTGCCCGGGCCCGCAGCAGCCTCCGGGTCGAGGAGAGCGTGTGCGACAGCGTACGCCCGACGAGCGCCGTCTTCGGCGTGGCCCCGTCACGGCTGCCGGCCCCGCCCGCTCGTCGAGCGTGCCGATCTACCGGCTGTCTCGTCACGCGCTCCGACGCGACTCGTCTCCTCTCACGGAGACACACTGCCACCCGACACGAGCGGATCACTCCAACAGCCGAGTGCAAGTCCGTCGACACGTGCGCGCGGCGACGTGGCCGTCAGCAGCAGGCCGGTCGTGGCGTCGGAGCAGGTGACGCCGAGGGCAGACGAGTGGTCGAACGGTCGCAGACGTGACCGGTAGACGGCAGACCGGGTCGAGTCGTGGTCCGACCGTGCTGTCTCGACCTGTACGACGCCGTCTCCGGTGCTGTCAGTCCTCCGCGGTCGGCTCGTCGGAGACGGGAGGTGGGTCGGACTCGAACCCGATGTCGGGACCGGGCTCCTGTCCTGCCGAGCCAGTCTCCGACCCCTGAACCGCCCCGTGTTCCGTCTCGTCGCCGTCTGTACCCACTACTGACATGAGGTAGGCGACGATGTCGTCTCCGACTATGCGGAGCCCGACCCCGAGCGCAGCGATCCGTAGCGGGAGCGCAGAGCCCGTACTGACGACGTCGAGGAGGGCAAAGACGATCAGCACGGAGACGACTGCGGTCACGACGTACGAGAGGGCTAGCTGAACGAGACTGTTCTCGAAGCACTCGTCACAGAGAACCCGGCTGGCTGTCCGGCGAACCCGGACCCGAAACTCGGTCGTCCGCTCGCCGCGCTGGTACCGCAGTGTGAGCAAGCTGGCGAGCCCGAGCACCGCCGACGACTGGACGACGGCGGGCTTGAGCCCGATCGGTGCGGAGATCGTCGCCGAGACGACTGCCGGTATGAGCCCGGGGGCGACAGCCGAGAACAGCACGGAGATACCGAGCAGCCCGACAGTCAGAAGCGCCCGTCCCACTCCGTTCTCGTAGCTGTGGAACGTCGCGTCGTGGAACCGCTTCCCGTGTCCGTAGTCGCTGAACAGCCCGCTTAGTATCCCCCTGACCGTCGCGTTCATCACCGGCCCACAGACTGGCCGTCCGCACTCTCCACAGACCGCCTCGGCATCGTCGGTGTCGCGGTAGCAGAGCAGGTCCTCGCTGTATCGCTTGCTGGTGGTGTCAGTACTCACGCGCCACCACCACCGAGTCCGTCTTGAACCGTCTGAACGAGTTCTGAGTTGAGTTCGGCGTCAGCCGACCGAGCCCTGATCTCGACAGTCGACTTCCCGCGGTCGCCGAGCGCCCCCTCGTCTGCCCTGACGATCCGGTCCTCGGTCCGGTCTGACTGTCCCGCGGACTGTGACATCTCTCGGTTCTGACTCATCGGAGTGTATCGCCCGTACACGAGGACGTGAGCGTAGACGACTCCTCTGTCTCCGTACTCGCGTTTGATCTCGAGCTCGCCGGGTTCGTCGTCTCCTTCGTTCTTCTCGCCTTTCGTTATCGCGAGGACCCCTTCCCGGTTCGCGACCGGCTCCGGATCGCTCGGCTCTGTCGAACTGGTGATCGTCATCCCTTCGCGGTTACACACCGTCACCAGGCGGTCGAAGGCGTCGAACGGAGTATCGTTGAGCGAAACGGAGGCATCCATGACCTTCCGCGTCTCGTCCCGAAGCGCGGCAGGGTCGATCCTGATGTCACCCGTCACCACGACGCCGTGGGCCACCTCCTGTCTCCCGTTCCCACCGGTGAGTTCGAGTTCGTCTCCGGTCTCGTCGTACAGACCGACCACCTTCGTGCCCGTCAGTGTCTCGTCGCCGATGACACCCCGTACGCTCGCGGTGATCTCCTCCAGACTCAGCAGGTTCTCCATTCGTCCGAAGACGTCGTACTGGAGGGTCTCTCCGGGATCAGCGGTCCGTTTGCGCCACTCGACACGCTTCGACTCGGGGTTGTACGTCGACCCCTCGCGCGGTCTGAACGAGACGTTCGGGAAGGTCGACTGCATCTCCATGCGGAAGTTCTCGACGTAGAGTCTCCCGTCCCCCCCGGCGACGTTCGCCTCGGGGCTGTCCTCGCGGTACTTGACCGAGATCGAGAGTGCCGCCAGCCCCTCCAGTTCCTTCGGGTCGACTCTACGACGCTGCTCCGCGGCGTCGCGGGCGTCGACCGTCGAGGTGACGCTCTCGACGTACTCGCGCGCGTCTCGGTGCAGTGTCGCTCGAACCAGGACCGGCAACTGATCGGACGGAAGCCCCTCGACGTCGTACTCGTGAGACAGTATCTTGCGCTCGTCGTTCGCGAGCGCGTCGCGTGCCCGGTCGAGACGCCAGTCGGCGTCGAGTGTGACCGTACCGTTCTCGGGAATACCGTCGACGGTGAACTCCTCGCTGCTGAACCCGCTCTGGTACTCCTCTTCTCCCTGGGTCATCGGCGGGACTCTCGTCATCGCCGCGATGAGAGTGGTGCCGGGGTAGCCCTCGCCGAATGCTCCGCTCGACCCGACCAGCGCGTCTATCCCTGACTGCAGCAGGTTCGACGGCCGGTATGCTCGCGACCGGACGACCTCTCGGTCCGGCGTCAGCGAGAGGCGTAACTCCCCCGATACCTCGTGTTCACTCCGGTACTGCTCCTCGGTGATCTCGTAGCTGAGTCTGAGTCGTTCCCGGAGTTCCGGCTGGTCCATACAACGGTGTGCTTCCCCCTGGTACACGTTCGTCCGTACCACCTACACGGTATCTTTCTTACGCCTGTTGCCGCGTGCCCGGCCACCCGCCCGTGGCTGGCGACGCGGCGTCGGCGACACGCGCCGGTGCCACGTGAGGGTCCCCGCGGTGCACGCGAGACAGATCGAAGCTCGGGCTCCCGTGACACAGACTCCGAGAGGGGCTCTGAGGCGTGTCCTGCCCGTCCAGCTGGTGACTCGGTCCGTGATCGGAGAGGTGCGGGACGGTCGTGACGACCGGGGCCGACTGTCGACTCGCTACGGTCGACGGGACGTGGGTGCGAGCCTTCGCCGTCCACGAGGCTACGTCCGAGACCACAACGGGTTTTGGGGCCGACACGCGAGGTCGGGCATGGCTGCCGAGGACGGCTCCGGCGTGTCGCTCTGGTGGATCGTCGCCTTCCTGACGCTCGCGCTCGGAGCGGGCTCTCTCGCGATCGTCGCCGTCGGCGGGTCGTTGCCGTAGGTCACATCGCCCGCGGCGCGTCGACGCCGAGGACGTCGAGCGCGTTGGCGACCGCGTGGCGTGCCGCTCGGACCAGCGCCAAGCGCGCGCCGCGGCGGCTGCCGGGCGCGTCGAGGACGGGGCACTCGCGGTAGAAGGCGTTGAACGCCTCCGCGAGGTCGCGGGTGTACGTCGCGACGACGTGGGGCGACCGGTCGGCGGCGGCGCGTTCGACGACCGCGGGCAGGCGCGCGACCTCGTGGAGCAGGGCGCGCTCGGTCGGGCCGGTCAGGACCGCCGGATCCGGGTCGTCGGGGACGCCGTCGGCCCGCTCCTCGATACCGAGGGTCCGGGCGTGGACGTACTGGACGTACGGCGCGGACTGTGCCTCGAAGTCGAGCGCCCGGTCCCACTCGAAGGTGATGCCTTTCGTCGGCTGCTTCGAGACGACGTCGTACCGGACGGCACCGATCCCGACCTGTCGGGCGATCGTGTCGACCTCCGCGTCTTCGATCTCGCGCTCCTGGTCTGCTCGTCGGCGCTCGACCTCCTCGCGGGCGCGGGCGACAGCCTCGTCCAGCAGGTCGTCGAGATCCACCCCGGTGCCCTCGCGGGTCGACATCCCGCCCTCCGGCAGGTTCACCCACGAGTAGAACACCTGGTCCAGCCCCGAGGTGTCGGCGCCGAGGCGGTCGAGCGTCGTCCGAAGCTGGTCGGCCTGGAGCCGGTGGTCCTCGCCGAGGACGGTCACGACCTGGTCGAACGCGTCGAGCTTCCACTCGTGGTACGCGAGGTCACGGGTCGGGTACAGCGAGGTGCCGTCCGAGCGGAGGAAGACCAGCTCCTTTTCGACGCCGTGGTCACGCAGGTCGAGCTGCCACGCCGCCTCGTCGTAGACCGCCTCGTCGAGCGTCTTCAGGCGGTCGACGACCGCGTCCGTCGAGCCGTCGCGGAGGAACCGCGACTCCTTGACGAACTCGTCGAACTCCGCCGGGAGCCGACCGAGCGTCTCGCGCATTCCGCCGAGGACGGTGTCGACGACCGCACTCACGCGCTCGTGGGTCGCCTCGTCGCCGGCCTCGAGTCTACGGATGATCTCCGTGACGGCGTCCTCGGCTGCCGCGACTTCGTCTGGGTCGCCCTCCTCCAGCAGCCGGTTCCCGGCACGGTAGTACCGTACGAGGTCGTAGTCCGGCTTGTCGCGCTCCGGCTCCGGGAGGTCGGACTCGTCGAACGCCTCGTAGGCCCACGTAAAGACGGCGACCTGTCGTCCGACGTCGTTGACGTAGTACTGCCGGGTGACGTCGTGGCCGGCGTAGTCGAGCAGGCGCGCCAGCGCGTCGCCGACGATGGGGTTTCGCGCCCGGCCGACGTGGACCGGGCCCGTCGGGTTCGCGGAGGTGTGCTCTATCACGACCCGCTCGCCGGTCGACGGGAGCCGCCCCCACGTCTCCTCGCCCGCGGCGGCGAGGGTGTCTGCGAAGTAGCGGTCGGTGACGGTGAAGTTGAGGTACGGCCCGAGCGTCGTGACGCCCGCGAGGTAGTCGTCGTCTCCCGTCGACACCTCGGCGGCGACCCGCTCGGCTGCCTCGGGCGGCGGCGCGCCGAGGTCGCCCGCGATCCGGTAGGCGACACTCGACGCCAGCGTGGCGTCGACGTCCTCCGGCGGGCGCTCGACCCCGAGGTCGTCGGTCGGCAGGCCGAGGGCGGCCAGCGCGTCGGTCAGCGCCGCCTCGACCTCCGCCCGGAGCTCGCGTCTCACGCCCTCGCGTACCCACGGCCCGGGTAAGCAAGTTGCGGAACGATCGTCTCGATTGTGTTATCCGTCTCACCTTCGGTACGCTTAACCGCGCGGCTCCCCTCCGTTCGGTCATGGCAGAGACGACCGTCGCCGTCGGCCCGGACGAGCTCGTCGCACTGAAACAGGTGGCGCTGTCGGGCGGTCTGACGGGCGTCGCGGCGCTCTCGTGTGCGGGGCTCGGCGAGGCACTCGACGTCTCGGACCAGACCGCCTCGCGCCGGCTCCGCCGCCTCGCGGAGGCAGACCTGCTCGACCGCGAGGTGGCCGGCGACGGCCAGCGCGTGTCGCTCACCGGCGCGGGCGCCGCCCGTCTGCGCCGCGAGTACGCCGACTATCGCCGGCTGTTCGACGACGACGCGCTCTCGCTGGCCGGCGCCGTCACGAGCGGGATGGGCGAGGGCCGTCACTACATCTCGCTCGACGGCTACATGCGACAGTTCCGCGAGCGGCTCGGCTACGAGCCGTACCCCGGGACGCTGAACGTCGACCTGGACGAGCGGAGCGTCCGCGCACGCGCGGGAATCGAGGCGTTCGAGGCGGTCCCGATCGACGGCTGGGCGGACGACGACCGGACGTTCGGGCCGGCGACCTGTTACGCCGCGACCGTGGCCCGCGCGGACGACGGTCGGCGGTACGAGGGCGCACACGCAATCGTCCCCGAGCGCACCCACCACGACGACGACCAGGTCGAGGTGATCGCCCCCGACCGCCTGCGCGACGAACTCGACCTCGGGGACGGGACACGGATCGTCCTCCGTGTCACCGACGCCGGGTCGCCGGAGGCCAGCCGGTGAGTCGGTCCGACGCAGAGGCCCCCGGCGGCGCGGACGAGTCGCGCGGTCCCGTCGAGCGTGCGGTCGCCGCGTTCGCCGCCGGCGAGCCCGTACTCCTCCACGACGCCGCCGACCGGGAGGGCGAGACCGACCTCGTCTACCCCGCCGGCGCCGTCGACCGTCACGCGGTCGCGCGGCTCCGGACCGACGCCGGCGGCCTGGTCTGTGTCGCGCTCTCGCACGCCGTCTGTGAGGTCTTCGACCTCCCGTTTCTCCGTGACCGCCTCGACCACCCTGCCGCGAGCGGTCGCCCCGACTACGACGCCCGCTCGTCGTTCTCGCTCACCGTCAACCACCGCGAGACACACACGGGTATCACCGACCGGGACCGCGCGCTCACCGTCGCCGCGCTCGGTCGCGCCGCCGCCGACGCTGCCGCGGGCGCGTCCGGTCCCGAGGCGTTCGGAGCGCGGTTCCGTGCGCCTGGCCACGTCCACCTGCTCCGCGCGGCACCAGCCGGGCTCGCGGACCGGAACGGACACACCGAACTGGCGCTGGCGCTCGCAGACGCCGCCGGCCTCTCGCCCGCCGCGGTCGTCTGCGAGATGCTGGACGCGGAGACGGGCGGCGCGCTCCCTCCCGCCGACGCCCGCGCGTACGCCGAGCGCGAGGGGCTGGTCTACGCGGAGGGGCGAGACCTGATCGCCGCGTTCCGGGACTGACGGCTCCGCGGGACGGCGAGCGTAGCGTTTTATAGCCGGTCAGGCCCTCTTCGACACATGGGCTTCGACGAGATGGACGTCGGGACGATCTGGATGGACGGCGAGTTCGTCGACTGGGACGACGCGCAGGTGCACGTTCTGACTCACGGCCTGCACTACGGGACGGGCGTCTTCGAGGGCGTCCGGTGTTACGACACCGAACGCGGCCCGGCGCTGTTCCGGTGGCCGGGACACCTCGACCGGTTCTACTCCTCCGGCCAGCCGTACGACCTCGAGATCCCGTTCTCCCGAACGGAGCTGACCGACGCGACGCTCGAGTTGATCCGCCGCGAGGACCTGGCGTCGTGTTACGTCCGGCCGATCGCCTTCTTCGGCTACGGGAGCCTCGGCGTCAGCCCGGAGGACTGTGACGTCCAGACCGCGATCGCGGCGTGGCCGTGGGGCGCATACCTCGGCGAGGAGGCCCTCGAGCGTGGCGTCGAGGTGATGGTCTCCTCGTGGCGCAAGCACGCCTCCAGTCAGATCCCGACGAACGCCAAGACGACCGGGCTGTACGTCAACAGCCTCCTCGCGGGCGAGGAGGCGCGTCGAAACGGGTTCACGGAGGCGATTGTCCTCAACAAGGAGGGACAGGTGGCCGAGGGGCCGGGGGAGAACATCTTTCTCGTCCGCGACGGCGAGCTCTACACGCCCGGGCTCTCACAGAGCATCCTCGACGGGATCACCCGACAGACGGTCGTCACGCTCGCCGAGGAGCGTGGCTACACCGTCCACGACCAGGCGACGATCTCGCGCGGCGAACTCCACACCGCCGACGAACTGTTCTTCAGCGGCACGGCGGCGGAGGTGACGCCGATCAGGCAGGTCGGCAACGTCGAGATCGGCGACCGCGGTCCCGTCACGGAGGAGCTCCAGAGCGCCTTCTTCGACCTCGTCGAGCGTCGCACCGACGACCACGACGACTGGTTCACCTACGTCTGAGGCGACGGCTCCTCGTCGTCCGGGCTCTCCTCGATCGCGTCCTGTACGGGGATCTCGGCGCCCGCCTGCTCGGCGAACCCGGCCGACAGCACGCGGGTCAGGGCCTCCTCAACCCGCTCGTTCGTCGGCTCGATCCGCTCTGGCTCGACCTCCATGACGAACCCCGTGGTGATGTTCGGCGCGGTCGGCATGAAGACCACCTCCCGACCGTCGGCGGTCCGCTTGCCGGTCTTGAACGCCGTCATCCGCATCCCCGGCCACGGCTCGACCCGGACCGGCGCCTGGAGGTCGTCGGTGCCGGTCAGCGCCGTCTCCACCGCGAGCTTCGAGGCGTTGTACACCACTCGAACGAGCGGGACGCGGTTCATCGACGCGTCGATGTACGACTCGACGAGCCGACCCGCGGTGGTCCGCATCAGGTAGCCAACCGCAAACGTCATCGCGACGAGGACGACGACGGCGAGGGCCACCCGGAGCGGGACGGGCTGGATCTGCCCGATGAACGGCAGGTCGGCGATCTGATCGAAGAGCCAGTTGGCCACCAGCAGAATGACCATGAGCGGAGCGAGCACGACGAGGCCACTCGCCGCGTCCCGTTTCCATGTCGGCATCCGTCTGTTCTGGGGGCGCCGGGGTAATGAAATGCTCCCGGCGCCCCGGCGCGCGGCGACGGAGAGCGGTACGCTCAACTACCGGTGGACGCAGGACACGAGCGGACATGTCTGACGGGGGCGACGGACGCGCCGGATCACTCGTCGAGTACGGTATCGAGGACCGACCACCGCTGCTCAGGTCGCTCGGACTGGGGGTCCAGCACTACCTCACGATGGTCGGGGCGAACATCGCCGTCCCGCTGGTTCTCGCGGGCGCGATGGGGATGCCAGAGCAGTTCGTCCCGCGGTTCGTCGGCACCTTCTTCGTCGTCTCGGGGGTCGCGACGCTCGCACAGACGACGTTTGGCAACCGCTACCCGATCGTCCAGGGGGCACCGTTCTCGATGCTCGCGCCCGCGCTCGCCATCGTCGGCGTCGTCGCCGCGAACCCGCCGAGCGGTGGCGTCGCGGCGTGGCGGGCCGCGCTCCTCCAGCTGCAGGGCGCTATCGTCGTCGCCGCGCTGTTCGAGGTGGCGGTCGGATACCTCGGTCTGGTCGGGCGTCTGCGGCGGTACTTCTCGCCCGTCGTCATCGCCCCGGTCATCATCCTCATCGGTCTCACGCTGTTCACCGCGCCGCAGGTGGCGGGCGCGACGCAGAACTGGCCGCTCCTCCTGTTCACGTTCGGTCTCATCGCCGTCTTCTCGCAGCTCCTCGGCGACCGCTCGCGGGCGTTCCAGCTGTTCCCGGTGCTGCTCGGTATCGTCGCCGCGTACCTCGTCGCGCTCGGCCTCTCCGTCGCGGGCGTCTACGCGCCGACCACGCCCGGCTACGTCGACCTGACGCCCGTCGCCGACGCGTCGCTGGCGGTCGCCATCTACCCGCTCCAGTGGGGTGTCCCGCAGGTGACGACGAGCTTCGCCGTCGGGATGCTCGCCGGCGTCATCGCCTCCGTCGTCGAGTCGCTCGGCGACTACCACGCGGTCGCGCGGCTCTCGGGCACGGGCGCGCCCTCCGGCAAGCGTATCACCCACGGCATCGGGATGGAGGGTGTCGCGAACGTCTTCGCCGGACTGATGGGCGCCGGCGGCTCCACCTCGTACTCCGAGAACATCGGCGCGATCGGGCTGACGGGGGTCGCATCACGCTACGTCGTCCAGGTGGGTGCGGCGGCGATGCTCGTCGTCGGCTTCTTCGGCCCGTTCGGCGCGCTGGTCGCGAGCATCCCCGACCCGGTGGTCGGCGGCCTGTACGTCGCCATGTTCGGCCAGATCGTCGGTGTCGGGCTGTCGAACCTGGAGTACGTCGACCTCGACTCCCAGCGCAACCTGTTCGTCCTCGGCGTCTCGCTGTTCGCCGGCCTCGCGGTGCCGGAGTACTTCTCGAACGTCGCCGCGGCGGCACCGGACGGCGTCGGCGGCGCGGCGTTCTTCGCGCAGAGCACGGCTGCCGTCCCTGTCCTCGGCCCGGTCCTCGGCGCCGACGTCGTCGCGAACACGGTGTTCGTCGTCGGTTCGACCGGAATCAGCGTCGGCGGGGTGGTCGCCTTCGCCCTCGACAACGCGATCCCGGGCACCGACGAGGAGCGCGGACTGTCCGGGTGGGCGCGGACCGCCGAGGCCGACGAGGACTTTCTGTCCGCGTACGACCGGTTCGTCCGCGGCGACGAGACGCGGGCCGACTAGCCGACGGGCGAGCTCTCGACCGCCCGCGCGGCGAGGCCCCGCTGCCGCTCGCACACCCGGCGATAGACGTACGTTGCCCATCCGTGCCCGAACGGCACGCGGGTCCAGACCGCTGTGCCGGACGCGGCGAGGTCGTGCTGTGTGTCCTCGCGGACGCCCATCGGCAGCTGGACCTCGACGTCGACACCGGCGGTTCGGGCCCGGTCGAGGCCGTACTCGACCACCGCAGGGTCGTGACTTCCGAGCGCGAGCGGGGTGCCCTGCTCGACCACCTGGTCGACCAGACTGCGGTATGCCGCGTCGACCGCCGCGCGGTCCCGGTGGGCAACGGCGTGGGACTCGCCGTGGCCGCCCTCGACCAGCTGGGCCGCGACCGGGACGTCGGCGAGTCGTGCTGCGTCGCCGGGCGTCCGCCGGAGGTTCGCCCGGAGACAGACCCCGAGCCGACCGGGGAACTCGGACGCGAGGTCGACGACAGCCGAGAGCGCGGTCGGCGCCGTCGCCGCGTCCTCCGTGTCGCACCAGAGGAACGTGTCGGCCTCGACCGCCGCCGCCGCGACCCGACGGTAGTTCTCGCGGAACGCCGCCTCGGCGGCGTCGACACCGAGCTGTGTCGGCGTGACAGCGACGCGCGCCCGGAGCCCCGAGCCTGCGAGGTCGTTGCACAGCCGGACGTACGCCGCGGTGTCCGCGTCGCGCCGGTCGTCGTGGCGCTCGCCGAGGAGACTCAGGACGGCGCCGACACCCGCCTCGTTTCGGTGTCGGGCGTGTTCCATCGCCTCGGCGGACGTCTCGCCGGCCACGAACCGCGCTGCGACGGGTGGAACCACCTCCGGCGGTCCGGTCGCCGCCGTCATAACTCCTCGGCGTCAGGCCTCGTGGAGCCGGCCTCCGTCGACGGCGACGTTCTGTCCAGAGACGTACGCCGCGGCGTCGGAGCAAAAAAAGAGCACGGGCGCGGCGACGTCGTCGAACGACGCCGGGCGTCCACGGGGGAGGCTCGACTCGTCGACGTCGACGACGCTGTTCTCGACGAGGAACGGCGAGACGGCGTTGACGGTGATGCCGTCGTCCTGCGTGTCGTACGCGAGTGCACGGGTGAACATCAGGACGCCCTTCTTCGCGGCGAAGTACGGGAAGTTCAGCGGCGTCGCGTGGTCGTGGCCGGCGTCGGCGACGCCGAAGTTGATCACCCGGCCCCACCCTCGCTCGCGCATCCCCGGAACCGTCTCGCGCGAGCAGAGGTATGTGCTCATCAGACACGACTCGTAGGCGTCGCGCCACGCGGCGGGCCCGAGGTCGTCCCAGTTCCCGCGCGGGAAGTTGCCGACCACGTTGCAGAGCACGTCGACGCCGCTCAGCGCCGCCTCTGTCTCCCCGACCAGCGCCGCGACCTCGGCTGCGTCGGTGACGTCGCCGCGGACGACCGTCGCCTCGACGCCCCGGTCACGGGCCGCTGCCGCGGTGTCGTGAGCCGCTGTCTCGCTCGTTCGGTAGTGGACGGCGACGTCGGCGCCGGCGTCGGCGAGGCGGAGGAGGAGCTCCCGGCCGACGCGCGTCGCCGACCCGGTGACGAGCGCCGTGCGTCCGTCGAGGTCGGGGGTCAGGTCGAGCACGGGACGACCACGGCCTCCAGCCGGCTTAACTGTGGACGGTCGTCACCTCGTCGCCGACTCGCACCGTCGCTCCGTGTCCCGATGCCACGCTCGCGACGAGGGTGAGGGTGTAGTCGTGCGGGATCGCGTCCCGGTCGGCGAAGTCCGGAAAGGTCGCGCCGCGGCGCTCGACGAAGCGCTCGCGGAACTCGGGGAGGGGGTCGCCGGTGTCTGGGTCGCGCGAGGGGACCACACACCGGGCACAGGACTCGACGCCGACGAACTCGACGCCGCCGGCGCGGAACGACGGAGCGTCCGCGCCGACGAACCGGTCCTCCCAGAACGCCGGGACGCCGCTCACCTCGACGTTGACCCGGAGGCGTCGGCGTACGGCTGCCGCCGAGAGGTCGTGGTCGTCGAACCACGACGCGACCTCCCGGAGCGTCGCCGAGGAGACCACCGTCGGGCCGGCGTCGGGCCGGTCGACGAAGCCCGGTGGGTCGCGGTGCCGGAGTTCGAGCGGCCCGTCGACGTCCAGCGCCGCCGTCAGCGCCTCGCTCGCCGCCGCGCGGCCCGCGGCGTCTCCGACGTCGTGGGACTCGCCGTCGACGGTCAGCGTCGCCGGCGGGTCGAGCGTCGTCTCGACCGTGTGGATCTGCTCGCTCTGTTTCCCGTTGATCGCCCACTCGACGGCGTCACCGCGCTCTGTCACCGGCGGCGCATCCGGTGGACAGAGCGCGAACTCGCGGTCGCCGGCGAGCGTCCCCGCCCGGGTCACCCCCACCTCGTCGAGCGCCACGCCGTCGAACCCCTTGACCGGATAGATCCGGAGCCGTTCGATCCGTGCCACGCCGGACGATGACGGGACGCCGTAAAAAGCGTGGCCCGGGGAGCGGGGCCAGACGCCCCGCCGCGCGGATGGTCGACGACGTGGCGGCGGTCGACGACGGCACGCACGTGGACGTCGACCGCCGACGCCGGCTGTGGTCGACCCTCGACCGGCCGAGGGCGCGGAGTCGACGGGGTCGACCGGCTACGGACACGGCCCCTCGTCCGCCCCGCGAGCGGTTCGGACCACCACCGGACGCGTGGCCGACTCCGGCCCCGGAGTCAGTCTGCGGTTCGGGGGTCGCCCGCCGTCCCGGGGACCAGCCGCGCCCGGAGCGCCGGCAGCAGCGACCGGTCGAGACCACACGGGCCGCTCCCGGTCACCATCAGCGCGCTGGTCAGGCCGAAGAGCGTGACGTGTGCGAGTACCGGGTCGTCCGGCAGGCCGAAGAGCGTCGTCGTCAGGAGGAGAAAGCCCACGGTCGCGGTGCCACGCGTGAACGCGCCGACGACGAGGAGGACGCCGACGGCGAACTCGGTGAGCCCCGCGCCCGCGACCCAGAGCTCGGGCGCGACCGGGACCACCCGTGTCAGGTCGTACTTCGCGACGACGTCGATCGCCGGGCCGGGGGCGAGAAGCTTCTGTGTCACGCCGAGGTAGGCGAAGTTCAGGCCGAGACCGACCCGGATCACGGGCGGCGCGAGGTCGCGGTGCAGCCCCGCCCGGTCGAGCAGGTGGCTCGCGCTCGGGAGGCCGCGGAGCCGGCTGGCGAACGTCCCGTCGGTGACGACGAGACGTCGGTAGGCAGCGTCGGCGCTCGGCTGGCCGGGGCCGACGAGGACGATACCCAGGAACCCGGCGACGTACTCCGAGCTGAGGAGCATGGGAGTGCCGTGTGACGCGAGCCCGACGAGCCACGCGACGAGGCCGGCGAGCGCGACGACCCGCGTCGCCAGCCCGAACAGGAGGAGAAAGCCGATGCCGACCTGGAGCAGACGGGCCCCGACGGCGACGCTCGGGGTGAAGTAGTAGCCCGCGAAGCCGGCGCCGACGAGGGGCAGGCCGACGGACAGCCGGAGCATCCACGGCAGGTACGGGCGGTACGAGGCGAGCGTCTTGCGCGCGACGACGACGTCGGGCACCTGGCTGCCGTAGCGGAGGACGACGACGACGAGGACCGCCCCTCCGACGGCGCCGCCGGCGAGGAGGAGGAGACTCGCCGGGTCGGCGAGCAGCGCGGCGACCAGCTCGCGGGCGGTGGTCGGGTCAGACCCTTCGGAGACGTAGTCGACGTGCGCCGCGGCGGGCCGGGCCAGCGCGACACAGCCGAGCGCCGCGAGGAGGACACGTGTCGGTCGGCTCACGTCTCGACGGTCGTGCGGTGGCATATTAACTCGTTCGTGAGTCGTCTCCCCACGGGAGGTGGTGTCGACGACCGGCCGCCCGAATCGTCAGACCCTCCGGAGCAGAGCGTTCGCCGTGATCTCCCGTGTCGGCTCCGACGACGCCGCTCGCGCGGCGACCGTGGCTGTCGTACCGCGAGGACCGCGACCGCCACGAGGAGTGGGTCCACACCGCGACGCTCCCCCCGGACACGGACACGCTCACCCGCGTCCGGGCAGCGACACTCGGCGATCTCGTCGACATCGCCATCGACGTCGGCGCGACGGTGCTCGAGCCGCCGGCAGACGGTCGGTTCGTCGTCCAACACGGCCACCGGTACGTGTACGACGCCCCGGCACCTGTCGACGCGTCGGGTGCGGGGCCGGCGGACGAGACGGACCGCTCTGACACGGCTGCCGCGAGGGCGGAGCCGGTCACGGGAGTGTGAGGACGACGCCCGCGGGCGGCTACGACCGTAGCCGACCGCTCCCGACGTACGCGAGGACGAGCGACCCGAAGAGGAGCAGGCCGCCCCCGAGCGGCCCGCGGGCCGCCGTCCCGGCAGTGACGAGGGCGACTCCAGCGCCCGCCGCGAGCGGTCGGGCGGCCAGCTCCCGACCGGACGCCCGCACCGACCAGTACGCAGCCGTCCCGACGCCCCACTCACCGGTCTCTGGCGCCTCAGCCGGCTCGAAGGCTCCGAGCGCGCCCCGCTCCACCCGAACCGTCTCGCCGGCGTGGACCCGACGGCCCTCGCCGTCGCCGACCCGGAGCAGCGTCACTCCCCGGTCGTCGACGCCGACCACGCGATACGTGCCGCGGTCCCGTGCTCCGGTCGCGCGGAGGTGGTCTCCGACGGACGGGTCAGTCACGGCGCTCCGTACGAGAGGAAGAGGGTGCAGCCGGGTCCGTCAGTCGTCGGCCGGAGCGAGCCGACCGCGGATGTCGGCGGCGAGGGGCGCGACCGTCCGGAAGTCGCGCGTGGGGGGGTGCGGGCTGGTCGTCCGGGGTCGCTCTCGGGTCGTTCGACGCGCCGGCGAGCGGCGACTCATCGCCCGCCCTCCGGCCGGTCGTCGGTCGTCGTGTGGTCCGTCTCTGTCGTGGTGTCGTCGGTCATCTGGGTGGGGTGGGTGGTGTCGGTGGGTCGCGGGTGGTCCGGGCGTCGGCGCGCGCGAGCGGACGTACGTGCCGGGGCATCTGCAACCGTCACTGCAGCCGTCGCCGTCATAAACTTAATGGTCGTTAATGTCAGTTCGGACATCCGTCGGCCACGGCCCCGCCCCGTGTCACGACGGACGCGCCGTCGAATCACGTCGGTCGAACTGAACGCCGTCGTCCGCGCACGTACGGACGTGGGAGGTGGTCGTCGCCCTGCCGGTGCGCGAGGCTCAGAACGAGACCTGGTCCGCTCCGTCCCAGGCGGGGTTGTGCCCCCGGTCGTCGTAGCCAACCCGCCCGACGTGAGTCGCGTCGGCGACACAGAGCAGCGCCGCCCGGAGGTCCTCTGCCGTCTCGTACTGCGGCGCGAAGCCGCACTCCTCACACGCCTCGAGTAGCGTCGTCGCCGGCTGGTCCGGTCCGTCCGGGACGGCGATGTCGGCAGCCGACAGTTCGGCGCAGAGCTGCTCGTGTGTGATCGGGTACCCGTGCGACCGCTCGATCCGCGACGGAATATCACGAATGTCCATCGTAGTCGTTCCGGTCTCTGCGCCCCCGGTGTATAAATAACGTGATCGACTATGATGGTTTCGCGCACCCAAGCGACTATGATCCAGTCGGTCGAGGGTGGCCGTATGGACGACGTGACCGTCGCGACGCCGATGACCGAAGGCGTGCTGACAGTCGACCCGGAGGAGTCCGCCGGCGACCTCGTGGAGGCGCTCGTCGAACTCGCGGTCAAGTCCGTCGTCGTCACCGACGACGAGGACTGTCCGGTCGGTATCCTCACCTCGACCGACTACCTCGAGATGGTCGACGACGGGGTCGACCCCCGCGAGGTGACGGTGGGAGAGCGGATGACCGGCGGGGTGGTCACCGTCCGCTACGACGAGACGGTCCGGCGGGCCGCGACGCTGATGTACGACCACGATATCAGCCACCTGCCGGTCGTCGACGCCGACGGGCGGGCGATCGGCATCCTGTCGAGCACCGACCTGACGGCACACCTCGCGCGTGGGGACTGACCGGCCCCACGGTCGCGCACTCGCCGGGCCGGGTCCCCGTCTGTGTCGCCGACCCCTCGCCGGTGGCGCTCCCGACGACGGTCGATCGCGGCTCGGTCGGGGCCGAACGTGGTCACAGCACTCTGATGCGGTACCCTTCGGCGGCGAACTCGTCGGTGACTCGACCGGCCTCGACGGCGGCGTCGAGCGTCTCCGCGACGAACGACTTCGGCACCTCGACCCCGACGAAGTCCGTTCTCCCGCTCCGTCGTCAGCCGCGCCATCGTCCGGTCGGTCCCGTCGTCGTTGTAGATGCTCCCCACGCGCTCGCCGTCGCGCAGGAACCGGCGTGTCACGTCGGTCGGGTCGAGCGTGTCGAAGCTCACCTCGAACACCCGGTCGTCACCCTCGACCCGTGCGAGCACGTGTCCGTTCCGCTCGGTCACGATCGTCTTCACGTCCGGCATCGGTCTCGACGAGGGATAACACCGGGCGCCGGAGCCGTCTCTCTGTCTCCTCGCGGCACCACCTCCGGGCCCGGGGCTGCTCTGTGACGACGGCCCGACAGCGTCGACCGTGACGCTCCCGCGTCAGTCGTCGTCGGCCGCCACTTCGCCCTCGTCGGCACCGCCGCTCTCCTCGTCTAACCGCCGACGCACCCGCTCGACCGTCGCGGCCTCGTCGGTCCGGAGGTCGGCGACGAACTCGAAGAGACGGTCGAAGTCGGCCACGTTCTCGCGTACCATATACTCGACGTAGCCCCGCTTGCGGTGGAACTCGCGCTCGACCGCCTCGACCGGGCGGTCTGTCGCGTCGGCGATCCGCTCGAACAGCGCGAACCCGACGTCCCGCGTCGCGCCGCCGAGCGTCGGGTGGGCGTAGTCGAGGTGAAACTCGCCGTCGACGTCGCGCTCGAGGACGGTGTTCCAGTCGATCTCGCGCCCGGCCTTCTCGACGACGCCCCCCGCGAGACCGGGGCGCTCGACGGCGCTCGCCGGCCCGAGGCTGCGGTTGCCCCCGACGAACTCGACGGCCTCGGCGACGTAGCGCTCGCCGTCGACGTGGTGCGGGAACACCACCAGGTCGATCTCCTCTAAGAGGTACGCCGGCAGTCCCTGCTCGATGACACGGTTGATCAGCGTCTCGACGTCCTCCGAGTGGGTGGTGCCGATGACGCCGTGGCCGGTGTTGATCGTCTCGGCGAACGTCTCGAACGATGCCGGGGTGTTGACCTCGGCGATGACCTCGACGTCGGGGTTGAGGTAGTTCGTCTCGGTCATCAGCTGCGCCATCGAGACGCGCTTGTAGTCGTTCTCGTGCGCTCGGGTCGTCAGCGACACGCCCGTCTCGTGGGGTAGACGAACCTCGCGAGAGCCCTCGTCGATCGAGACGGGTCGGTCGTCGTACGGGACGAACGGCATGTGGGCGTTCATCAGCGTCGTCTTCCCCACGCCGGTCGGCCCGGAGAACAGCACCACCGCGCGGTGCTCGTAGCAGAGCCAGAGCAGCGTCACGAGGTCGACCGAGACGGCGCCACGCCCGACGAGGTCTGGTGGCGTCATGACGTCTGCGGCCTGCTTCCGGACGGAGACGTGCGGCCCCCCTTCGCTGACGACCGGAAGCGCGACCGCACACCGGATCGTCTCGTCGACGTCCGGCGGGTCGAGGTTCACCTTCGCCGTCGGCGTCGAGGCGTTCAACTCGGTGCCGTCGCTCGCCGCGAGCTGGGAGACGACGTTGACGAACTCCGTCTCGGACTCGAACGCGAGGTTCGTCGGCACCCGTCCGACCGGCACCTCGTCGGCGCGAGGGATCACCTTCACGCGCTCGCCGACGCGGTTTGCCTCGACGTCCTCCAAGTGTGGGTCACGGACTGGCACGGTGAGGATACCGTAGCCGACGTAGTCGCGCAGGACGTAGTAGACCAGGTCGTCGAGGCGGTCCTCGGCGAACCGCGAGTCGACGGGCGGCACGGTCAGACCGTACTCCGCGAGCGCAGACCGGACGCGGTAGCTCGTCGCGTCGACCCACGCACGGGTGTTGCGGGCCGTGAGCCGCCGGGAGAGAAAACGACGAGCGCGCTCGCGGACGAACGCCGCGCGGTCGTCGACCACCTCGGAGACGTTCGCCTCCCAGATTCGCTCCTTGCACTCCGCGACGAGCGCGTCGTCGCCGGGCAGGAGGTCCGGCTCCAAGACGGCGTACTTCGCCTCGAAGTGGTCGCCGCCGAGCAGGTGGTCGCGGTAGACGACGACCGGGACGTCGAACGCGTCGAACCCGACCTCGTAGGTCGCCAGCCGCTCGCCGGCGACCCGGTCGACGTGTGGTGTCTGCGCGGAGAGCGCCGTCCGGCAGGGTGCGTAGTCGGCGGTGTGGACGACGACGCCGTCCGCCTCGTCGCGTCCGAGGTCGACTACCTCGACCCGCTCGTCGAGCGCCAGCGGCGTCGCCGCGCCGAGCAGCCGCAGCTCCGCGAGCGCGTGGTACCCGACCCGCCGGCGGGCGCTCGGCGAGACGGCCAGCAGCCGGTCGAGCGCCCGCTCGTACTTCGGCGTGAATCCGGCGGCGGCGCGCTCGCGGGTTCCCTCGCGTGTCAGCGGCCGTCGACGCGACTCCCGGTCGAAGTGGTCGCGAACGCGCTCCAGCGCCCGCTCCTCGCGCGCGCCGAGGACGGGTTCGCGCACCTCGTAGCGGAAGTCGGCTGCCGTCTCGCACACCGTGGCGACGACGCCGCCCGCGACCGTCGCCTGCGAGCGCACGTCCGGTGCGTACCACGCGTCGGGGCTGTCCGGCGGCTCGGGAGCTGGCACGCGGTCGTACGTCGGTGCGCTCGCCATG
>CAZEJR010000028.1:0-22338 GCA_964512675.1 uncultured Haloferacaceae archaeon | reverse complement strand
TGTCCTCGTAGGTGATGCCGCCGCCGGCCTTCTCGAAGCCGGAGATCGGCTCCTCCCGGAGCTCGACTTCGGTGTCCTCTGTGACGAGACAGACGCCGTCGGGGTCGGTCTCGACGGCGATGAGCGGGATCGCCTGTCCCGGCGACCGCATGAACGGGTGGTTCGTCGAGGACATCACCGGGACGATGTCGCGCTCGACGACCGGCCGCTTGAGGATCTGCCGCTTGACCATCCCGGCGGCGTCGGAGCCGAACTGGACCGACGCCTCCTCCGGCGGCGCGAGGACGATCCGGTCGGCCTTGCGCTCCTCGGCCTTCCGGATCGTCACGCGTTCGCCGATCCCCACGTCCGCGTTCTGGCGGGTGAACCCGTCGATACGGACGGTGTCGGTGTTCCAGTCCTGCCGGTCGGCACGCCACACCTTCGCCGCGGTGGCGTTCGCGCCCTCTATCTCGATGATGTCGCCCGGCGAGAGCTTGAGATGGAGCAGCGTGTCGGGATCGAGTCTGGCGATCCCCCGCCCGGAGTCGTTTGGGTAGGCCTTCGCCACTTCGAGTTGAACCTCGTTCATGATGTGGGTCGTCGCTCCTCGAACGGTCTGCTCGCACCCCGGTTAAGCTCTTTGCCGGGGCGGAACGCGGCAGTCTGTGTCACACCGTACCGTTCGGCCACGGACGTAAATCGCCTCCGTTCCGTCGGCTTTTAGCCCCGACCGCCCACCGCTCGGGCATGGACACTGTCGCCTTCGACGGCCGGGCTGGCGCAGCGGGTGACATGATTCTCGGCGCGCTCCTCGGGGTCGGTGCCGACCGGGAGGCGCTCGCGCCCGTCGAGGCGGCCCTCGGCGTCGACTACCACGTCGAGTCCGTCGACCGTGCCGGCGTCGCCGCGACGCGGGTGACGGTCCGGCGCGACGGCGACGTGCTAGAGGGCGCCGGGCCACGCCGCGACCACGGCGAGGTGGTCGCACTCGTCGAGTCGATGGACCTGCCCGCCGGTGTGACCGCGTCGGCGCTCGCGGCGTTCGAGCGCCTCGGCGAGGCGGAGGCGACGGTCCACGGTACCGACCTCGACGAGACACACTTCCACGAGGTCGGCGCCGACGACGCCGTCGCGGACGTCGTCGGGGCCGCACTCCTGATCGGCGACCTCGGCGTCGACCGGGTCGTGACGACGCCGCTCGCGCCCGGCGGCGGTGAGGTCGCGATGACCCACGGGACGTACCCGGTTCCCGCGCCGGCTGTCGTCGAACTCGCGGCAGGGGCGGACTGGTCGCTCCGGGCGAGCGAGGGCAGCCGTGAGCTGCTCACGCCGACCGGCGCGGCGGTGCTGACCCACCACGCCGCGGGTGTCGACACGCTCCCGGCGCTCCGGGTGACGGCACAGGGCTGGGGTGCGGGCGCCGCGGACCCCGGCGACCGGCCGAACGCGCTCCGCGCCGTCGCCGGCGACTCCGGCGGCGACCTCCGGCGCGAGTCGATCACCGTGCTGGAGACGAACCTCGACGACGCGACCCCGGAGGTGCTGGGGAGCCTCCACGAGCGGCTGGACGAGGCCGGTGCCCGCGACGTGTCGGTGCTGCCGGCGACGATGAAGAAGTCCAGACCGGGGCACCTCGTGAGGGTCGTCGTCAGCCCGGACGACACAGACCGGGTGGTGCGGGCGCTGGCCGAGGAGACCGGAACGCTCGGCGTGCGCGAGCACGGCGCCGGCCACCGGTGGACCGCGGAGCGTCGTGTCGAGACGGTCGAGGTCGAGGTCGCAGACGAGCGGTTCGACGTCGACGTGAAGCTGGCGACCGACACGGACGGAGCGCTCCTCGACGCGAGTGCCGAACACGACGACGCCCTCGCCGTCGGGCGCGTGACGGGGCTCTCGGTGCGTGAGGTCGCCAGACGGGCCGAGGCGGCGTGGCACGAGCGGCGTGCGGAGTGACAGCTGCTGAATAGGTTACTAGGATTTAATACTCGTGACGACGTACGTGACGTCGAAAGGCGTGGTCAGATCGGGCGACGACCTGGCGTTCGAGGACGCGCTCGCGGCCCTGAAGCGGCGAGGGAGCGTGTCGCTCGTCGTCGGAACCGTGCCGGCGGAAGCCTACCGGCGTGTCTCGAGGCGGATGCTCGGCGACCGGTCGGCTGCCGTCGATCGCCGGCGGCTACTGATCGTGCCGGACGCAGAGCGCGAGAGCGCGCTCGCACGCCTGCGGGCCACGGGCCGGACCGACCCCTCGTACGCCCGGGTCGTGACGACAAACGGGACGGCGCGGAGCACTGCGACCGGCGACGAGAGACGACAGACCGTGGCCGTCGACCACGTCGACGGCTCGCTCGGCGACGTCGGGGTCGCGGTTACGGACGCGGTCGAGCGGTTCAAGACGGTGTCGGGCGGGCTGTCGCCGGCGGAGCTCCGCGTCGGCGTCGACGCCTTCGGTGCCCTCGACGACGGCGACCTCGAGGCGGCGTTCGCGTTTCTCTGTGTCTTCGGACGACAGGTGCGCGCCGCCGACGGGATGGCCCACGTCCGGCTCGCACGACCGTACGACGCACGGCGGGTGCGAACGCTCGCGCCGCTGTGTGACGCGGTGGTCGAACTTCGCCTCGACGGCTACCGGCTCGAGCAGCGCTGGCACCTCCGGGACGAAGGCGTCGTCTCGGACTGGCTACCGGTCGACGCGTCGGGCGGAGGCGGGAGAGAGACGTGAGCGACTCGCGTGAGGCGTCAGACGCGCACGAGCCCGCGACGACGTCCGGCGACTCGTTCCACGTCTCGATCACCACCCTCGACGACGCGACTGGCGTCGAGGTGGTCGACCACGTCGAGCGCCACCGCTGTGCGCTCTGGACCGACGAGCCGGTCGTGCCAGAGCCGGCGGACGTCGACCGCTTCCGGTTCCCCGTCGACGCCGCCATCGGAGTCCGGGCGTCGGAGGTAGTCGTACCGAGCGTCGTCCAGACGTACGTCCGGGACGCCGACGGCGAGATGCTCGCGGAGGTCGAACAGGAGAGCGAGACGTCGTTCGGCGTCGGAACGTACGGCGTCGAGGTGTGTGCGCCGATGAAGGTGTATCTGCGCGTCGACGGACCGCTCACGGTCGGCGCGGGGCCGCTCGGAGTCCGGATCGGCCTCGACGGCGAGCGGCGCGTCCTCGTCGGCGGGCGGAGCCACCACGAGCGCCCGGCGGCGACGGTGACGACCACCGAGGACCCGCGGGACGTGATGCGCGCACTCTCGACGTTCGGGTCGGCACTCAAGACGGTCTCGCCGGAGCGGTCGTACCCGACGCTCCGAGGCCACCCTCCCTTGGTCGAACTCGGCGAGACGCTCGACGTGCCGTCGGGGCTCGCGCCGCCGGACACCGGGATCACGGTCGAACTACCGCCGGACCTCGGCGACCTCTACACCGCGGCGCCGCTCGCGTACTACCTCGGCGCGCGAATCGTCCCCGGCGACCGGCCGCGGCTGGTCGCCGAGGGCGTCGACAGGCCGCTCGACCGCCCCTCGGTCGGGCACGCGGCCCGCGAGACGCTCGAACACGTCTTTCTGCTCGACTGTCTCGTCCGGACCGAGGGCTACTACACCGTCGACCTCCACGAGCGTCGAGTCGCCGAGGAGCGTCTCGACCTCGACTTCGCGTGGCTGTACGACCAGCCGCCCGCCGCGCGTCTCGACGCCTATCTCGACGTTCCCCACGCCGCGGTGGCCGACCTCGTGCCCGACTGGGGCGTGACGACTCACGTTGAGGCGCGGCCCGAACACGTCGAGATGCTGCCCTTTCTCGCGAACGACCTCGCGACCGTCCGGACGCCGGAGGCGACGCCACGGACGCGGACGACAGCACAGGCGGAGGCAGCGGACGCGTTCCTCCGGAACGACGGGACGCGTGGCGACGGTGCGACGCGGTCGTACGTCCGGCCCGAGGCGACGGACGCGCTCGAACAGGTGTGGATCGGCGAGGGCGCGCCCGTCGGCGCGTCAAAGGGGCTGCCGGAGGCGTACCACAACCGGCTGAGCCGGTCGGCGGTCGAAGGCGACATCGACATCACCGTCGTCTGCAACGACCGCGCGATGGTCGCCGAGTCCGCCGTCGTCGACGAGACGTACGGCTCGGGGGTCGACCTCCCGTTCGACGTCACCGTCCGCGAGCGCCTGACCCGCGCCGAACTCCGGGAGACACTGGCGAGCGACGGCGACTTTCTCCACTACGTCGGCCACACAGACGGTCGCGGGTTCAAGTGTGCCGACGGGTGGCTCGACGTGGCAACGGTCGAGCACGTCGGCGTCGACGCCTTCCTGCTGAACGCCTGCCAGTCGTTCGAGCAGGGCGCGGCCCTCGTTCGCGCCGGTGCCGTCGCCGGCCTCGTCACCCTCGACGACGTGGTAAACGACGACGCCGTCCGAATGGGCCGTCTGCTCGCGCGTCTGCTCAACCACGGCTTCCCGCTGACGGGAGCGCTGGACCTCGCGGGCGACGTCCAGCCGGTCGGCGACCGGTACACCGTCGTCGGAGACGGGACACTCACGCTAGCGCGGGCAGACGGGAGTCCGCCGGTCGGGCCGGTCGTGACGGCGACGGACGAGGAGACGTACGAGGTGGCGTTCAACGTCTACCCGACTCGCCGAGTCGCCACCGGGAGCCTGATCAACCCGTACGTCCCAGGATGCGACGAGCAGTTCCTCTTCTCACACCACATCGATACGTTCGAGCTGGACGGCGACGAACTCGGTCGGTGGCTCGAGCTCGGCCCGATGCCGGTCCGGGTCGACGACGGCCTCTGGTGGAGCGACGACATCGACCCCGACGCCCTGTGACCCGGTCGCTCGTCGGGTCGAGACGCACGGAGAGAACGAGGGTCGGAGCCGGGCCGGCGACTACGGACCAGCGGTAGCGCCGCCACCGGCTGCGGCCGAACCGGCCTGCGACAGCAGCAGGACCATCGTGAACAGCGCACCCATCAGCCGGGGGTGCTCCTTGAGGTACGATGCGAGCCCGGAGGTGTCGTCCTCGGACATGCAGGTGTACCGTTCACCGGGAGTAAATTATATTTTTCTGAAATATTCTAATACGAAATTATATAAATTATTCCGGCGACGCCGGGATAATTTGATCGCCGTCCTCCCGGTGGACGCGCAGCTGCCGTGGGGCGGCGCTGTCGTTCGGTCTCGGTCGGCGAACGCGGCGTCTGTCCCGACACCGACTCGGCTCGACTCCTCGGTGGTGTCTCCGGTCGCCGCGTGCGTGGCTACCTCACCCGTCGCGGTAGGTCGCCAGCGCCTCGTCGACTGTCACCTCGCCGGCGGCGACACGGCGGGCGAGCGCCTCGTCGATCGTCACCTCGCCCGCGGAGCGGCGGCGTGACTCGGCCTTGATCCGGCTGATCTCGCCCGCGCTCGGCTCGAAGTCGCGTTCGTCGACGCGCTCGCCGGAGCGCCGGGCGATGTTGACCGCCGCGAGGACGTCGCCGGTCCCGCGAGCGCCGGTCCCGAGCGCGGGCGTCGTACCGGTCTCGTCGACCAGTTCGACCGGCAGGTCCGAGAGCGCCTCGACGACGCGGGCGCTCCACCGTCGCGCGCCGTCGCCGACACGGACCAGCGGGTCCGGAGCGTCGGCGACCGCCTCGCGGACGGTCGGCGCGACTTCGCCCGGCGGGAGCTGGAACGCCGCGACGACGACCTCGCCCGCGAGGACCGCGACGCCCGGGCGCTCACCGGGGTCGACGCCGACCACCGTCCGGCCGCCGTCGTCGCGGAGCGCAGCGAGCGCACGCTCGACGGCGTCTCTCGCCGCCCCCGGGTGGGCGACGACCCGTTCGACGCCGGTCGGCGCAGGGTCGTCGGGAGCGGTCAGGACGACCCGCGTGTCCTCCGGGAGGTCGTCGCCGGGCGAGACGGTCGTGAACTCGACGCGCCGACCGCGGAGTTCGGCGACGAGGTCGTGGTAACACTCGAAGTCCGCCGTCGCGACGACGATCACGGAGTGTGGTCACGGCGAGTCGTCATAAAGCGTGTCGTCGAGTCGGGACACGCCGGCGGAGGGCCGTGCCCGGATGTGACCGCGGGGCTTATCTCCCGACCCGCCGACAGACGTCTCGTGTCTACGGGTGATCCCGTCTCGACCGGCTGCCAGCCGGTCGACGACCTGCTCGGCGGCGGGTTCGGGCGCGGTGTCGTCACACAGGCCTACGGTCCGCCCGCCGCCGGCAAGACGAACCTCGCGCTCTCGGCGGCGGTCCGAGTCGCCGTCGACGGCGGGCGGGTGCTCTACCTCGACACGGAGGGGCTGTCGCTCGACCGCTTCCGGCAGCTCGCGGCGGGGGTCGACGCCGAGGTCGAGACGCTCGCGAGCCGGCTGATCACGAGCGAGGCCCACGACTTCGACGAGCAAGAGCAGGTCGTGCGCGACGCCGCGGAGTTCGCGAGCGAGGTGGAACTGATCGTCCTCGACAGCGCGACCGGCCACTACCGGCTGGACCGGTCGGACGACGACGAGGGCGAGACGCTCCGTCGGGTCGGCCGGCAGGTGCGTCACCTCCTCGGGCTGGCCCGGCGCGAGGACCTCGCCGTCGTCGCGACGAATCAGGTGTTCACCGACCCGGAGACGGGGTCGGCGCGGGCGCTCGGGGGCCACACGCTCGACCACTGGACGGGCGTGGTCCTCCGCCTCGACCGGTTTCGCGGCGGGAAGCGCCGGGCGACGCTCGAGAAACACCACGCGCGCGAGGCCGGCGAGAGCGCGGCGTTTCGCGTCGAGCGCGACGGCCTCAGCGGGGCTTAGAGGTCGTCGAGCTTCCGCAGGAGCTGGCCGCGGTACTCCTCGTCTGCGGTTACGCCTTTCAGCTCCAGCACGTTACGCTCTAGCTTGTCGAGCGCGACCCGGAACGCCTGCTCTGCGCCGTAGCCCTCGCCGGAGCCGGCGAGCTGTCCCTCGTTCGTCCGCAGACGGATCTGACACTGGATCAGCGGCGTTCCGCGGAGCTTCTCTTTGTGTTCGTGGAGACGGACGTGAGCGTGGTGGACGTGCATCCGCTGGTACTTGTCGACCACGTCGGTGATACTCTCGACGACGGACTCGCGGGTGAGCCCGTCAAGCAGCGCGACGTTCGTGATCTGGACGTCCATGCGCTCCTCCTCGGTGTACGTGAGCGCGCGCAGGACGTCCGTCTTCGTCACCACGCCGGCGACGAGGTCGTCGACGTCCTCGGGCGTGACGACGAGGCCGGCGACGTCCTCGTCCAGCATCCGCGCGACCGCGTCGCGGACGGACTCGCTCGGCGTCGTCGTCAGCACCGGCGAGGTCGTCAGGTCGTAGACCGGCAGGTCGAGCATCCGGTCGGAGTCGCCCGAGCGGTCGCCCCTGTGCTGACGCTCGTCGTCCCGCACGACGAACTCGACGACGTCGTGGGTCGTCATCACGCCCGTCAGCCGGCCGTTCTCGTTGACGACCGGGAGCCGAGAGATACCGTGGTCGCGCAGGCGGTTGATCGCCTGTCCGACGTGGCTGTCCTCTGCCACGGTGATGACGTCCTCGGTCATGATCTGGTCGACCCGCAGGGCGTCGAGGTTGTCGAGCACCGCCGAGAGCACGCCGTCGGCGGTGACGACCCCGTAGAGCCGCTCGCCCTCGTAGACGGGCGCGACCTTCACCCCGCCCTCGACGAGCATCCGGGCCACCTCGCGGACGTTCTCCGTGCGCTCGATACGCGGCGCGGACCTGACGAGCGCCGACACCTTCGTCCCCGCCTCGATACGGGAACGGACGAGCTGGCGCTCGGTGACGACGCCGGCGTACTCGCCGTCTCTGGTGACGATCAGCCCCTTCGGGTTCTCCCGCTCGAACAGGGAGCGAACCTTCCCGAGCGTCGCGTCGGCGTCTACCTCGGCGAACTCCGGAGTCGCGATGCCAGAGATATCCATAGCCGATACAGCGTCGTGCGCCGAGTTGAAACCTGTTTCCCCCGCACGTCGACCCCCGAGGGCGACGGCCCCCCGTCGCCGTGGCGGCAGATCAGGTTCCGTCGGACGACAGCCGGCTGGCCGTCGTCCGGTTCCAGGAGGTGCCCGACCAGGTCCCGCTCACGGACGACGTGACGACACAGTCGCGGTCGGACGTCTCGTTCGAGCGGCGGATCGACGCGCTGTCGGCGGCGCTCGACGTCGAGATCGAGGCCGACGAGGTCGTGAGCCACGACACGAAACACGCGATCGTCAACGTCGCCGAGGCCCGCGGCGTAGACACGGTGGTCGCCGAGCACGAGCCGCTCCGGCTCCGGTCCCGGCTGGTCGGCGACCCGGTCGACTGGGTCGTGCGACACGCCCCGTGCGACGTGCTCCTCGTCGACAACCTCGGCTACGACCGGCCGGAGCGCGTCGTCCTCTCCGGGACAGGCGGCCCGTTCTCCCCGCTGGCGGTGACCGTCGCCGACGCCATCGGCGCCGCGAACGGTGGCGATATCTCCCTCTGGTTCGCGTCCGAACGGTCGGCCGGTGACGGACGCCGGCGCGCGCTCGACGAGTACCGGTCCGAACTCTCGGCGATGCTGTCTGCCCCGGTCCGGTCGGCGCAGACCAGGGCCGACGGCGGGCAGCCGGACCCCGACGTGGTGGTGCGTCGCGGGACCGACCAGCGGCTCCGGACGGCGCTCTTCGACGACCGGCCGCCAGTTCCGGGCCCGGGGTGTACGACGATCACCGTCTATCCCCGCGAGTCGCGTCGGTCGTCGTTCGTCCGTCGGCTGCTCGAGCAGGCGACGTTCTAGCCGGAGGGCGCTCACCGCGGGCGCCGGTCGTCGACCGGCCTCGTCGCGTCCGCGTCGAACGTCTCCCGCCGGCAGCCGGGACACCGGGGCCCGTTCACGGACGTGTCGACCAACCGTCACACGCGGGGCAGGCAGCGACGTGGGTCACGTCGACCCCCGACGACCGACAGCGTCTCGCGGGCGTCGGCGACGCCCGAACCGACCGATCGGCTGTCCGATAGCCGTCATCGACCACGGCACGTCGTCCCGGATGACGAGTACGGCACGAGTCGCTCGACGTCCGCGCGTGTGCTCGGGACTCCTGCGACTCGTCCGGCGGACGCTCCCGCTCAGGGCCGGTCGAACGCGTCGTCCAGCCGGTCGGCTGCGAGCGCGGCTATCGTCCGGACGCGCGTCTTCTGGAGGTTGAGATCGGAGAAGTAGGCGTCGAGATCCCGAAGCGTGGCGTGGCTGCCGGTGAAGCTGTAGGTCTGTCGCCCGAGCCGTCCCTCCGGACACCGCGTCGTCGCGACGAGCGGCACGCCGGCCTCGCGGAGGTCGCGCAGCGCCGGCACGAGCCGCTCCGGGTGGCCGCCGCTGCCGGTCGTCGCGACACACACCGCGGCGGCGTCTGCCGCCGCCCGGACCTGCCGCTCGGGGGCGTCGACGGTGACCCACAGCGTGGCCACGTCGTTCGTGAGCGCGTCCGGGTCGGGGTCGAACGTCGGGTCCGGGTCGAGAGGCTGGCGGCGCCAGGTAACCCGGTCCTCCTCGACGGCGGCCAGCGGACCGAACTCCGGGGCGCGGAACGTGTCGAGCGCCGACGCGTGTGTCTTCGTGACCTCGCGTGCGGCGTGGACCCGGTCGTTGAGGACGACGAGGACGCCCGTCGCCTCGGCACGGGCCGTCGTCGCGGTCCGGACGCTCGCCAGGAGGTTGCCCGGGCCGTCGGGGCTCACCAGCGACGGGTTCCGCATCGCGCCGGTGAACACCACCGGCGTCTCGCCGTCGTAACAGAGGTCGACGAAGTACGCCGACTCCTCGAGGGTGTCGGTCCCGTGGGTCACCACGACGCCGTCGACGTCCGGGTTCGCGTCGAGCGCCCGGACTCGTTCGGTCAGGCCGAACATCTGCTCGACGGTCAGGTGTGGGCTCGGGAGTCTCGTGAACTCCTCCGTCTCGACGTCGGCGACGTCGGCGAGCGCCGGCACGCTCGCGACGAGGTCGTCGCCGGAGAGCGTCGGGGTCGCGTCGCCACCCTCGGCTGCCGTCGATGCGATCGTTCCGCCGGTCGACACGATTCGGACGGTCACGGTGGCTCTTCCGGCCCGGTGAACTTCAGTACGACTGCCGGGACCGGACGCACGCCCTCGCCCGGCGGCCACGACCGCACCGGTAATCCGGCTCCGCCCCGAACACGGCGGCGTGGACCCGACAGACGTCGAGACGGTCGCCGTGGCCGGCGCGAGCGGCGGCACCGGGCGAGAACTCCTCCGGCTGCTGGCGCCGCGCGTGCCGACGGTCCGGGCGCTGACGCGGTCGCCGGAGCGGCGGTCGTCGCTCCGGCGGGCGGGCGCAGACACGGTCGTCGTGGACGACCTGCTCGCGCCGGAGGACCTCTCGCGGCTCGTCGCGGGCGTCGACGTCGTCTACAGCGCCGTCGGGTCGGGAGTCGGTGACGTCCACGCGGAGGGGCCGCTCGTCGACGGCGCCGGCGTGCGGGCGCTGCTCGACGCCGCCGTCGGAGCCGACATCGGCGCGTTCGTGATGGAGTCGGCGCTCGGGGTCGGCGACGAGCCGGCGAGTCGGCTGACGGCCCTCTTCGACCGGGTGATCGGCCCGGTCCAGCGGGCGAAAGCCGAGACGGAGGCCGCGCTCCGGGCGGCTCCGCTCCGCCACACCGTCCTCCGCCCCGGACTCCTGACCGACGGCCCGCGAACGGACGCAGTCACCGTCGCGAGGCCCGGCGCGAGGCTGTGGGGCGCCGTGTCGCGGGCAGACGTCGCCCGGGTGATGGCCGCTGCGCCGGTCACGCCGGCTGCCGCCGACGAGACGTTCGAGCTGGTCGCGACGCCGCGGCTCCGGAGCCGCGGGCTCGCGGTCGACTGGCAGATGCCCGCGGGCGTCCACGCTCCGGGCTGACAGCACAGCCGCGCGTCGGCGCGACAGACCGGGCGCCTCACTCCTCGTGTTCGGCGACCGACGTGACCAGCTGCTTCCCGACCGAGCGCGTCGTGCCGTCGGGGAGTTCGAGGATGTACATACTACCCACGTCCTCGTAGTCGGCGACGGTCATCGTCGTCTCGTCGCCGTCGGTGAGCTCGTGCGGGGCGTCGAACGCGACGCGGTACAGCGACATACGCGTATTTCCGGGCGCGGGGTCAAGGCCCTGTCGGCATCCGACCGGTCACGTGTCCCGTGACCGCCGAACTCGCCCGTCGGCTCCGACGGTCACGGGGCCGGGGCTCGCGCTACTCCTCGCGTTCGCCGAATTCGATCGTGCCGTCGATGTTCCAGTGAGCCTGCTCGGCGTCGGGACCGGTCCGACTCGGCACCTGGATGTCCATGTCCTGGACCCGAATCGACAGCGACCCGCCGCCGCCGCTGGCCGCGCTGTAGACGCTCGTCACCAGCTCCGGCCAGTTGCGGGTCTCTGCCACTTCGTCTGTCTCGTCTGCGTCGTCGGCGCCGTCTATCGACATGCGTCTGGCCGCACGGGACAGAGCGTAATGAGTCCGTCCCCCGACGACCCTCTGGGGACCGGGGCGTCGCCGGGCACGGTCACCCGGGCCACCGGTCGACGGCCCCGTCCGGGGACCGACCAGCCGCGGGCGATCAGCCCTCGACGACCACGACGCCTCTCATCCCGAGGCCCTTGTGCGGCGTACAGTAGTACCTGAACGTCCCAGCCGTCTCGAAGGTGTGTGTGAACGTGTGGTCGGCGTCGGTGACGAGCGTCGACTCGAACGCGCCGCCCTCGTGGACGACGTTGTGAGAGCCGCCCGCACCGGTCCACTCCCAGGTCACCGTCGTGTCGGCGGCGACCCGAACCGCGGCGGGGGCGTACGCGAGGTTCCCGCCGTTTCCCTGCGCGCCGACCGTGATCGACACCGACTCGGCGTCGGTCCGGTCGCGCACCTCCTCGGCGTCGTCGACGTTCGCGAGGTAGCCGTCGAACCGCTCCGTCGAGTCGCCGGACTGTGCGTCGCCGGTACACCCGGCCAGGGCCGACAGCCCGCCGACCGCCGTCAGGCCCGCCGCCCGGAGGAGACTCCGTCGCGTCGCTCCGCTGGAGCACATACCGGCTGTAGCTGACGGAGTCGTAATACCCCACCGACAGCGTGACGCGCCCGGCGGTGGCTCAGCAGGGTGCGGCGGCGACGAGCTCGTGCTCGCGGTCGGTCTCGGCGGCGACGTCCGGCACGTGGACGGGGTCGCCGTCGGCGTCGACGGCGACCATCGTGAAACACGCAGAGGTGGTCGTCTCTGTCCCGTTCGTTCGCGGGTCACGCCCCTCGACGTCGACCCGGACGTCCAGACTCGTGTCGCCCGTGTCGTAGACGTACGCCGAGAGCGTGGCGACGTTGCCGACCGGGAGCGGCGCCTGGAAGTCCACGCTCCCGATGTGTGCCGTCACACAGGTCTCGCCGGCGACCTGCATCGCGGCGACCGCCGCGAGTTCGTCCATCAGCTTCACGATCTCGCCGCCGTGGGCGTTCTCGTAGCTGTTCGCCTGGTGGGGCTGGATGCGTTCGGTCGACTCGGTGTACGACTCGGTCACGGAGACGGGATCGGCCACACAACAGACACGGGACCCGGACTGATAACCTCTCGGCGGTGACGGGCGGGCGGCTCACTCGCGTCGCGGCGGACGCGCCGCAGCCGCCGGGTCGTCTCACCCGCGCCGGAGCGGACCGAACCCGTCCGGGGGACGCCGGTGGTCGCCGACTCGCTCGAGCGCGGCGCCGAGTTCGAACAGCCGCGCCTCCGCGAACGCCCGGCCGAGAAACTCCACGCCGACCGGGAGCCCCTCGTCTGTGAAGCCGGCGGGGACGACGAGGGCCGGCAGGCCGGTGTGGGCGGCGAGCGCGCAGTTCAGCTCCGCGAACGGCTGGTGAGCGGGGCGCTCGACCGGCGGTATCGTCGATGGGGGGTAGACGAGCGCGTCGAGGCGTTCGTCCGCGAGGCGGGCGAGTACCCGGGTTCTGAGCGACTCGCGCCGGCGGAGCGCCCGGAGGTAGTCGGGATCCGTCGCCAGCGCGTCGGCGTCGACGTCGAGGGCGCCCGACGCCTCGACGCGTTCGGCGACCGACGGCGCGATCTCGCCGGTCGCGTGGACGGCGGCGAGCGAGTCGTGTGGCGGGTCGTCGAGCCCCGCGAGGTAGCGGTCGAAATCCCGCGCGAACTCGTCGGTGACCACGCGGGCGCCCTCGAGACGGTCGCGGTCGACGACCTCGACCGGGTCGACGAGCGTCGCACCCGCCGCCACGAGGTCCGCGAGCGCGTCCTCGACGACGGCGGTGACGGCTGCCGCGTCCGCCGGCGTAGCGCTCGCGGCGTCGTTCAGTCCGAAGGCCGCGCGGACGACCCCGAGGCGGGCGCCGTCGAGTACGGCGGCGACGTCGTCGTCGAGCCCCGCGGCGTAGCCGTCCGCCGGCGCCCGACCGACGCCACGCGCGGTGACCGGGTCTGCCGGGTCGTAGCCGGCGACCGCGTCCAGCAGCCGGGCGGCGTCGGCGACGGTCCGGGTGATCGGCCCGGCGGTGTCCTGGGTCTCCGACAGCGGGACGAGCCCCGTCCGGCTGACCAGCCCACGGGTCGGACGGAGCCCGACACAGCAGTTGAACGCCGGCGGAGACCGGACCGAAGAGCAGGTGTCGGTGCCGGTGCCGGCGAGCGCGAGGTTGGCGGCGACGGCGACTGCGGTGCCGCCGCTGGAGCCGGAGGGGCGACGGTCGCGGTCGTAGGCGTTTCGCGTCGCGCCGCCGAGCGAGCTGACGGTGTCGACGCCGAACGAGAGCTCCTGGAGGTTCGTCTTCCCGAGGACGACGGCGCCAGCCTCACGCAGGCGCTCGACGACGGCGGCGTCACGGGCGGGTCGAGAGTCGGCGAGCGCCGTCGACCCGGCGGTGGTCGGCATGTCGTGCGTGTCGTGGTTGTCCTTGACGAGGACGGGGACGCCGTGGAGTGGGCCGACGAACCCGTCGTGGGCGAACGCGGCGTCGAGTTCGCGGGCCCGGTCGGGGGCGTCGTCGTTCAGCGTCAGGACGGCGTTCACCGCGTCGTCGTAGGCGGCGACACGGGCGCGGTACCGGTCGACGAGGGCCGCGGCGCTCGTCCGGCCGCCGGCAATCGCGGCGTGGACCTCGGCGACGGTCGTCTCGACGGGGTCGAACCCGGCCATTGTAGTCGGTGGCCACACCCGCGGCGGGAAGCCGTATATCACCCTCGCTCGCCGTCGTGCGGACGGAGGGCAGCCGAGCCGCGCGTGCTCCGGGGGAGCCTGAGCCTAAGCCTGAAGCGTATCGTGGCCCGACGCGGTCGTGTGCGACCGAGACGCCGGGACACGCGTTCGGCACTGGTCGCTGCGCTCTGGCTCGCGGCGCTCGGCGCGAGCGCGAGCCCGGTCGGCGCCGTCGGCCTGGCCGGCGCGACAGTCGAGATCACTGCGGTCACAGCCGACCGGACCGACCGCGACGGCACGGCGACACTCCGGACCGACAGCCCGGCTGTCGTCGCCGGGGTCACCAATCTCGACCCGGACGATCACCTGATCGTCGTCACCGTCGGGAGACCCGACGGCAGCGTCGTCGCGGTCGCAGACACCTCGTCGTGGGGGCGAGACGGCGAGTGGGCCGTTGACCTCGGGCCGGTTGCACTTGCCCCCGGCGAGTACGTCGTCGAGGCCGAGGCCGCCGGCACGTCGGACACCGTCGCGCTCACCGTCGTCGCCCCGACACCGACCCCGGCGGAGACAGACACGCCGACGCCCACCGCGTCTCCGACGCCCACCGCGTCTCCGACGCCGACGGCCACAGAACGCCCGACCACGACGGCGGAGTCGCAGACGGTCGGGCACGGGACGGAGCTCACTGCTCTCGCCGCGGTCGTCGCGCTCTGTACGGCTGCGCTCCTCGTCGCCCGGCGGTGACGAGACCGGTCGGCCGATCGCCGCCGAGAGACACAGGTGCCGGACACGGCCGAACGCCGGCAGCAGAGCCCGGATCCGGAGCCGTCGTCGACGCCGACGGCTGTTCAGTCCGCCAGCGCGTCCGCGACGGCCTCGACCGCGTCGTAGGGGACGCCGTACTCCTCCGCGACGGCTGCCAGTCGCGCCGGCTCGGGGCGTCGGTCTGCCGTCACGACGGGACCCCTGTCGCCGACTCGCCGTACCCGGTCGTCGTGGTGGTCGTGGACCGGATCGTAGGTCGTGTCACTGACCGCGATGCTCACGGCGTCCCAGCGCGCGTAGTGACCCATCGCGTCGAAGTACGCCTTCGTCGCGCGGCGCTCGTCACGCGAGAACTCCGCGACGAGCAGCGTCTCCTCGTCCAGCGCCGGACCGGCCTCCACCACGCCGGCGGGGTTGACGAGCATGCTCCCGCCGGCGGCGAGGTCGTAGCCCAGTTCGCCGTCCTCGAACCCCGGTGGGTTCATATCGTCGAGGTAGAGCGACGCCGAGACGACGAACGACTGCGTCTCGAAGGCGTACTCCCGCACGGCGGGGTAGACGTCACAGGTGTCGCTGGCCGCTGCCGTCGTGGCACGGGCTTTCGCGCCCGGGTGGCCGTCCTGTGTCCAGTATCCCGGCCAGCAGGCGGCGTGAATCCCCTCGCCCATCGCACAGAGCGCGGCCTTCGAGAGGGTCATGTGGTTCTCGTAACAGACCAGCCCGCCGAGTGCTCCGAGGTCGGTGTCGTGGACGGCGAGGCTCGCCGGGTCACCGCGGCCCCAGATCGTCCGCTCGCCGTGTGTCGGCATCAGCTTCCGGTGGCGCCGAACCAGCCGTCCGTCGCGGTCGAACCAGAGCATCGCGTTGTAGCAGGTGTCGCTCCCTCGCCGGTCGTCGAGCTCCGTCGCGCCGAGACAGGCGTGGAGGTTCGCCTCGTCGACTGCCTCACGAAACGGGTCGAGCGCCGGGTCGTCGACAGTCAGGCTCTCGCGCTGGAGGTCGACCATCAGCTCCGTCCAGCGCGGGATCGACACCGCACGCCGCCAGTACGGGTAGCCAGGAACGAACGTCTCGGGAAAGACCACGAGGTCTGCGCCCGCGTCCGCGGCCCGCTCGACCCACCGACAGGCGACGGCTATCGTCGCCTCCTTGTCGTGGTAGACTGGCTGTGCCTGCGCCGCCGCGAGCGTGAACGTCTCTGCTGTCACGGGCCCCGGTGTCTCGCCGTGCGTCAAGAGTGTGCTGGGGTACACCGCGAACGCGGCGTGGAGCGCGCCGGCGGTTCGCGCTCGGTGACGCCGACCGGGCGTCGGCGGCCACACGCTCTGCCTCCTCGTCCCGGGGCCCGCCGTCGCCGGACCCGACCGAGAGCCGTGTCGAGACGCCGTCGGACCCGCGCCGGTCGCGTCGGCTGTCCGGGGTGGTCAGTCGACGACGACGCTGTCGGTCATCCAGCAGCCGTCCCACTCGCCGCCGGACTGGACGGAGAGTCCGAACCGGTACGTGACCGTGCGCCCGTCGGGACCGGTCAGGGTCACGCGCTGTTCGGCCGTGTCGCCGCCGGAGTCGCGCTCCAGCGGGCCGGTCGTCGCCTCGACGTGGTCGACCATCGCGCCGTACCGCGGGCCGCCGACCATCCGTGTGAACCGGTCGAGGGGGCCGGTCGAGCGCCGGTTCGCCGGCGAGGCGAAGTTGTACGCCGTCTTGATCCCCGCGTCGGCGACGGGCGTGTCGTTCTCGGCGAGCGCCTCGAGCTGGACGGCGACGACGCGCTCGGGGCCGTACGACGGGTCGGGGGCCGGGAGGCCCGAGACCGGGTGGTCGGAGTGAGACATGGATGTCGACGTTCGATCGCACGTGCTGGACCCGGTTCAATCGTCGGTCGAGTCCGGCGGCGCAGCCGGCTGTTCCGCTCGCCGTCCGGAGACGCACGTGGCGCGACGACGGCGTCCGGCGTCCGGCGTCGCTCGTGGCGAGGCCGAAACCGGTGCCGGATCGGAGCGCACTGCCACCGACCGGGTCCCGCTCGTCAGACGCGAACACGGTCGGCTGCGTGCTCTGTGACAGTTCCCGCGCCGGTCGGGGCTCTCGCGGCACCTCCGGCAGGGGCGACACGAACGTCGCTCGTCCGAGTGACCCGACTCCAGAGGAACGGGAGCGGCTGCCGCCGAGATGACACCACTGGTGAATCGCGTTCGAGGACCGGGTCGAGCAGTACCAGTCGGTCCCGGCTGACGCCGGCGAGACCGGCCGGGGCAGTCTCGACTCCCGGACCGAGGCAATCGTCGTCGACGGGGCGGTCGTCACGAGCGTCGGCACGCCAGAGGTGCCGGTCCGGACCGGGGGACGTCCCGGGAGGGGGCACGGCCGGCTGACGTTCCGCTGCTGAGGGTGCGTCGTCGGCGGGGGCGGGCCGACGCGTCCGCCGGGTCAGACGTGAGTGCCGGGACCCGTTCCCGGCGGCCCGACGGGTGAGCCGGCTCAGAACTCGCCGAGTGTCGCCTGACCGTCGCGCAGCGCGGTGGCGTCGTAGCCGGCACGGGTGAGGTGTCTCGCGAGCGTCGCCGCCGCGCCGTGCTGGGTGTACACCCGGTCGGGGTCGACAGCCTCGACCAGCGACAGGAGCTCCGAAGAGTCACAGTGGTCCGAGAGGGGAAACGTCGCGTCGAAGTCGCCCCGAAAGCGGTACGACTGATCGACCGCCCAGCCGGAGAACCCCGCGGCGCGCGCGCCGGCCTCGTCACGGAGCCGGTCGATCCAGTCCGCCCGCGCGGACGTCAGCGGCAGGACGAGCGCGTCGTTCGGCGCCAGGTCGTGTGTGGCCGCGTCGTACTCGACGGCGTCGAACGCGACACCGAGCCGGGCGGCGATCGGCTCGTTGACACGCAGGACCGCCTCGGTCGTCAGCACCCGTCGTCCCGCGCGGGCAGCGAGCCGCTGGAGCGTCTGGGCCCGCCCGAGCGCGTAGCCGAACAGGAGGACGGGCGCGTCGGTCTCGTCGAGCCACGACAGCACGTCCGCGACGACGGTCTCGTGAGACGGAAAGTCGTAGCCGGGGCTGCCGTAGGTCGCCTCCGTGACCAAGACGTCGGCGTCGACGGCCTCGGCGTCGAACCCGTCGAGGTAGCCCCGGGAGCGGGTACAGACGTCGCCGGTGTAGCAGTAGCGCGTGCCGTCCGGGTCGGTCACCAGCACGGCCCGAGAGCCGGCGACGTGGCCGGCGGGCAGGAGCGTGACCCGGTCGGCTGTCGTGCGGTGGAGCGGGTCGTCGCGCCGCGCGGTGCCGAGCGCGGCGGTCAGCGGCGAGCAGACCGCCGTCTGCTCGCCCGCGGGCAGGTGGTCACCGTGGGCGTGGCTGACCGCGACGACGTCGGCGTCGTCACCGGGGTCGTCGGCGTCACAGACGACCCGCGTCCCGTCGGAGAGCGTGATCTCGACGCCGTCTCGCAGCCGGACCGTCACGCGCACAGATCGGGGCGGGCGGGCTTGTGGGTTGCGCACGGGCGCCAGACAGTGGTCTCGGCCCCGTCGGCGCCGGTCGCGGCGCACGGTACGAGCGGACGGGGCCCGTCGACGGCTGGCCGCCGAGAGCGCTCCGGTCGGGCCGCACCGGCTGCTCTGGTGTGACGCGGGTTACTGGTCCTCGTACAGCCTCTCGACCCTGGCGAGCGCGTCGGCGTCCGCCGGAGCGAGGTCGTCTCGTACCTCGCGAAATCGGGGGAACCGGAGCGCGTAGCCCGAGTCGTACGCGTCGCTCCGCTGGATCTCCTCGTACTCGACCGCGAGCACGACCGCCGGACGGAGGTCGACCGCACGACCGTCGCGCGCCACGACGAGTTCCTCGAGCCGGTCGGTCAGCGACGCCAGCTCCTCGTCGGTGTAGCCGGTCGAGAGCCGGCCCACCTCGCGAAACGCACCGTCGGTCTTCGGTCGGTCGTCGCGACAGGCCAGGTAGAGCCGGCCGAGCAGGCCGCTCCGTCGCCCCTCGCTGTACTGCGCCCGGGTGACGACCAGGTCCAGCGGAGCCATCGTCGGCTTGAGCTTCAGCAGCCGCCCGACCCGTCGACCTGGCGTGTACGGCGCGCCCGGGTCTTTCAGCACGAGCCCCTCGTGTCCGGCGTCGAGCGCCTCGCGGTACAGCCGTGCCGCGGGGCCGGGGTCGTCCGGGGTGGCCGGCGTCGACGCCGCGAGCTCGACGCCGGCAGCCGGCGGCTCCGTCGCGGCTGCCGCGTCGGGAGAACTCCGTGGGGCAACGGGGTCACAGGCCGCCGCGAGCCGCGTCAGCCGCTCCGCGAGCGGGGCGTCGAGCAGCGACGCCCCGTCGTACAGGCAGTCGAAGAGGTGAACGACGACCGGGACCTCGGCTGCGACCCGCTCGACGTCCGACTCGCGTTTCACACGGGTCGACAGCTCCTGAAACGGCACCGGCTCACGCGCCGCGTCGCCGACCGTCGACGGCGTGTAGCCGACGAGCTCGC
Organism: uncultured Haloferacaceae archaeon; assembly: GCA_964512675.1. GTDB lineage: Archaea > Halobacteriota > Halobacteria > Halobacteriales > Haloferacaceae > A07HB70. Next base: position 2,953 of record CAZEJR010000028.1, on the reverse strand, counting down.
CGTCGAGGATCGCCGGGCCGTCGACCGCCGTGCCGACGCCCCGGACGACGTCCGGGAACTGCGGGGTGACGTCCTCGAGACGGCGCGTGAACACCCGGACCTCGCCGGTGTCGTCGACGTGTACCTGGACCCGGACGCCGTCGTACTTGTACTCACAGCGGACGCGCCCGTCGTCGCCGGCGGCGCTCGCCAGCCCCGCCGTCAGCGACTCCGCCTTCTCTGCGAGCATCGCCCGGACCGGGCAGCCGAGCGAGACGTCGAGGGCGCGAACGCCGTCGAGGCCCGCGTCACGGGCACGTCCGGCGACGAGCGGGTAGTCACTGGTCACCTGGTAGGCGCGCTCGACGGCGGCCACGGCGGCCTCGCTCCCGTCGAGGAAGGCGTCGGCGACCGCGTCACGGAGCAGTCCCTCGCCGACGCCGACCCGGACGTGACCGAGGACGGTCCGGACGACGTAGCGCGCCTCGCCGGCGTCGGCGTCGGCGACCAGGCCCGCGACCGCGTCGACGCGGCGGCTGCGGCTCCCCGCGCCGGCGAACGTCGCGACCTCGCGCAGCCGGTCGTGGACGCGTTCGACCGTCAGCGGCTCGCTGAACAGCGTCTGCTGGCCGCCGTTGTCGACCGCCCACGCCGCCGCCGAGCCGAGGTCGCCGGTCTCGCGCCAGCGTTCCCGCACCGACGCCTCCGGTGCGCCGGTCGCCTGGCAGACCGCGTCGAGCGCCAGGCTCGACGAGACACCCAGCTCCGGGCGGTCGTGTGCCGGGCCGAGCCGACCCCGGACGAGGACGACCAGCCGGTCGACCGTGTCGCCCGCCGTCGCGAGCGTCTCGGCGAGTATCGCTCGCTTCTCGCTCGTCGCGTCGGTCGCCGACAGCCGGTCGTAGACGTCCACGAGCGCGGCGTACTCCACAGCCGGTGTCCGGGGCGGGCGGACAAAAGCGCGCCGTGGGGGCTCGGTCGCGCACGGTGTCGGCTCGCCGGGCCCGTCCCGTGTCCCCGCGACTTACGTTCGCTGGTCTACTAGTACCGTCACCGATGCACGGACGACGGCTCGCGACACTCGAAGAGATCATCGTGTTGTCGGCGCCCGAGAGTAGCGCAGTCGTCGACCGCGTGGCGTCGTGGGCGAACACACACGACGTCGGCGTCACCGAACTCGACGTCGGCACGCCGGTGACAGACGACCACGTCGACCGGACCCGGACGACGATGGGTGTCACTGTCGGAGGCGACGGGACGTTCCTCGAGGGCGCCCGCGCGTTCGCACCGCACAGGATCCCGCTGCTGGGGATCAACTCGGGGACGCTGGCGTTTCTCGCCCGTGTGAACCCCGGCGACGCCGACGCGGCGCTGACCGAGGTGTTCCGGGGGCGGGCGTCGGTCAAGGCCAGACAGCAGTACGAGGTCGTCGCCGGCGATATCGAGACGACGGGTATAAACGAGGTGTTCCTCCGGAAACACCCGCCGGAGGAGCGGTACGGGACGAAGGTCGGGTCGCTACACGTGTTCGTCGATCAGGAGTACGTCGGGGAGTACTTCGGGAGCGGGCTCATCGTCAGCACGCCGACCGGCAGCACCGGCCGGGCGTACTCGAACGGCGGACCGGTCCACTACCCACAGGACAACCGGACCCTCCAGGTCGTCCCGCACGAGACGATCAGCGCCGCCGTCGACCCGATCGTCGTCAGCCGCGACTCCGAGGTACGGATCGTCCTCGACGCCGACTTCGACGTCGACGTCGACGGGGGGCGCCAGTTCCAGCGCCTCGACGCGGGCACGGTCGTCCGAGTCACCGGCGCGGACCGGCCGGCACAGGCCGTCCGTACGTCGTACGACGACCCGTTCATCACCGCACTGGTCGACAAGCTCGACTGGGGCCTCCGGGGCGTCGAGGACGAGGGGCCGCGGTCGGCGCTGACTGGCGCGACGGTCGACGGGCCGGCTGACTTTCGCACCCGCGCGGCACGGGTCGCCAGAGAGGCCGCCGAGTCCGCCGGCGAGCCGCTCCGCGAACTCCACGGTCAGGTCGAACACGTCGAGTACAAGACCGACAAGTCCGACATCGTCACGGAGGCCGACTACCAGGCGAACGATATCATCCGGACGGCGATCGACAGCGAGTTCCCCGGCCACGAGGTGCAGTCGGAGGAGAACGACGACGTCGAGCCGGTCGACGGCTACGCGTGGCTGATCGACCCTCTCGACGGCACCGGCAACTTCGCGCACGGCAACCCGAACTACGCCGTCTCGATCGCCCTGCTCGAGGACGGCGTGCCGATCGTCGGCGTCGTCTACGCGCCGGAGTCGGGCGAGATGTTCCACGCCGTGGGCGGCAGCGGCGCGTACCAGAACGGTCGCCCGATCGAGCCGACGACCCGGGACCGGCTCGACGAGAGCATGCTCCTGTCGGGCTACGACCCGGACGGCGGGTTCCTCCAGGCGTTCTACCAGGAGACACAGGGCGTCCGGCGGCTCGGGAGCGCCGCGCTCCACCTCTCGTACGTCGCCGCCGGCAGCGCCGACGCGCTCTGGGAGTACGACACCCGACCGTGGGACATGGCAGCGGGCCTCTGTCTGCTCCGCGAGGTCGGCGGGCGGGCCACCGACCAGCACGGCGAGCGGTACGAACTCCGGCTGGACGACGACGGGGCGGTCCGGACACCGCTGCTCGCCAGCAACGGCTCGCTCCACGACCGGCTGCTCGCACACCTCGAGACGGTCGAGATGTAGGCCACGGCGACGGCACAGCCGGGCCGAACGCGTGACCGGTGGAGCCGGGACGGTCAGGAGCCCGGCCGACAGACCCGGCGCTCGACGACGCCGACGCTCCCGACCGCGAGGACGCCGACGAGGGTGAGTGCGACGACGCCGGCCAGGAGCCGCGCCACCTCGAAGCTGGCCCCGCTGTCGATCAGGAACTGGCCGAGGGCGTCGGCGTACAGGAACAGTTCGG
>CAZEJR010000027.1:0-25840 GCA_964512675.1 uncultured Haloferacaceae archaeon | reverse complement strand
GAGCACGCCGCCCTGGATCGCCGCGCCCAGCGCGACGGCCTCGTCGGGGTTGACGCTGCTGCGTGGCTCCTTCCCGACCAACTCCTCGACCTGCTCGCGGACCTGCGGCATCCGGGTGGAGCCGCCGACGAGGATCACCTCGTCGATGTCGTCGGCGTCGTAGCCCGCGTCCGCGAGCGCCTGCCGGGTCGGCTCGGCGGTGCGCTCGGTCAGGTCGCGCGTGAGCGACTCGAACTTCGCACGGGTCAGCGACTGCTCGACGTGGAGCGGCCCCTCGTCGGTGGCGGCGATGAACTGCTCGTTTATCGTCGTCTCCTTGCGGTTCGACAGCTCGATCTTCGCCTCCTCGGCGGCCTCCTTCAGCCGCTGGAGCGCCTGCCGGTCGTCGCGCAGGTCGATGCCGTGCTCGGTCTCGAACTCGTCGGCGACGTGGTCGACGACCGCCCAGTCCCAGTCGTCGCCGCCGAGGTCGTTGTCGCCGTTCGTGGCGACGACCTCGTAGACGCCGCCGCCGAGGTCGAGGATGGAGACGTCGAAGGTCCCGCCGCCGAGGTCGTAGACGAGGACGGTCTGGTCGGACTCGTCGTCGAGCCCGTAGGCCATCGAGGCCGCGGTCGGCTCGTTGATGATGCGCTCGACGTCGAAGCCGGCGATCTCGCCGGCGTCTTTCGTCGCCTGTCGCTGGCGGTCGGAGAAGTAGGCCGGGACCGTTATAACCGCGCGCTCGACCTCGTCGCCGAGATACTCCTCGGCGTCGCGTTTGATCTTCTGGAGGACCATCGCCGAGATCTCCTCCGGCGTGTACGCCTCGTCGTCGTCGCCGGACCGCGTCCGGCTGCCCGAGGCGTCGGACGACGCCCCGCTGACGTCGACGGCGTAGTCCTCCTCGCCCATGTGACGCTTTATCGACTGTACTGTCCGTTCGGGGTTCTGGACGGCCTGGTTCTTCGCGGGCTTGCCAACGAGTCGCTCGTCGTCGGTGAACGCGACGATCGACGGGGTCGTTCGCGAGCCCTCCGCGTTCTGGATGATCTCGGGGTCGCCGCCCTCCATCACCGCGAAGGCGCTGTTGGTCGTCCCGAGGTCGATTCCGAGAATCTTGTTGCTCGACATTCTTGTCGGCATGGAGGGCCCGTCCGCGGTTAAACGTTACCGTAGCGACCGGAGCGGCGCTCGCCGGCATCTCGACGCTGTCTTGCGATCCGACTGTTCGACCGGTCGCCGCTGTCGGTGGGTTCTTATCGACGCGCTACCCGACCGCCGCGTCGTCGTCCGTGCGCTCGCCGTCGGCCTCGCTCGCGTCCTCGCCGCCGGTCGTCGCCTCGTCCGTCTCGTCCTCCGGGCCCTCGCTGACCGTCACCTGCGCCGTCTGGATCACCTGGTCCGCCATCTCGTAGCCCGGCCGGTAGCACCGGACCACCGTCCCCTCGGGGCGGCTGCTGGCCTCGCGCATCAACACCTCGTGGCGCACCGGGTCTACCTCGTCGCCAGGAGCGGGCTCGACCGGGTCGACGCCCTCCTCGGCGAGCACCTCGTCGAACGTCGCGAGTGTCCCCGTCAGGCCGTCCCGCAGGTCGGCGTCCTCGTCCTGAGCCAGCGCCCGCACGAGGTCGTCACGCACCTCGACGACACGCTCGACGAACGCCTTGGCGGCGCGCGCTCTCAGCTTCTCGCGTTCGCGCTCCTGGCGCTTCTTGTAGTTCTCGAACTCGGCCTGCTTGCGTTTCAGCTTGGACTCCAGGTCGTCGGCGCGGTCCGCCCGGTCGCGGAGGGCGGCGACGTCCGCGGCGAGCGTCTCGGCCTCCTCGGCCAGCGTCTCGTCGTGGTCGGCGACCGCCTCGGCCAGTCCGCGGAGGCGGTCGTCGACGGTCGGATCGGTCTCGTGGGCCGCCGCCGCGTCGCCGTCGCCGACGCCCGTCGCCGCCGGTCCGTCGTCCCCGGCTGCGTCGTCGCTCATGCCCGAGGGCATCCGCCGCGCGGGTATAAGCGTTGAGAAGTCTACTGGTCCGTCCCGGTCGACTGGGCGCGCTCCGCGGGCGTGCCGCTCGGGCACAGTGGCGTCACCTCGTCGCCGAGGACCGCGCCGAGACACTCCGCGACGGACCGGGCGGCGCCGCTCCTCGTCGGCGTACGGCCGGACAGGTGCCCGGAGACCGGCCGTCGCCGCCGATCGCCGGCAGTCCCTCGCAGTAGAGTCGCGTGGCGGTCCGTCTCGACCCTCTCGACGAGGTGGTCGGCGACGACCTCGCCGACCGGCCCCACGCCCGGAACCCCCTCGACGAGCGTCGGTGTCGACAGGTCGACCGGGCTCACCTCGGTGTACTGCGCCGTACCGGTACCGGACGGCGCGCTATCACCTCCTCCCCGCTGGCCGGAACCGACTTCACTCCCGCCCGCGAGCGAGGGTCGTGAACCCGCTCGACCGCTACGAGTCGCTTCTCGACGACCCGGCGGCGTTTCGCGCGGCCTGCGACCGTCCGCTCCCGACGACGGTGCGGGTCAACACGGTCAAGACCGGGGTCGATCGGGTCTGTCGCGCGCTGGCCGAGGGAGGAGTCGCCCACGAGCGCGTCGGGTGGGCCGGGGACCTGCTCAGGCTGCCGGACTCGTCGCCCGGAGACTCGTGGGCGTTCGCGCACGGCTGGCTCCACGGTCAGGAGGAGGTGTCCGCGCTCCCGGCGCGGGCGCTCGACCCGACACCCGGCGACCGGGTCTGGGCCGCCTGCGCCGCGCCGGGGAGCAAGGCAACCCACGCCGCCGCGCTGATGGACGACCGGGGCGTCGTCGTCGCGAACGACAGCAGTCTCGGGCGTCTCTCGGCGCTCCGGCACAACGCCGAGCGTCTCGGGATCACCGCGACGACGGTGACCCGCGCGGACGCTCGGTCGTACTCGCTCGCGCCGTTCGGCTTCGACGCCTTCGACCGCGCGCTCGTCGACGTCCCCTGCTCGTGCGAGGGGACAGTCCGCAAGAACCCCGACGTCGTCGACGAGTGGACGATGGCCCACGTCGAGTCGCTGTCCGCGATCCAGGCCGACATCCTCCGGCGGGCCGTCCAGGCGACACGTCCCGGCGGGACCGTCGTCTACTCGACGTGCACGTTCGCGCCCGAGGAGAACGAGGCCGTCCTCGACGACGTCCTCGGCGCCGAGGACTGCCGCGTCGTCGAGTGGACGCCGCCGGAGCTGGAGACGAGTCCGGGCGTCACGGCGTGGGACGGCGACGAGTACGACCCACAGGTCGAACGCGCGACACGGGTCTACCCGCACCAGAACGACACGGGCGGGTTCTTCTGTGCGCGCCTGGAGGTGGGCGCGTGAGCGACGGGGCGCGCGGAGCAGCCGAGAACGTCGGCGACCGGTTCGACCGCCTGCCCGCGTCGCCGGAGGCGCGTCGGGTCGACGGACGGGCCGCTCGGTCGGCGGTCCTCGGCTACCTCGACGACCGGTTCGGAATCCCGCCCGAGACGTTCGCCGGCCACACGTTCTGGGAGAAGGGTGCGGGCAAGGTGTGGGTCGTCCACGGCGACTACCCCTCGCCGATCGAGGTCGAGGGACTCGGGATGACCTGTCTGCGGACCAGACAGGAGTTCTGGAAGCCGACGACCGACTTCGCGCAGCGGTTCGGCGACCGGGCGACGCGGAACGTCGTCGTCCTCGGCGACGACGCGGCGGCGCGGTTCATGACCGGCGAGACCCAGGCGGTCGCGTGGGACGGTGACTGGGGCTACCTGATCGCCGCCCGCGAGACCGCGGGCGAACCGGCGCCGCTCGGCGTCGGGCGCTACACCTACGGGGAGCTCCAGTCGATGGTGCCGAAGGGGAGACGCCGGTGAGGGCGCCGGCACCAGAGCGAGACGGTGGGACCGTCGGGACGGGGGTCGGCGGCGACCGCCTCGACTCTGCCCGGCGTGCCTGTGTGACGGGCTGTCGAGCAAAATTTATATAGAACCGCGAACAACGTACGGGTGCACTCGGAGGTGAACTGAATGGCACTTCCGACGACACCCAACACGTCGTGGATACAGGGGCTCGACCTCCCGGCCCGCGTGTTCGGGAGCGAGTCCCCCTTCGGTGGTACCGACTACGAACTGTACGAGGAGGACGGCGAGTTCGTCCTGAACGTCGAGGCGCCCGGCTTCGAGGCCGACGAGTTCGACGTCGCGTGGGACGACGGCGTCCTCAACGTCGCGGCCGAACACGTCGACGACGAGCGAGGCCGGAAGCGGACCTACCACCGCCGGTTCCGGTTCCCGAAGGACATCGACGAGGACGGCATCGCGGCGCAGTACCGGAACGGTGTCCTCGAAGTGACGCTCCCGATGGAGATCGACGCGGCCTCCCACGGCACGACCATTCCGGTCGAGTCGTAACGCGCCCGGCGGCGCCTCACTCCCCGTTCTTTCGCTCGACAGTTCCGCCGCTCAGGCCCTCCCACGCGACCCGGAGTCCGAGTCGTGACAGGACGGCGCTCGCGTCGTCGACGCCGGCGTCGTCGAGGACCGTCTCCGCCTCGGCGAAGGCCATCCCCGGCTCGACCCGCGCCCGGAGGTCGTCGAGCACCGCCGGCCGGACGAGCGTCCGGCCGACCCGCTCGTGGGCCGGGAACTGCCGCTCCTCGACCGCTCGCTCGCTCACGCCGTTGTCGGCGGCGACAGCCGCGATCGTCGTCACGTCCGCGTCGGGCCGGAGTTCGTCCGGCAGGTCGGCGTCGGCGACGAGTCCGGCCTCGTACTCCCGGAGGACGTCGACGACGTCTTTCACCCGCACGTCGTCGCGGTAGCTGACGACGCGGCTCCCGCGCGCCGCGAGGTCCTCGCCGACGCCGAGTGACTCGTCGACGGCGACGACCAGTCGCTCGTCGACCGCGTCGACCTGGGCGAGTTTCTTCTCGACGTACTCCGGGGTCCAGAACCCCATCACCTCGAAGAAGACGCGCTCGCGGGGCTCGCTCGCCCCCGCCGGCTGGTAGTCGAACGCGAAGTCCGGTATCATCAGCCGGTCGCCCGCGTCGAGCGGCGCCGGCTCGCGGACGAGCGTCCAGTCGAGGTCGAGCGCCTCGAACCGCGCCGCGAAGTCGGCCTCGACGCCGCTGTCGTAGCTCGGCTCGGTCAGCGGCTCGACGCCGGGGACGGCGACGTCGTCGTCGTCGAGGCGGAGCGTCCGCTCTGTCCCCCGGTCGTCTATCGCCGCCGTCAGCGACCAGTCGGCGGACGCGGCGACAGTCCGGAGCAGCCGCGCGAACGACGTCCCGTAGCGCCGGGTCCGCCGGAACAGCGCGTCTGGCCCGGTCAACACGAGGTCGCGGCCCCGTCCGTCGTCCGTTCGCCGGACCTCGTACAGCAGTCCGAGTCGCTTTGCCGCGCGCACGAGGCGGCGCACGTCGCCGGAGCACACCCGCACCTCCGTCGCGTCGAACAGCGCCGTCTGCGCGAGCGAGAGGTCGTACTGCGTCAGCAGGTCGTCCAGGCCCCAGCGCGGGTCGAAGGCGGCGAGCACCTGTCGCCCGGCGCGGTCGGCGTACAGCGACCGCTCGACGTCGGTCGACGACGCGCCGAGACCGTCCGCGGCGGCGGCGAGCGCTCGCTCGCGGCTCTCCTCGTCGACGACGCCGAGTGACGCCGCCGCCTCGAAGGCCGCGGTTCGGGCGCGCTCCGGCGGGAGCGACGCGCGCGTCTCGAACGTCGCCTCGCGTTCCAGCAGCTTCGCGAAGCCGCGGACCAGCTTGAACGAGTCCGCCCCGCGCTCGACGTCCTCGAGCGTCGCGTCCAGTGACGCGCGCTCCTCGCCGACGTGGGACTCGTAGACGCCGAGAATCCGCGCGGCAAGCGGGCGGTCCGCGCGACGCGTGAAGCGCGGTCGGTACCCGCCGCCGCGGCGCGAGACGCGCAGGAGGTCCTTCGTCAGCACGGAGGGACACTCGCCCCCAGCCGTCAAGAACGGTCGGGGACGGACAGGTTGATACTCCCCGCCGGTTCGGAAGCGTGTGTGCGCCGTCGCCGACTCCTGTGTGCGCTCGCCGCCCTCCCGGCGCTCCTCTCGGGCTGTCTCGCCGGGCTTCCGCGGGCCTCGGGACCGCGCTCTGGACCGACGCCGGACGGTACACCCGGCGGGGAGGGCGGCGTCACGGTCGCAGACGTCGACGTCGAACCGACAGACGACGACCTGCTCCGGGTCGTCGTGTCGGTGGGCAACCGCGGTGCCGGCCGGACGGCGGCCCGTGTGGTCGTCACGGTCGACGCCGGGGGCGACGAGTCCGTGCGCCAGACGACCGTGTCGGTCCCCGCGGGCGGGACGGCGACGGCGCGCGTCGAGTTCGAGACCACGTTCGACGCGTTCTCCTCGAACGGGAGTGTCTCGGCGCGCGTCGCCTGACTACCGCCGGCGCGCGGCAACGCGTTCTTCTGCCGTCTCGGCGGTCACCACCTCGTACAGGACGGCTCGCCCGGTGCCGTCCCCGTCGTCCTTCGGCCTGAGCACCCGCCCGAGGCGCTGTGTGAACTCCCGCTCGCTCCCGCTTCCCGAGAGGACGACGCCGACGTTCGCCGCGGGCACGTCGACCCCCTCGTCCAGGACGTTCGCGGCGACGACACGGGAGTAGGTTCCGTCGCGGAACCGCTCGAGCGTTCGCCGGCGCTCCGCGGCGCCCGTCTCCGACGTTATCGCGGGGATCAGGTACCGCTCCGAGAGCCGGTAGACCAGGTCCGTGTGGGCGGTGAAGACGATGACCCGGTCGTCGCGGTGGCGTCGCAACAGGTCGCCGAGGCGGTCGGTCTTCCGCTCGGCGTTCATCATTACCTCCCGGGCAGTCTGTTTCGCCAGCATCGCCTCGCGGGCCCGCGGGTCCGACCCCGACCGCATCACGAGCTCCTGCCAGTCGCTCCCGCTCTCCATCGACAGCCCCGAGCTCCGGATGTAGTCGACGAACCGCTCTTGGTGTTCGTCGTACCGCTCGCGCTCGTCTGCCGTCAGCTCGACCTCGATCCGCCGCAGGTCGTACTCCGCGAGGTACTCGCCGGCCAGGTCGTCCGGGTCGAGCCGGGAGACCCGGTCGCCGACGAGGTCGACAACCGCCTCGTGGGCGCCGTCCGGGCGCTCGAACGTCGCGGTGAGACCGAGACGAGCCGGTGCCGCCGACAGGCGCGCGGCGTCGCGGTAGCCCTCGCCGCCGAGGTGGTGGACCTCGTCGAAGACGACGAGACCGAACCGGTCGCCCAGCTCGCCGGCCCGGAGGTACGCCGAGTCGTAGGTTGCGACGGTCACCGGCTCGACGGTCTGTTCGCCGCCACCGAGCTGTCCGACCTCGACCCCGAACTCCGTCTCCAGCTCCCGGCGCCACTGTATCACCAGATCGACGGTGGGCGCGACGACGAGCGTCGCCGCCCCGAGTTCGGCGGCAGCCACGACGGCCAGCACCGTCTTGCCGCTCCCGGTCGGGAACTCGACGACGCCGCGTCGGCCCGCCGACGTCCACGCCGTGAGCGCCTCGCGCTGGTACGGCCGCAGGTCGTACGTCGTCGAGAGATCGAGATCGCGTCCGGACCGGGCGAGCACCTCGTCCTCGTACGGGAGGCCACGCTCGTCGAGGACGGTCCGGAGGTGGGCGTAGCGGTAGGCCGGCGCACGCGCCGTCGCGCCGCTCACGCGCGCCTCGTGTTCGACGCCGGGGAGGTCCGGGAGCTCGTCGTCGGCGTCGACACGCACCGTTCCGTCCTCGTACGACAGCCGTATCACGCGTCCCACGTCCGCTTCGCCGCCCGGACCGCCGCCGCGCGCGGCAGGACGCGCTTTATGACCGCCCGGAGCCGGTCGCGCCACCCCGGCACCACCACGCGGTCGCCGTTCCGGAACCCGCGGTAGCCCGCCCGCGCGACGTCCGCGGGGTCGAGCAGCGACCCGCTCGCGACGCCGGCGTCGGCCATCCCGCCGCGCTCCATGAACCCGGTGTCTGTCTCGCCGGGACAGAGCGCCGTCACCTGCGCCGCCGGGGCGAGCTCCTCCGCGAGCGCCTCGGAGAACGAGAGCAGGTACGCCTTCGTCGCGCCGTACACCGTCGCGCCGGGCGAGGGGTAGACCGCCGCGATCGAGGCGACGTTCAGCACGCCGCCGCCGCGGCGCTCGATACCCGGCGCGTACCGCTTCGCCAGCCGGGTCGGCGTCTCGACGTTCAGCCGCCGCATCGTCGCCTCCTCGTCGCCGTCCGTCTCGGTGAACGGCCCGTAGACGCCGAAGCCGGCGTTGTTCACGAGGACGTCCGGAACCAGCCCCGCCTCGTCGAGCGTCTCGGCGAGCGCCGCGGCGCTCCCCACCGTCGACAGGTCGGCGCGCACGGGCGTCGCAGCGACGCCGTGGCGGCGGGTGAACGCCGACGCGACCTCGCGCAGGCGGTCGCCGGAGCGCGCGACCAGGACCACGTCGCTCCCGTCGGCGGCGAAGCGGGCCGCGAGTTCGTTGCCGATGCCCGAGGAGGCGCCGGTGACGAGCGCCGTCTCCGCGTCGGGCCGTGGCTCGACGGTCTGTTCCGCCGTCAGGACCGTCGGGCCGTCTGCTGCGTCGTCGCTCACGCCTCGCCCTTCGGCGGCGTGGGAATAACCGTTCGGGCGGGACCACCAGGTTCAATCGGGTGCCGGCCTCGCGGGACTCCGTGCCCGCCCGTCCGGCCCTCCCCCTCGACGAGTCTGCCGGCCCGGTCGCCGTCCTCGGCGCCGCGGCCAGACTGCTCCCGGCGCTTCCCGCCGTGGTCGGGGCGTACCTCCTCCTCGCGCTCGTCGCCCTCGTCTCGCAGGACGCCGCGAATCTGCTCTCGTTCCCGGTCAACGCCTACGCCGTGACCGCGGCCTACCGCGAACTCGGCGGCGCCCCCGCCGACGGCAACCCGGTCGGCGTCAGGGTGTTGGTGACGCTCGTCGCCGGCCTCGTCACGGGCGCCGTCGTGCTCCTCGGGGTCGTCGTCCTCGTCGTTCCCGGCGTCTACCTGCTCGTGCGCCTCCGTCTCGTCGTCGCGTCCGTGATGCTCGAGGACACCGGCCCGCTGGAGGCACTCGGCCGGAGCCTCGCGCTCACGCGCTCGCACTTCTGGACCGTCCTCGGCGTCGGCCTCGCGCCGCTCGCCGTCCTCCTCGTCGTGACACTCGCTGCGGCACTCGCAGCCGGGGCGCTACCGCCGACCGGGAGCCCCGACCTCGCGGCGGTCCGGGGAGCGCTCCGCGTCGGCGGCGCGGTCACGACGGTCGTCGCCGACCCCGTCGCCGTGACGGCGAACGCGGTACTGTTCGCGCTGTACGAGGAGGACACCGCCGGCGGAGAGCCGCCGACTGCGGCGTAGGGGCCGACACGCTACGTTTAGGTGGCCGCCCGACCAGCCACGGGTATGGAGTTCTCCGAGCGGGTCGAGCGCATCTCGGTCAGCGGCATCCGCGAGGTGTTCGAGGCGGCGAGCGCGGACGCGATCAACCTCGGCCTCGGACAGCCGGACTTTCCGACGCCCGACCACGCGCGGCAGGCGGCGGTCGAGGCGATCGAGACGGGGAAGGCCGACGCGTACACCGGCAACAGGGGGATCGAGTCGCTCCGCGAGGCCGTGGCGGCGAAGTTCGCCCGCGACCAGGGCGTCGACGTCGACCCGGACGAGGTCGTCGCCACCGCGGGCGCGAGCGAGGCGCTCCACGTCGCGATGGAGGCCCACGTCGGGCCCGGCGACGAGGTGCTGGTGCCCGACCCCGGGTTCGTCTCGTACGACGCGCTGGCGAAGGTGGCGGGCGCGGAGCCGGTGCCGGTCGAACTCCGCGACGACCTGACGCTCGACCCGGCGGCGGTCGAGGCGGCGATCGGCGAGGACACCGCCGCCTTCGTCGTCAACTCGCCCGGCAACCCGACGGGCGCCGTCTCGCCGCCGGCGGACGCCCGCGCGTTCGCCCGGATCGCGCGCGAACACGACGTGCTCTGTCTCTCCGACGAGGTGTACGAGTACACTGTCTTCGACGGCGAGCACCGCTCGCCGCTCGAGTGGGAGCGCGAGAACGTCGTCGTCGCCGGCGGCTGTTCGAAGACGTACTCCATGACCGGGTGGCGGCTGGGCTGGGTCGTCGGCGCGCCGGCGCGCGTCGAGCGGATGCTCCGTGTCCACCAGTACGCACAGGCCTGTGCGACCGCCGCGTCGCAGTACGCCGCCGAGGCCGCGCTGACCGGGCCACAGGACGTCGTCGACGAGATGTGCGAGGCGTTCGAGCGCCGGCGCGACATCGTCGTCGACCGGTTCGACGAGATGGGACTCGACTGCCCGCGCCCGCAGGGGGCGTTCTACGCCATGCCCGAGGTGCCAGAGGGGTTCGTCGACGCCTGTATCGACCGCGACGTCGTCGTCGTCCCCGGCGAGGCGTTCGGCGCCGGCGGCGCGGGCCGGATGCGCGTCTCTTACGCCGCCGACGAGTCCGACCTGCGCGAGGCGCTGGACCGGATGGAGGCCGCGCTCGCGACGGTGTCCCGATAGCGTAAGGTGCCCGGCGGGCGAGCCCCAGCCGTGCGCGCAGCACTCGTCGTCCTCGACGGCTGGGGACTCGGCGACCACGACCGGCGTGACGCGGTGAAGGCCGCCGACACACCCGTCGTCGACGGCCTGACAGCCGCAGGCGCGTCGGGAACACTCGACGTGGCCGGACGCCGCGTCGGCCTGCCCGAGGGGCAGATGGGCAACAGCGAGGTCGGACACGTGAACCTCGGTGCCGGGCGGGTGGTCCGGCAGGCGTACACCCGCATCGACGACGCGGTCGCGGACTGGCGCGGCGACCCGGTGCCGGGCGGCGCGGAGCCGGAGCCGTGGGCCGAGAACGACGCGCTCCGGGCCGCCTTCGACCACGTCACGGAGACGGGTGGACGGCTCCACACGATGGGACTGGTCGGCGAGGGCGGCGTCCACGCCGACCAGCGCCACCTCCACGCGTTCCTCGAACTCGCCGCCGAACGGGGCGTGTCGCCGGCGGTCCACGCCTTCCTCGACGGTCGGGACGGCCCGCCGACGGCGGGTGCGGACCACCTCGCCGCGCTCCAGGCCGCGACCGCGGACCACGCGGGCGTCGTCGCGACGGTCACCGGTCGCTACTGGGCGATGGACCGCGACGAGAACTGGGCACGGACCCGCCGGGCGTACGACGCGGTCGCCGCGCGCGAGGCAGACCACGTCGTCGACGACCCGGTCGTCGCCGCCGAGCGGTCGTACGACCGCGACGTCACGGACGAGTTCGTCGAGCCGACGCTGGTGCGCGGCGGCCCGGCCCTGCGAGACGGCGACGCCGTCGTCTGGCTCAACTTCCGCGGCGACCGAGCGCGTCAGCTCGTCTCGATGCTGACCGGCCGCGTCGACGCCCCGGAGGCGCCCGCCGACCCGCCCGACGTCGCGCTCGTGACGATGACGGAGTACGACGAGCGGTTCCCCTTCCCGGTTGCCTTCCCGCCGCCGGACCTGCCGGGCACGCTCGGAGCCGTCCTCGCGGAGACGGGGCTGACGCAGCTTCGGGCCGCCGAGTCAGAGAAGTCCGCACACGTCACCTACTTCCTCAACGGCGGGCGCGAGCGGGTGTTCGACGGCGAGTCGCGGCTGATAGTCGAGAGCCCGGCCGTGCCGACGTACGACGAGACACCGGCGATGAGCGCCGCGGAACTGACCGACCGCACCGTCGCCCGGGTCGACGACGAGTCCCCCGACGTCCTCGTCGTCAACTACGCCAACCCGGACATGGTCGGCCACACGGGCGACTTCGACGCCGCCGTCACGGCCTGTGAGGCCGTCGACGAACAGGTCGGTCGGCTCGACGCCCGGCTCCGCGCCGCCGGTGCACACCTCCTCGTCACCGCGGACCACGGCAACGCCGACGACCTGGGCGTGCCGGGCAGCCCCCACACCGCCCACACCCCGAACCCGGTGCCGTTCGTCTCGCTGTCGCCCGGCGACGACCGGACCGGCGGCTGGCGCGTCCGCGACGACGGGTCGCTCTGTGACGTCGCGCCGACGCTCCTGGCCGTCCTCGGCGTCGCCGAGCCGACGGCGATGACCGGCGAGACCCTGCTTCAGCCGCGGGACCCGGCGTAGGCGCGGTAGGCCGGGCCGGCGACCAGCAGACCGGCGACGCCGACGGCGACGACGACGAGACGAGCGTCGACACACAGCCCCGTCCCCGCGGCGAGGCTGCCGAGCTCCACGCCGGCCAGCGCGCCGGCGACGGCCCACGGACCCTCGCCGACGAGTGTCCCGACGAGAAACGGACGGAGCGGAACGCCGCCCGCGCCCGCCGCGAGCGAGATGGCGTCCGAGGGCGCGGGGAGCAGCCGTGCTGCCGTCACCGTCCGGTAGTCGCCCGCGCCGGTCCGGACCCGTTCGGCTGCCGAGAGCACCCGGTCGACCCGTCCGTCGTCCGGCACCGCCGGCGCGCCGACACGGCGAGCGAACAGGTACGGCGGCAGCGCGGTGACGCCGAGGAGCGCGACGGCGACCGGTGCGCCCGCGGGACCGAAGCCGTAGCCCGCGGCGACGCCGACGAGCGTCGCCGGCCAGCCGAACAGAGGTCGGACGAGCGCGAACGCGACGAGCGCGGGGGTGAACCGGACCGGGTCGGCGGCGAGCCACGACAGCCGGCGGAGGACCGTTCCGGCGTCGGTGAGGACGGCGGCGACGAGGACGACAGCCGCGGCAGCGCCGACGAGACGGGTCGACCGGCCCGGTGTCCAAGACACGACGAGTGGCCGGCACGGAGCGACAAACCCGTTCCGCTCCGTGCCGTCCGCGGCGAGCGCTTCTTCTGTCCGCGCCCGCAGGCTCACGACGTGTCGCTCCCGACCGACCGCGAGGCGCGGGTCGAACTCGGCGTCGACCTCCTCGCCGCAGCCGAGGACGCTATCGACGTCGCCGAAGCAGTCGACCGCGTCGAGACGGTGACCGCCGACCCACGGCTCGTCAGAGAGGTACTCGACACGGCAGAGCGCCGTGGCGTCGTCGAGCGCGAGGACGGCGTGTTCCGGGGACGCCACGGCGGCGACTTCCGGCTCGAGTCTGCCGTCGTCGAGCGTCCGGTCGACGCCGACTGCCGGCGGTGCGGAACGGCACTCTCGACCGGACATTTCGTCAGGCTCCCGGCCGGCGAACTCGGACCGTTCGGCTCCTCGTGCGTGCGGCGGGTCGTCGGTCGAGACTGACTACCGCCCGCGCCGGAGCTCCTCGATTAGCTGGTCGAGCAGCTCGCGCTGGGCCTCGACCGCCTCGCGCTGGGCCTCGACCGCCTCGCGGAGCGCCCGGACCTCGGCAGCGAGGTCGGCGTCGGAGCGGCCACCGCGGTCGTCGTCTGCTGGCGCGCCCTCGCCCACCACGTCGAGCGCGGGCGCCGGCGTCGGCTCGTTCGCTCCGTCCGCCGGCGCCCGTTCGCCGTCGTCGCCGCCGAGCGGCGACAGTTCGTCGACGGTCATTCCGCCGTCGTCGGGCGACCGCGTGGCGTCGTCGAGGTCGACGGCGCGGGCAGCGCGAAACGAGGCCAGGTCGTCGTTGCCGTGGTAGTCGAGGACGGCGCCGACGAGCGCCTCGCGGAGTTCGCGTGCGCGGTCGTTCGGCGTCTTGAACCGCTCCTGTCGGTCGCCGGTGACGAGGACGACGGCGGTGCCGTGGCTCCCCTCCTCGAACTGGAGGTCGGTGACGTCGTCGTACGGGTACTGCTTGTACCCGCCGTCCCAGACGGCGCTCCCGACGTGTTTGACGAGCCGTGCGCTCGTGACGACGACGGTGAGTTCGGAGAACCGAAACGTGTTCGTCACCGTCTCGCCGGGGTCCGCGACGCCGGCTGCGACGAGGACGCCCGCCATCATCGGGTGCAGCGCGTCGTCGACGCGGCTTCGCGGGAGCGAGAGCGTCCGCTCGCCGTCGGTCCCGTAGTCCAGCCGGACGTTCGCCTTTCGTCGTGACTCCTCGACGGCGATACGGTCGACGTCGTGTCCGTACTCGGTCACGGACTCGTCGGACAGGAGTCCCTCCGCCCGGTAGACGACGGTCCGTGTCGGCGTGACGAGGAGGAGGTCCTCGCCGCCGAGCTCGACCCGCGCCGCGACGGACTCGTCGCCGACGACCGAGCTGACGGTCCCGGGGAGGTCCACGTCGGGCCGTCCCCGGCGGTCCTAATAAATCTCTCCCCCGGCGGAGATAGGAACGTTGAAGACCGACTCGCCGATAACGACGGTAGGCCGGGTGGCTTAGCTGGACATAGCGCCGCACTCATAGGGTCAGCGAGATTCGGTGCGGTTCCGTCCCGAGAGGCCCGCCGAGCCTCGACGCCTGGGACATGCGGAGATCGCGGGTTCGGAGCCCGCCCCGGCCACTCTCACCGGCGAGCGGCGACGCCGTGTGACCGACGGCGGACACTGTCTCGTGCGACACTCGCCACCGACGGTGCCAGCCTCGACACGTATATTAGCGGAGGCTAATATTAGTAGATCGTAATATGAACTCACACGAACCGCCGTCGGACGGGGCGGATGGGGCCCGGTTCGACGGTCCCGGTCCGTCGAACCACGGGCTGAACGGAGCCGCGGTCGCCGAAGACGTGCGGGTCCTCGCGGCGCTCGGCAACGACACCCGGTACGAGGCGCTGCGGTCGATCGCCGAGTCCGACGAGGAGGTCTGTGTCTGCGACCTGGAGCCGACACTCGGGGTCGGCCAGAGCGCCGTCAGTCAGGCGCTCTCGCGTCTGTACGCCGCGGGCCTCGTCTCCAGACGCAAGGACGGTCGGTGGCGGTACTACGCCGCGACCCCCCGAGCGATGGCACTGCTTCGAACGCTCGACGAGACGAGAGAGGAGACGTGAGCGATTCTGTCGCTGCGGCGCGTGCCGGCAGCGTACCACGAGGGGATCGCGACGGATGAACCTCGACGAGTTCCGTGGGTCGATCCCCGCAGCCGAGCGGGTCGCGTACCTGAACACCGGGTCGAGCAGTCCGAGTAGCGTCGCGGTCGTCGACGCGATGGAGGCCTTTCTCGAACGGCACGGCTACGACTCACCGACCGACGAGGGGATGTACGCCCCCGTGTACGACGCCTTCGAGGAGACGCGGCGGGCCGTCGCCGCGTTCCTGAACGCCGCCTCCGGGGAGATCGCTCTCACGCAGAGTACGGGTGACGGCGTGAGCCGGGTGGCGAACGCAATCGAGTGGCGTCCTGGCGACACTATCGTCCGTCTCGACCTAGAGCACCCCGCCAACGTCGTCCCGTGGGACGCGGTCGAACGCGACCACGACGTGACCGTCGAGACGGTGGAGACGTCGGGCGGTCACGTCGACGTAGACGCGGTGACCGAGGCGGTCGACAGCGCGCGGCTGGTCTGTCTGAGTTCCGTATCGCGGACGTACGGGACCCGGATTCCAGTCGAGGCGATCACCGACGTCGCCCACGACGCCGGTGCCGAGGTACTCGTCGACGCCGTCCAGTCGGTCGGGCAAGAGCCGGTCGACGTCACGGAGTGGGGGGCAGACTACGTCGCAGCCGCGGGACACAAGTGGCTCGTCGGGCCGTGGGGTGCGGGGTTCCTGTACGTCTCTTCGGACGTCGTGCCAGACTTGCAGCCGAGCCACGCGAGTTACCGGAGTGTCGACAGAGACACGCCGGGACTTCCGCTCCACCCCGACGCCCGCTGTCTCGAGATCGGAACGACCTCGGCTGCCCCGTACGTCGGGCTCCAGACGGCGCTCGAACGACTCTCGTCGGTCGGGGTTCGGACGGTCCAGCGCCGGATCGAGTCACTGACGGGGATTCTGCGCGACGAACTGCCGGAGTCGACGCTCCTCTCGCCGCGGTCCTTCGAGTCGGGGATCGTGGCCGTAGATGACGAGCGGGCGAAGCGGTCCGTCGAGCGGCTAGCGGCACACGACGTCGTGGTGCGGTCGATAACCGACCCGGACGGTGTCCGGGTGTCGGTCCACGGCTTCAATACGGAGGCCGACGTTCGACGGTTCCTCTCTGCCTACCGCAATCTCCGGTAAGCCTCGGGACGAGATCGCGGGTTCGGAGCCCGCCCCGGCCACTCTCACCGGCGAGCGGCTGCGCTGACCTCCGGCGTCACCGCGGCGCGCGCGTCGCCCCGCCCCTCACGCGAACGGGTCTTCGAACGGCACGCCGTAGTCGTCGCGCAGGATGTACCGGATGGTTGCCGTACGTCCGGTCGGTGACGTTCTCGGCGACCCGTTCGTACCGCACGACGCCGTCGGTGTCGACGAGGTAGGTGCCGACGACGGCGGTGAGGCCGTGGCTCGTCTGCTCCGTGCCGGCGTACTGCTCCGCGACCGCGCCGTCGGGGTCGGCGAGCAGCCGGAACGAGAAGTCGAATCGGTCGCGCATCTCGACGAGGCGTGGCAGTTCGGAGGTGACGACGGGCAGGATCGAGAGACCGTCGTTGAACCGCAGGTCCTCGGCGACGTCGTCGACGGTCCGGAGCTGTTCGGCACAGAAGCTACACCAGTGGCCGCGGTTCGTGACGACGAGCGCCGGCCCGGTCTCCAGCCCGTCGGCCAGCGAGGCCTCGCGACCGGCGGTGCTTCGCAGGCTGAACGCCGGCGCGGACTCGTCGGGGAGCGACATCGCGCCGAGGGTCGGGCGGACCAGCGCTAAGGGTGGCGGAGAGGGCGTAACCGGGGTGGGGATTCAAGCGCCGGCGGGGCGGGGGCGAGAGCATGGCCCCGGACTGGGCGACGGCGGCGGTCGCGGGACTGGAACGGGCGGGCGTCGACCACGTGGTCCACCTCCCGGACTCCTCGGTAGCACCGGTGCTGGAGGCGACGACGGTGGAGTCGACGCTCGTCTCGCGCGAGGAGGAGGCCGTCGGCGTCCTCGTCGGCGCGTGGCTCGGGGGACGGCGGGGCGCGCTCGTCTGCCAGTCGAGCGGTCTCGCGACCGCGTTCAACGCCCTCGGGAGCCTCGCGGTGCCCGCGCGGGTGCCGTTCGTCGGCCTCGTCTCGCGGCGGGGCGACCTCGGCGAGTTCAACGTCGCACAGGTGCCAGCCGGCTACGGGATGCCCGACATGCTCGACGCCGTCGGCGTCCGCAACCACGTCGTCGACCGTCCGGAAGACGTGGGGCGGCGGACGCAGATGGCCGCCGAGTCGGCGTTCTCGACGCGGACGCCGTACGTCGTCCTGCTGGACGCGACGGTGACGGGCTACAAGTCCGAGGCGTCGCGGGAGGACGGATGACCGCGGACCAGTACGCCTGCACCGCGGCGGTGCTCGACCGGACGCCAGACGCCGCCGTCGTCTCGAACCTCGGCGTCGCCTCGTACGTCCTCGCCGCCGTCCGGCACCGCCCACGGAACGTCTACCTCTGGGGGAGTATGGGCGTCACCACGCCCGTCGGGCTCGGCCTGGCGCTCGCGACAGCGGAGCAGGTGACGGTCCTCGACGGCGACGGCTCGGCGCTGATGGGGCTGGGAGCGCTCTCGACCGTCGGCGGCGTCGACCCCTCGAACCTCGTCGTCGTCGTGTTCGACAACGGCGGCTACGAGACGACCGGGGGTCAGCCGAGCCACGCCGCGACGACGGACGTCGCGGCGGTGGCGTCGGCCTGCGGCCTCGCGTCGTGGCGCGCCGAGACCGACGACGGGTTCGCCGACGCGTACGCCGCCGCCGTCGACCACGACGGCGCGGCGCTGGTGGAGTGCACCGTCGCGCCGGTCGACCCGGACGAGCGCCCGCCGTTCGACTTCGCGGGCGTCGCCGGCCGGACGCGCGACGCTATCGCGGGTCGGTGACCGTCGAGTCACGGGCCAAGATACAAGCCGACCGGCGGCGAGGGTCGCACGATGGCGAACGACACCGGCGCTCGCGCCCCGCTCCCGCCGGAGACGACGTGGTTCGACACGGTGGACGAGCTCTTAGACGCCACGATCGACGCAGACGAGGACGTCGAGCTCGCATTCGAGGACCTGTCGGTCGACGTTCCGATGCGGATCGGTCGGGACTCGCCGCGTGCCACCTGGCGTCTCGACGGGACGATGCGGGTGTCGGTCGAGGGGACGCGTGGCCCACTCTCGGACTGGCTCCGGTGGTGGGCCAGCCGGTCCGACGAGTAGTCGCCGCGGGGTTTTCTACCTCCCCGCCCCAGGTGGCGGTATGACACACGACGAGCCGACGGGTCGGAGGCGACGGTGACGGGCGAGGCGCGGGAGCCCTCGGGCGAGACGGGACCGCTCGACGGTGTCACCGTCCTCGACGCCTCGCGGGTGCTCGCGGGGCCGTTCTGTGCGATGCAGCTCGGCGACCTCGGCGCGGACGTGGTGAAGGTCGAACGACCGGACGGCGGCGACCAGACGCGGGGGTGGACGCCGCCGGCGTACGGCGACAGCGAGACGGCGGCGTACTACCTGAGCGTCAACCGGAACAAACGTTCGGTCGCGCTGAACCTCGCGACGACAGCCGGTCGGGGCGTCTTCCGCGACCTCGCCGCCGACGCCGACGTCGTCCTCCACAACTTCCGTGTCGGCAAGATGGCCGACTGGGAGCTGGACTACGAGACGCTCGCGGCGCGCAACCCCGGCCTCGTCTACGCTCACGTCACCGGCTACGGCGAGTGGGGCCCACACCGCCACCGACCGGCGTACGACCTCGCGATACAGGCCGAGGGCGGACTGATGAGCATCACGGGAACGCCGGACGGCGACCCCGTCCGTGTCGGCGTCGCGATAACCGATCTGGCGACCGGCTACTACACCACACAGGGGATCCTCGCGGCGCTGTTCGAGCGGGAACTCGGCGAGGGGCAAGGTCAGGGCCAGAAGCTCGACGTCTCGCTGCTCGACTCCGCCGCCGCGCTCAACACGTACGCCGCGCTGTTCTACTTCGCCACGGACGACCCGCCGGAGCGGAACGGATCGAAGATACCCAACATCGTCCCGTACCAGGCGTTCCCGACGGCGGACGGCCACGCCGTCGTCGCCGTCCCCTCCGAACACCTGTGGCCGAACTTCTGTGCCGCGCTGGGCCGCGAGGAGCTCGTCGACGACGAGCGGTTCGCGACGAACGACGACCGGGTGCGAAACCGGGAGACACTGGAGCCGATGCTCGAGGCAGAGACCCGCGCGTACACCGCCGAGGGGCTCGTCGAGACGATGCGCGAGCACGACGTGCCCGCGACGCCGATACACGACATGGCGGCGGTGTACGACCACGCCCAGATACGCGCCAGGGGCATGCGCGCGAGCGTCGACCACCCGACCGTCGGCGAGGTGGAGATGCCGGGGTCGCCGATGCATATGTCTCGGACGCCGGCGGGCGTGCGAGACCCGCCGCCGCTGCTCGGCGAACACACCGACGCGGTGCTGCGCGAGATGGGCTACGACGACGAGCGGATCGCCGCGCTCCGCGACGCAGACGCCGTGGCGTAGTCAGAGCGCGCGGGGCGTGAACCCCGACCGCCGGACGCGGTGCGGGTCGACCCGGTCGAGGAGCGTGAGCTCCTCTGACGTCGGCGCGGGCGTCTCGACGGGGTCCGCGAACGTCGGGTCCCAGCCGGTGCGTTCGCGGACAGTCGCCCGGTCGACACCGGGGTGGACCGCGGTCACGGCGAGCTCGCCGTCGACCGGCTCGAACACACACAGCGGCGTCACGAGGTAGTCGAGGGTGCCGACGGCGGTGACGAAGTCGACCGTCGCCGGCAGGGTCCGTGGCGAGTGCTCGGTGCGCCAGCCCCACGCGCTGTCGACGAGTGGCAGCAGCGATCCGCTCCCGCCGCCGCCGCCGAACTTCACCGCAGGGTCGTCCCACGACCCGGCGACGGTGCCGTTCATCCGTCCGCCGCGGTCGAACTGCGCCGCGCCGACGAACAGCACGTCGACGTCGCCACGGGCGGCCAGGTCGAACGTCTCGGGCGACCCGAAGTGCGCGGTCGCCCCCTCGAGGAGGCGAGCGCTCTCCGTCGAGAGCGGCGTCGGCGCGCGGGAGTCGACGGCACCGGAGGCCGAGAGGTGAGTCGTCCCGTACCGCTCTGCTGCGGCCCGGAGCGCCGCCGTCGGGAGCGGCGACGCGAACCCCTGGAAGGCGTCGTCGACGCGTCCGAGACGCCGGAGGAGACAGACCGCCATCGTCTCCGCGACGGTGGCCTCGCGGTCGGGCGCCGGGTCGCGGCCCGCGCCGGCGCCGGGGTCGTCCCACGCGAACTCGTCGGACCGGCCGGCGACGGCGGCGTCGCGGTACGCGGCCTCGTCCTCGCCGACGGTCTCGGCTACGTAGCCGCCGAGGTCGCCGGCGCGCGAGCGCTCGCGGTACCGTTCGACCGCCGCCGCGTCGTAGTCGTACTCGCCGGGGCAGGCGGTCGGATGTGCGCCGTAGGGGACGACGGCGACGGCGTCGACGAGGTGGTTCGGCACGCCCGTCGCCGCGGCGCGCGCGGCGAACGTCTCCCGGTCCTCGACCCGTTCCGCGGTGGCGAGGACAACGTCCGCTGCGGCGGCACAGAGTCGCTCGGTCAGGTCCGCGCCGCCGAGGCGCAGGTCGCCCGCGGGCGACGCCGCGGCGGCGTGGAGGAGCGCGACGTCCGGCTGGACCCGCTCGACGACGGTGCGCTCCTCGCCCGTGACCGGGTCGGCGACGCGCGAGAGGGTCGGGGTGACCTCGAGGAGGTCGCTCCCGGCGAGGCCGGCGACCGGCAGCGAGTCGACGCCCGCCCGCGCGGCCCGGAGACTCGCCGCGACGGTGTAACAGGTTCCCTCCAGCGGCTCGACGGCGCCGCGCTCGACGGCGCGTCGGTAGTTCGGCGCGAGGCCGAGCGTCTCGCAGCCGACGTAGCCGTAGTGGACGGCGCTCGCCGTCCCCGTTCCACAGGGCAGGTCGACGTCGAGTGAGTTCGCGAGGCCGACGAGCGTCAGGTCCTCGCGGCCCTGGCGGACGAGCTCGCGAACGAGCGCCATCGGTGCGCGGTGGAGCGTCTTGCCGCCGAGGGCGACGACGTCGCCGTCGTCGACCGCCGCGGCGAGGTCGGGCAGCGACGTGCTCACGGCGTGTCTTCGCCGAGCCGGTGGTCCGGTGGCCCGTCCGGGTGTGCGTGTCCCTCGCCCTCCACCGCGACCTCGCACTCGACGTTGGTGTAGCCGGAGACGAACGGGTCGACGGCGTCCTCGGCGGTGTCGTAGGCGTGGCGCTCGATACACCCCACGTCCGCGCCGAGGAGGTGGACCGACACCGACGGCTCGTCGGAGACCGTCTCGACGGCGTGGATGTCGTTCTCTGGCGGGACGAGGCGGTAGTAGTCGCCGCGGCCCATCTCCGCGTCGCGAACCGTCGTCAGTTCGGCGCGTTCGCCGTCGTCGCCGAGTCGCCGGTAGAACGTCTCGCGCTGGCGCCCGCCGTGGAGACCGACCAGCCCCCACGCGAGGTGGTCGTGAACCGGCGTGGCGGCGCCGGGCGGCAGGACGAGGGTGAAAAGCGCCAGCCGCTCGCCCTCGCGGTAGAGCAGCCACTGCGCGATGTCGTCGCCCATCTCGCCCTTGTCGTCGTAGTCCTCGGGCGGGAGTTCGCGGTACCGCTGGGGCAGCCAGTCGTCCGCCGCGAGCAGGTTCTCGAACGCAGGTTCGACGGCGGCCAACAGCGCGGGCACGTCCTCGTGGTCCGTGGCTGCGTGGTGGACCGTCTCGACGAACTCGCGGAGCCGGGGGTGGTCGTGGAAGAACTCGGGGTCGTCTACGTCGCCCATGCCGCGGGCGTCGGGGCCGCCGGACAAGAACCTGGCTGCCCGCGTCAGGCCGGCTCACCGGAGACGTCCGTGCCGACGAGATAGGTTCCGGCGGCCATCAGAATCGTCGCCGGGGCCAGCACCCACGCGATGCCCGTCGTGCCGACGCCGACAGCCGGGAACAGCAGTACCGACCCGACGACCAGGAGGACGATGCCGACGAGCGTGCGCTTGCTCAGGTCCATGGCGGCGGGGTTGCGCCGGGCCCAATAATCCGTTTCGGTCACTCTCCGCGCAGACGGGCGAGTTCCCGGGCCAGCGCAGCACGTTTGATCAGTGCGAACCCACAGCAGACGACGACGAACCCGACCGCGGTGCGGAGCGTCGGGGTCTCGCCGAGGAGCGCGGCCCCCGTCGCGGCGGCGACGACGGGGGCGGCGTAGCTGACGAGGTTGATCTCGACCGGCCCGAGACGGTCGAGGAGGTCGAAGTAGACCAGAAAGCCGAGCCCGCTCGCGGCGGCAGCGAGGTACGCGAGCGCACCGACCGCCTCCGGACCGAGCGTCACCGTCCCGGCTCGTTCGCCGGCTGCGACGCTCCCCAGGTGGAGGACCGCGGCCCCGAGGAGCATCGCCCACGCCGTCGAGGACTCGGACGGGAGCCCCGAGTCGCTGCGACGGGTCAGTACGGACCCGAGCGAGAACGCCACCGTCGCGCCGAAGACGAGTGCGACCCCGCGACCGCGGCTCGTCGCCAGCGCCGCCGGGTCGACACCGACGAGGACGACGACACCCGCGAGCCCGACGACGAGGCCGACGAAGCCGAGCGGGGACAGGCGCTCGTCGGGCAGGAGGGCGCGTGCGAATCCGGTCGTCACGACCGGGTTCAGACCGACGACGACGGCGGCGGCGGCACTCGTTGTGAACTGCTCGCCGACGAACAGCAGGGCGTGGTACGCCGCGATCATCAGGACACCGCTGGCCGCGACGGCACCCCACTCGCTGCGCCCCCGGGGACGGACGCGGTCGGTGACGCGGGCGGCGTACGCGAGGAGGATCAGACCGGCGACGTCGAACCGTACCGCCGCGAACAGCACCGGCGGGAAGT
This sequence comes from uncultured Haloferacaceae archaeon, assembly GCA_964512675.1. Lineage (GTDB taxonomy): Archaea > Halobacteriota > Halobacteria > Halobacteriales > Haloferacaceae > A07HB70. The sequence goes on along the minus strand of CAZEJR010000027.1, from coordinate 3,052 downwards.
GGACCAGGCCGACCTTGATCACCGTGAACGCGCTCCCCCACAGGACAGACAGGAGGACAAAGAGGAGGAGATTCCGGCGGCTGGGAGCGACCGCGCGCACGGTCGACCGGGGCCCGACCCGTGCTTACCTCTTTTTGTTTCCGCCCAAGATTTTATTTCGGAGTGTGTCCGAACGTGTGTATGGCCGTTCACGGCCGGTCGACGCTGCGCGCCCTGTTCGACGACGCGCCGACTCCGCACATCGCCCACCCGCCGGCGACCCACCGCCGGCACTTCTACGTGGCAACAGACGGCTCCTACCGGGCGGACGGCGGCGGTCTCGGCGCGGTTATCGAGACACGCGACGGCACCCGCGTCGCGCGGGTGGCACTCCCGCACACGGCGCCGGACAACAACGTGGCGGAGTACCGGGCACTCCACCTCGGCCTCGACGTCCTCGCCGCACGAGCGCCGGCGTCGGCGCGCGTCGGCGTCCTCGTCGACCTGGACCGGCTGGCCGCGAACGTCAACCGGGCCGCGCTCGCCGACGCCGGGACGGACTGGGCGCCGGGGGGCGAGACGGACGTGCCCCGCGGCAGCAGACACCACTGGCGCGGTATCCGCGCCCGGATCGCCGGCTTTCCGGAGCTCCGGGCGGCGAGCATCGACGGTCGGGAGAACCCCGCGCACCCGCTCGCGAACGCGCCCGAGGAGTTCGCACACGTCAACCGCGAGGCCGACCGGTGCGTGCGTCCCGCGCCGGACCACGGCGTGAACGGGACGACGGGCGTGAACGAGGGTGCACCGCCGCCGTCGCGGGCCGAACGGGCGGGCCGGCACGCGGGCGACTGAGTCGCGTCGGCTACTCCTCGTCGCGCTGCTGTGCGTCGACGACCGCAACCGCGGCGAGGTTGACGATGTCTTTCACCTCGTCGCCGCGCTGGAGGACGTGGACCGGCTGGTCCATCCCGACCAGCATCGGACCGACGGCGTCGGCGCCGCCGAGCCGCTGGAGGAGCTTGTAGCCGATGTTGCCCGACTCGAGGTTCGGAAACACGAGGACGTTCGCCGGCTCGTCGAGCTCGGAGAACCCGTAGGTGCCCCGCAGGACGTCCTCGACGACGGCTGTGTCGGCCTGCATCTCGCCGTCGACGGGGAACTCGACGCCGGACTCGCGGAGCCGTTCGGCTGCCTCGCGCGACCGCGCCGGCGTGCCGTCGTCGACGCTCCCGAAGTTCGAGTACGACAGCATCGCTGCCCGCGGCTCGACGTTGAACTGCCGGACCAGGTCTGCGGTGTGTTCGGTGATCTCTGCCAGCGCCTCCGCGTCGGGATTGACGTTGACCGTCGTGTCGGCACAGAAGACGACACGGTCTTCGAACGCGAGGACGTAGACGCCGGCGGCGGAGTCGGCGTCGTCGGCGGTGCCGACGACCTGGAGCGGCGGCCGGAGCGCGGAGGGGTAGTGGTGAGTGAGGCCGGTGAGCATCGCGTCGGCGTCACCCGTCTCGACCATCACGCTCGCGAGGTAGTTGGTGTCACGTCGGACGAGTTCCCGGGCCTCGTTCCGGGTGACCCCCTTTCGCTCGCGGAGCTCGTAGAGCCGCTCGGCGTAGTGGTCGTGTTCGCCGTCCCGCGGGTCGACGACCTCGGGGTCGAACTCGAGGCCGAGGTCGGCTGCGACCTCGTCGACGGTGTCGCCGTCGCCGACGAGCACCGGCTCGGCGATGCCCTCCTCGACCATCTGGTGGGCCGCGCGGATCATCTTCTCGTCGGTCCCCTCCGCGAGCGCGACCCGCTTGGGGTCGGCACGAGCCTTGTTCTGGATCACCCGCATCAGCTCGCGGGACTTGCCCATCCGTGCCTCCAGCCGGTCGCGGTAGGAGTCGAGGTCCACCTCGGTCCGGGCACAGCCGGAGTCCATCGCCGCCTCGGCGACGGCGGCGGAGAGCTCGAGCATCACCCGCGGGTCGATCGGCTTCGGCAGGATGTAGCCCGGCCCGAACTGGAGCGGCTGGTCGCCGTAGGCCTTGACCACCTCGTCGGGGACGTCCTGTCTGGCGAGGTCGGCGAGGGCCTCGGCGGCGGCGAGTTTCATCTCCTCGTTTATCTCCGTCGCGCGCACGTCGAGTGCGCCCCGGAACAGGAACGGGAACCCGAGGACGTTGTTGACCTGGTTCGGGTAGTCCGACCGACCGGTGCCCATGATGACGGTGTCGTCGCGTGCGGCCTTCGCCTCTGGGTAGGTGATCTCCGGGTCCGGGTTCGCCATCGCGAAGATGATCGGGTTCTCGGCCATCGACCGGACCATCTCTCTGCTGACGATACCGGCGACCGAGAGGCCGACGAGGACGTCCGCACCCTCGATAGCGTCCGCGAGCCCCCCCTGGGGGACGTCCCGTGCGAACGCGGCCTTGTGATCGTTCACGTCGCCCGCGGCGGCGCGCTCCGTCGTGATGATGCCAGAGGAGTCACACATCGTGATGTTCTCGCGGGGGACGCCGAGCGAGACGTAGAACTTCGCGGTCGCGATCGCAGAGGCGCCCGCCCCGGAGACCGCGATCTCGAGCGACTCCATCTCCTTGCCGACGACATCCGCCGCGTTGATCAGGCCGGCACCGGAGATGATGGCGGTGCCGTGCTGGTCGTCGTGGAAGACGGGCACGTCCATCGCCCGGCTCAACCGCTCTTCGATCTCGAAGCACGCGGGCGCGGAGATATCCTCGAGGTTGACGCCGCCGAACGTCGGCTCCATCGCCGCGACCGTCTCGACGAACTCGTCGGTGCTGTCGGTGTCGAGTTCGACGTCGAACACGTCGATGTCGGCGAAGCGCTTGAACAGGACACCCTTGCCCTCCATCACGGGCTTCGAGGCGCCGGCGCCGATGTCACCGAGGCCGAGGACCGCAGAGCCGTCGGAGACGACCCCGACGAGGTTGCTCCGCGCCGTGTAGTCGTACGACAGGTCGGGGTCGTCCTGGATGTCGCGGCAGGGCGCGGCGACGCCCGGCGAGTACGCGAGCGACAGGTCGCGCTGCGTGTTCGTCGGCTTCGTCGTGCGGATCTCGATCTT
>CAZEJR010000026.1:0-29361 GCA_964512675.1 uncultured Haloferacaceae archaeon | reverse complement strand
GCCAGTCCGTCGACCCCGGGACAGACGGGCGGCTCGCCACGGCGGTCGACGACCGGCTGACCGACCGGCAGCGCCAGGCGCTACAGACGGCCTTCCACGCGGGCTACTTCGACGTCCCGCGGCGCACCGACGCGCGCAGCGTCGCCGCGGCGATCGGAGTCGCGCAGTCGACGTTCAGCCAGCACCTCCGGACGGCAGAGCAGAAGCTCTTCGAGGCGCTGTTCTCGTAGGCCCCGGGCCGCGACCGGACTCCGCCGCCGGACGCCGGCCTATCTGTATCGGCCCGCCCCGACCGGGGCCGATACAGATACCGATGACCCTGTTGTGGCTCCGGCCCCTCGTTCGTGTGTGTCGATTCCGACCCGTGGACCGCGTGGAGCCGACGCCGACCGACGCCAGCGCGCCGTCCGCTCTCCCGACCGGAACGGTCGGCGAAGGGGGAGCGAGCGACCGTGAGGCGCGTCTCCGTCGCCCACCACACGGTGCTCTGGGTGTACACGTCCGCGGTGCTGTTGCTCTCCTTTCTGATCCTGCTCGCGCTGGTGTGACCTGCCCGACCGGTCCGTCCACACGCCCGCTCCGGCGGCCCGATACGTATCGGTGACTCCCGGCACCCACCGATCCGTATCGGCACAGGAGACGTGTCGTCACGGGCGGTATACCGGTTACGAGTCGCGGTCGGAACTCCAACACCGAGTCACAATGAGCAACCACAGCGAGTCAGGCGCACGCGGCGTGTCGGGATGGGGAACAGAGACGGAACTGGTTCGGACGTACGACCGTCCGGTGAACGTCAGCGACGCCGTCGGCGTCGCCGTCACGGACGCGATCGAGGAGTGGTCGGAGCTCTCCGAGACGCCGCCGCTACACCGGTTCGTCGACGGCGAGCAGCTGGACGGGCTGTTCGGGCCGGAGGCCACGGACGGCAGCGGGCGGCTCCCGTCGGTCGACTTCCAGTTCCAGGGCTGTCGGGTGACGGTGATGTACGGGTCGTCGATCCGCGTGATCGTCAGACGCGATCTGTGACGGGACTCCCGCGCCGGCGCCGCCCGACTCAGGGGGACAGTATCTGTCGCGTCGCGTTCTCTGCGCCGACCGCCTCCGGAAACACGACCACGTCGATCGCCTCGTGGTCGCCGTACTCGCGTTCGTCGTCCGCCCCGATCCGCATCACCGTCCGCAGCGACGAGTCGCCCGTCTGTGCGATGTAGCAGGCGGCGACGTTCGCGTTCGTGTCGCCGGTGAGTGCGGCGAAGACGTCCGCTCGCTCCATGGACACCTCCCCGATCGTGTCCGGCGAGACCGCGTCGCCGACGACCACGTCGATCAGGTCGGACTCCGGAACCGTGCGTGCGGTCGGCTCGTGGCTCTCGATGACGGTCACGCTGTGGCCGTCGTCGGCGAGGTGGCTCGCGGTCTGTGATCCGACACGGCCACCGCCCGCGATTACGACGTGCATACCGCGCTGTCGCGTGTGGCGATGATAAGTCGTTTACTTCGGCCGGCGCTCCGGCCAGCCCCCGATCACGCCGGTCTCTGGCCGTCTGCGCCGAACTGACCGGACGGCTGCGTCTGACGCTCGCCGGCAGACATTTACGACAGGAATCGGTAACCGCCACCGATGGCGAAAGACACCGTCAGATATCCCGACCCGGTCGTCGCGGCCATCGACGAGCAGGTCGCCGACGGTGTCTTCGAGTCGAAGTCGGAGTTCTACCGCTTCGCCGCCGAGTACGTCCTGGACCTCCTCGCGGAGGAGTACGAGCCCCAGACGTTCGCGTTCGACGAGCTCCGCCGCGAACTCGCCGTCGACGAGCGCGGCGCGGGCGGCGAGCCGGACCCGTTCCTCCGGACGGCGGCGGCGGTCCGACAGGCCGCCCTCCGCGGCGACGCCGAGGCGGCGGCGGACCTCATCGACGCGCGCTACGACCCGACAGACCGCGAGGCGCTTCTCCTCGACGAACTGCTCGCGGCGTACGGCGCCCGTGCCGACCGCGCCGCCCGCCCACCGCCGCACGTCGACGCTGTGCCAGAGGGACGGCCCGAGGGGACGCCGGACGGCGGCACGCCGGACCCGACCGAGGACGAGGACCGGACGGAGTCCCCCGCTCGCTCGCGTTAGGCGCGGTGGCCGTGGCCGACGAGAAGCGCGACCAGGTTGACGACGAGGAGGGCGCCGAACGCCAGCGGGTATCTCGCGACCGCGTCTGCGGCGAGCAGGAACGGGTACGACAGCGGCAGGAGTGCTGCGGTCCAGAACCCCGTCGCCCGGGCGACCCCCGCGAGGAGGGCGAGCGACCGCCCGACGGCTGTTTCGGCGACGGTGCGTACACGTTCGGCTGGTGTGGAGGGTGCGACGGACATGGGGCGTCTCCGTCTCCCGCTACGACCCTTTCCCACGTATACCGGGCCGATCGTTGGCGAGAGTTCAGTACAGTTCGCCGGGCCACCCGACGGTTCACGACCGTTTACGAAGCGCTCAGAGCGTTCGAAACGGTTTATCGAGCTCGTTCGTCTCGTACGCGCGATCGGCGCGACGACACCCTCTGTCACCGATCACGCCTGCCAGACACCGGCTGCGAAGAGCGCGAGGAGGACGACGGCGGCGACGAGCACGAAGACGATCGTGTAGACGAGGAGCCCCTCGGGGTCCGACGTCGACGGCAAGTCCATCGTGACCCTCGCGTTCACGCGCATGATATATGCGTCTGGTGTTCCGGGCTTCGGACGAAAGGCCGGGCGCGCTGGGGGGAGGATGGGAACTGAAGCCGTAGAGCGCGCCCGTCGGATTCGGTGTCCGGATCTGACTTAAATCCGCGTCAGACGGGCGTACGACCCGTTCTCGCTGGATCGGTGCGAGTGGCAACGGTCTTGAGTTCGGCCGTCGAACCCGCGCCGTGGACGGTACTGGACCGCCGCTCGTCACGCCGTTCGACGAGTCCGGCGACGTGGACGACCGGGCCCTGCGCGGCCTCGTCGACTGGGTCGAGGCGCGTGGCGTCGACTTTCTCGTCCCCTGCGGGTCGAACAGCGAGGCCGAACTGATGACAGCCGCGGAGCGCGCCCGCGTGATCGAGGTCGTCTGCGACGCCGCGAGCGTCCCCGTCCTCGCCGGGACGGGGAGTCCCGGGCTGCGCGAGACGCTCGACGCGACCGACCGCGCCGCGGCAGCCGGCGCAGCCGGCGCGCTCGTGGTCACGCCCTTCTACTACAGCCACGACCAGACGACGCTCGAGGCGTACTACCGCGACCTCGCCGACGAGGCGCCGATTCCGATACACCTGTACAGCGTCCCTGCGTACACCGATATCCACCTCGCTCCAGAGACGGTCGGTCGGCTCGCCGGACACCCGAACGTGGCGGGGATGAAAGACTCGAGCGGCGACCTCGAGCGACTCGCGCTCACCCGCCGTGTGACCGCCGACGACGACTTCGACCTCCTCGTGGGGAGCGGGAGCGTCCTCGCGAGCGCTCTCGACGCCGGCGCCGACGGTGGCGTCCTGGCGCTGTCGAACGTCGCGCCGGGCCCGGCGAGCGAGGTGTACGAGCGCCACCGTGCGGGCGACCGGGCCGTGGCACACGAGTTGAACGCCGACCTCGTCGCGCTCAACCGGGCGGTCACGACGGTGCACTCCGTCCCGGGCCTGAAGTACGCGATGCGCGAGCGCGGCGCGCCGGCGGGCCACGAGCGCCGACCGCACCGTCCGCCGGACGAGCGCGCGCGCGCTCGACTCGACGAGCTGGTCGCCGGCCTCTGACCCGGGCTCCCGACCGCTGCGCCCCGTTCCGATCTACGTCCGGTGGTCACGCCGACCGCCGTGTCGCGCGCGTCGCGGTCGCCTTGAACGAGGCGACGACGGACCGCCCCGGCTCGACGCCGAGCCGACCGGCGCTGTCGCGGGTCACCACCGCCCGCAGGGGGTCGACCGTGCCGACGTCGACGGCGACGCGGACGACGGACGCGCCCGTGTCGGCGTCGGTGACTCGCCCCTCGAAGCGGTTGCGTGCGCTCGTCGCCGCGTCTCGTGGCGCGTTCCCGGGGTCGTGGAGAGTCACGGTGTCGGCCCGGACGCCGACCTGGACGTGGTCGCCCGGTGCCAGGGCGTCCCCGTCTGCGAGCGCCCGCACCGGCCCGGCGTCGGTGGCGACGGCGACGAGTTCGCCGTCGACGGTCTCGACGTGCCCGTCGAGCACCGTCTCCGCCGCCGCGGCGGTGCCGCCAAGCGCCGCCCGGAGGCGGTCGAACCGCGCGAGCAGCGCCCTGCCGTCCTCCGTGAGGCGACTTCCGCCTCCGCCGGCGCCGCCCCGCTGCCGGTCGACGAGCGGCCCCGTCGACTCCTCGAGCCGCTCGAGCCGGTCGAGCGCCCGCGAGCGCGACCGGCAGAGTCGCTCGGCTGCGCCGCTGACCGACCCTTCCTCCGCGACGGCGCGCAGGAGCGCCGCGTCGGCGGCGTCCACCGTCGCCGACCCGACCCGAAGCGTGGCTGCGACGTCTTCCTCCACGGCTACACGTGGTCGCCCGCGCCCGAAACGACTGTCGCCGGCGTGCCCGACCGCAATCACTTCGTCCGTGCCGACCGTAAGCCGGACGTGACCGACGCGTGACCGACACACGACCGACGTGGGCGGCGCTGTTCGACCGCGCGTCGTCCCTCGACGTCGACGAGACTGCCGTCCAGGACACCGTCGCGGCGGCGAACGACGCGGACGGCGACACGGCCCCCGACTCGCCGCGCGACCCCGACCCGACCCGCGTCGTCGCCGCGCCGGCGGTGCTCGTCGCGGACCTGTTCGTCGACGGGCCGGCGCGGGCGGCGCTCGACCTCCTCCGTGCGCACTCGTGGACCGCGCTCGTCGCGAGTACTCCGCTGCTCGACGCCGCGGAACGGGCGATAGCGCGGTCGAGCGACGACGCCGACCCCGCGCTCGCCGCCGACTGGCGCGCCCGAGTCGAGGCCTGGCGCGAGCCGGTGGTCGTGCCGACGGGCGACGACCCGGCGCTCGCCTCGGCCTACCGCGGCGGCGCGATGCACGTCCTCACGAGAGACGAGCGCGTCACCTCCGCGGCGGGCGGAACGGCGCTCCGGGCACGTGTCGAGACGAGCGCCCGCGAGCCGGCGGCGTTCGCACGGCTGTTCGACCCCGAGAGCCTGTACGAGCACGCGGTCGGCGAGACGTACGACGGCCCCGACCGGGACCCGCGAGCGTAGCCCCGAGGGCCGCCCGCCCTCAGCGGTCGTACCAGTCGGCGAACGCGTCGAGCGCCCGACCGCGGTGTGAGTGGGTGTTCTTCTCGTCCGGCGTCATCTCCGCGAACGTCGTTCCCTCGACTTCGAAGATGGGGTCGTAGCCGAACCCCTCTGACCCCCGCGGGGAGACGATTCGGCCCGCGACACGGCCCTCGAACAGCGCGACCGGCGGGCCGTCGCCGCTGTCTACCCGCGGCGCGTCGAGCGCGCCGCCGTCGCAGTAGCCAAGCACACACCGGAACGCCGCCTCGAAACCGTCGAGCTCGCGGGCGCAGAGCCGCCCGACTGCCTCGACCCCGACCGTCTGCTCGACGAACGACGAGTAGGGACCGGGGAAGCCGTCGAACCCCGCGACGAACAGGCCGGCGTCGTCGACGAGGACGGGCGCGTCGGCGTAGCGGTGGGCGGCGCGAGCGCCGTGAGCGGCGATCGGACCGAGGTCGGGGTGCTGTCGTTCCGGGTAGTCGTAGTCGAGCTGCTCCACCGCCGTGAGCCGGGTGCGGGCCTCCCGCACCTTCCCCGGGTTGGTGGTGACGTATCGGAGCACGGTGAGCCGTCGAGGCGGGCGGAGAAGAGTCGCACGGACCGCGGGAACGGCAGGCTTATGCCCGCGACAGAGCCACGTGAGGACGAGATTGCTCTCGACATGACGGACACGCGACAACCGGAGGTGAACATCGGGCTCGTGGGACACGTCGACCACGGGAAGACGACGCTGGTACAGGCGCTGTCGGGGTCGTGGACCGACCAGCACTCCGAGGAGATGAAACGCGGCATCTCCATCCGCCTGGGCTACGCCGACGCGACGTTTCGGGAGTGCCCGGACCGCGACGCGCCCGAGCGCTACACCGTCGACGAGGTGTGTCCGGACGGGGCACCGAGCGAGCCGCTCCGCACGGTCTCGTTCGTCGACGCGCCGGGCCACGAGACGCTGATGGCGACGATGCTCTCCGGCGCGGCCATCATGGACGGCGCGGTGCTGGTCGTGAGCGCCGCCGAGGAGGTGCCACAGGCACAGACGGAGGAGCACCTGATGGCGCTCGACATCATCGGCGTCGAGAACGTCGTCGTCGCACAGAACAAGGTCGACCTCGTCGACCGCGACCGGGCCCGCGAGAACTACGAGCAGATCCGCGAGTTCGTCGCCGGCACCGTCGCCGAGGACGCACCCGTCGTCCCCGTCAGCGCCGGACAGGAGGTCAACATGGACCTCCTGATCCAGGCGATCGAGGCGGAGATCCCGACCCCGGAGCGCGACGTGACGCTCGACTCCCGGATGTTCGCCGCGCGGAGCTTCGACATCAACCGACCGGGGACGGAGTCTGCGGACCTGCAGGGCGGCGTCGTCGGCGGGAGCCTCGTCCGGGGCGAACTCGAGGCCGGCGACGGGCTCGAGCTGCGTCCCGGCCGCGAGACGGACGCGGGCTACGAGCCGATCGAGACGACTGTCCGGTCGCTCCAGGTCGGTGGCGGCCCCGTCGACGTCGCCCGGCCGGGCGGCCTGCTCGGCGTCGGGACGGGGCTGGACCCGTCGCTGACGAAGGGTGACGCACTCGGCGGACAGGTCGCCGGCGCGCCCGGCACCCTCCCGCCGACGCGCGAGAGGTTCGAGATGGACGTCGAACTGCTCGACCGGGTCGTCGGCGAGGAGTCCGAGGTCGACCCGGTCTCGACGGGCGAGCCGCTGATGCTGACCGTCGGCACCGCGACGACCGTGGGGTCGGTGACGAGCGCGCGTGGCGACGAGGCCGAGGTGGCACTGAAACGACCCGTCTGTGCCGAGACGGGCGCGACGATCGCGATCAACCGCCGCGTCGGGACGCGCTGGCGGCTCATCGGTATCGGGACGTTGAAGTGACAGCCGACCGAACTCTGCGGGCGCCAGAGCCCGTCGTGCTCGACACGAACGCGCTGATGATGCCGGTCGAGCTCGACGTACGGCTGTTCGACGAGCTGGAGCGACTCACCGGCTGCTCGCCCGCGGTGCTCGACCTGCTCGTGCCCCGTGCCGTCGTCGACGAGCTCGACCGGCTGTCCGGGGGCTCGGACGCCCAGGCGCGGGCCGCGCGGGTCGGGCGCGACCTCGCCGACCGGTGCCAGGCCGTCGAGACGGACGAACAGTACGCAGACGACGCGGTGCTCGCGCTGGCGACCGCGCGGGACGCGCTCGTCGTGACAAACGACCGCCCGCTCCGGACCCGTCTGCGCGCCGACGGGCTCCGCGTCGCCGCGGTTCGGGGACGGGACACGCTCGCCGAGACATAACATGTACAAACGCGTTCGACTCAAGGACACGGTCGAGGTGCCCCCCGAACACCTCGCCGACGTGACGCCGGAGCGGATCAAGCGCCTGCTCCAGGAGAAACTCGAGGGACGAATGGACGAGGACGTCGGGAGCGTCGTCTCCATCTCGGAGGTACACGACGTCGGCGACGGGACGGTGTTGCCGTCCCGGCCCGGAGTCTACTACGAGGCGGAGTTCGACGCCGTCACCTTCGACCCGAAGATGCAAGAGGTGGTCGACGGGACGGTCGTCGAGGTGGTGGAGTTCGGCGCGTTCGTCGGCCTCGGCCCCGTCGACGGGCTACTCCACGTCTCGCAGATCTCCGACGAGTATCTCGCCTACGACGGCGAGAACCAGCAGCTCGCGTCGACGGAGTCGGACGCCACCCTCGGCACCGAGGACGCCGTCCGGGTCCGGGTCGTCACCAAGAGCGTCGACGAGCGCAACCCCCGCGACTCGAAGATCGGACTGACGGCCAAACAGCCGGGACTCGGCAAACGCAGCCGGCTCCGCGAGGAGCGCGACGACGAGGCGCCCGTCGCGGAGGACGCGTAGATGGCGGAGGACCGGCTCGCCTGTGGCGAGTGTCACCGGATAAACGGTCCGGACAGCCAGACCTGCGAGCAGTGTGGCTCCTCGCGGCTCACCGGGGACTGGGCGGGCTACGTCGTCGTCACCCACCCCGAGTCCTCGGAGGTGGCCGCCGAGATGAACGTCGACGACCCGGGCGGCTACGCGCTGAAGGTCCGGTAGCGTGCTCTCGCTCCCGCCGTCGCTCCGCACGGCGCTCAAGGAGCCGTTCGGTCGGGTGTACACCGAGACCGAGACGCTCCTCGCCGACGCCGGCGACCCGATCCTGGCGGTCGGTGACGTCGTCACCCACCACCTCATCGCCGCCGACCACCTGCCGCACGTCGCCGTCGTCGACGGCCGGACGGAGCGCGAGGCGGCACCGGAGACCGTCCGTGCGTCGACGCCCGACCCCGACGTGACCGTGACGAACCCGCCCGCGTCGCTCTCCCGGGACCTCCTCGTCGCGCTCCGAGACGCCGTCACAGCGGCGGAGCCGACGACCGTCGCCGTCGACGGCGAGGAGGATCTGGCCGCCCTGCCCGCACTCTCCCTCTGTCCACCAGACGGCAGCGTCGTCTACGGCCAGCCGGGCGAGGGGATGGTGCTCGCGGACGGTCCCGAGGCACGCTCCCGCGCCCGCGAGCTTGTCTCGCAGATGGACGGCGACGGCGCGGCGGCGCTGGCGCTCCTCGACGGGCGGACGGAGTAGCGCGTCCGGCGATCCAAATCGTTTTGTGCGTTTCGGGGTGATCCTCTGTCGATATGGATATCGACATCGTCGACGAGGACGAGAACCCGATGCTCCACCGGACGGACGTACGCTTCGAACTCACCCACGAGGACGCAACCCCCTCGCGGCTCTCGGTGCGGGACTCGCTCGCCGCGATGCTGAACAAGGACTCCGCCGAGGTGGTCGTGCGCGAACTCGATACGAAGTACGGGATGCGCCGGACCGTCGGCCTCGCGAAGGTGTACGACGCTCCCGCGTACGCCCGCGAGGTCGAACAGGAGCACGTGCTGGAGCGAAACAAGATCGCCGACGAGGCCGAGGCGGGGGCCTCCGACGCGTAGCGGACAGGCCGCGTGCGCGTTCTCGGCATCGAGGGCACCGCCTGGGCGGCCAGCGCCGCCGTCCACGAGACGACGACCGACCGGACACAGATCGAGACCGACGCCTACCAGCCGGCGAGCGGCGGCATCCACCCGCGCGAGGCGTCGGAACACATGAGCGAGGCGATCCCGGCGGTCGTCGACCGGGCGCTCGACCGCGCCGACGGCCCGGTCGACGCCGTCGCGTTCTCCCGCGGCCCGGGTCTCGGCCCCTGTCTGCGTGTCGCCGGCACCGCCGCGCGCGCCCTCGCAGGCCGCCTTGAGGCTCCTCTCGTCGGGGTCAACCACATGATCGCCCACGCCGAGATCGGTCGCCACCGCTCTGGCTTCTCCGACCCCGTCTGCCTGAACGCCTCGGGCGCGAACGCCCACCTCCTCGGCTACACCGACGGTCGGTACCGGGTACTCGGCGAGACGATGGACACGGGCGTCGGCAACGCGATCGACAAGTTCGCGCGACACCTCGGCTGGGACCACCCCGGCGGGCCGAAGGTGGAGGCCCGCGCCCGCGACGGCGACTACCACGACCTGCCGTACGTCGTGAAAGGACTGGACTTCTCGTTCGCCGGTGTCGCCTCGGCCGCGCAGGACGCGGTCGACGCCGGCGCGGACGTCGCGAACGTCTGTCGCGGCCTCCAGGAGACGGTCTTCGCCGCGCTGACGGAGGGTGCCGAACGCGCCTTGGGGCTCACGGGCCGGGACGAGCTCGTCCTCGGCGGCGGTGTCGGGCAGAACAGCCGCCTGCGCGGGATGCTCGCTGAGATGTGTGCGGCCCGCGACGCCGACTTCTTCGCGCCCGACCCCCGCTTTCTCCGCGACAACGCCGGGATGATCGCCGTCCTCGGCGCGGCGATGGCCGCCGCCGGCGAGACGGTGGGCGTAGACGCGTCGGCGGTCGACCCCGACTTCCGGCCCGACGAGGTGCCGGTGCGGTGGTGGACGCCGGCGACACGGCCGACCACGAGCGACGGCTCGCCGACCCGGGGCGCCGAGGCGACGGTCCGCGTCGAGGACGACAGCGTCGTCAAGACCCGCGTGGCGAAGTCCTACCGTCACCCGTCGCTCGACGGTCGACTCCGGCGCGAGCGCACCCGTACGGAGGCACGCCTGACGAGCGAGGCGCGGCGCGCGGGCGTCCCGACACCGCTCGTCCGCGACGTCGACGTCGCCGAGGCACGCCTGACCGTCGAGTTCGTCGGCGACCGCGACCTCGCGACGGCGCTCACACCCGACCGCGCCAGGTGCGTCGGCGAACACCTCGCGGCGCTCCACGACGCGGGGCTGGTCCACGGCGACCCGACGACGCGGAACGTCCGGGTCGGCGACGAGCGGCTGTGGCTCGTCGACTTCGGTCTCGGCGCGCACTCGGGCCACGTCGAGGACCACGCGATGGACCTGCATGTCTTCGAGGGGAGCGTCGCCGGCACCGCCCCCGAGGGCGCCGCGACGGCGGCGCGCGAGGCCGCACGCGAGGGCTACCGCGCGGCGGGCGACGAGGCGGTGCTCGCCCGTCTCGCCGACGTGGACGCGCGAGGCCGGTACCGGTAGCCCGGCCGAAAGGACTTGTACTGCCCCGGTGTACCGATAGGTATGGTCGACAGACCCGAGTCCGGCGAGGTGTTCGGCGTGCCGTACAACTTCGAGCGGCCGAGCCTCGGTCGGATGCTCTCGTCGTACTGGAATCCGGACGAGGGAATGCTTGTCCCGAAGCCGTTCGGTATCGGCTACACGCTGAACCTCGCCTCGTGGCGCTCGTGGGTCGTTCTCCTCGTCGTCGGCGGCCTGCTCTGGCAGGAGCGCTCCGGCGGCGACGACCTGCCCGCCGAACCGGAGTCAGACGACGGACCGGTCGAGGTCGTCGTCGACGACTGAGGCGTGGCGTCCGCCGACGGCCAGACCTCCGAGTACGCCTTCGAACTCGCGCTCTGTGCCCACCTCGAGTGCGCCGACCGCGTCGTTGCTCGCCAGCTCGGCGGCGGCGTCGCGGCCCCGGGCCGGCGCGTCGTCGACGTCGTCGTCGTCGACCCGGGACCGGCGTTCGACGACCGCGCACGAATAGCCGACGAGACGATCCCGCCCCCCGTCGTGGAGGGTGACGTCGGTGTCGGGCGGGCCGTGCGCGCGAGCACGGCCGTCGACGTCGCGGCGGCGCGGCGACCCGCAGCTCTCGACCGTGCCGTCGACGTCGGGTTCGTCGAGCGGACCCGTCGTGACGGCGTCGTGTGCTACCGCCAGCGCGCCCGCTACCCGGACGACTGGTTCGCGGGGCTCCTCGCCGTCGAGAACAAGCCCGACCTCGGGCGTCCCGGCGACATGGAGCGTCAGCTCCGGCACGACGCCAGCCTCGCGCTGTTCGACCGGGTGGTTCTCGCGACGGCGAGTCACGTCACCCGCGCGCACCTGAACCGACTCCCGGACCCGGTCGGCGTGTGGCGGTTCGACCCCGCGACGGGAGAGCGCCGGGTGGTGCGCGAGCCGTCGCCGCTCGCCGTCGAGGACTCGGGGGTCGAACCCGTCGAGCGCCGGTCCGGTCGGACCGAGGTACGTGTGGTCGAGCCGTCGGCGAAGCGCCGCGTCCGCCGTCGCGTCGCCGAACGCGCCTACGGCAAGGGCTGGCGTCCCGAGCCGCCGGCCTGTGCCCGCTGCGAGCCGACGGCGGACGGCCGCCCGTACTGCGCGGCGTTCGACCGCGTCGTCGACCCGTCGCGAGACTGCCCGGACTGCCCGGAGCACACGCCGGCGGACCCGCCGTCGCTCGACCGGGCGGCGCTCCGGGACGACCGGTCGGCGTGGGTCGCAGACCCGCCGGGCGTCGCCCGCGAGCAGAGCGGCCTCACAGAGTTCTGACCGTCCCGTCGACGGCCAGCGGCGGCTCGAACGCCTCGTCCGCGGGGTAGTAGTGCGAGCAGTGGACCAGCAGCGTCTCTGCCGGCGCGAGCTCGTCGGCCAGCGCCAGCGCGCCCTCGCGGGTCATGTGCTTCCGCCCGAACGTCCTGGGGACGCCCGCGTCGTCCTCGTGACGCCCGCCAGCGGGGTGGCCGGCGCAGGCCGACGCGGGCGCGATTGCGTCGGCGAGGAGGAGGTCGGCGCCCGAGAGCGCGTCGCGCGTCCTCGCCGGCACCGCGTAGCTCGTGTCGCCCGTGAGCGCAAGCGTCGCACCGTCGCCCTCGACGGTGAGGCCGTAACACAGGAGCGGTGGATGTGAGACCGGGTAGAGCGTCACGTCGAACCCCGCAGCCGCGAACGTGACGCCGGGGTCGTGCCCCCGGACGGTCACCCGGTCGAGGTAGTGGTACTTCCGCCGGACCGTCTCGGCGACGCTCTCGTCCGTCTCCGGGTCCCGCTCGTCAGCCGTGTGGACGTCGATCGGGTCGGCCAGCCGGAAGACGTTGCCGAGGCCGTCGAGGTGGTCGAAGTGGATGTGTGTCACCACCGCGGCGTCGGGCAGGCCGACGTCGTTCGCCAGGAACTGCGAGCGGAAGTCGGGGCTGAAGTCGACGAGGAGACACTCCCCGGTCGTCTCGTTCTCGACGTGGACGGAGAAGCGCGTGCGCTCGACGCCGCGGGCACGGGCGCGACGGCAGGTGTCGCAGTCACAGCCGACGGTCGGCGTCCCCGTGGTGTCGCCGGTGCCGAGGAGGGTGACACGCACGCCGACACGCGGAGGGGCGGACTGAAATCACCGTTGGTACGCACGCGCCGAGCGGTTCGACGCGGCGCCCGGGCGCGCCCCGACAGCCGTGTTCAGTCGTCGTGGCTGTGGTCGTGGTCGTGGTCGTGGTCGTGCCCGCCGTCGCCCGCGACCATCGCGTCCGCGTCGCCGTCGATCATATCCATGTTCTTCAGGTTGTCCCGCTCCTCGAAGTCGGAGACGGCGTCCATCACGTCCGCCTGCGTGATGGTGCGCCGCCCGTCGGTCAGCGCCTCGAGCACGGCCTCGCGAAGCACCATCCGGAGGTCGGAGCCGGTGAGTCCGGTCGTCTTCGTCGCCACCTCGTCGGGGTCGAACTCCGCGATGTCCATCTCCCGGGTGATCACCCGGAGGATGTCGGCGCGCATCTCCCGGTCGGGCTTTGGGAAGTTGACGATCTCGTCGAACCGGCGCCACGCGGCGGCGTCGAGCTGGTCCGGGTGGTTCGTCGCGCCGATGAGCAACACCTCGTCGCGGATGAGCGAGATGTCGTCGATCGACTTCAGCAGGGTGTTGACCGCGCGCTTGAGCGCGGCGTGTTCGTCCGAGCCGCGGCTCTTCGCGACGGAGTCGAACTCGTCGATGAACAGGATACACGGCGAGAGCCGCTTTGCCACCTCGAAGGTGCGCTCGACGTTTTTCGCCGTCTCGCCGAGATACTGGCTGGTGATCATCGACAGCTTCACCTCGACGAACGGCAGGCCGAGTTCGTGTGCGAGTGCCCGCGAGATCGTCGTCTTGCCGGTTCCCGGCGGGCCGACGAACAGGAGCTTGCCGATCTCGCGCAGGCCGATCTCCGCGAGATACTCGCGGTTCTCGATCGCGGTGACGATCTTGCCGATCTCACCCTCCTGGTCCTCCGTGACGACGAGGTCGTCGAGCGTCGTCTCGATCTCCTCCGGAGCCCGGACGTTGACCAGGTCGAGCATCTCGACGTCCTCCTCGTCCTCGCCGTCGAAGTACTCCTCCAGCAGGGCGTCGATCCACACCCGGTCGGCGTGGATCGGGCGGGTCTGGTCGCGCGCCTCGTCGCGGGTCACGTCGAACGGTGGGTCGTCCATCGACTCGACGACGTGGGCGAGCGTCGGATTGGTCGCGATCCGCTCGCGGTCACAGCGGTCGAGCAGCCACGACACTGCCATCGCCGGCTCGGTCAGCTCGAGCCGACCGGAGAACTCGTCGCGGTCGACGAACATCGTGTCGTTCGAGACGGCTGCCAAGGGCCGCTCGACGCCGGTTGCCTGCCGGGCGACCGCCTCGGTGACGACGAGCGGTCGTTCGATGCCGTCCCTCGGCCCCTCCTCGACGTCGCCGTCCTCGTTCCAGAACACGCGCCGGTAGCGCGGCGGCAGGTCGTTGGCGTCGAGCGTCGTCTCGTCGGTGTACGTGCGCGCGGTCAGGAGAAACTCGACGACGTCAAGCGCCGGTTCGCTCATCCGGCCAGACTAACCGTTACGTCGGCATAAGCGCGTCGGACTGCTCACGACGGGTGGCAGAACGCCATCGCGTCGCGAACGTCGTCACGGTCGCCGATCAGGGTGATCCGGTCGCCCTGTTCCAGCACGAGGTCGGCACTCGGCACCCGCGTCTCGCCGTTCCGGCTGACGAGCGCGACGATGACGCTACCCGGAAGCCGTGGGCCGATCTCGTCTATCGACTCGCCGACGAGTGCCTCGGAGGTCACCTCGATCTCCTGGACGTCGCCGTGGTCGCCGAGGTCGCCCATCCAGTCCGCCAGCGCCGGTCGCTCGACGTAGTTGTCGATCGCCTGTGCGGTCGCGAGCACGGACGAGACGGCGCGGACGCCGAGCTCCTCGAACGCCTCGACGTTTGTCGGGCTGTTCACCCGCGAGAGCACCGTCTCGGGGTCGAACTGCTGGTTCGCGAGCTGTGCCACGAGCAGGTTCGCGTCGTCGTCTCCGGTCGCGGCGACGATGACACGGGCGTTCTCCGCGCCCGCCGACCGCAACACCTCGGTGTCGGTGCCGTCGCCGTGGTGGACGGTGTGGCCCGCCTCACGGGCGAGCTCCACTATCTCGACGTCCTCCTCGACGAGGACGACGTTCTCTCCCCGGTCGCCGAGGCGGTCGGCGAGCGCGCGGCCCACCTTGCCACCGCCGATCACTATCACACGCATCGGTATCACGTCGAGTCGCTCTGCGATCTGTCGCGCCAGCCCGGCCTGGAACAGCACGGTCAGGAAGATAGTCAGGAAGACGGTGCCGACGAGGACGTTCGCCGCGTCGCCGAGCCCCTGTGCCCGCAGTTCGATTGCGAACAGCGTCGCCACCGACGCCGGGATGATCCCCCGCGGTCCGACGAGGCTCATGAACGCCCGCTCCGGGACGGTGAACCGCCCGCCGTACGTCGACACGAACACGAGCACCGGCCGGACGACGAGCGCGACGACGACGACGACGGCCACGCCCGCCACCCCGAGCGCGACCAGCGTGTCGAACTGGAGGAGTGCGGCGAGCGTGATGAAGACGAACGAGAGGACCAGAAGCGTCAGGTCACCTTTGAACGCCTCGATCTCGGACTCGTACGGCAGGTCGGCGTTTCCGAGGAGGACACCGGCGGTCGCAACCGCGGCGATACCCGCCTCCCGACCGCCGGGAACCGCCTCGGCGCCGCCGTACGCGACGAGTGCGCCCGCGAGCACCAGCAGTCGGGCGTTCTGCGGCGCGTTCCCGGGCGAGAGGTCGACGTACCGCAGGCCGTAGTAGACCGCCGCCGCGACGACCAGTCCGACCAGCAGGCCGATACCGATCTTCTGTGCGAACAGGCCGACGACCCCGGCGACACCGCTCGCCTCCGAAGCGACGATCACCTCGAAGATGACCACCGCGAGGATCGCCGCCGTCACGTCGTTGACGATCCCCTCCGTGTCGAGCGCGGTTCCGACCCGGTCGCGCACCGGCACCACCTCGAGGATCGGTGCGATCACCGTCGGCCCCGTCGCGACGAGCAGCGCGCCGACCAGAAAGGCCACCAGCCACCCGACGCCGAGGAGAAGGTGGACGGCGGCGGCGGTGCCGAACAGCGCGATCGCGGCACCGAGCGTGACGAGCCGGAGTGTCGCCGCCGGCGCCTCGCGCAGCCGTCCGATCCGGACGTGGAACGCCCCCTCGAAGACGATGACGGCGACCGAGAGGCCGACGATGGCCGACAGACCGCCGCCGAACGTCTCCGGCTCGAGCAGGCCGGCCACCTCCGGGCCGAGGATCACTCCAGCCGCGAGGAGGAAGACGATGCTGGGCACGCGCACGCGGTCGGCGAACACCTGCGCGAGGACGCCGACGGCGACGATTCCGGCGACCAGCGTGACCTGCTCACCGGACATCTATCGGTCTCTCACCCGACGGAGGGCCTGCCGGCCCCGGACTAAAGCCCGTCGCTCCGTCACGCCGTGTCGAGGTACCGCAGGACCCCTTTCGCGTTCAGACGTGCGTCCGCGCTCGCCTTCCGCGCGCCGTACGACTCCACCCACTCTGCCGCGGGCGCGGCGGCGAGACGCTCGACGGCCGCCTCGTCGTCGCCGGCGGCTGCCCGCGCGGCCCGCACGTCGGCCACCCACGAGGTCAACGCGTCGGCGTACGCGTCGGCCAGCGACGGGTCGTAGCGAACCCCGCCGAAGTGGCCGTAGCAGACGACCCGCGGGTCGCGGTCGCGCACCGTCGCGACGTCGTCGAGACAGGTCCAGAGGTCGAACTGTGGCGGCGGACTCGTCGGGCGCACGCCGCCCTGCGGGGTGTAGATGCCCATCGCGTCCGCGGCGAACAGCACCCCGTCGTCGTCGAACAGCACCTGGTGGGGCGCGTGGCCGGGTGCGCCGACCACGTCGAGGACACGGTCGCCCAGGTCCACGGTCTCGCCGTCGGTCAGCTCGCGGATGCGAGACTCAGGAACCGGCTTCGGCTCGGCGTAGAACCGCCACTGGTCGCCGACGGCGGCCTTCGTCCCCGCGACGAGTCGCGACGGGTCGACGAGGTGACGGGCGCCGCGCGCGTGGACGTGGACCGTCGCCTCGGGGTACCGCTCGGCGAGGTAGCCCGCCCCGCCCGCGTGGTCGAGGTGGACGTGGGTGACGAGGACGTGCGCCGGCTCGACGCCGAGGTCCGAGAGCGCCTCGAACAGCCGCTCGCGGTCGGCGCCGATACCGGTGTCGACCACCGCCGGCTCGGCGGCGTCGACGACGTAGACCGCGCCGTAGTTCGCAACCTCGTACGCACCGGTGTCGACACAGTAGACGTCGTCGGCCACCCGCGTCACGTCGCCGATCACACTCCGTTCCCGCGGGCGGGCGAGAAAAACCCCCGCGTCCCGACCAGAGCCGGTACGCTCTTGCGCGCCCGGCCGGACGCTCGGGTATGATCGACCGGCGCCTGCTCCGCGAGGAGCCGGAGACCGTTCGCGAGGCGACCGCGCAAAAGGGGGTGACCGACGTCGACCTCGACCGCGTGGTCGAACTGGACGAGGAGTGGCGCGGCCTCAAGTCCGAGGGCGACGAGCTCCGCCGCGAGCGAAACGAGGTCAGTTCGCGCATCGGTGAGCTGAAAGCGGCGGGAGACGAGGCCGCCGCGGCGGAGGCGATCGAGCGCTCGCGGGCGCTGAAAGACGAGATCCAGGCGGTCGAGGACCGAGCCGACGAACTCCGCGCCGAGCTCGACGAGGCGATGCTCCGGGTTCCGCAGGTGCCCCACGAGTCTGTCCCCGTGGGCGACGACGAGTCGGACAACGTCGAACTGCGGCGAGAGGGGTTCGGCAGCCGGCGAGACCTGCCCGAGGACGTGGTCCCACACTACGACCTCGGCGAAGACCTGGAGATCCTGGACTTCGCGCGCGGCGCGAAGGTGACCGGCAGCGGCTACTTCTTCATGAAGGGCGACGGCGCGCGCCTCGAGCACGCGCTCATCCGGTTCATGCTCGACCTCCACCGCGAGCAGGGGTACACACAGGTCCACCCGCCCGTCCCGGTCAACAGCGCGTCGATGCGCGGCACCGGCCAGTTCCCCAAGTTCGTCGAGGACGCCTACCGCGTCGGTGACCGGAACGACGCGCCGTACGACGACGACGACCTGTGGCTCTGCCCGACCGCGGAGGTGTCGGTGACGAACATGTACGGGGACGAGGTGCTGCTCGACGACGACCTGCCGGTCAAACACCAGGCGTACACGCCGAACTTCCGGCGCGAGGCCGGCGAACACGGCACCGAGACGCGCGGGATGGTCCGGGTTCACCAGTTCGACAAGGTGGAGCTGGTCAACTTCGTCCGGCCCGAACACTCCTACGACCGGCTCGAGGGGCTGCTGGACGAGGCAGCGTCGGTTCTGCGCGAGCTCGGGCTTCCCTACCGCGTGCTCGACATGTGCACCGGCGACATGGGGTTCACACAGGCGAAGAAGTACGACATCGAGGTGTGGGCCCCCGCGGACGACACGGAGAGCGGTCCGGCGGCAGGCGGGCGGTGGCTGGAGGTGTCGAGCGTGTCGAACTTCGAGGCGTTCCAGGCCCGGCGCGCCGGCCTGCGCTACCGTCCGGAGCGCCACGAGTCTGCGGAGTACCTCCACACGCTCAACGGGTCGGGGCTGGCGCTCCCGCGGGTCGTCGTCGCGCTGCTCGAGTACTACCAGAACCCGGACGGGACCGTGACCGTCCCCGAGGCACTACGCCCGTACACGGACGGGCTGGCGGTCATCGACGGCCACGAGCCGGTTGGCGAGGCGGCGGTCGGCGCCGGCCGGAAGGACTAGGCGGTGTAGGTCCGGAGCGACGCCAGCCGCCCCTCCTCGTCGACGGCGAAGACGTCGACGAAGCCGAACCCGAGTTCGTCGTCGTCGGTCCGGACGCGACCCCGGACGGCCACCTCGGCGGCGACGTCGCCCGCCGCCTCGAGGCGCTCGCCCGGCGGCCCGACACTCGGGCGGTACACCGCATCGACGTGGTGTGTCGAGTCGGTCCGCGGGCGACGGTCGCGCATGAACGAGACGAACGAGTCCCGACCGACAAGCGTGCGGTCCGGGCGACGCTGTGCGAAGTCGGGCGCGAGCAGCGCGGCGAGGCGGTCGTAGTCGCCGGCGTCGACGGCCTGGTAGTAGGCCCGGGCGGCGTCTGTCGCGTCCATGGCGGCGACACGCCCGCCCGCGAATTGAGCGTTCCGCCGGACCGGTGTCGCCGGGCCGGACGGCTTTTGCCCGCCGCCCGCCGACCGCCGTCGTGTCGCGCGACGGCCCTCGTCCGAGTCTCCACGTCCGGTACGCCGGGGACGACGACCCCGAGAAGTGTACGGCGCGGAAGCTCGCCCGGTTCGACCTCGCAGCGCTCCACCGGTCGGACCGCGAGACGCCGCCGGGGCTGGTGCTCGACCCGCACGCCGAGCGCGCGCTCTCGCCCGCGGACGACCCGGACCGCCTCGTCGTGCTGGACTGCTCGTGGACGAGCGTCGAGCCCGACGCGTTCGCGCTCGGAGGCGACCGGCGCGCGCTCCCGTACCTCGTCGCCGCGAACCCGGTGAACTTCGGACGGCCGCTCCGCCTGACCACCGTTGAGGCGCTGGCGGCGGCGCTGGCGGTTCTCGGCCGCCGCGACCGGGCCGCCGCCGTCCTGTCGAAGTTCACGTGGGGCGAGACGTTTCTCGAGCTGAACGACGAGCCGCTGCGGCGGTACGCCGACTGTGCGGACTCGAGCGAGGTCGTCGCGGTCCAGCGCGAGTACGCCGAGCGGTAGGGACGCCCTTTTCTCCCCCCGCCGCCTCCGACGAGTGTGATATACGAGGACCTCCCGACCACGCCCCGTGCGGAGGAGCTGGTCGACACGGCGTTCTCGCGCGCAGCGCGGGCGGGGCGCGCGAAGCAGGGGCGGGAGGCCCAGGAGTCGATGCTCCGGACGGCGTGTAACGTCGTCGCGGACAACTGTGACAACGTCGTGCGGTCGTGGCCGGACTTCCGGACCGTCGAGCCGTTCGCGTACGAGGTCGCCGACGCCGTCCTGCGGCGGACGACGGACACACGTCGAGCCGGCGACGGCGAGCAGGCCGGGCTGGACGCCCTGCGCGCCAGCCTCTCGGAGGTGTCGTGGGCGGCGCGTCAGACCCGGTCGATCCGCGACGAGACGATGTCGAAGGTCTACCAGAGCGACACCGACACGGCCCGGAAACACCGCAAGCAGGCGTTCGCCCGGGTCGCCGACGTCGTCGACGAGGTGGCGGTCGACCTCCGACGTGTCGGCGCCGCGCGTGACGCGCTGAAGGATCTCCCCGAGATCGACCCGGACCAGCCGACCGTCGCGGTCGCGGGCTACCCGAACGTCGGCAAGTCGGGGTTCGTCAACCGCGTCACGCGGGCGTCGAACGAGACGGCGGCGTACCCGTTTACCACCCGCGCCGTCGGAGTCGGACACGTCGACCGCGACCACGTCCGCTACCAGGTTGTCGACACCCCGGGCGTCCTGGATCGGCCCGCCGCCGAGCGCAACGACATCGAGCGCCAGGCCGAGTCGGCGGTCCGGCACCTCGCCGACGTCGTCCTCTTTCTCGTCGACGCCAGCGAATCCTGTGGCTACCCGCTCTCCGCCCAGCTCCGCCTCCGCGACGAACTCCGCGAGCGGTTCGACGCGCCCGTGCTGACGGTCCGGAACAAGACCGACCGCGCGGACGAGAGCGAGCGCGCCACGACCGTCGACGCCGACGCCGCGATGAGCGTCGAGACGGGGGCGGGCGTCGAGGCGGCGCTCGACCGCGCGCTCGACGCGGCTCCTCACGACCCGGAGATCCCGCCGTCGCGGGCGGAGTAGCGCCGCCCGTCGTCACGGCGGCGTACTCGCGGCTGCCAGTCTCGTCGGCGGGCGCGTACGCGACGGTCCCCTCGTCCGGCACCGTGCGGACAGTCTCGCACCCACCGGCCGACACCGGCAGCCAGACGAGTCGGACACCCGTCGGTCGGTGAGCCGGCGTCTGTGCGTCCGGACGGCACAGCCGCCCGGCTCCGGCGAACGAAACGATTGAAGTCGGCGGTGGCGGTAGCCGGTCGCGTGTCGACGCGCCTCCAGCCGGTCGCGCTCGCCGCCGGCGTCGTCGGGGACCTGCGGCGCGACGGGTCGGCTGCCGTCCTGCTCGCGGTGTCGTTCGGCTGGTTTCTCACCCTCGGTGTCCGGGTCGTCTACCCGACGCTCCTGCCGGGTGTGACCGCGGAGTTCGGCGTCGGCAACGCGACCGCCGGGCTGTTCGTCGGCGCCCTCTGGACGAGCTACGCGCTCCTCCAGTTTCCCGGCGGGGCGCTCGCCGACGCCGTCGGCGAGCGGTTCGTCCTCGCCGGGAGCGTCGCCCTCACGACTGCCGCCGTCCTCGCCGTCGCCGCCGCGACGACGGCGGCGGCGTTCGTCGCGGCGACGGTCGTCCTCGGCGTCGCGACGGGGCTGTACGGAACCACCCGTATCACGGTCGTCGCGGCGACGTACGACCGGATGGCCGCGACGGCGATCGCGGTCTCACAGGCCGCCGGCAACGTCGGCAACGTGGTCCTCTCGGCGGGCGCCGGTGCCGTCGCGGCCTGGGTCGGGTGGCGCTGGGGATTCGGTGCTCTCGTCCCCGCGACGGTCGTCGGCACCGTTGCCCTGTGGCTGTCCGTCCCGCGCGCCACCGGCGGAACCGACGACGACGAGCCGTTCCGCGAGACGATGCGCCGTGTCGCCGTCGCCGTGCGCCGCCCGCGCGTGCTGGCCGCGTTCGGTCTCCTCGCGCTGAACATGCTGCTGTACCAGAGCCTGACGGGGTTTCTCCCGACGTACCTCGTCGCGCGGAAGGGGCTCACGCCGGGGGCCGCCGCGACGCTCTACGGCGCCTTCTTCGCCGCCGCAATCGCCGTCCAGTTTCTCTCCGGCGCCGTTGCCGACCGGCGCGGCGCCCGTGTCGCGATCGGGGCGTTCGTCGGGCTGAGTGTCCCGGCATTCGTTCTCCTGACCGTCGCACAGTCGCTCCCGGCGGTAGTCGCGAGTGTCCTCCTCCTCAGCTCCTTCCTCGGCGGGATGCCACCGATCAACACCGCCGGTGTCGGGGTGCTGCCGGACGAGATACGGGGGAGCGGGTTCGGCCTCCTCCGCACGGGCTACATCGCGTTCGGCGCCGTCGGCCCGCCCGTCGTCGGCGTCCTCGCCGACGCCGGTCGGTTCGACCAGGCGTTTCTCCTCCTCGGCGGCGTCGCCCTCGCGCTGGCCGGCTGGGGACTGGTCTTCGAACGGGTCGGGACGGCCCGAGACGCGTAGGTCGGTGACCCGCCCGGTCGCACAGTCTCGCCGGCCCCGGGAGGCCCGACCGACGGCCAGTGAAGACGCTCGCGGGTCGGACCACCGATCCGACGTGTCGGGTCAGTCGTCGCGGAGGCGGCGCAGGACGGGCGTCTCGGCGACTGTCTCCTCGTCGACGAGCGCCCACTCCACGCCGGCCGGTCGGCTGTGGGTCGTCTCCGTCTCGACGACGCGCTCCGGGGTCACGACGAGGTCCAGCGGCACGTCGTGGCGCGCGTGCGGGACGGTGTCGAGAACCTGTCGCTCGTGGACCGTGGTCGCCACGAGCGTCTCGTCGTCGACGGCGCCGAGCTCGGACAGCACCGCGAACTCGAGGTCGGAGAACCCCTCTCCCTTGCCGACCCGGCTGCCGGTCTCGTCGACGGCGACGCTCCCGCAGACGACGAGGTCCAGGGGCGGGACGGCGCCGGGACCGACGGCGGTGGCGTAGTCGTCGACGTGCGAGACGGTCGGCGCGCGGTCGAGTTCGTCCGGCGGAATCGCCGCGGGGTCGAGACGGAGAAACGGCTCCGGGTCACGGAGACGCGGCTGCGCGAAGAAGACGGTCGCGCCCTCGCGGAGCGCTCGCCGACGGTACGGCAACTGGGGCGCGTCGGGATTCGCCTTGACCGTCTCGACCGTACCGACCCGGCTGGAGAGCCGGTCCGCGGCGTCGGCGGCGTCCGCGACGTTCGGGATCCGACCGTGAGGCGGAAACGGAAACCGGGCCTCCCCGCTCTCCTCCAGTTCGTCCCAGACCCGCTCGCGCAGTTCCTGCTTTTCCACGTCCTAACTCTGCACCCCTACACTAGTATATCTCCACCTTATCCAGAGACGGGAACCGGGCGACGCCGTGCTCCTCCAGTTCGTCCCAGACCCGCTCGCGGGTCGGCTGCTTGTTCACCGTCGGCGGTCGCGGGCGACACGCCTAACGATCCGGGACGTCGTCGCTCGCACCCGCGGTGTTACGGGCTCGCCGAGACCGCACCGGGCGCGCGGAACCGCGCGGCTTACACCGGTACGCCCCGAACACCCGTTGTGTTCGATGGACGTCCCGACCGCGAGGAGGTGGTGCTCGTCGGCCGGTCGAACGTCGGAAAGTCGACGCTGATGCGTGAGCTGACGGGCCACGACGTCGCGACTGGTCGGTCGCCGGGCGTCACCCGCGAGCCGACGCATTTCGACTGGACCGCACAGAACTTCATGTTCACCGACCTCCCCGGCTTCGGGTTCATGTCGGGTGTCGAGGCGGCGCGACGCGAACAGATCAAGACCGACGTGGTGCGCTACGTCGAGGCGAACGCCGCTCACATCTTGGCAGCCGTTCTCGTCCTCGACGGGAAGGCCGCAGTCGAAGTCATCGACCGCCACTCCGGTCCCGACGAGGTGCCACACGACGTCGAACTGTTCGGCTTCCTCCGGGACGTCGACGTGCGCCCCGTCGTCGCGGTGAACAAGATGGACAAGGTCGACGACCGGGACGAGCGGCTGGACGCGATCTGTGACCGCCTCGGGCTCTACCCGCCGTGGCAACAGTGGCGTGACACCGTCGCGCCGGTCTGTGCGAAGCGCGGCTCGGTCGAGCCGCTGCTCGAGGCACTCCGTGGCGTCTTCCGCGACGCGAAGCGCGACGAACTGCTCCAGTTCGTGACCTGACGCGTCGCGCTACGGGCGAGAGCGGCGGGCGGCTCGGCCGAGTAGCGTCGTCACACGGGGCTCGGTGGGGGTAACCCTCGTCACTGCCGCCCACGGGTGACTCGTGTGGCGTGGGCTTCAGCGTTCGTCTTCTCTGCTCTGCCCTCGTCTTCGTGTCTCACCGCGCTCCGTCCTCGTCCTACGCCGCCGCTGTGCGGTGGTCCGCCGCGACCGACATCGTCGACGCCGAGTGCGCCCGTCTCGGTGACGACGGCGTCGACGAGCGGCGCCGGCACGCGTACGCGGTGTCGCCGTCAGGGGCACGGGACCGTCGTAGAGCCCTGTCGGCAGCCGGCCGCGTCGGCTGTCGCGCCCAGCACCTCGTCCCGTGTGGCCGGTGCGGTCGACGACGCTCCGGTCCGGCAGGGCGGCGTCGGCGCCGAGGAGGACGCTCTCTGCCCGTGGACGCCCCGACCGCTCCCGGCGGCGGCGTCCTTGAGGACGGCTTCGGCGCCGGACATCGCGCGGTCGATACGGCACGACGGCTGTCGCGGGTCGGGCGTCGCGCGGGTCGCGCGAGGGCGGCGACGTCTGCGAACGCGTCCGTGGCCGCGGAGACACTCGACGACGCGGGCGGCGACCCCTGAGAACGCAGGTGGCGACGACGCCACGGCGGCGCGGCGAGACCGTGCGGCGAGGCTCTGCCGCCGAGTGAACTATCCGTCTCGGACCGATCGGTTCTCCTGTGCCGACGGTCGCGATACTGAGTGACACACACGTCCCGTCGCGGGCGCACGAACTCCCCGACTGGGTCGTCTCGCAGGTGCAGTCGTCGGACCACGCGATCCACGCAGGCGACTTCGACGCCCGTCCGACATACGAGCGGCTTCGAGACCTCGCGCCCGCCCTGACTGCCGTTCGTGGCAACACAGACCCCGGCGGTGCCGTCGATCTCCCGGCCGTCGACACGACGACGGTTGGCGGCGTCGAGTTCGTCGTCACCCACGGCCACGGGCGCGGCGGCTACGACCGCGAGGTCCTGCGGACGGTCGCCGACAGCGGCGGCCCGGACGCGGTCGGCGTCGCCGGCCACACCCACCGTCCGCGGGACGAGACCGTCGACGGCGTCCGCCTGCTCAACCCCGGAAGCGCGACGGGCGCGAACCCGGGCGACGTCCCGACGACAATCGAGGCAACGGCGCACGACGGCGATCTCGAGGTCGTCTTCCACCGGGGCTGACGCCGTCGCACCGCTTTTGTCCCGTCTGCTCTACGGAGACACGTGAACCTGTTCGCCGTCCCCGACCTGCCCGAGGTCCGGGCGGGCGACGATATCGCCGCCCTCGTCGCCGCGCGGGCCGACCTCCGCCCGGACGACGTGGTGTGTGTCGCGAGCACCGTCGTCTCGAAGGCGGCGGGGCGGACCGCGAGCCTCGAGGCGTTTCCGGACGGCCCGCGCGCCCGGGAGCTCGCGGCGGACCTCTCGGCGGCGACCGGCGAGGACGTCGACCCGCGGTTCGTCCAGGCCGTCCTCGTCGAGTCCACGGAGGTGCTGTTCGAGACGCCGTTCCTCCTGACCGAGACGCGGTGTGGCCACGTCGGCGTCAACGCCGGCATCGACCGGTCGAACGTTGCCGACGCCGACCTCCTGCTCCTCCCTGAGCGGCCCTCGGAGACGGCGGCGCGCCTGCGAGCGGCCCTCGGTGTCGCCGCGGTTGTCGTCACCGACACGTCGGGACGCCCGTTCCGGCACGGCCAGCGCGGCGTCGCGGTCGGGTGGTCGGGCCTGCCCGCGGGCCGCGACTACCGGGGCGAACCGGACCGGGACGGCCGGGAGATGGACGCGACGGTGGAGAACGTCGTCGACGAACTCGCCGCCGCCGCGAACCTCGTGAGCGGCGAGGGCGCGGAGGGGACGCCCGTCGTCGTCGTGCGGAACTTCGAGTTCGGCGACCACGACGGGAGCGACGCCCACTTCCGGGACGTCGAGACCGACCTCGTCCGGCGGGCGATTCGCGACTGGCGCGACGGGTAAGACCCAAGCCGGCCCCGCCCGACGGTGACGTATGACCGACGTCCCCGGCGCGCGGTTCGGCGTCGAACTGGCTCCGGAACACCCGGTCGACCGGGTCGTCGACCTCGGCGTCGCCGCCGAGGCGGCGGGGTTCGAGGACATCTACCTGAGCGTCCACTACAATAACCGCGACCCGTTCGCCGCCCTCGCTCGCCTCGCGGAGCGGACCGACCGGGTCGGAATCGGCCCCGGTGTGGCGAACCCGCACGACCGCCACCCGCTCACCCTCGCCTCGCAGGTGGCGACGCTCGACGAGGTCAGCAACGGCCGGGCGCGGTTCGGGATCGGTCCGGGCGATCCGACGACGATGCGGGCGCTCGACGCCGCCGACGACCGCGGGCTGCGACCGGTCTTGGAGACGTTCAAGACCGCCAAACGGCTGTGGGCCGGCGAACGGGTCGACCACGACGGGATCTTCGCGGCGACCGACGCCGGCCTGAACTACGAGCCGCCACAGGGAGCGTCGATCCCGGTCCACGTCGGCGGCGAGGGGCCGCACATGTGCCGGATGGCCGCGAAACACGCCGACGGCCTGCTGTTCAACGGGTCGCACCCGGACGACCTCGCGTGGGCGCGCGACCAGGTCGAGGACGGCCTCGGCGAACGCCCGGACAGCCGCGGCCCGTTCGCCCTGGCGGCGTACGCAAGCGTCAGCGTCGCCGACGACGCGGCGGCGGCGCGCGAGGCCGCCCGTCCGCCGGTGGCGTACATCGCCGCGGGGATGGCGCCGCCGGTGCTCGACCGACACGGGATCGACCCGGGCCGGGCCGACGAGATCGGCGACCGTCTGAGCGCCGGCGCGTACAGCGAGGCGTTCGACCTCGTGACGCCCGCGATGGTCGACGCGTTCTGTATGGCGGGCGACGTCGACGCGGTCGCAGCCCGGATGTCACGGGTGCTCGACCACGCTGACGGCATCGTCGTCGGGTCGCCGCTCGGTCCGGACGTCGAGACGGCGGTCGACCTCGCGAGCGAGGCGTACAGCCGCGCGACCTAGCTCTCCTCGGGCGGCGACCGCACGAGCGCCGTCGGGTCGACGCCGAGCGCGTCGAGCGCCGCGCCGGCGACGAGGTAGCCGAACACCGCGGTCGGGACCACGGTGAGGACCGTCCCCGCCGCGAGCGCGACCAGCGCGAGCAGGTCGATCGGCTGGCGGAGCGCCACCTCCGTGGTGAACACCACGATCAGCCGGACGACGCTGCGGAGAAAGGTGACGACGAGGTCGAGAAGCGTCGGCATACGCCGACTTCGGGCCGCGACGACATGATACTTACTCTACTCTCGCGTCGGCGCGCGCTCGAACCCTCGTGCGAGTGTCTCGGGGGCGACGGAGAGCGTCGTCGGTCGGCCGTGTGGGCAGGCGTACGGCTGCTCGCAGGCCGCGAGCGCGTCGAGCAGCCGGCGTGCGTCGCTCTCGCCGACCGCGTCGCCCGCCCGGAGCGACGGGTGACAGGCGAGGTCGGCGAGGCGGTCGGCACGCGGGTCGGGGGCCGCGCCGTCGCGCAGGGCGTCGACGGCATCCCGGAGCGCGTCGGGACTCGCCGCCCGGCCGAACGGCGCCGGCGTCGCACGCACCCGGACTGCGGTGCCGCCGAACGCCGCCGTCTCGAAGCCGAGGCGAGCGAGAGCGTCTGCCCGCTCGCGCACCGTCTCGACGCCGCCGGGGTCGAGATCGACGGTCGCCGGCGGGTCGAGCGGCTGCGACGGGACGCCCTCGTCGAGGGCGTCACGGAGACGCTCGTAGTTCACCCGCTCGTGTGCGGCGTGCTGGTCGACCACGAGGAGGTCGTCGTTCGCCTCGCAGAGCAGGTACCGCTCTCGGTACGCCCCGACGACCCGCGCCGCCGCGAGCGGCCCGTCGCCGTCGACCGGCACCAGCGCGTCCTCGAGGTCCGTCGACGTCTCTGCGACGCGCGCGAGGTCCGCCGTCGAGAGCGCGTCCGCGACGGCGCGCTCGACGGCTGCCGCGACCGCGTCGGTGTCGCGCAGGCCGACCCGCTCTTTTGCGGGGTGGACGTTCGGGTCGACCGCGCCGGCGGGCACGTCGACACGCACCACCGCGACGGGGTGTCGACCGTCGGGCAGGAGCGATCCGTAGCCGCGCTCGACGGCGTCGCGGAGTGCCGCCGCCGCCGAGAGGGGGCGACCGCGGACCGCGACGTGGACGTGGTCGGCGCTCGTACGGGTCGTCGCGGGCGCGGCGAGGAGACCGCGGACGCGGACGTCGTCACCGTCCGGGTCGTCTCGCGCTCCCGTCTCGCCCGGCACGACCGCCCTCGTCGCGTCCACCTCCGTCGCCGCCCGCGCGACGTCCCGGCCGTAGACCGCGAGGACGGCGTCGCGAACGCCCGTTCCCGGCGTCGAGAGCGTCTCCCGGTCGTCGTGGACGAGCCGGACGGCGACGTCCGGGCGACAGCAGGCGTAGCGCGCGACGAGGTCGCTGGCGCGTCCGAACTCGGTCCGGGTCCCGGCGAGCGACTCGCGGCGCGGCTCGCGGTTGAAAAAGAGGTCGCGGACGGTCACGGTCGTGCCGCGGGCGCGCGCGGTCGGGTCGACAGTCTCGACGGTCCCGCCGGCGGCGACGACACGGGCTCCCTCGTCGCCGCCGTCGTTCGTCTCCAGCTCGAGCCGTGACACTGCGGCGACCGCGGGGAGGGCTTCGCCCCGGAACCCCAGCGTGTCGACCGCGTCCAGCTCCGCCGCGCTGCCGATCTTCGAGGTCGCGTGACGCTCCAGCGCCCGCCGTGCGTCGGCGCGGCTCATCCCGTGGCCGTCGTCGCGTACCCGGATCTGGTCGGTTCCGTCGCCCGCGACGGCTATCTCGACGCGGCTCGCCCCGGCGTCGAGGGCGTTGTCGAGGAGTTCGGCGACGACCCGCGCGGGTCGGGTGACGACCTCGCCGGCTGCGATGCGGTTCCGCGCGGCAGCGTCCAGCCGCTCGACCGTCACTCCTCGCCCTCCAGCGTCCGCTGGAGGTCGTGGAGCGTCGTCAGCGCCTCCAGCGGCGTCGTCGCCGCGAGGTCCATCTCGGCGACGCGCTCGGCGACCCGCGCGGCGGCCCCGCCGTCGGCGCGCGACGGGGCGGTCGGCGGGCCGACCGTCGACGCCCCCGTGGCCGTCCGTCTCTCCGTGTCGTGTCCGCTCTCCTCGTCCGGTCGCCGCGGGTCCCGCGGGTCCCGCGAGCCCCGTGTGCTCCGCGCCTCGACCAGCGCCCGCGCCCGTTCTACGACCGGTGCCGGCACGCCGGCCGTCCGCGCCACCTCGATGCCGTACGACGACGACGCGGCGCCCGGCGCGACGCGGTGGAGGAACGTCACGTCCTCCGGGTCGTCGCCCTCGCGCGCGACCCGGAAGTGGAGGGTGCGGACCCGCGGGCGCTCGTCGGCGACGCTCGTGAGGTCGTGGTAGTGGGTGGCAAAGAGCGTCGTCGCGCCGGCCTCGTCGTGGAGGAACTCGACGGCGGCGC
>CAZEJR010000025.1:17206-29655 GCA_964512675.1 uncultured Haloferacaceae archaeon | reverse complement strand
GTTCCCGATGAGGTCCGGCAGGAAGTGGTACTCGATGATCCGCTCGGCGACGTCGCCCTCGTCGACGGCACGGAGCCGGCGCGCCAGCTCGAGCTGTGCCTCCGTCTTCTCCGTCATCGACCCGAGCGTCTTGTACGCCGACAGCGCCGGCCCCATGTGGATGTTCGTCGTGTCGTGGGTGTGGGCGAACCCCCGGTACTGGTCGTCGGTACCGAGCGTCGACGCCGCGGTGCGGACGTCCACCTCCGTCGGGTCGGCCATCTCGCGGGTCTGCTCGTAGAACTCGCGAGGGTACTCGCGGACCACGTCGACGTTGTGTGCCTCGTCGTCGATCTCTGTCGGGTCGACCCGCGAGGACATCACCAGGGGCGCGTCCATGCTGCCGCCCCGCCGGTCGGGGAGGAACTCCTTCGAGAAGTTCAACAGGCCGTCGAGGAGGAGCATGACGCAGTCTTCGTCGCCGTCACACTGCGAGACCCCCATCCCGTTGGCGACGAGAGTGTGTGTCTCGGCGACGGTGAGACAGTACGTGTGTTCGACATCGGAGCGAACGTACTCGACGCCCGTGACCGGGTCCACGGCGACGCCGCCGTCGGCGCGCCGCGGCCGCTCGGAGGCGGCCCGGCCGGTCCACGGCGGAGCGTCCGGGTCGGCGGTTCGCGGGACGGGGACGAAGTCGTCTGCCGAGAGGTCGGCTGCAGGCACGCGTTCGATCCCGTCTGACCACCGGCACATCGAGTGGTCCGGCGTCACCGTCAGCTCCCGGCCGCTCCGCGTCTCGACCCGGACGAGGTGGTCGGGCGCGGGGTGTTTCGACACGGCCTCGACCGGCTTGACCACCTGCTCGCCGTCCTCCGTCACCGACGGAACGGCGACGTCGCCGTCGAGCTCCGACACTATCGTTCCGACGTCGTCCGTGCGGGCCGTCTCGGGGTCGAGACGGTCCTCGACGAACCGCTCGACCCGGTCGTGGTGCCACGCGCCGTCCTCGTCGCGGACCCAGAGCTCCGTGTCGGGATGGAAGCAGTTCCGGCGCTTCGCCGCGTGAAAGTACGGATGCGCGTATCCGACCGCCGCGCTGGTAAAGCCCACGACGCGCCCCACCACCGCCGCCGAGGTGTGCGGGGCCATCCCGAACACGAGTTCGCCGACGAGGTCGCCCCGGTCGTCGACGTCGTAGAACGTCGGGAGGTCGTACAGCGAGGTGAGGAGGTCGTCGACGAAGTCGGCCGTCCGTAGCATGTGCTCGGCGGCGCCGTCGGACAGCACCACGTCCTGGACCTTCAGTTCGACGAGCTGGTCGTCGAACCGGAGCGGGTCGCCGTCGATGTCCGTCTCGTAGCCCAGCGCCCGGAGGTCGTCGGCGCTCACGTCCAGCTCCGCGGGCCGGACGGCGGTGACGGGCAGGTCGGTCATGTCGTAGCGGACGGTGCCGTCTTTGAACGCCGTCACGTCGTGTTTCGCGCGGAGGACGCCCTTCTCCATCGCCTCCGGCGTCTCGTTCGCGGAGGTGAGCCCCTTGACACCCTTGAGGATCGGGAAGGCCGTCTCGCGCTCGCCGACCCGCGAGAGCGCCTCGCGGTAGCGCGCGTCCAGGTCGACGGTCCACTCTCGCGGCGAGGTCACGTCGCGGTCGCAGCGGTCGCAGTGGACCCGCCCGGACGCGTCCGGGTCGAGGACGCGTCCGCAGTCGTCGCACTGGTAGTACGGCTCGGTGTGGCGCTCACACTCCGCACAGCGGACACGGAAGGTGTGTTCGCCGCAGCCCGGACAGCGCCGGTCGCCGAGCGAGAGCGCGACGGGCTCGCCCGCCGGGCCCGTCGTCGTCCCGGCGGCCTGTGTCACGTCGCGCTGGCTCCCGCCGGTCTCGCCGATCGGGAACAGGGTGTGGACGGCGGGCGAGAGGTCACGCGACTCCGACTTCTCCGGGCGACCCATCCGGCAGCCGACGCGGGTCGGAGCGCGCTCGCGTACGGCGAACGGCGCGACGGCGTCGACCGCGGCGAGGGCGCTCTCGCCGCCGTCCCACGCCCGGGCCTCGTCGGGCAGGTCGGTCCACGTCCGGTCGAGGCCGGCGTCGAGGCCGAGCGACGCGACCAGCGGGCGCCAGTCGGGGACGCGAATCGACCCGCCCTGCCGGTGTTCGACCAGGAGGGTCTCGAGCGTCCGGGCCGTCTCGTCGTCCGCGGGCAGGACGAGTTCGTCCGTCGGCGTAGCGGCCCCGTGACCGACAGCGGCGCCGCCGTCGGCCTCCGCGTCTGCGACCCGGCCCGAGGTCGCGACCGTCTCGGCCAGTGACTCGAACGCCGCGACGCTCACGTCGTGCCAGCAGTAGGTGTAGCTCGGGTGAAGCGGCGCGTCGTACTCGCGGGCCAGCGAGAGCGCACGCTCCGGCGACGGCTCGCGCAGGTCCGCGCGGGCGTCGTCTCTGAGCGCCTGGACGTCGGCGTCGGTCGCCTCCAGCTCCGTCATCCACCACTCGAACGCGTAGCCGGCGGGCGCGAGCGGGCGGTTGTTCTCGACGAACTCGCCGTAGTTGACGAGGTACTCGCCGAGGTCGAGAACCGCCTCGACGCCGTTCTGGAGCGCCCGCGCCTCTTCGGGGTCGTCGATCCGTCGGACCGTCCCGTCCGCGAGACGGACCGTCGGGCCGTCGATACTGTCGACGGGGACGACACCCGCGGCCTTGCCGGGCCGCTCGGTCTTGATCTGTGTCCCGGTCGCGAGGAAGTCGTCGACGACGTGCATCGTCGCCGGGTGGACGCCGGCGGTCGCGAACCCGTGATTGCGGGCACGACCGTAGCGCAGGCGAAAGCCCCCGGCCTCGCTCGGATGTCCGAAGACGGGCCGACCGGCGATGAGGTCGTGGAGGAACGTCTCCGACGGCTCCGCGCGAGACGGGCCGGCGGACGTGTCGGCTGCCGGGTCGTCGTCGGGCGCCGTCTCCGGCTCGTCCTCGCCGCCGCTCGCCTCGTCGTCGTGGCCGACGGTCCCGTCGATGAGGGCCTGGAGCCACGGCCAGTCGAGCTCGTCGAGTTCGCGCGTGTAGCGCCGGATCTTCGAGGCCTTTAGCGCGATCCCCTCTGCGAGGACGAGACACATCCCCCCGCGGGCGGCGTTCGAGTCGACCCGCTCGAGGTCGCGGTAGCCCGACACCTCGGCGTCGCCGGTCGCCTCGCCGTCGAGCATCACCGGGACGTGTTCGGCGATGTGGCGCGTCTCGGCGTCCTTCGGCGAGTACTGGAGGCCCTGCTCGTCGT
This sequence comes from uncultured Haloferacaceae archaeon, assembly GCA_964512675.1. Lineage (GTDB taxonomy): Archaea > Halobacteriota > Halobacteria > Halobacteriales > Haloferacaceae > A07HB70. Next base: position 26,395 of record CAZEJR010000025.1, on the reverse strand, counting down.
CGTACAGTCCGACCTCCTCGACGTAACGCTCGACCTCGTCGTCGCGAGGACGGTACGCCGAGAGACCGGTGAGCGCGCGGGCGTAGTCCGCGACGAGAACCGAGAGCGCCTGGCCCGTCCCGCCGGCAGACCGGATCGGACCGGCGTAGTGGACGCTGACGAACTCGCTCCCGTCGTCGTTCTCTAAGATCTCGACACGGTCGATGCCCTCGATCGGCGCGGCGACGACCCCCTCGGTGAGGAGGGCAACGGCGGTCCGTACGGCGCCCTCGATCGTGCCGGCGCGGGTGTCGTAGTCGCCGACCCGACCGGCGGCGAAGTCCTCCGCGAGGGCGAGCGCGGCCTCCTCGCGGGTGTGGGTCGCGTCGAGTTCGCGGACGCGTTCGGCGACGCCGTCGATACCGAGAACCTTCTCTACCCGAGCGGCCATGTCCTCCGCGACCGGAATCTCGACGTCGGTCGCGGGGTCGAACCCGCGGGCGCGGGCCGCCTCGGCGCGGTCGAACGCCTCGTCGAGACGGCGTTCGATCCGCTCGAAGTAGCGCCGGTCGTCGTCGCGCACTACGGCTCCCAGAGGTCGAGGCCGGTCTGCTCGTCGTACGTCCGCTCCAGCGGGTCGGCGAACGCGCGGAGGTGACACTCGCCGGCGAACACCGTCCCCGCGTCGAGGTGGCCCGCGAGCGCCTGCCCGCTCGACCGGGACAGCACCGCGTGGGTGTGGGCGAACCGCTCGCCGTCGAGGCGCGCGACGTTGCCGACGCAGGCCGCGACCTCGAGTCGCTCGTCGAACTGTACGGAGCGGAACTCCCGGTCGGTCTGGTCGTAGTACCAGACCTCGGCGTCCTGTACGGCCCCCATCGCCCAGAACCAGCCCGCGTCGACCCCGTAGTCGGCGGCGAGGGACTCGATCTCGGCGCGCCAGTCGGCCCCGTGTTCGAGGCGGCCGAGATACTCGCCCGTCACCGTCAGCTCTCGTCCGTCCATGGCGCGTCGGGACGGGGGCACGGGTCAAAAGTCCTCGGCGACGGGGCTACCGCGACGCCACGCGCCGTCGCGGCAGGGGGTCGCGACCACGAGTCGCGGGCCGCCGTCGCCGTCGTCCACCGCGGCGGTCGGGAGACAGTCGTCGTCCGTACACCCGTCCGGTGGGGCGGGGACTCGGTGCTGTCGGGGGGTGGCGCGACCGGCACACGAGCGACGCGCCGGGGCGCAGGCTACAAATGGGGGCGCGACGTCCGGGAGCGCATGGACGTCGCCGACGCGATGACACCACGCGAGGAGGTGGTGACCGTCTCGCTCCCCGGCACGCGGGACGACGCGCTCAGCTACCTCCAGGAGCGCGGCTTCTCGTCGCTCCCGGTCCTAAAGGAGACGGCGGAGGGCGAGACGTACCGCGGCCTGCTGTCCCGCGGGGACCTGATCGAACAGCCGGAGGAGAACCAGCTCGCGCTGCTGCTCCGTGAGGTGTCGACCGTCGCGCCGGACACGTCGCTCGTCGACGCCGCCCGGCAGATGCGCGAGACGGGCGAGCGCCGGGCGCCCGTCGTCGACGACGGCCTCGTCGGTGTCGTCACCGTCACCGACGTCGTGCGCGCGGTCGCCCGCGGCGACGTCGCCGGCGAGACGTCGGTCGGCGACCTCGCGGGGCGGGCGGTGAACACCACCTACGTCGAGACGCCGCTGACGGTCGCCGAGCGGGAGCTGTACCACGCGGACGTCCCCTACGCAGCCGTGCTGGACGACGAGGGCGACATGGCCGGCATCGTCACGGAGGTCGACATCGTCGCCGTCGCGCGCGTCGTCGAGGGCGAGGACGACACCGGCGAGTCCGTCGCCGGGCAGGACGACGAGTGGATGTGGGAGGGGATCAAGCCGACCGGCAACCGCTACCTGCCGACGCGGAACGTCGAGATTCCCGCCGAGCCGGTTCGGAAGTTCATGACGGCGGACGTGACGACGGTGACACGGCGCAAGACCGCCCGCGAGGCCGCCCGGGCGATGATGCGCGAGGACGTCGAGCAGCTCCCGCTGGTCGCCGGCGGGTCGCTCGCGGGCGTCGTCCGGGACGTCGACCTGCTCGGTGCGCTCGACGGCATCGCGGCGTGACGCGACTCCGCAGGCTACAAGTTCTGCGCCTCGTTACCGGGGGTCGATGACAGTCACCGCTCGCAGCCGGGCGGACCGGCAGACGAGCGGTGCCGTCGGCGGAGCGGCCCGCTGAGGCCGCACCACACCACAACACTCGTCTCCTCGCCCCGCCCGCCGACCACGACAACCGACACGACATGTCCACGACCCGACCAACCGCGACCCGACCGTACCGCCCGCCGACGACAGCGCGCTCTGCCCGGTTCGCGCGACCCCCACGGGACGCCCTGTATGACTGACCCCGACGCGCTCGCCGAACTCGCGGTCCGCCGCGGGTTCTACTTCGGCGCCGCCGGCGCGTACGGCGGCGTCGCCGGCTTCTACACCTTCGGCCCGCAGGGCGCGGCGCTGAAGCGCAACGTCGAGGAGGCGTGGCGCGAGACGTTTACCACCCGCCTCGGAAACGAGGAGATAGCCGGGCCGACGGTGATGCCCGAGGCCGTCTTCGAGGCCTCCGGCCACCTCGACGGCTTCGACGACATGCTCGTCGCCTGTGCCGAGTGTGGTGAGTCCCACCGCGCCGACCACCTGGTCGAGGACGAGACCGACGTCGAGGACGCCGAGTCCCTGCCGGTCCCCGAGGTGGAGAACCTCGTCGCCGACCACGGGATCGCCTGTCCGGACTGTGGCGCGGCGCTGGCCGGGCGGTCGGTCGAGGCGTTCAACCTGATGTTCGAGACCGCGATCGGCCCCGGCGACGGCCAGCCGGGCTACCTCCGTCCGGAGACGGCACAGGCCATCTTCGTCGAGTTCCCCCGGCTGAAGGAGTACGCACGCACACGGTTGCCGTTCGGCGTCACCCAGATCGGGCCCGCGTACCGCAACGAGATCAGTCCGCGCCGCGGCATCGTCAGGACGCGGGAGTTCACGCAGGCAGAGCTGGAGCAGTTCGTCGACCCGGCCGACGACGACCCGCCGCTCGAGACGGTCACAGACGTCGAGCTCCGGCTCTACCCCGCGGCAGCACAGGAGCGTGACGGCGGGTCGTACCTGACCCGGACCGTCCGCGAGGCCGTCGACGAGGGTGTCGTCGGGTCGACGTGGGTGGCGTACTTCCTCGGGGTCGCCCGCGAGTGGTACGACCGGATCGGCGTCGACGGCGACCGGCTGCGGTTCCGCCAGCACCTCGCGGGCGAGCGAGCACACTACGCCAGCGACTGCTGGGACGCCGAGAGCGAGGTGGACGGCGGGGTCGACGCCGCGGCACTCGCCGCGGACCCCACCGTCGGTCGGTGGATCGAGATCGCCGGGATCTCCGACCGCGGGGCGTACGACCTCTCGAAGCACGCCGAGTACGGCGACGAGTCGTTCACGCTGTTCCGTCAGTACGACGAGCCCCGCGAGGTCGAACGCGCGACCGTCGACCCCGACATGAGTGTCCTGGGACCGGAGCACGGCGAGCGGGCGACGGACGTGGTCGAGGCCCTTCGCGACCTCGCCGGGCGCGACCGGTCGGCGTTCGAGGGCGAGTCGGTGACGGTGTCCGTCGACGGCGACGCGGTCACCGTCGCGAGCGACGTGGCGAACTTCGCCGTCGAGACGGTCACGGAGGCCGGTGAACAGGTCAGGCCACACGTCGTCGAGCCGTCGTTCGGGGTCGACCGGACGGTGTACACCCTGCTCGCGCACGGCTACCGCGAGGACGAGGTGGACGGCGAGCCACGCACCGCGCTCGCGCTCTCGCCGGTCGTGGCGCCGACAGCCGTCGGCGTCTTCCCGCTGATGAGCAACGACGGTGCGCTGGTAGACGTCGCCGAGTCCGTCGCGCGAACCCTCCGCGCCGCCGGCCTGTCGGTGACGTACGACGAGTCGGGCAACATCGGCCGGCGCTACCGGCGACAGGACGAGGTCGGGACGCCGCTGTGCGTGACCGTCGACCACGAGGGGCTGGAGGGGGACGGGCCGGACACCGTGACCGTCCGCGACCGCGACACGACCGCACAGGTCCGGCTCCCGGTCGAGGGGCTGGCCGACCGGCTGACTGCCGTGATAGACGGCGACCGGACGTTCGCGGCGCTGCGTGAGGCCGGCGCCGCCGTGGAGTAGGCGTGCCGGAGCTCGGTCGGCGGGTCGTCCACGCGGGCGGCGCCGGCTTCCCCGGACTCTACCTCCTCTCGCTGGTGGACTGGACGACGCTCCGGCTGGTTCTGGTCGCGTTCGCCGGGACGGCGGTACTGCTCGAGGCGTTTCGCATCTCTGTCGGCCTCGACTGGGCAGTGTACGACCGTCTGACCCGCGAGTACGAACAGGACAACCCCGCCGGCTACGCGCTCTACGCCGTCTCGATGGCCGGCGTCGGCCTCGTGTTCGCGCCCCCCGTCGCCGTCTCCGGTATGCTGATGCTCGCGGTCGCCGACCCGGTCGGCGGGCTGCTCGGCTCCGCGGGCGTCCGCGAGTGGAAGGCCCCCGGCGTCGTCGCCGCCACCTTCGGCGTGGCCTTTCTCCTCGCCGCGCCGCTCACCGTCGACGCGCGTGGCCCGGCGGTCGGAGCGCTCGCCGCCGCCGTCGGTGCCGCCGGCGCCGCCGTCGCGGACGGCTACAAGCCACGGGTGCTCGGGTTCGTGGTCGACGACAACGCGAGTATCCCCGTCCTCGGCTGTCTCGGCATCGCCTCCGTGTTCGCGCTCGCGTAGGACGTCGGCACCGCCGGACGCGTCGGTGACAGCCGCGACGCGGCCCAGGGGGTCGGAACTTTTAGGTCCGACGCCGGTCCACGACCGTGGCGTGACGGGGACTGTCAGTCTCGGGCACGCCCCGACGGACCGCGGGCGCGACACGACGCGGCCCCTGCGACCGGGCCGGTAGGCCCACCTCTCCTCACCCGTCCCGTCGTCTCGCCGGCTCGCCCCGTCCGTCGAGCGTCGCGTCTGCGCGTTTATTGTCGTTTCAATTCCGTCGAATTTAAGAGGCAGAGGCGTCACGAAGCGGGTATGACACGCGTCGCGCTCGCGTTCTCGGGCGGGCTGGACACCACCGTCTGTGTCCCGCTGCTGCAGGAAGAGTACGGCTACGACGAGGTGGTCGGCGTCACCGTCGACGTCGGCCAGCCGGCGGAGGAGTTCGCGGAGGCCCGGGAGACCGCCGACGCACTCGAGCTCGAACACCACGTCGTCGACGCACAGGCGGAGTTCGCAGAGCTCTGTCTCGACGCCGTGTGCGCGAACGCGACGTACCAAGGCTACCCGCTCGGGACGGCGCTGGCCCGACCGGTCATCGCGAGCGCGATCCTCGGGGTGGCGCTCGACCACGACTGCGACGCGCTGGCCCACGGCGCGACGGGGAAGGGGAACGACCAGCTGCGGTTCGAGGCAGTCTGGCGCGCCTCGGACCTCGACGTCGTGGCGCCAGTCCGCGAGATGGGGCTCACCCGCCGGTGGGAGCGCGACTACGCCGCAGAGCGGGACCTGCCCGTCGAGATGGGCAACGACGGCGTCTGGTCTATCGACACCAACCTCTGGTCGCGGTCGGTCGAGGGCGGCGACCTGGAGGAGCCGGGACACGTCCCCGGCGAGGAGATATACGAGTGGACGGCGGCCCCCGGCGCCGAGACGACAGAGTTCGTCGTGACGTTCGAGCAGGGTCGGCCCGTCGCCGTCGACGGCGAGTCGATGGACCCGGTGGCGCTCATCGAGGAGCTGAACGAGCGAGCGGGAGCCTACGGCGTCGGCCGGACGGACGTGATGGAGGACCGCCTGCTCGGGCTGAAGGTACGGGAGAACTACGAACACCCGGCGGCGACGGTGCTGCTGAACGCCCACGAGGGGCTGGAGTCGCTGGTGCTGACCAGAGAGGAGCGGGGGTTCAAGCGCCGTGTCGACGACGAGTGGGCCGAGAAGGCCTACCAGGGCCTGGTCGACGCGCCGCTGGTCGGTGCGCTGGAGGGGTTCGTCGACGAGACACAGACGCGGGTGACCGGCGACGTGACCGTCCGGCTCGAGGGTGGACAGGCCCGTGTGGTGGGTCGAGAGTCGCCGTACGCGGTGTACGAGGCGGCGTTCGCCTCGTTCAACACCGAGGACGTCGGTGAGATCAGCCAGGCCGACGCGACCGGCGTCGCGAAGTACCACGGCTTCCAGGAGCGGTTCGCCAGCCGCGCTCGGGAGCGCGGCGACGAGCGAACTGGACGGCGGGAGGAGTAGGGGGGATGGCCGACGACGGCGACGACGCGGTGGTGCGTCGGGACCGCTTCAGCGGCGGCCCCGCCCGGGGGTTCATGTCTTCGCTCGCGGGCGACGAGCGCATCTTCGCCGCCGACCTCGCCGTCGACCGGGCCCACGTCGTGATGCTCGCCGAGCAGGGGGTCGTCGACGCCGACGACGCGGCTGCGATTCTCGCCGCCCTCGACGAGGTCGAGGCCGCAGGGCACGGCGCTCTGCCCGACGGCGAAGACGTCCACGAGGCCGTAGAGACGGCGGTGGTCGACCGCGTCGGCCCCGCCGGCGGACGGATGCACACCGCCCGGTCGCGCAACGACGAGGTGGCGGCGTGTCTCCGTCTCCGTCTGCGTGCGGACCTGCTAGACGCCGCCGACGCGACGCTCGCCCTCCGCGAGGCGCTGACGGAGACGGCGCGGACGAACGTCGAGACGACGATGCCGGGGTACACGCACCTCCAGCCCGCCCAGCCGACGACGCTCGCACACCACCACCTCTCGTACGAGTCGGCGCTCCGGCGCGACGTCGCGCGCCTCCGCGACGCCCACGACCGGACGAACCGGTCGCCGCTCGGCGCCGCCGCGTTCGCGGGCACGCCGTTCGACGTGGACCGGGAGCGTACGGCGGCGCTCCTGGGGTTCGACGGCGTCGTCGAGAACGCCACGGACGCGGCTGCCGCGCGCGACTTCCTCGTCGAGTCTGCGGCGGCACTCGCGGCGCTCGCGGTTACCTGTTCGGGGCTGGCCGAGGACCTGGTCGGCTTCGCGAGCCGGGGCTACGTCGAACTGGCAGACGACTACGCCTCCACGTCTTCGATTATGCCACAGAAGAAAAACCCCGACACGCTGGAGCTCGTCCGCGGCGTCGCGGGCGACGCCGTCGGCGCGCTGACGGGCGTCGCGACGACGCTAAAGGGGCTCCCGCGGGCGTACAACCGTGACCTCCAGCGCGCGGACCCGCACGTCTGGGACGCGGTCGACGCCGTTCGCGGCGCGACGGGCGTCTGTGCGGGCGCCGTCGCCACGGCGTCGTGGGACGAGGCGGCGCTCGCCGCCGACGCCGGCGACGGGTTCTCGACGGCGACGGGCGTCGCAGACGCTCTCGCTCTCGCCGGGGTGCCCTTCCGCACCGCCCACGAGGTCGTCGCTCGCGCCGGCGAGGCCGACGCCGAGGCCCTCGACGAGGCCGCACGGGCGGTGCTCGACGAGTCGCTGTTCGCCCACGTCGACCGGGCGGTCGTCGAACGTGCCCTCGACCCAGCCGAGAGCGTCCGGGCGCGTGACTCCCACGGCGGACCGGCACCGACGGCGGTCCGGGCGGCGCTCGACCGGGCCGACGCGGCGCTGGCAGCCGACCGCGAGGCGGTTGCCGACCGGCGCGACCGGGCCGACCGGGCCGCCGCCGACCTCGCGGAGGTGGTCGATGGGTACGCCTGAGACGCCGCGCGAGGAGGACAGAGCGGTCCCCACGGCGCCGCCGTTCGACAGGCCGTCCCCCTCGCGGGCGTGGGGGTCGACGACCAGGCGCTGAGAACGGATAGCGGCAGTCTGATCGCTCGAAAAGCCATTTAGCCGTGTTTGCGTCTTCCTTTCGTCCCGACAGTTGCGACACGTTTATACGACGGGGGACAGAACGAGAGCCTACGATGCCGACGGCAGACTGTGTCGAGTGTGGGGCCGACGTATCCCTGCACGAGGACCTGGAGGTCGGAGAGATCGTCGACTGTGGCACCTGTGGTTCGGAGCTAGAGGTCGTCGACGACGACCCGGTGGCGCTGGACGTCGCGCCAGAGCTCGAGGAGGACTGGGGCGAGTAGCATGCGCGCGGCGACGGGAGCGACGACGTGAGGGTCGGCCTCCTCTACTCGCGGATCCGCAAGGACGAGAAGCTCCTGCTCTCGGAGCTGCGGGACCGCGGCCACGAGGTCGAGAAGGTAGACGTCCGGGACGAGCAGTTCGGCCTCGACGGGACGACGGCAGACGTCGCGGGGCTCGACCTCGCGCTCGACCGCTGTCTCTCGACCTCGCGGTCGCTGTACGTCACGCGGTACATGGACGCCTACGGCGTCCCGACGGTGAACGCGCCGGAGACGGCGGCGACGTGTGCGGACAAGGTGCGGACGAGCCTCGCGCTCGCGGGCGCAGACGTCCCGACGCCCCGGACCGAGGTGGCATTTACCGTCGAGAGCGCGATGGAGTCGATCGAGCGGTTCGGCTACCCCTGTGTCCTGAAGCCGGTGATCGGCTCGTGGGGGCGTCTGATGGCGAAGATAGACTCGGAGAGCGCCGCAGAGGCGGTGCTGGAGCACAAGGCCACGCTCGGCCACTACGAGCACAAGGTGTTCTACGTTCAGGAGTTCGTCGAGAAGCCCGGACGGGATATCCGCGTGGTGGCGACCGACGGCGAGCCGGTCGCGGCGATGACGCGGTCGTCGGACCACTGGCTCACGAACGCCGCACAGGGAGGAAGCGTCGAGGAGTTCGAGGTCGGCCCGGCGGTTGCCGACCTCGTCGAGACGGCCTCGGCGGCGGTTGGCGGCGGCCTCCTCGGCGTCGACCTGATGGAGACGGGCGACGGCTACACCGTCCACGAGGTGAACCACACGGTCGAGTTCAAGGCGCTCGACTCCTGTACCGACGTCGACGTCCCCGCCGCGGCGGTCGACTGGCTCGAGCGCCGGGCGGCGGCTGCAACAGAGGTCTCGGTCTGATATGCGGCGCGACGACCGGTTGGCGTCTCTCGCCCCGCGGGGGTCACGGCGTGACCCACGCCCGTCGCTCTCTCCTCGCGGAGGTGGCTACGTGACCCACGCCGCGAGCGTCGTCGCGACGGCCCACGCCCGTCGCTCTCTCCTCGCGGAGGTGGCTACGTGACCCACGCCGCGAGC
>CAZEJR010000025.1:0-17106 GCA_964512675.1 uncultured Haloferacaceae archaeon | reverse complement strand
GTCGTCGGCGCCAGCGGCTTCACCGGCGGCGAACTCCTGCGGCTGCTCGACGGTCACCCGGAGTTCGAGCCGGTACAGGCGACCTCGCGCTCTGCGACCCGGAAGACGGTCGGTCACGTCCACCCGAACCTCCGACATCTCGACCTGCGGTTCTCGGACCCGGAGGAGCTGGCGTCTGTCGACGTGCTGTTCGCGGCCACTCCGCACGGGGTGTCGATGGAGCAGATCGACCGCTTTCGCGACGTGGCAGCGCGGGTCGTCGACCTGAGCGCCGACTTCCGGCTCTCGACCGAAGCCCAGTACGACGAGTGGTACGACGGCCACGACCGGCCCGGCCTGCTCGAGGAGAGCGAGTACGCCCTCCCGGAGGTCAACCGCGAGCGGCTGCGCGACGCGACGCTGATCGCGAGCGGCGGCTGCAACGCCACCGCCGCGATCCTCGCGCTGAAGCCGCTCGTCGACGCGGGCGTCGTCGACGACGAGCGCGTCGTCGTCGACGTGAAGGTCGGCTCCTCCGAGGGCGGCGCGGGCGGGGGTGACGCCGCCAGCCACGCCGAGCGCTCGGGCGTCGTGCGGCCCTACGCCGCGACGGGCCACCGCCACGAGGCCGAGATCGAGGAACACCTCGGGCTCTCCGTCGCGTTCACCGCCCACGCGGTCGACATGACCCGCGGTGCGGCGGCGACCTGTCATGCCTTTCCCGGCGAGCCGGTGTCGACGGGTGACCTCTGGTCGGCCTACCGCGGGGCGTACGAGGACGAGCCGTTCGTCCGCCTCGTCGCCGGCGGGAGCGGCGTCTACCGATATCCCGAGCCGAAGGCCGTCGCCGGGTCGAACTACGCCGAGGTCGGGTTCGCGCTCGACCCCGGAAACGGCCGTGTGGTGGCGCTCTCGGCGGTCGACAACATGGTGAAGGGGTCGGCGGGACAGGCGGTCCACGCCGCAAACCTCGCCTGTGGGTTCGCGGAGACCGCCGGCCTCGAGGCGACGGGACTCCACCCCGTGGGCGCGCCGTGACGAGAGCCCGGAGCGGTCGCAGCCACGAGCCCGGAGGGTCGGCGTGACGGTCGTCGTCAAGATCGGCGGCGCCGCCGCCGTCGACCCGGCGGGCGCGCTCGCAGGCGTCGCGGAACTGGCCGGGTCGGAGGACGTCGTCGTCGTCCACGGCGGGTCGACGGCGGTCGACGACCTGCTCGACCGGCTCGGAACCGAGCCGGAGTACGTCCAGACGCCCGCCGGCGTGACCGGACGGTTCACCGACGAGACGACGATGGAGGCGTTTACGATGGCGATGAGCCGGGTGAACGCCGACCTCGTCGTCGGCCTGCGCGAGGCGGGCGCCGACGCCGTCGGTCTGTGCGGTGTCGACGGCGGCCTGCTGACCGGGCCACGCAAGTCCGCCGTCCGGGTCGTCGAGGACGGAACGCGGAAGATACGACGCGGCGACCACTCCGGGCGGATCGAACGGGTCGACGACGGTCTACTCCGGATGCTCGTCGCGGACGGACGCGTCCCGGTCGTCGGGCCGCCGATGCTGGCCGACGACGGTGTCGCGGTCAACACCGACGCGGACCGCGCCGCCGCCGCCGTCGCCGCCGCGCTCGGCGCGCGGCTGGTGCTTCTGACCGACGTCGCCGGGGTCTACGCCGACCCGGACGACCCCGCGACGCGTATCGAGACCGTCGAGACCCCCGACGGGTTCGGGGCGCTGGAGGCGGCTGCAGAGGGGTTCATGCGCCGGAAGGTGATGGCCGTCGAGGAGGCGCTACGCGGCGGCGCGTGCGGCGCGGTGGTGGCCGACGCAAACGCCGACCGGCCCGTTCGGCGCGCCCTCGACGGCGACGGCACGCGCGTCGCGCCGGCGGCAGTATCCGAAGGAGGCAAGGGCGAGGCCGACGACGAGGAGATATGAGTGGGTTCGTCTTCTCAGAGAAACCCATCGAGATCGTCGCCGGCGACGGAGCGCGGCTCCACGGCGCCGACGGCACGGAGTACCTCGACTTCGGCGCCTCATACGCCTGTGTCCCCGTCGGTCACGGCCACCCTCGTGTCACCGACGCGGTGACGACACAGCTCGCGGACCTCACCTACGTCCAGGCGTCGTACCCCGTCGCCGCGCGGACGGCGCTGTACGAGCAGCTCGCCGACCTCGCGCCGGGCGACGTCGACAAGGTGTGGCTGTGCAACTCCGGCACGGAGGCAAACGAGGCCGCGATGAAGTTCGCACGCTCCGCGACGGGCCGCGAGAAGATCGTCGCGACAAAGCGCGGCTTCCACGGTCGGACGATGGGGGCGCTCGCGATGACGTGGAAGAAGAAGTACCGCGCGCCGTTCGAGCCGCTCGCCGGCGGCATCGAGTTCGTCGACTACGGCGACGAGGCGGGGCTGCGCGAGGCCGTCGACGACGAGACCGCGGCGGTCTTTCTGGAGCCGGTCCAGGGCGAGGGCGGCATCCGGCCAGCACCGGCTGGCTACCTCCGGGCCGCCCGCGAGGCGACGGAGGAGGCGGGCGCGGCGCTCGTCTTCGACGAGGTCCAGACCGGCGTCGGGCGGACGGGTCTGCTCTGGGCCAGCGAACGCGCCGGCGTCGTCCCCGACGTGCTGACGACGGCGAAGGGTATCGCCAACGGCCTGCCGCTCGGGGCGACGCTCTGCCGGGAGTGGATCGCCGACGAGTCGGGCAACCACGGGTCGACGTTCAGCGGCGGTCCGGTCGTCTGTGCTGCCGCGAGCGCGACGCTCTCGACGATCCAGGACGACGACCTCGCGGCCAGCGCAAACCGGGTCGGCGCGTACCTCGTCCAGGAGCTGCGCAACGCCGACGTCGACGCCCGCGAGGTTCGCGGGCTGGGGCTGATGATCGGGGTCGAGGTAAAGCGGGGGGCAAACCGGCTGCTGCGCGACCTCGCGATAGAACACGGCGTGCTCGCGCTCCCCGCCGGACGGACCGTCGTGCGGCTCCTCCCGCCGCTGACCGTCGACCGCGAGGACGCCGACGAGGTCGTGGCGGCGATGGAGGCGGTGACGTGACCGACGACGGCCCCGCGGGGGAGAGCGCGGCGTGACCGCAGCCGAGTCGGAGCGGCACGACCGCCCCGCAGCGATCGATACGGAGGCGCGGGAGCTGCTGTACGACCTCGTCGCCACGCCGTCGCCGAGCGGCGAGGAGGCCGCCGCGGCGGAGCGCCTGCGGGCGTTCTTCGCGGACCACGGCAGGGACGTCTGGGTGGACGACGTCGGGAACGTCCGCGCGCCCGCCGACGACGCGCTGCTCCTCACCTCGCACGTCGACACCGTGCCGGGCGAGATACCGGTCGAGGTCCGGGACGGCGACCTGTGGGGCCGGGGAACCGTCGACGCGACGGGGCCGCTCGCGGCGATGGCCGTCGTCGCGGTCGAGACGGGGGTGAGCTTCGTCGGCGTCGTCGGCGAGGAGGACGACTCGCGTGGGGCGCGGCACCTGGTCGCGGACCGGGAGGACGCGCCCGACGCCGTGCTGAACGGCGAGCCGAGCGGCTGGGACGGCATCACGCTCGGCTACCGCGGGATGGTCGCCGGCACGTACGTCCAGGCGAGCGAGTCCGGCCACAGCTCCCGGCCGGGGAACAACGCGATCCAGGACGCGATCGACTGGTGGACGCGGGTCGAGGAGCGGTTCGCGGGCGACGAGTACGAGCCCGTCTTCGAGCAGGTGACGACAAAGCCCGTCGCCGTCGACGGAGGGACAAGCGTCGACGGCCTGAGTGTCGAGGCGACGATGGACGTCCAGCTCAGGGTGCCGCCGGGTCGGACCGTCGACGACGTGCGCGAGGGCGCCGACACCGAGCTCGCGGAGGGGACCGTCCGGTGGCACGACGCGGTTCCGCCGGTGATGGAGAGCCCGCGCACCGCCGTCGCCCGAGGCCTGCGCGGTGCCATCCGCGCCGCGGACGGCGAGCCGCGCCTGCTCCGCAAGACCGGCACCGCCGACGTGAACCTCTACGCCGACGCGTGGGACTGCCCGACCGCGTCGTACGGTCCGGGCGACTCGTCGCTCGACCACACGCCAGACGAGCGCCTGTCGCTCGCGGCGTTCGACCGCGCCGTGACCGTCCTCGAGGGGCTGCCCGACCGCCTGTGACCGACCTCCTCGACGTCGACGACCTGTCGCCCGACCGCCTCCGGCGGGTGCTCGACCGCGCCGCCGCGCTCAAGACCGAGACGACCGGCGAGGAGCTGCCGCGCCGGACGCTGACGATGCTGTTCGAGAAGCCGTCGACGCGCACCCGCACCTCGTTCGAGACGGGGATGACACAGCTCGGCGGGCACGCAGTCTTCCTCGGTCCAGACGACGTCGGCCTGGGGGGCCGCGAGCCGGTGCGGGACATCGCCCGCGCGCTCGCCGGCTACGCCGACGTCATCATGCTCCGGCTGTTCGACCACGAGGACGCCGAGACGGTCGCCGCGTACGCGGACGTGCCGGTGATAAACGGGCTGACCGACCGGGCACACCCCTGTCAGGCGCTCGCGGACCTGCTCACCCTGCGCGAGGCGTTCGACGACGCCTCCACGACGGTGGCGTGGGTCGGTGACGGCAACAACGTCGCACGCTCCTTCGCGGTCGGCGCCGCGATGCTCGGCCACGAGGTGCGGGTCGCGACGCCGGCGGCGTACGGCCTCGGGGCGGACACGCTCTCGCGGGCTGCGGGCCACGCCGGGTCGGTGACGACCGTCGACGAGCCGAGCGAGGCGGTGGCGGGCGCCGACGCCGTCTACACCGACGTCTGGGTGAGTATGGGCGAGGCGGACGAGCGCGAGGCGAAGCTCGCGGCGTTCGAGGACGGCGGCTACCAGGTGAACCAGACGCTGCTCTCGCACGCCCCCGACGCGCGGGTGCTCCACTGCCTGCCGGCACACCGTGGCGAGGAGATAACCGACGCCGTCGTCGAGGGCGAGCGAGCGCTCGTCTGGCAGCAGGCCGAGAACCGGCTCCACGCCCAGAAGGGCCTGCTGGTCGAACTACTGTAGCCGGTCGGCCGCGAGCCACGCGTCACGGGAGTCGGTCCTCTCCTGGTGCCCCGAGGCGCTTTTGTCCGACGGCGAGCAACGTCGCCCGTGGCCGACCAGCCGACGGGGACGACGCCCGGCTACCTCCGCTACTTCCCGTACGACCGGCCGTACCCGAACCAGCGCGAGGCGATGGACGCCGTCGCAGACGCGCTGACAGCCGGGCGGGACGTCCTGCTAGAGGGCGCGCCGGGGACTGGCAAGACGCTCTCGGCACTCGTGCCGGCGCTCGCCCACGCCCGGCGGACGGACCGGACGGTTGTCATCACCACGAACGTCCACCAGCAGATGCGGCAGTTCGTCGCCGACGCGCGGGCGATCACCCGCGAGGAGCCGATCCGCGCCGTCGTCTTCCGCGGCAAGTCGTCGATGTGCCATATCGACGTCGGCTACCGCGAGTGTCAGGCGCTCCGGGACGCCACCCGGACCGTCGCCGAGCGGGAGCGAGAGCGCGACGAGCTGGGTACCCGCGCAGACGACCTCCTCGCGGCGATGGCCGAGGACAGCGGGGACGACGCCGCGGAGGCGTACGAGGCCGTGAGCGACGAGCTCGAAGCGGTCGAGGAGGAACTCGACGAGCTAGACGAGGAGCACGTCTGTGAACACTACCGCGAGAACCTCCGGCGCTCCGGCGAGGCGTTCCTCCGGTGGCTGTTCGACGACGTGCGGACGCCGGACGACGTCTACGAGTGGGCCGAGCGCGAGGGGTGCTGTGGCTACGAGCTGCTGAAGGAGTCGATGTCGGGGGTCGACCTGGTCGTCTGCAACTACCACCACCTGCTCGACCCGACGATACGCGAGCAGTTTTTCCGCTGGCTCGGACGGGAGCCGGCGGAGGTCGTGACGGTGTTCGACGAGGCACACAACGTCGCGAGCGCGGCCCGCGAGCACGCCGGCACGACGGTCACAGAGCAGACGCTGGAGGCCGCACTCGGCGAGCTCGCGGAGACGGACGACCGGCGGGCGGAGCCGGCGGCGAACGTCCTCGAGGCGTTTCTGGCGGCGCTCCGACGGACGTGGGAGGACGCGCTGGCGTTCGGCGAGCGCGAACAGGTCGGCGACGACTGGCACGACCTGAGCGTCGCCAACGACGACCGGCGCGACGACCTGACCCTCGCGTTCTTGCGGGAGTACGAGGGCCGCGGCATCGCACAGGAGGCAGAGACGGCACTCCGCCTCGGTCGGGCGCTGGACGAGGCGTACGGCGAGGCGTTCGCGAACGGCGAGACGACGACGCGACAGGAGTGTCAGACCCTCGCGGCGGCGGGGTTCGTCGCCGACTGGATGGACGCCGGCGGCGACCCGGGCCGACACCCGCTCGTGGCGGTACGGCGCGACGCCGGGACCGGCGAGGTCTACGGGCGGGCGGAGCTGTTCACCGCCGTGCCGCGCGAGGTGACCGCAGACCTGTTCGACCGGGTGCACGCGAGCGTGCTGATGAGCGCGACGCTTCGACCGTTCGACGTGACCGAGGACGTGCTCGGTCTCGCGGACCCCGTGACCCGGTCGTTCGGCCTGCCGTACCCGCCGGAGCGACGGCGGACGTACGCCGTCGAGACGCCGTCGCTGTTCGCCAGCCGGCGCGAGGACCCCGACGTCCAAGAGGCGGTGACGGCGACGCTCGTCGACGCCGCCGAGTACACCCCGGGGAATCTCCTCGCCTTCTTTCCCTCGTACGCGGAGGCAGAGCGGTACCACGACCGGGTCGCGGCGGAGACGACGGCGGCGACGTACCTCGACGAGGCTGGCGTGCGTGCCGAGGGGCTGCGCGAGCGGTTCGCCGCCGGCGACGACGGCGTGTTGTTCACGTCGCTGTGGGGGACACTCGGCGAGGGCGTGAGCTTCGACGGGTCGGACGCTCGGGGTGTCGTCGTCGTCGGCGTCCCGTACCCGCATCTCGACGAGCGAACAGAGGCCGTCCAGGCCGCGTACAGCCGGGAGTACGGCGACGGCTGGACCTACGCGGTCGAGATTCCGACGGTGCGCAAGACGCGGCAGGCGCTCGGCCGGGTCATCCGCTCGCCGGACGACTTCGGGGTGCGGCTGCTCGTCGACGAGCGCTACACCCGCGAGAGCCGGAACATGGGTGAGTACGGCGTCCGCGGGACGTTCCCGGCGGCAGAGCGCGACGAACTGGTCGACGTCGCGCCGGAGAAGCTCCGGTACGGGCTGTTCAACTTCTTCTCCGACCTCGGGGCGTACGGCGACGACCCGCCGACGCCGTAGTCAGGCCGGCAGCCGGACCGACCGCACCGGGACTCGCCGCTCGGCGTCCCACGCGAGGAGCCGACTCACCGTCCACGTCACCGGGTCGGCGAGCGGGCCGGCGAGGCGCTCGGCGTCCGCACGCGCCCCGCCACGGGCGAGCGTGACGTGTGGCGTGTAGTCGCCGCCCTCCAGCCCTCGGACCGCGCCGAACCGCTCGACGAGACGTCGATGGAGAGCAACGAGGCCGGGACTCTCGACGGCGAGGTAGAGCACCGGCGCCGGACCCTGCGGCGGGTCGGCGAAGAACTCGACCGCGACCGCCGCGGCCTCGAACGCCGGCGTGCCCGCGAGCGCGTCGTCAAGCGCCAGCCGGTCGGGGGGGCGCTCGAACCGCTTGCAGACAATCGAGCGGGCCTCGCGAACCCGGTCGAACGCCGCGAGCGCCGGTCGGCGGTCGGCGGCGAGGCGTCGGACCCGCCCGGGGACGGGGAGGTTGATGCTGTCCACGGCGAGAGAGCGCGGCGCGCGGGCAAGAGCCCTCCGGCGGCTACAGCAGACGGTGAGCGGACGACGAGAACGGCGACACGAGCGACACGTCGACCGCGTGGCCGGCGGAGGACGAGGCGGCGTCGGTCCTCCCGGCGGTTACGAGGACCGGAGCACAGTCCGACCGCCGACACGGGCGGGGGCGAACGGAGCCGGACGGCGACCCGCCGACAGAGCGACTCGGCCCCGAGGAGCGTGTTCTGCGGGTCGTCCGCGAGAACGGGGGGCGGATGAAACAGCAGGCCGTCGTGACGGAGTTCGACCGGACGAGTCAGGTCGTCGGGTCACTCAGACGACGACCAGGTCGAGACGTTCCGCCTCGGTCGGGAGAGCGTGACCACCCTGCCCGGGGTGGGCGTGGCGGGCGAGGACGGCGACGACAGCGACCTCGACCCGGCGGCCTGACTCAGACCTCGTCGGGGGCCGGCACGCCGTCGGCACCGTCGTCGACGAGGTCGTGGTCCTCGCGGAGCTCGCGGATCCGGTCGCGGATCGAGGCCGCGAGCTCGAACTCGAGGCTGTCCGCGGCCTCGCGCATCCGCTCCTCCAGCCGCTCGACCTGTCGCGCGGCCTCACCGGCGTCGGCGGGGGCTGTGTCACCCGCGCCGTCGGTGTCGGTCTGTGCGCCGGGCAGGTTCGGCTCGGCGACGGGCTTGTCGACTGTCGTCGGCTCGACCCCGTGCTCTGTGTTGTACGCGCGCTGGATCTCCCGGCGGCGACGGGTCTCCTCGATCGCGGACTCCATCGCGGCGCTCGGCGAGTCGGCGTACAGCACGACGGAGCCGGAGACGTTCCGGGCGGCCCGACCCATCGTCTGGACGAGCGTCGTCTCGGACCGGAGAAAGCCCTCCTGGTCGGCGTCGAGGATGGCGACGAGCGACACCTCGGGGATGTCGAGCCCCTCGCGGAGCAGGTTGATGCCGACGAGGACCTGGATCTCCCCGAGACGGAGCGACCGGATCAGTTCGTGGCGCTCCAGGGTGTCCGTCTCGTCGTGCATGTACGCCACGTCGACGCCGGCCTCCTCCAGGTACTCCGTGAGGTCCTCGGCCATCCGCTTCGTTAGCGTGGTGACGAGGACGCGCTCGTCGTCCGGCGTCGACTCGACGCGGTCGAGGAGGTCCTCGACCTGCCCGTCGGCGGACGCCACCTCGATCCCCGGGTCGACGAGGTGTGTCGGACGGACGATCTGTTCGACCACCTGATCCGAGACCTCGCGCTCGTAGTCGCCCGGCGTCGCGGAGACGTAGAGCGTCCGGTCGACCGTGTCCTCGAACTCCTCGAACGTCAGCGGCCGGTTGTCGTACGCCGTCGGGAGGCGAAAGCCGTTGTCGACGAGCGACTCCTTGCGGGACTTGTCACCCGCGAACTGCCCGCGGATCTGTGGGATCGTCTGGTGGGACTCGTCGACGACACAGAGGAACTCGTCGGGGAAGTAGTCGAGCAGGGTGTACGGCGGGTCGCCCGGCTCGCGGTCCGACAGGTGGACGGAGTAGTTCTCGATCCCGGAGCAGTAGCCCGTCTCCTCCAGCATCTCGAGGTCGAACGTCGTCCGCTCCTCGATCCGCTGTGCGGCGACGAGGTCGCCCTGACGCTCGAAGTGGGCGATCCGGTCGTCGAGGAGCCGCTCTATCTCGTCGACCGCCGTCGCCAGCTTGTCGTCCGGGATCGAGTAGTGCTCGGCCGGGTGGACGAGCGTCGCGGGTTCACGCGACACCACCTCGCCATCCAGCGGGTCGAGCCGCGAGATGCGGTCGACCTCCGAGCCCCAGAACTCCACCCGGACGGCGTAGCGGCCGTACATCGGGTACACCTCGACTGTGTCGCCCCGGACGCGGAACGTCCCCTGTGTGAAGTCGACGTCGTTGCGCTCGTAGTTCAGGTCGACCAGCCGCGTCAGGAACGCCTCGCGGTCGATCGCCTGCCCGGTCTCCAGGCGGAGCGCCATCGACTCGTAGGTCCCCGGGTCGCCGAGCCCGTAGATGGCCGACACCGACGCGACGACGATCGCGTCGTCGCGGGTGAGGAGCGACCGCGTCGCAGAGTGGCGCAGGCGGTCGATCTCGTCGTTGATCGAGGCGTCCTTGTCGATGTACGTGTCCGTCGACTCGACGTACGCTTCGGGCTGGTAGTAGTCGTAGTAGGAGACGAAGTACTCGACGGCGTTTTCCGGGAACAGGCCCCGGAACTCCTCGTACAGCTGGGCGGCGAGGGTCTTGTTGTGGGCGACGACGAGCGTCGGGAGGTCGAGCTGTTCGACGACCCACGAGACGGTGTTGGTCTTGCCCGACCCGGTGACCCCGAGCAGCGTCTGGTCTGTCAGGCCGCGCTCGAAGCCGTCGACGAGTGCCTCGATCGCCGCCGGCTGGTCACCGGCCGGGTCGAACGGCGCGTCGACGCGAAACGGCCGGTCTGCGGCGGGCCGGTCCGGGGAGAGCGGCCCCGTATCGCTCATACTGCCGTTTCGGTCCGGGGACACTTGCCGGTGTCGGGTGCGCAGAGCAGGGAGCGGAGACTCACAGAGCCCGGACCCCGGGGTCGAGCGACGAGCAGGTCCGGAGACGAAGTCACCCGCGCTCAACAGACGTTCTTCGGCTTCACGCCCATCGCCTCGAGCCGCTCGACGTAGTCGTCGTAGGCGGCCTGTACGACGTCCGAGGCCGTCTCGGCGGCGTGTGTCCGGTCGTCCTCCGCCGCGCAGACGGCGTCGAGAAGGGAAACGGCGTCCTCGCGCTCGGCGTTGACGTCGGCGCGCAGGTCGCGCATCGCCTGCGCGCTCTGTGGGTCGGCGTCGCCGACGAAGAACCCGACCGTCTGTTCGAGGCGCGCGCCGACGACGAGCGCGCGGCCGAGCAGTCCGGCGGCGCGTTCGACGTCACCGGAGAGCACAGCGAGGTGGTCGTAGAGCGCGAGCGGATCGTCGTCGGGCGCGGTGTCGACCGCGTCGCGGTGGGCGGCGGCGCGGGCGGCGGCGTCGGCGAACGTCTCGGCGGCGGGACCGGTCGACTCGTCCGCCCACGACCCGAACAGGTCGGCGGCGCGTGCGGCGTCCGTCGCCGTCGCGGCGCGCACCGCCGCCGCCGTCATCTCGCCGTCGGTGACCGCGTACAGCGCCTTCGAGGAGCCGAGCCGCGAGAGCGGTGTCTCCTCGGCGGCGCGAACCGCGTCGAGCAGCGCCTCGCCGTCAGTTGGTGTCTCCACGTCTGCCGGGTTGCGACCGCGGCTCTTGTAGACTGGGGACGGCGAAGCCCACAAGCCGTCCGCGACCGGACGGGAGAGCGTGAGCCTCGACGACGCGCTCCGTGTAGCGCCGCGCCTGCTCCGGGCCCGTGCCGGCGAACTCCTCCCGCTCTACCTGCTGGCCGCGAGCGCGCCCGGCGTCGCGCGGACACCGCTCGTCGCCGCCGGTGCGGTCGCGGTCGCGGTGCTCGCGGTGAGCGGACGGCTCGATCCAGCCGTCGCGACACTCCGTGAGGCCGACGTGGGGGGCGGCCCGGGCGGCCCGGGTCAGTCCGGCTCTGAGGCGGCTGTCGACGCCGTCGCGGGACTGCTCACGCCGACAGTCGTCGTCCTCCTCGTCGTCGGAGGGCTGGCAGCGGTTGCGGTCCTCGTCCTCGCGCAGGCCGTCGGAAGCGCGGCGACGCTGGCAGCCGTCACAGCCGGCCTGCGAGGCGAGGCACCGCTCGTCGCGGGAGTTCGGGGCGTCCCGCGGCACTGGCGGGCGTTCGCCGTCCTCACCCTCCTCCGCGTCGGTCTGTACGCCGCGCTGGGCGGCGTGCTCGTCGGCCTCGTCGCCCTCGCCGGCGGTGTCACGGCCGCAGTCGGCGCTCCGGCGGCGGGCGCGGCGCTCGCGGTCCTCGGCGGTATCGCCGCCCTGCCGGTCGTCGTCGCGGTCGAACTCCTGTTCGCGTTCGCCGGGTGCGCGGTCGTCGTCGACGACGCCGGCGCGACGGGGGCACTCCGTCGCGCGGCGGGACTGGCCCGGGAGCGTCCCGGCGCCTACGTCGTCTTCCTCGCCGTCGGAGGCGCCGCCGTCGTCGGCCTCGGCGTCCTGACGGGGCTGGCGGCGGTCGCCGGCGTCGGGCGGGCCGTCGGGGTTCTCGTCACGCTCCTGGTCTTTCCCCTGCTCGACGGCCTCCGGGTCGCACTGTACGCAGACCGTGGCGCCGGCGACGTCGAGGGGAGCGGCGTCGGACCGCTCGCCGCGGTCCGGAACGGTCTCGCCGCGCTCGGTCGGTTCCTCCGCGACCACCCGAGCGCGAACGCCGGGGGCGCGGCGCTCCTGGCTGCCGGGGCCGCCGCGGGGTGGGCGCTGGTCGCGCCGTACGGCGTCGCGCTCGACCGGCCGACAGACGTCGGGGACGTCTTCGGGACGGTTGCGGTCGGACCGTTCGTCAACATCGCCGCGAACAACTGGCTGGTGGCCGCGAGCGCGGCCTGTGGCGGGCTGGCGGCGGGACTGCCGACGGTCGCGGCACTCGGGCTCAACGGCGTCCTCGTCGGCGCCGTCGCCGCCGCGACGGACCGGATCACCTTCCTCGCGCTCGTCGGACCACACGGCGTGCTGGAGCTCCCGGCGATCGCCGTCGCCGGCGGGCTGGGCCTCCACCTCGGACGGGTCGGGCTCGACGCAGTCCGGGGGCAGCGGAACGCCGCCGCGGTTGCCGAAGCGGTCCAGCGGGCGTTCCGGGTGCTCGTGGGACTCGGCGTCGTCTTCGTGGTCGCCGCAGCCGTCGAGGCGTTCGTCACGCCGGCGGTGGCGGCGGCTGTTCTCGGCTGAGCGCCGTCGCTCGGCGAAAAACCGGAAGCGCCGTGACGGGGTCGACCGGCGCGGCTCCGGGAGTCCGGCGCTGTCAGTCGTCGGCTTCGCCCGTCTCGATCGGCGCTCCGACGAGGTTACCCCACTCTGTCCACGAGCCGTCGTAGTTGATACAGTCGTCGTAGCCGAGCAGCTCGTGGAGCGCGAACCACGCGACCGACGAGCGCTCGCCGATGCGGCAGTAGGCGACGGTCGTGCCGTCGCCGTCGATACCGTGGTCGCCGTACACCTCGGCGAGCTCGTCGGCGGACTTGAACGTCCCGTCGTCGTTCGTCACCGAGGTCCACGAGATGTTCTGTGCGCCGGGGATGTGGCCGCCGCGCTGGGCCGTCTCCTGGAGTCCCGGAGGCGCGAGAATCTCGCCGCTGAACTCCTCCGGCGAACGAACGTCGACGAGCGGAATCCCCTTGTCGATGGCGTTCTCGACGTCGTCGCGGTACGCCCGGATGCTCTCGCGCGGGCCGCTGGCCTCGTACTCCACCTCGGGGTGCTCCGGCACCGCGTCGGTCAGCGAGTAGTCGTTCTCGACCCAGTACTCCCGGCCGCCGTCGAGCAGGCGAACGTCGTCGTGGCCGTAGTACTTGAACTGCCAGTAGGCGTAGGCCGCGAACCAGTTCGAGTTGTCGCCGTACAGCACCACGGTGGAGTCGTCGGAGACGCCGTGGCTCCCGAGCAGGTCCTCGAAGTCGTCCTTCGAGAGGATGTCACGGGTGGTCTGGTCCTGGAGCTGTGTCTCCCAGTTGAACCCGATTGCGCCGGGAGCGTGGCCCTCGTCGTACGCCTCTGTGTCGACGTCGACCTCGACGAGGCGGTGCGCCGGGTCGTCGCTCTCGAACTCGTCGAGGCGCGCCTCGACCCAGTCCGCGGAGACGAGCACGTCGTGTGCGTAGCCTGATTCCGACATCGTGTACGTGTACGCGCGCGGCGGGCTTAAACGTCCGACCACCCGGCACGAACGGCCACACCTTCGGCGAACCGGCAATTTGTTCTGGTATCTCTCGCTCGTTTGCGCACCTCGTGCGCACACTCCGCGCCGCCGGGGGAGAAACCAGAACACGTTGCCGGTAGCGTGGACGGCGAGCGACCGGAGGGCTAACCACACGGGCCGTCCCAGACGGGTGTATGGACGTCTTCGTCGACGCGGACTGGGTCGCGGCACGCCTCGACGACCCGACCGTGCAGGTGGTCGACGTGCGCGACGAGTGGGAGTACGACGGTATCGGGCACCTGCCGGGCGCCGCGAGCGTGCCGTTCGACCGGGTTCGCTCCGGCACGGCAGACACCTCGGGGATGCTCCCGGCGCCGGAGGACTGGGCGACCCTGCTCTCGGGGGCGGGCGTCGACACCGACGACCGCGTCGTCGCCTACGACGACACCCACGGGGTGTTCGCGGCGCGTCTCCTCGTCACTGCCTACGTCTACGGCCACCCGATAGCGCGACTTCACCTCCTCGACGGTGACTACAGCGCGTGGTCGCGTGAACACGAGACGGAGCGCGAGACCGTCGACCAGCCGTCGACCGACTACGAGGTACGGCCACTCTCCGCCGCAGAGAGCCCACTCGTCGGCTACGAGACGGTCCTCGAGGCGGTCCGGGAGGGGACGGCGGTGGTGGTCGACACGCGCGAGCCGGGAGAGTACGAGGCGGGACATCTCCCCGGTGCCGTCCAGGTCGACTGGCGCGACCTCGTCGACGACGAGACGCGGGGGCTCGCGGCGCGCGAGACCGTCGAGACCCGCCTCGCGGAGCGGGGTGTCACCCGCGACCGACGGGTGCTGCTCTACTGCAACACCGCGCGGCGCATCAGCCACACCTACCTCGTCCTCCGGGAGCTCGGGTACGACGACGTCGGGTTCTACGAGGGGAGCCTGACGGAGTGGGAGGCCCGTGGCGGCCCGGTCGAGCGCGACTAGGCCGGGGTCGGTCGGGTCGGGTGGCGCCGCCGACTCGACGAGGGCCCCGCGGTTGACGGCCCGGTATCGGTCGGCGGGTCGGTCGACCGGGCGTTGTTTATCTGCCGGAGCGCAGGAGGGAGTATGAGTTTGAGCCGACGGTACGCGCTCGCCGACACCGCACAGCAGGTGGTCGGCGGATTCCTCCTCGCCGGTCCGTTCGTCGTCACGGAGGAGGTGTGGACGCTCGCGGCGGCGATGACGCTGCTCCAGACCGCCGCGACGGTGCTCGTCGTCCTCGCCGTCGGCTACGGCGCGCTGTACAAGGCCGACGACCGCGACCCGGACCGCGAGCCCGAGTTCGGCGGCGTCCCGGTCCGGTATCTCTCGCTCGTCGGGGTCGCCTACGTCTCGGTGGCCGGACTCGCGCTCGCGCTCGGCGCACCGGGAACGTTCGTCGCCGACGGCACCCGCGTCGAGCGGCTGTCTGTCACCCTCCGGGCGGTAAGCGTCGGCGCCGTCTTCAGCGTCATCGGCGCCGCGACCGCGGACAGTCTGTTCTGAACGTTTATGTTCGGGGCGAGGGTCGAACGGACATGGAGTACGCGCTCGCGGTCGCAGACGCACCGGAGGCGGTGCCCGGCGGGACCGGCATCCTGCTCCTCCACCCGAGCATCGGCGAGACCGACCGGATCGACACCGACTTCTTCAAGACCGACACCGACCGCTTTCTCGTCGTCTCCACGCGCACCACCGCCCGCGAGGTAGAGCAGAAGCTCGAACACTACGCCGTCGACGAGTCCCGCGCCGAGGTGCTCGACACCATCTCCGTCGAGCGGGGCTACACCCGCCGCGGCTCCGACCACCTCCACTACGTCGCAGCGCCAGACGACCTCGACGCCATCGTCGAGAAGGTCGGCGCCTTCCTCCAGCGGACCGGGGACAAGCGCCGCCTGAGCGTCGACTCACTGACCGAGATGGCGTACTACGCAGACGTAAGCCGGACCCACGACGCCGCCGAGCGGATGCTCGCGCTTCTCGACGACCACGACGCGGTCGGCCTGTTCCACCTCTCGAAGGAGGTCCACGACACGGCGACGATCGACCGGTTCCGACGGCTGTTCGACGGTGTCGTCGACCTCGACACGGACGGCACGGTGCGGTACGAGTCGAACTGAACGGCCCACGTGGCGGGTCTCGCGGGAGTTCGAGCGGAAACGGAGGGGTCAGAGCGACGCGTACGTCCGCTCGGCCCACTCGACGGCGAACCCGGCGCCGTGGTCGTGGTACGCCGCGGTGTCGAGCGCCGAGAACGGCGCCGGGAGGTCGAGGCCGTGCCGGACCGCACCACAGGCGTACTCCGTCGCCGCCGGGAACGTCATCTCGCCGCGGGCGACGAGCCCCGGCAGGTCCGCGAGACGGTCGGTCAGTCGCTCGCCGGCGTCGACCCACGCGGCGTGGAGGCGCGGGAACTCGTCGGCCCAGTCGGCGGCGACCGGACGGGTGTGGAGGCCGAGCCACGCGTCGAACAGCGCGACCGCCACCTGGTAGCTGTCGGCGGGCGAGCCGTCGCCCGTCTCGCGGACTGCCGCGTCGAGCGCGCGGTAGTCCTCGGCGAAGAAGCCGAGCGCGTGTTCCGGGGCGTCGACACCGAGACGGAGTACGGCGTCCGCGACGAGGTGGTCGAGGAAGTCCTCCGGCGTCCCCGCGGCGCGACCTTTCACCAGGACGACCGGCGGGTCGGTCTGCCGCGTCGCGACGACCGTCCCGTCGCCCGGCGCCCCGACGGTGAGTGCGCCCCCGGCGAGCCGCGAGAGCGCGTCCGGGACGTCGTCCGGGAGCCACTCGACGGGGTACGTGACCGGGTCGAGGCCGTCGACGAGGAGGCCGAGGTCCTCCGCGACGGCTGGCGGGAGAGTCTCGAAGTCGCGTTCGGCGTCGAGCACGAGCGCCCCGGGCGCGTGGCGCTCGCGGATCGTCCGGAGGTCGTCGGAGAGGGTACGCTCCTCGAACACGAGTCAGGCTAAGAGCGTCAGGACTATGAGCCCGGCGACCGCCGCCGCCGAGACGCCGACCGTCCCTATCACGACCTTCGTCGCGGTACTCATGACCTCGGCTCGGGAGTCCCCGGGCTTAAATCGTCCAGAAGTACGGAGGCGACAGCGGGCCGTGACCGGTGACCGACACCTGCAGTCGGTCGACCGTCGTCGCCGTCCTCCGGCCACTCGATCCCCAGACGCTGGGCTCCCCGGAGCGTCGGTCCCTCTGGTTCGACCTCCGCCTCGAACTCCGGTCGGGCCGTCGGGTCGACGGTCGGGGACTGACCACCGGCGAAGCGGCCGACCGGGCCACCGCAGACGGGCTGTCGGCCACCCGCCGGAGGCAGGTCGCGGTCTCCGCGCGGTCCGTGGGCCGTTCGGACCCGAAGAGTGTCTCTTCTGGCACGCGCGACGACACGACCGTCCGGGGTCGGACCGGCTACTCGCCGTCGCGCCACGACTCGGGGACCTCGATCACGTACCGACCGTCCTCGCGCAGCGAGATGATGTGCTCCTCGCGCTCGTACAGCTCCATCAGGTTCAGCTCGTACTGGC
>CAZEJR010000024.1:0-30347 GCA_964512675.1 uncultured Haloferacaceae archaeon | reverse complement strand
CCGTCAGCTCGGCGCGGGAGACGACGTCGCGCGAGGCGAGCTCGCCGGCGTTGTTCGCGTAGCCGCCCTCGAACATGAACCGCTCGCCCTCGCCGTTGTAGAGGATACCCCCCTCGCCGCGAACCCCCTCCGAGATCAGCACACCCGTCGACGGGAGCGTCGTCGGGTGGAACTGGATCATCTCCATGTCTTCGACCGGGACGCCGGCGCGGTAGGCCATCGCCACCCCGTCGCCGGTGTTGGCGACGGCGTTCGTGGTGTGGTCGTACACCTGACCGAGGCCGCCGGTTGCGAGCACGACGCCCTCGCGGGCCACGAAGCCGGCCAGTTCGCCCGACTTGATGTCGTAGGCGACAGCGCCGTGACAGCTCCGGCTCTCCGGGTCGTCCTCCGCCGTGACGGCGAGGTCCGAGACGTACCACTCGTCGTACACCTCGATGCCGCGCTTGACTACCTGCTCGTACAGCGTGTGCAGCAGGTGGTGGCCCGTCTCGGCGCCTGCGTACGTCGTCCGGGGGAACGAGAGGCCGCCGAACGGCCGCTGGGACACCCGGCCGTCGTCGTCGCGAGAGAACGCCATCCCCCAGTGCTCGAGCTGGATGACCTCTTCCGGACTGTCCTGACAGAGGGTCTCCACCGCGGGGGCGTCCCCGAGGTAGTCGGACCCCTTCATCGTGTCGTAGGCGTGGTCCTGCCACGAGTCGCCCTCGCGGAGCGCCGCGTTGATGCCGCCCTCGGCCGCGCCGGTGTGGCTTCGGACCGGATGGAGCTTCGTCACCAGCGCGACGTCCGCGCCCTGCTCCTGAGCCGCGATAGCGGCCCGCAGTCCTGCGCCGCCCGCGCCGACGACGACAACGTCGTGCTCGTACATCTGTCTGTACGGTCGACTACACCCGAGCCCACTTGAGCGTGCCGTCGCACGGGCGAGAGCGGCTGCGCGACCACGTTCGCCCGTGGAGTCTGCCGAACCCGTCGGCCACGTCGGGGGTCGAGGGCGGAGTTCACACGCACCGGCTGTAGAGGTGGTTCTGGACTCGGCTGGTGCCGGAACACGGTGTCGCCGGTCTCTCGACGAGCGGGGAGACGCTCACGCAGCAGCGACAGCACGCCGGGACGGGCCTCACTCGGGGGTCGACCGGTCCCGAGCGTACTCGTTGTACTCCGTCATCCTCGCGATCCCCGCGATCGCGGCCCGGAGACTGATCCCTATCAGCGGGACGTCGGCGACCGTCACGACGATATCTGCCTGGACGACGACGCCGCGCTCGAGCAGGACGTCGAGCAGTTCGACGATCGCGTGGTCGTCGGCTCTCGTAGGCTGCACGGTCAGGCCCCCGGTCGGCCGTCCGCGCGCGGCGTCGACTGTCGGTCACGCATCGTCGGTGATCTGCGTCGTGAAGGTGTAGGGCGGCCAAGGGCCGGTAAACCGGACGTCGACGCCGGGGGTCGCCGCCACCTCGTCCAGCGCCGACCCGATCGCCGACTCTTCGTCCGGAGGCGCGAGAAGCGCAACCTGTGCGACGGCGTCGTCGTCCAGTTCGACGTCGAGGGAGGCAGCCGCGTCGGACCGAACCGGCCGTTCGGTGACCTCGCGGCTCTCCTCGGCGAGCCGGTCGACGAGCCCCGACTTCAGCGCCGCCCGCCGCTCCCTGACCAGTTCGCGCACCCGCTGTTCGTACTGTTTCTCGAGCAGGAACTGCTTGCCCTCCCCGCACTGGTCGAGTCGGCTGTCGATCTCCGACAGCGTCGCGTCTGTCGTCCGCTGCTCGGACTCGAACGCCGTCGAGTCCCACGACAGCGTCACACGGTACTCCCAGCAGCCGGCCACGTCGTCGAAGGCCGCCGCGATCTGGTCGGCGTTCCGGCCGAGCCACGCGGCGACGGCGTCGTCGTCGCCCTCGAGCACCGTGTCGAACCGGACGGGGAGCGGCGTCCCGAAGCGGTCGCCAGCCGCGTCGACGACCCGCTGGTGGGCGAGGAGCCAGTCCCGGAGCTCGGTGAGGTCGGTCGAGTCGAACGGCTCGCGTCGCGGGTGGACGACGGCACCGACGGGCGCGGCTGCCGACTCGACGACCCGGACCGGCGCGCCCTCGATACCCGTCGTGTCGAGCCTCGGGGAGCCGTCGTCCCCGGTCTCGCACGCCCCGTCGAGGCTGACGAGACAGTAGAGGTACCGACCGACAGCCGGCCCGTCCGCCGCCACGGACTTACTCATCGGCCCGCCCTCCGTCCGCGACGTCTCTGAGCGCGTCGTCGACGAGCGTATCGAGCTGTCCGCTGAAGTCGTCGACCGCGCCCTCGATATCCTGCTCGCGCTTCAGTCCCGCGAGCTCGTCCTCGAGCCGCGACAGCTGCGCGCCGAGCCGCTCGATCTCCGTCTCGGAGAGCTCGCCGCTCTCCATCCGTCGAACCGCCTCGCGCTCGAGCGCCTCGACGAGCAGTTCGACGACCGTCACGACGAGCGACGTCAGCCCGCGCTGGACGTCGTTCTCCTCGTCGATCGTGAGCTCCACCGCCGGTCACCCCTGCGCTCCCGTCGACGCCCGCTCGCTCGCCTCGGCGACCGCCTCGAGGTCGGTCCCGAGTGGGAACTCGAGTCCGTACTCGGCTGCGGTCTCGAACGACGCGACTGCCGCGCGGAGCTTCACGCTCAACAGCTCCGTGTCCCCGATGGTGATGGCGATGTCGGCGTTTATCACCACGCCCTTGTCCAACAGCGTCTCTAGCATCTGCGCGAGATCGCCCTGAGTGCGGGTCGGCTTCGGGTCGCTCATCGGTCGTCACCGCCGTCGCGCTCGGCTGTGTTCCCGTCCGGCCGAAGCCGCTCGTACAGACAGAGCCCGTAGAGACGGTCTGCCGCGGGGACGGTCGACCCCTTCGGTCGTGTCGGTACGGTCGAGTGCGAGTGCCGCGCCGCAGCAGCCGCGTTAGAGTCCGTCGACGGCACCGTCGAGTGGGCACTCACGTTCGTCGATTCCGACGCACTGTCCGCGCGGTCCCGGTCGTCGACGTTCGCGGCGCGCCGTCGGGCGAGCGCCCGGCCCTGGACGAGGAGTTTGCGCCGCGTCTCGTCACGGTTGCGGAGCGCCTTCCCGACTACCTGGCTCCGCTGCCGCGTCTGTTCTCGTCGCTTGTCGGTATCGCTCATCTGTTTACTCCCTCCTCGGTGCCGCCAGACGGTTCGACGTGGACTTCGAGAACCTGGTTTTCGAACGTCACGTCGGCGACCGTCGCGCCGTCCCAGTCCAGCGGAACGGACTCGACAACCTCGCCGTCGACCCGGATCTCCAGCGCGTCGTCGGTCGTGGCGACGTCGAGGTCCGCCGCCGAGACCGAGGGGAGGTCGGCGACCACGACGAGTTCGTTCTCCGCGTCGTCGATCCGGACACGGTACTCGCGGTCTTCGGACTCTCCTCTGATGTCCCAGTTCGGACGCCGGCGGGTTCGTCTGCTCTCGCCGGCGGGATCGATACTGCCGACGTTGACGTTGTACTCGAACGTCGCGTCGCCGCGCCGGACGCTGCCGGACCGCTGCTCGCCGGCGTCCAACTCCATCTCTTCGAGCCGGCCGAGCAGTTCGGAGAGCGTCCCGAAGACGCTCCCGAGCGGGATCGACCCGTCGATCCGGTCGTCGTCCGGCCCCTCGCCGTTCGTGTCGTCTGTCATGATTAGTGTACCTCGATGTTGCCGTCGATGAGCTTCTCGTGGACCTGTTCTGCCACCTGGAGGCTGGTCTCCAGCTTCGCCTTCCGCCGCTCGTACTCCGCCTCTGACCGCTCGCCGAGCTCGTACAAGAGCTGGTTCTCCTTTATATCGTCGCGGATCGCCTCGATGTCGTGAAGCTCCTCGAGCACCATCGCGTGGAGCACGTCCAGCAGCGAGACGAACGGCTTGATCAGGAGGTCGTCGACGAGGATCATCGGCCGCTCGCCTCCGCGCCGACGTGGATGTCGACGAAGTTGTACGGCGCCCACGGGCCGGTGTACTTGATCAGCATCTCCTCGTGTGCCGCCTCGACCGTCTCGACGGCGTCGTCGAACGCCCCGCGGTCGGCCTGCTCGACGAGGTACGACCGGTTGGCGACCAGCCGGTCGCTGAACAGGTCGTCGTCAGTCTGTCCGACGCTGAGTGGGTCGAGCTCCGCGTCGAGGGTCGCTCTGAGCGCGTCGGGGTCTGCCGACCCGTCCGCGGGGTCGACCACCTTGAGACCGAGTTCGACACAGCCCTCGACGTCGTTTAGCGCCTTCCGGAACGCGCGCCGCGCGCCCCGCATCACTCCTTTCAGCGTGCGGGCGTTCTTGAACGCCATCCCGAAACCCATCGGAACGACGGTCTGGACGTCGTCGCGCTCGACGACCGTCCGGAGCACGTCGTCGTGGGCCGCGACGGCCTCGTCTGTCCGCTCCGGCTCCGTGGTGTCGATCGGACAGGTGAGCGCCGAGAGTGACTTGTAGTCGACGCTCCGGAGCGACGAGGCGCCGTAGACGCCCTCGACCTCCGTCTGGATTGCTGTCTGTTCTGTGATGCCGTACACGTACAGGTTCGAGCTGTCGTCGCTCATTGGTCTGGGTCGGTGAGTGTGGCACCGCTCGCTGTGTCGGTCGTCCGGGCTGTCGGCGGCATCGATCACACCATCTCCTGGAGTCCGACGTCGAGTGTCCCGTCGGTCGCGGTCGTGTCGAAGCCGAGAAACGGCGTCACGGGGTTCTTGCCGTACAGGAACGCGATGTCACCGCGGCGCTCGAGCCGCAGGTGGACGTCCGCGATCCGGTCGATTCGCGTCCGCTCTCCGCTGCCCGGCTTGGTCACGAACACGGAGAGGTCGTTGTGGAGCGCGACGTACCGCGCGTGGTCACTCACGGCGTCGCGCAGCGCGTCGCCCGCCGCGTCCGTGCTGATGACGTGCAACAGCGGTCCGCTGCTCTCCTCGCGGAGGACGGCGAGCCGGTCGAGGTAGTCCTCGTAGTCGATACCGCTCGCGCCGTCGACGGGGGCGTCGCGCCCGTCCACGTCGTCGGTCGGGTCGGACGCGGACACGTCGGCGTGCCCGTACGTCTCGAAGACGTCGCAGCGGGCCTCGAACGCGGCGTCCGAGAGGACCGGCTTGAGATACCGTCGTGTCAGCCCGGGGCTGCTCTCCGGGAGCGGGACGACAGCGACCCCCAGTTCGTGAGCGAGGAAGTTTCGCGCTGTGGCGAGACAGGGGAGGCTCCAGGCGTCCCGGGAGAGGTCGGGGCCCAGCTCGAAGTGGACGACGCTCCCACGGTCGTACCCGCCGTCGAGCATCGTGTCGAGCCCACCGATACCCGTCGAGAACGTCGTCTTCGAGTTGTCGATCGGCTGTCGCCCGGAGCCGCTCACGTCGCTGTCGGAGCCCGAGAGCCCGACGGCGGTGAACACCCGGAACCGTTCGCCGGAGAGGGTGAACGGACGGGTGCGGTTGGCGATCCGCACACCCCGGAGCTTCTCGAACAGGAGCTCGCGCTCCGGTCGACCGCCGCTGCCGTGGCTGGCCCGGAGCTCGACGACGCCGTCCACGACGTAGTCGAGGTTCGTCTGTTCGGCCTCCTCCGTGATGAGGATGATCCGCACGTCGTTACGACGGGCGAGCGTGGCCGTACGGGTCACGAGCTCGCCGGGGTCGAGCGCGTCTGTCCCTCGTGTCTGCGAGCGCAGGTGTCGTTCGACCAGCTCCCAGCTGTCGAACGCGACGGTGAGCGGCTGCGAGACGTCGCCGACGGCCCGGAGCCACTCGA
Organism: uncultured Haloferacaceae archaeon; assembly: GCA_964512675.1. Lineage (GTDB taxonomy): Archaea > Halobacteriota > Halobacteria > Halobacteriales > Haloferacaceae > A07HB70. The sequence goes on along the minus strand of CAZEJR010000024.1, from coordinate 24,591 downwards.
GGAACGCCTCCGGGTCGAACCGGTTAGCCCCGAACTCGTCGGCGAGGGCGACGTCGACGTCGAACGGGTCCTGCGAGACGTCGAGCACGTTCGACCGGGAGAGGTCGGTCGTCCCCCGGAGGTAGTTTTGATACACCGTGTCCGTGTCCACGCGCGTGGTCACGTAGAGCACGTCGCCGCCGTAGCGGCGGAGGACGTCGAGCGCCTGAACGGCGAACAGCGTCTTGCCGGCGCCGGGGTCGCCACGCACGAGGAGGACACGACCCCGCTCCTGCGTGAAAAACCGCAGCAGCTCGGGCGGAAACTCTGTCACCCCCCGCGGACCGACGTCGACGTCTCCGGTGTCTAATCTGTGGGCCACTGCGTCGTGACAGTCCGGTCCAGCCGGCAAAACAGTACCTCCGGTTACGGCTCGCGTGTGGCCGCCCGTTACGTCACGCGTAATCGCGACCGTTACGGGGCTCGTAATAACCTACGAAATCAGACATATCTATTTCAGACACCCGGCCACTCATCGACGTGGGCACTCGCCCGAGAAAACCAATGGCACAACCCGACTCTTCCAGTCTGGCAGAAGTGCTGGACCGCGTGCTCGACAAAGGTATCGTCGTCGACGTGTTCGCTCGGCTGTCGCTCGTCGGCATCGAGATTCTGACCGTCGAGGCACGCGTCGTCGCCTCCTCGGTCGACACGTTCCTCCACTACGCAGAGGAGATCGCGAAGATCGAGCAGGCAGAACTGACCGCAGCGACGACCGCAGAGGCGCCGACGGCGTAAGCGCGCCGGCGTCTCCGCCGCGCGCTCGTTTTTTACACGGTGACACCACATGACAGTCAAAGACAAACACGATGCGTTCGCAGAGACGCGTGAGGAGTTCGCGCGCGCACAGGACGGGTTCGACCAGTACATCGACGAGTTCCGGCGTGACGTCCGGGAGAAACAGCGGCTCGTGGAGGCGTTCAACGACGACGTCGCGGAGACACGCTCGGCGTTCGAGCGGGCAGTAGCCGCCTTCGAGGAGTACGCCGCCGCCTTCGAGACGGACGTCGCCGCCAGGCACGACGCAGTGGCCGCGTTCCACGAGGAGGTGGCGGCGACCCGCGACGCCTTCGACACCGCCCTCGCGGCGTTCGACGCGTACGCCGAGCGTTTCGACCACGACGTCGACGCGAAGCGCCAGCGGGCCGTGGCGTTCCACGAGGAGGTGGCGGCGACCCGCGACGCCCTCGAGACGGCTGCCGAGGAGTTCGAGGCGTTCGCCGGCGCGTTCGGCGACGACGTCGAGGCGCGACGCCGCGAGGTCGAGACGGTGCTCGACGGTATGGAGGCGCTCCGCACGGAGTACGAGCAGGCACGGGACGACCGGTCCGAGGCCGTCGTCGAGTTCTACGGGTACGGGACCTCGACCGTCGACGACACCGACAGCACGCCGACCGTCGACGACGTGGCTGCCGACCCGGACCCGACCCCGGCGGACGACGACGCGCCCCGAGACGGTGACCCGCCCGACGATATGGTCGAGTGTCGGGTCTGTGGGGAGTACTACCAGGCGATCACCGAGTCACACCTCCAGACACACGACATGTCGATGGAGGAGTACAGAGACGAGTACGGCCCCGACGCGACCATCTACCCGGGTGAGGAGTGATGGCGCGGCGCGACGGCCACGAACGGAAAGTCCGGGGGTCACAGATCCGCGACAGTCGGACCGAGAAGCGGCGCGGGAGCAGCCGGACGACGTCGTCACGGGACAGACAGACGGCTGGCGGCGCGTCGGACGCTTCGGCGGGCATCCGCGACGTCGGGTCCGTCCTCGACGGCTTCGTAGAGAGCCCCGAGACGGAGGCCGTCACGCGCCGCGTCGAGCGCTGGGTCGCTGCCGACCGACCGGTCCACCTCGTCGGGCCGACGGGCTGCGGGAAGACGGCGCTCGCGGTGCGCGTCGCGTCCGAACGCGATCGCCCGGTCGTCTGGATCAACGGCGACGCCGACCTCGACACGAGTGATCTCGTCGGCGACTACGACGAACAGGAGCGCGTGTCGATCCGCGACAAGTACGTCCACAACGTCACGAAGAGCACCGACATCGTCCGAGACCGCTGGGTCGACAACCCACTCACCGTCGCGGTTCGAGAGGGCGCCACCCTCGTCTACAACGAGTTCTCGCGGACCAAGCCCGCGGCGAACAACGCGCTTCTCTCCGTGTTCGAGGAGGGGATCCTCGAGCTTCCGGGACAGCGCGGCGACGACCGGATCGTCGACGTCCACCCGGAGTTCCGTGCCATCCTCACCTCGAACGACGTCGAGTACGCGGGCGTCCACGAGCCACAGGACGCGCTGCTCGACCGCCTCGTCGGTGTCTACATGGACTACTACAGCGCCGAGACGGAGGTCGAGATCGTCCGCTCGCACGTCCCGGAGGCCCCCGTCACGCTCGCGGAGGACTGTGTCGAGGTGCTCCGGACGGTTCGCGAGGAGTTCGACTGGAACCTCGGGACGCGTGGCGCCATCATCGCCGCCGAGGGGATGATGACCGCCCCCGAGCAGGCGCGGGACGACACGCTGTTCGCCGAGGTGATGACCGACGTCGTCTCCTCGAAGGTGTCCGGCCGGTCGGAGCTCGTGACCGTCCGCGATCGTATCTCCGAGGCCGTCGCGGCTGTCCGGGGTGAGCAGTCGTGACAGACGAGTCGACGGCGGACGGCGCGTGTACGTCCGGCGACGCTCCCGACGGGGAGGCGGTCGGTATCCTCGAGGTGCGCGAGCGGGTCGCCGACGTGGCAGAGCGTCTGCTCGAGGGGCCGTTCGACGGCATCACCTCCGTCGAGCGGACCGACGACGGCGGGTGGCGCGCCGTCTTCGAGGTCGTCGAGCGGAGCGCCGTGCCGGACACGCAGGATATCATCGGACGGTACGAGCTCATCCTCTCGGCGACCGGCGAGGTCGAAGAGTACGCGCTCCAGCAGCGGTTCAAGCGCAGCGAGCTCCGAGGCGAGGCGCTCTGACCACCGGCCCGTCTCGTCCGCATGACACGCGTTGCCCGGCCCGCGACGGCACCGTGGCTGCCGTCGGCGGTGCTGTCTGAGCCTGCCCGGTGTGTTCAGTACTGGTAACTCCCGTGGCTACTTTTAGGATCTCGGTGAGTACGGTCGGTTCGTGAACCGACTCGCCCGTCGCGTGTCGTCCGGATGCACCACGTCCGACGAGTGCGGCACAGACACACCCGGTCCCCGACACCGCCTCCGGACGTCGCCGACGCCGCCGGCTGTCGTGCCGGACGGTCGTCACCGCCTCACGAGTCGGGAGCGGACCCGGACGTGACCGGCCAGCTTCGCTTCGACGCCGGCGCCGTGCGGCGGGCGGCAGCCCGCGAGTGGACCGACGCGGCGACCGGACACGCCGTGTCGAACGACCACCTCGCGCTCCTCTACGACGACCCGGCGGAGCAGCTCGCGACGGTCGCTGCGTACGTCCACGGCGGGATGGCACGGGACGAGCGGTGTCTGTACGTGGCCGACGACAACAGTGCCCGCGCGGTGCGAGCCGCCCTCGCTCAGACCGGTATCGACGTCGAGGCGGCGCGCGACGCCGGTGCGCTCTCGATCTGCGCTGCCGAGGAGACGTACCGCGGGAGCGGCTCGTTCGACCGGTCGACAGCCGTCGAGTCCTGGGACGACGCCCTCGCCTGCGCGCGGGCGGACGGGTTCGACGGACTGCGGGTGGCAACGGAGATGACGTGGGTCCTCGGCGCGGGGGCCGACCGCGACTCGCTCGTGTCGTGCGAGCACGACCGCAACGCACACTGCGCCGGGGCGGACTACACCGTGCTCTGTCAGTACAACCGCGACCGGTTCCCGAGCGAGACGGTCGACGCCGTCGCCGGTGCTCACCCGCTGTTCGTCGACGACGCGACCGTCGAGCGAAACGACTGCTACCGGCCAGCCCGGCTGCGTGCCGACACAGGTGTGTCGTCCGGAGAGCGCCGTGAGCGCACGACAGGGGCACGGTCCCGGAGCGCGCTGACGCCGTCTGCGGCGCCGCGTCCGGACGACGGCCCGGTCTGCGTCCTGCTCGTCGACGACGACCCGGCGTACGCCGAGATGGTCGCCGAGCAGCTCGAGACGAGCGACGCCGTCGACGTGGCCGCCACCGAGACCGACCCTCGACGGGTGATGACGCGGCTCGAGGGCGGCTCGTTCGACTGTGTCGTCTCCGACTACAAGATGCCCGGACTCGACGGACTGGCGCTGCTCGAACGGGTGCGCGAGACACACCCCACGCTCCCGTTTCTGATGCTCACGGCAGAGGGCGACGAGGCGACCGCGGTCGAGGCTATCTCGGCTGGCGTGACCGACTACTTCCGGAAGGGCGGCGGCACCGACCAGTACACGAGGCTTGCACACCGCGTCTCGAGCGTCGTCGGTCGGTCGCGCGCCGAGCGGGCGGCGGCGGCGACACGGCGGCAGTACGCGCGGCTGACAGAGGAGTCGACCGACGTCGTCGCGGTGCTGGACGAGCGCTGGCGGGTCGAGTACCTGAGCCCGGCTGCGGAGCGACAGTTCGGCCACCAGCCGGAGGCGCTCGTCGGCGACACCGTGTTCGACCACGTCCATCCGGCAGACAGGGACGGAGTACTGGACCGGTTCACGGCGGTGACAGACGACAGCCGCGAGTCGGTCGCCGCGGAGTTTCGGATCCGTCACCGCGACGGCTCGTGGCGCTGGGTCGAGGCACGGGGCCGCAGCCTGCTCGACGACCCGGACGTTCGTGGCGTGGTCGTCCACCTCCGTGACGTCTCCGAGCGCAAGGAGCGCCAGCGCGAGCGACGCGAGAGCGAGCGACGGTTCCGGTCGCTGTTCGAGGACGCGTTCGACGCGATGGTGATCGCCGACGAAGACGGCAGGTGTGTCGAGGCGAACCCGGCGGCCTGCGCCCTGTTCGACCTGTCCTGCGAGCGGCTCCTCGAGCGGTCGCTGGCCGAGTTCGTGCTGGACGGCCACGGCGTCGAGTGGCTAGACCGTGTCGTCCAGGGGAACGGGCAGACACGAACGACGGTGCCCCTGCGAACCGCGGCGGGAACCCGGCGTATCGTTGAGCTCGCGGCGACGTCGAACGTCGTCCCGGGGCGTCACCTGTTCGTGCTCCGCGACGTCACCGACCGCGAGCGGAACGAACAGACGCTGGCGGCGCTGCACGACTCGTCGCGGGCGTTTCTCGCCGCCGAGTCGCGGGCGGACGCAGCCGCGACGCTCGTCGACGCCGCGACGGACGTGCTCTCGATGTCGGTGGTCGCCGCCTACCTGTTCGACGACGGAGCGTTGGTGCCCGCGGTCGTGAGCGACGACACCGTCGACGCGTCGGCGCTTGAGCCGCTCGCCCCCCGACAGGACGGCGTGGTCGGGGCCACGTTTCTCGACGGCGAGCCACGGTCCGTCCGGGGCGACACGGCGGCCCCGCCGCTCGACGACCTGCCGCTCGCGGACGGGGTCGTCGTGCCGCTCGGCGACCACGGCGTCTGTGTCGTCGGCGACACCGAGCCGGGGCTGAGCGACACCGACAGAGAGCTCGTCGAGACGCTCGTGGCGACCGCCGAGACGGCGTTCGACCGCGTCGACCGGGGGTCGGAGCTTCGCGAGCGGACGGCAGAGCTGCGGGCACAGAACGAGCGGCTCGAGCACCGCCGCGAACTGAACGCGACCGTCCGCGAGATCGGGAAGACGATCGCACAGGCAGACACGCGGGCGGACGTCGAGCGAGCGGTGTGCCGGCATCTGGCCACGACCGACGGCGTCGCGTTCGTCCGGATGAGCGGCTACGACCGCGAGGAGCGCCGGCTCGTTCCGCGCGAGTCCGGGGGGAGCACCCGAACAGAGGTCCGGCCCGACGACCCGATCGCGGTCGACGACGCCGACCCGGCGGCGCAGGCCGTCGACACGGAGGAGCCGGTCTACGTGTCGAACACCGCAGAGGGCGTCCAGGCCGAGCCGTGGCGTCGGCGCGCGCTCGCCGACGGGCTCCAGTCTGTCGTCAGTCTCCCGCTCACGCACAAGCAGATCTCCTACGGCACACTCACCGTCTACGCGGAGCAGACGGAGTTCTTCGACGGCCCGACACGGCAGGCGCTGGGCGACCTCGGCCGTACGGTCGCGACCGCGATGAACGCGATCGAGCAGCAACACGCGGTGCTCTCGGAGACGACGACCGAGGTCACCGTCCGGTTCACCGACGAGCGGCTCCCGGTGTTCGACGTCGCCGCGCGGCTGGACTGTACGCTCGCCCTCGAGACGGCTGCTCCACGGTCCGACGGCGAGCTACTGGAGCGCGTCCGCGTCACCGACGGCGACGCCGCCACGGTCGTCGACGCCGCCGCGGAGACGCCGGTCGTCTCGGACGCGACCGTCGCGACCGACGCCGACGAACGCGACGTCGTCGAACTCCGGTTCGCGACCAGGCCGCTCACCGACTACCTCGCAGACCGTGGCGTCCGTGTTCTCGCGTCGGCCGTCGACGCGGAGTCGGCGACGTTCACCCTCGCGGTGCCCGACACCGTCGACGTCCGGGCACTGTTCGAGAGCCTGACGGCCCGGTACGGCGACCCGACGCTCGTCGCGAAGCGCGAGCGAGACGCTGTCGCCGACCCCGACCGACGCTCCGACGCCGGGTTGACGCCGCGCCAGCGGGAGGTGGTCCGCACCGCCCACGCCGAGGGATTCTTCGAGTCGCCGCGCGAGTGCGCGGCAGAGGACGTCGCCGACGAACTCGGGATCTCGCCACAGACGTTCTACCGCCACGTCAGAACCGCCGAGCGGAAGCTCTTCGACGCCGTCTTCGACCCCGGGGGTGAGTAGTCACCCCCCGTCGGACGTCGTCGCCCCGAGCATTCTGCTCCGACAGTTAACCCGGTGTCACACGTCGTGACGTTCGATGCCGGAACACAGCCGTTGCCCGAGACCCCGGCTCTCGTCGACTCCTCACGGCCCGGGGGTAGGGGTCCGGTGCCGGCTCGGCCACACGCCGGGGTCACCCGGCCCGACGACGGTCGGCAGTCCCGGCGCGTGGCGCACGCGCCCCGACGGTCCGGACGACAGCCGGCTGGCACGGTCACATCCACACACATGACTGAAGACGAGGAGACACTCCCCGACGAACCCACGGCGCGAGGACCCGGACAGACACCGTCGCAGCGCGACGCCACGACAGCCGGACGCGCGCAGGAGTCCGTCGCCGCGGGCGTCGACCGGACGTTCGCCAGCGAGTATCTCGACGAACTCATCCTCGCGATTCTACTCCGTCGCGGCGAGGCGAACGGGATGGAGATCATCCGGACGTTCGCACGACGGTTCGGCGTCCAGTTCAGTCCGGGCACCGTCTACCCGCACCTGCACTCACTCGAGGAGGAGGGACTCCTCGCCTGTCGCGAGTGCGTCCAGACGAAGGAGTACAGCATCGACGACGCCGAAGCGACACGAGAGCGCATCGACGCCACGGTGACACAGATGTCGCGGCTCTCCGTGTTCCTCGAGACGGCACAGTCGGACGACTGACCGGTGTCGGCGGCTCGGCGAGAGGCAGTCCGTGCGAACACGCAGACCGGCGGCGCTCCGACAGGGCGACTGACCGTCGCGAACTCCGACCGCGACAGGAGTGACAGAGCCCCGCGACTGGCCACACGACGTGAACACACGTGTCTCTCTGTGCCACGAACAAAGCAGCTCGATCGATTAAATTTATACGTTCTGCCCACACGTCAATTCGTGACGGTGAACACTGCAAGCGTAGTGGTGACGTCTGCCTGCCATGACCAGTGCGCCGGCGGGGTCGTGAGCCGCCGGTGAGGCGCGCGAGGAGGGTGACTCCCTCTGCCGACCGCCGTCTCCGCGCGAGCGGCGTCTGCCGCGTCACAGGCAGAGCGTGCCCGATAGCGTCAGCCGGCGCGCGCAGACGCGTCTCGACCACGGGTCGACATATCGCCTCGCCCGACACCGTTCCGACGTGGTTCGGCCCCGAGATCGTGTGTGACACGAGTCGCTACGCGCAGGGTGGCCACCGGTAGATCGAGGATCGACCCCGTCGGCCGTCGGGAGCCCCGTCGTCGCTCGCCGGTCGCGTCACGGTCGGCGGAGGATCACCGGGGTCGCGGGTCCGGATCAGCAAAACTGTTAATCCGTCTATCTCGTAGAGTCGACCGATGCGGACAGGCTCAGAGCTCGCCGGCGCGGTCAGGACCGACCTCCTCCGGCTGCTGACGGTCTGGCGCGGGCTCCTGTTCTCCGTCGAGCCCACCAGTCACCCTGCCCGGGCGCGGTGGCGTCCGGAGACGGGGCGAGACCGACTCGCGTTCTGGGCGTGGAGCGCGATCGGGTCCGTGCTGATCGGCGTCGCGTACCCGTTCGCGGTCGTCGGGTTCTGGGTCAGGTACACGACCCGGCAGCTCGGCCGCGTCGCGACCGGGCTGGGGCTCCTCACGGTCGTCGCCGTCGTGGTCGTCGCGTGGAGCGCGCTGACTGCCCTCGCGTGGGAGAGCCTCCCGACAGCCGGATTCAAAGCCGTGCTCGCGGCGAGCGCGGCTGCGACGGTGTCGACCGGGCTCGCGTGGGGAACGGCTCGCACCGGCGGGCGACGCCTGACGTTTCTCGCGGCGTACCCGTTCGCCGTCGCGGCAGTCTTCCTCCCGCCCGTGACAGCCGCGCTCGTGTCGCCGACACTGGGCGAGGTCGTGCTCCCGCGGAGTACGTCGCTGGCCGCGTGGCTGCTCGACAACGTCCTGATAGTCGGCGACCTCAGCGCGGTCATCAGACGGCAGTTCGACCTGTCCGGACTCGCGTTCGTCGGCATGTGGGCCGCGCTCGCCGTCCCGGTCGGGTGGGGGCTGGGACTGCTCGTCACGGTCGCGGACGCGGTTCGTCCCCGCAGAGACGACTGACGACGGCGGCAGGCGGCGAGAGCGCCTCAGTCCGGGTCGTCGGCGGCCCGCAGTGGCTCGCCGGCACGCTCGTGTTCGGCGGCCTGGCGCTGCATCGCGTCGACCCGGGAGACTTCGGCGACGTTCGAGAGCAGCACGGTCGCCGCGATAGTCGACGAGCCGGGTCGCGGGTCGTCGCCGGCGAGGACCTCCACCGTGTCGGCCTCCGCCTCCAGCCACTGCCGGGCGCTCTCGAAGCCCCGTCGAGAGAGCTCGTCCGGGGGACCGGACAGCACGACCAGCACCCGCTCGGCGCTCGACACCTCGCAGGGGAGCGTCAGCCGCGAGGTCGTCGCCCGGCGCACGAGGTCCTGTGTCTTGCCGGCGTCGGTTCGGTCGTCCGAGTCGTCCTCGCCGAGGCCGGGAAGCAGGGCGCGGAGCAGCGACAGGAGTCCATCGCCGGCGTCGAGTTCGGTCGTCGCGCGTCCGACCGACGCGACACCACCCGGCGAGAGGGTGCGGACGATGTCGCTCGAATCTATCGTGTTCGCGCCGATCGACCGTGGGCCGGGGCCGCCACGGCTGAACAGCCCGACGGTCCGGACGGCGAGCTCGCGGTTCGCCCGCTCGTACCGTCCGGCGTCCCCGTCGACGTCCGTGTCGACCCACCGGTCGTTGTCGAACAGAAGGGTGCTGTCGGCAGCCGGCACGACCGACCTGAGCGACCGGGCGGCGTTCAGCGCCGCGTGGCCCCCCTCGTCGGCTGCGGGGAGGACGCCGAGGACGTACACCGGGTCGTCGTACAGCTGCTGGAGCCGCTCGACGAGCACCGCGCCGGCGCCGCCGCCGGTGCCACCGTCCAGTCCTGCCACGACCAGCACACCGTTCAGGTCGCGCATGGTGACCGAGTCGAGCGCGCGGCGTATCTCCGGAGCGTCGGCGCGGGCGACGTCGACCGCGAGGTCCTGGTCGCCGGCGGCGCCGTCCGTGACGTCCCGGCGTGTGTCGCCGACCGTCACCTGCTGCTCCCGCGGGACGTGGTCGTACTCGTCGCCGCTGGTGCGTGAGATGTCGACCGTCAGCACGTTTCCGTCGCACAGCTGCCGGCGTTCCGCCGCTTCGACGGCGCGGACCGTGTCGACGACCCGGCCCCCGGCACCGCCGACACCGACCAGTGCGAGCCTCATCGCACTCCTCGCCGCGGAGCCGTCTGGCGGGCGGTTTCGAACACCGTTCAGACGACCGGGTCGATATCGTCGTTCTCGTCGGTGATCAGGTTCTCGATCTTCGCCTCGCGGGCGGCCTCCTGCTCGGCGATCTGTTCCTGTGCGTCGACAGCCTGGTTCTGCAGCGTCTCGATCCGCTGTGCGCCCGAGACGTTCGAGAGGAGCACGGCTGCCGCGAGCCGGGAGGAGTTCTCCCGCGGGTCGTCGCCGACGAGGACCTCCACCGTGTCGGTCTCCGTCTCCAGCCACTGCCGGGCGCTCTCGATCCCCTTTCGAGAGAACTCACCGGGGGGACCGGACAGCACGACCAGCACCCGCTCGGCGCTCGACACCTCGCAGGGGAGCGTCAGCCGCGAGTTCGTCGCCCGGCGCACGAGCGACTTGATCTTCGTCGCCTGGCTGGCGTCGTCGAGCGAGTCCTCCGCGTCGCCGCCGCCCCAGCGGTCGAGCAGCCCCTCCGGCTGTGTGTCGACTGCCGTGGCAGCGTAGCCAATCGAGGAGACCCCCTCGGCGGCGAGCGTCCGGATGATGTCGCTCGAGTCCATCGCGTTCTCCGCGACGTCCGTCTCGTCCGTCTCGCCCGCCGCCAGCAGCGTCACGATCCGCGACGCCAGCTCGCGGTTCATCTCCTCGTACCCCTCCTCGATCGTCTGCTCTCTGGCGCGCCACGCGTCGTTGTCGAAGGCGACGAAGTTGTCCACCTTGTTGACGAACGACTGGAGCGACCGAGCGCCGTTCAGCGCCGGACGTCCGCCCTCGTACTCGCCGGGGAGAACGCCGAGGGCGTACACCGGCTCGTCGTACATGTCCTGGAGGGCGTCGATCACGACCGGACCGCCGCCGCTTCCGGTACCGCCACCGAGCCCCGCGGCGACGAGGATCGCGTCGACGTTGTGGATCTCGATATCGTCGAACGCCCGGCGGATCTCGTCGACGTCCGACGACATCACCTCGGCGCCGATCTCCACGTCGCCGCCGACACCGTGGCCCTTCGCCTTCTGGTTCGTGTCACCGACCAGTACGCGCTGTTCCTCGGGAATGTACTCCGGCTTCGCGAGGTCTGTTCGAGCCGTGTTGACCGCGTGGACGTGTCGACAGAGATTCCGGTTCGTCTCGGACTCGAACTCGACCATCCGGTCGACAACCTTGCTGCCGGCGTTGCCGACGCCGATCGTAGCGAGTTTCATCGTGTTGAGTAGCGTGTGTGGAGGGGTATAAGTAGGTTGTCCAAAGACGACAGCACGGGCGGTCCGTCCGGGGCGTCTGCCCGTCGAGCCCGCCGGTGCCGGGTGGTGTCGCCCGAGCGGACGGGCGCTCGCCCGGTCGGGGTCTCGAACGGACGGCGGTGGCGAGGCGGACCTCGACCGACACGGGGAATTTATGAAGCGGCTCACGCAGACGACTATCGGAGAACGCGATGGCACAGCTATCCGACGACGAGGCCCTTCGCCGAATGTACCGTATCACCACGGATCACGAGCGCTCCTACGAGCAGAAGCTACGCGAGCTTCTGGACGTAGGGCGTACGTATCTCGGCGTGGAGATCGGATTTCTCACCGAGATCGCCGACGGAACACAGCGAATCGTCGAGACGAGCGGCGACCACGAACTGCTCGTGCCCGGCGAGTCCTGTCCGCTCTCGGAGGCGTACTGTCGGAAGACGGTGAGACAGGAGGACGCGCTCACCGTCCAGCACGCGGCGGTCGACGGCTGGGAGGGTGACACCGCCTACGAGCGGTTCGGACTCGAGTCCTACGTCGGGTCGACGGTCGTCGTCGACGGCGAGATGTACGGAACGTTCTGTTTCGCCGACTCGGAGCCACGCGGCCGGCCCTTCTCCGAGACCGAGGAGACGTTCGTCGAGCTGATGACCGAGTGGGTGAGTTACGAGCTGTTTCAACAGCGTGCGAACGCACGGATCGAATCCCAGCGCGATCGGCTGGAGGAGTTCGCCAGCACCGTCTCTCACGACCTCCGAAACCCGCTCAGTGTCGCTCGGGGGCATCTCGAGTTAGCCGAGGAGACGGGCGATCCAGAGCTGTTTCGGAACTGTCGGCGCGCGCTCGACCGCATGGACGAGTTGATCGGCGACCTGCTCGTCCTCGCGCGCGAGGGCGAAGCGATCGACGGGGTAGAGACGGTCGACCTGTCTGCGATGGCAGCGGAGTGCTGGTCGTTCGTCTCGACCGACGGCGCGACGATGTCGGTGACGACAGATGCGACGGTCACGGGCGACAGGAGTCGTCTCCGGCAACTCCTCGAGAACCTCTTTCGAAACGCCGTCGAACACGGAGACGAGAACGTGACCGTCCGCGTCGGACGGCTCGACGACGAGAACGGCATATACGTCGAGGACGACGGTCCTGGCATCCCCGAGAGAGACCGTGATCGGGTCTTCGACGGCGGCTACTCGACCGGGGCGTCTGGCACCGGTTACGGGCTCGCGATCGTGCAACAGGTCGTCGACGCACACGGCTGGACGATCCGTGTCACCGAGAGTGCCGAGGGGGGCGCGCGGTTCGAAATGACTGGCGAGGGTATCAGCCGCTGAGTCTGGATCCTGCTGCCACCCGCGTGACCGTCGGGAGACGCCCCGACGGTCGACGCACCCTGGTGTCGGAACCCCGAACTACGTCACGAGGCGAGTATCTCGACGGCGTCGTCTCTGTCGAGGCAGTGGTCGACCGGTCCCGAACTGCCGACTCGGGGTTCGTTCCCCCCGAGAGACGACCGTGGCTGGTGACCGTCGTCGGGAGACGACGAGGGTCGGGGAGCCGGAGAGACGCCGGCGTGCGACGGCGACCCGGGATCGATCTGTCTCGACGGGAGAGGAGGCGTCCGGGGCAGAGCGCAAGCGGCGCTCGAGTGACGACGTCGTCGGGGGCGACCGACGTCACCAGAACCCCCGAGTCGTCTACTGAGTTCAACGGTTGCCCCTGAGCAGGTCGAACAGTCCACCGATCGCGGGATCGTTTGCGGGATCTGGTCTCTGTTCGATCGACGGAGCCAACAGATCCGGTATCCGCCACGGAGTCCCTCTTCGACGTGACTACCGGTCCCCCGAGAGCCGTGCTCTCCACCGCGCGAGGGTTCGTCTGGCGCGGCCTGGAGCAGGCGCGAGGTGGCCGTGGTCGTCGGGCGCAGACAGTTCGTCTAGAGCCGTCTCTGTCGCCCGCCACGCGTCGGCGGTTGTCGCCGCGTCGGCGCTCAGCACCTCGCCTCTCGGGAGGTCGTACTCGTACATAATCGAACGTCGGTCGAGACTCGTGACCCGTGTGGCGTAGGCGTCAACGGACAACTCGTAGCTGTCCCGTACATGCCGTCGGATAGCATCGAACTGCGAGCCCACGTCACGGAAGGCGACGGTGATGTGGAAGTCGCACCAGTAATCCGTGTCGTCGCTCGGGTATCCACCACAGACGGGTCGGAGCCGTCGCGAGACTGCTCGACGGAGCGCCCGCAACTCGTGTGACGGGACGACCTTCGCGTACACCACCTCCGTATCGGGGAACGTGTCGAATCCGTCGATACGGTACGGCACGACACTGTACTCGTCGAGGGTGTCCAGAAGCCGACGCTTGAGTTCATACCCGCGGTCCGTGTCGTAGGGGCCACACAGCGTGATGTGTGGGACGAGCCGAGGGTCGACAGCCCCCCGAAGGTCAAACTCCTCGGCTACGTCGTAGGTGATCTCACGCAGTCGCTGCGTGAGTTCGCCCCCCGTACGAATCTCGATCAGGTACCGACCCATCTGACGAGTCAGGATGTCACACGACGGTTCCCGTGCCTGTTGACACCGCCCCGAACCGGTCAGTTCAGCCAGACTCATTATGCGGTCGACGTGCTACTGGTACGTATGCCGGCGCTACAACGGATACTGTTTCGTGAGCCGGACGGACGGCGGCAAGGGCTCTTTTTCGCACTCTTGACGGTCGGATGTCTCCTCTGGTGGGTGTATTTCGGTATCGTACTCAGTGGCTCGCACAGCATGCTCTTTCTGGGTATCGCGTTCGCGTTCTACGGGATAGCCGAGTCTCTTCCGCCGGAGCGACAGCGTTCCGCGGGAGCACTACGGATACTCGGTATCGGTGTCCTCGGTGTCTCTCTCGCTCTCCTCGTCTTCGTTCCGGGCGTGCTCTTGGGCTGAGCGCGAGCGATCGGAGGTGACAGATACGCGGGAGCAGTGCGACGGGTGAGCCACGACCGAACCTGTGAAACCGATTCCTCGTGAACTGTTCTGTGACGGCACTGTCTAGCTGAGCGGGAGAGGCGAGGAGGTCTCAGTGAGTTCCGCCCACGAAGCTCACAGACCTCCTCAGAGAGACGGCAGACGAGAACAGTCGAGACGTCCGGGAAAACGAGTGCACCCCGACGTCCGTCCGGCGATTCGGGGTGTGTCTCTGCACGGGGGGCTGTCGACCAGGGAGACGGTCACTATCTCAGGTTTGCCGGGTGTCGACAGGTCTCACGGCGCGGTCTGGAACTGGGTTCGTACGTTTTCTGGAGCACGGAGCGACCCGCCGACGGCGGGGCCGTCGCGGGTCGTCGTCGACGAGAGACGAGTCGCGGTTGACGACAAAAAGAGACCGTTGTACGCCGCTGTCGACACTGAATCGGAGCTGTTTGACCTCGACGTGTCTACTCGCCGCGGGACCGAAGTCACGGCGGCGTTCCTGTGTCGACTCGCTCAGAGACACGATGCCGCCGATTCGGTGTTTCTCGTCGATGCTGGCGGCTATCTGACTGCCCTCTCACGCCACGATTTGAGCGGTCGGCTCGACTATCGAATCCGGCACCACACCGAAAGTAGCACTAGACGGTCACTATGCGGATCGACCGCTTCCACTCCCCTCGGAGGGCAGTCAGTTTAGCGCGAACCAGTGGTTACGACGCGTCGAACACCACTACACCCGTGAACAGCCGAACCGAGCTCTCGACCGAAAGACGCCAGCCGAGGGGCGTGACGCTCAGTGCTGCAAAGTTGAAGCTACCAAAACTTGAGATTCTCCTTTACTGCCTCCCGCTTCAGCGCCTGGATGTGTTCGGTCAGGGGGATGTCCTTCGGACAGACGTTCGTACAGGAGAACTGTGTCTGACAGCGCCAGACGCCGTTCTCGCGCTCGATGATCTCGAGGCGTTCGCGCTTCTTCTCGGAGCCTTCCCGCTCGTCCATCGCGAAGCGGTAGGCCTTGTTGATGGCCGCGGGACCGAGATACTCGTTGTTCCCGGCGGCGATGTTACACGAGGACATACAGGCGCCACACCAGATACACCGTGTCGAGGTCTTGATCTTCTCGCGGTTGGCCCGCGTCTGGTGCTGTTCGGTCAGCGGTCCGGCGGGAGTCTCGTCCGGGTCGAAGAAGGGGTCGACCGCGTGCATCTGCTCGTAGAAGTGCTCCATGTCGACGACGAGGTCTTTCACCACGTCCTGGTGCGGGAGCGGCTCGACCCGGATAGGGTCGTCGAGGTCGCCGACCTGGGTCTGACAGCCGAGGCGCTGGCTGCCGTTGATGAACAGCGCGTCGGACCCGCAGACGGCCTGTCGACAGGAGTGACGGAACGTGAGCGACGAGTCGTAGGTGTCACGGGCGTATATCAGGGCGTCGAGGACGGTCATCCCCGTCTCGAACGGGACGTGGAACTCGTCGAACCGCGGCTCCTGTTTCTCCGGCACTTCCGGGTCGTAGCGGAACACCTTCAGGACGCGCGTCTCCTCGCCGGAGAGGTCTGGCGTCTCCTCCGTTCGGGTGCGCTCGCGGCGCTCGGCCTTCTCCCGCATCCGGCGAGCCTGCTGGGACTCGGCGCCAGCCGACTGTGTCTCGGTCTCGGTCTCGGTCTCGGTCTCTGGCTCCTGTGGAACTTGCGTACTCATTGTTAGATGACGGAGATACCGGCCCACGCGTTCGCGGTACGAACACCTTGGACGACGAGAACGACGCTCGCGGCGACGAGCGTCCACTTGACGGCGGTGCGCTGGCGACCGCTCAGCCCCGCGTTCACGAGAGCGTTGTAGACGCCGTTGACCCCGTGGAACGTCGCGGTGAGCAGGAACAGCACCATCAGCGAGTAGTACGACAGCGTCTCCATCCGGCCCGCCGACATCGCGAAGGTCACTTCGTCGGCGTGGTGGACGAAGTGGAGCAGGAAGAAGTGGAAGGCGAGGACCACGACCAGAAACGCGGCGGTGATCCGCTGCCACAGCCACCGACGCCCGCCCGGTTCGAACGAGGAGTAGCGCTCGCTCACAGCGACACCCCCGCGAGGAATGTCGGGACGCTCGCGACGACGATGGCGCCGGTGAGGATCAGCGACGCGTAGAAGCTCACGTCCTGTCGCTCTAACCCGACACCGAGGTCGACGAGGAGGAGTCGACAGCCGTTGAGGATGTGGAACACCGCGACGGCGAGCAGACCGACCTCGAGCACCCGGACGACGAGCAGGCCCTCGAGCGTCCGGATCGTCCCGGTGTACGCCGCCGGCCCGGAGAGCGCCGTCGACAGCACCGCGATGTGAGTGAACAGGTAGCCGACGAGCACCCAGCCCGTGAACTTGTGGAACACCCAGGCCCACATCCCCGCGGAGAACTCCCGCCACCGGCCGAAGTCCTCTACCAGACCGCGGCTGTAGGACTGACTCATCTGTCGAGGGTGTGGACTACGCTCGTATGAAGCTTGCGTGTGGGCAGCCGCGCGCACCCGGCTGTCGCGGCCCCTCTCGCTCGGGACGTGCCGGAGTGGGACTGTCGTGCCTCGGCGACGGTCGACCGATACCGAACGGCCCCGACGGTCCACGACGTCGCCGACGCGACGGCGGGTGAGGCGTAGGTGTCGACCGGAGCCCCGGAGCCCGCGTCAGTCGAGACGACGGATCGTCTGCGCCGGGTTCCCGCCGACGAGTGTGTCGGACGGGACGTCCTCCGTCACCACCGCGCCCGCGGCGACGACCGCACGGTCACCGACCGTGACCCCCGGGGTGAGAACTGCGCGACCGCCGACCCAGACGTCGTCGCCGACGGTCACCGGCAGGGCGCGCTCGAGGCCGACCGCTCGCTCCGCGGCGTCGAGCGGGTGCGTCGCCGCGTAGACGTGGACGCCCGGCCCGAGCAGGCAGTTCTGTCCGAACGACAGCCGGCCGCCGTCGAGGAGGACACAGCCGGCGTTCGCGTAGAACCCGTCGCCGACGGTGACGTTGTACCCGTAGTCACAGACAAGCGGTGGCTCGACCCGGACGTCGTCGCCGACGGCGCCGAACAGTTCGGCGAGCAGAGCCGCGCGCCGTCGGTCGTCGTCCGGCGGCGTTCGTGCGTACCGCCGCGTGAGGCGGCTGGCGCGTCGACGGTCGGCGACCAGTCCGGAGTCGTCGGGGTCGTACGGGTCGCCGCGAAGCATCTTGGCGCGCTCGTCCGACACGTCGCGTGGAGTCACCGGAGCGGCATATATCAGTCGACGGCGAACGTCGCCGCGTCCGCTCGGTCTCCTCGTAGAGCGCCCGGCGCAGCCGGGTGGCGTACGACCGGAACACGCCCACCGCTTCGCGACCGCACGCATCGCCGCGCAGTCGGCGGCGGCGTACAGCGCTGTCGTCGCTCGCTGTACCGCGAGGCCGCCGGTCGGGAACACGTCGCCGCGCCCGGGGACGAACAGCAGGTGTATCGACGCGGTCCACTCGCCGAGCCCGCAGACGTCGGTGACCGCGGCGCGGACGGCAGCCTCGTCGGCATCCGCGAGCGCCGCGCGGTCGATGTGTCCTTTGGCTCACCTCTGCGCCGCGGAGGGACTCGGCCTCGCGTTCGCCCGGACCCGCGTCCGCGAGCACCGCGGGGTCGGCGGCGAACGTCGTCCCGGCTGTCACGCCGTCGGCGAACGCCGGCGGGGCAGACAGCCGCTCGCGGACAGGTCGTGCCGCCGCCGACACCGGCTGCGAGCAGACACCGTGCGCGAGCCGTCGGACCCCGTCGCCGAACGGTACCGACACGACCGCCGGGATCCCGTAGCGGTCGACGAGCGCTGCCGTCACCGGGTCGGCGCGCAGACGACGCCGGGTTCGTCGGTCACGGCGCCCGGGAGCCGTAGCGGACGGGGAACCGGAGCACGGGCCGACGCGCGAGACGACCGGGACGGGAGGGCTCGGCGGCGGGCACGACGCGCGGAGAGCAGACGAATGAGAGCGCTTTTGCCCGACCCGACCAGACCGGGTTCTGCGGCGCTCGGTTGGTGTAGTCCGGCCAATCATGTCGGCCTTTCGAGCCGACGACACGGGTTCAAATCCCGTACCGAGCATCGCGGCAGACGAACGGAGCGAGCGAAGCGCGCAGGGAAGGGATTTGAATCGGGGAGCGGCTCCGCCGCGACCGTGGTTCAAATCCCGTACCGAGCATCGCGGCGGACGGCTGCTCATCGCAGCTTCTGGTACGACTGCGCTAGATCGACGACCGGCCTCGGGTAGTCGATGCCGAGTTCGACGCCGTAGTCGGCCCGTTCGCGCTCGCTCAGCGCCCACGGCTCGTGTGCGTACTCCGGCGGGAGCGGCGCCAGTTCCGGGAGCCAGTGGGAGACGTACTCGGCGTGCTCGTCGTACGTACGGGCCTGTTTGAGGACGTCGAAGTACCGATCCCGCGAGTCGTTGCCGACGCCGGCGACGTACGCCCAGTTGCCGTAGTTCGACGCCGGGTCGTAGTCGACGAGCTGGGTCTCGAAGTGCGCCGCGCCGCGGCGCCAGTCGACCCGGAGGTTGTTCGCGAGAAACGACGCGACTACCTGTCGCCCTCTGTTCGACATGTAGCCCGTCCGGTTCAGCTCCCGCACGTTCGCGTCGACGAACGGGATACCCGTCTCGCCGGCAGCCCACCGCTCGAACCGTCGCGCCGCCGTGTCGTCCGTCGCCGGGTCGCGCCAGTCGATGTCGGTGCGCTCGCGGATACCCCCGGGCGAGAAGACGGTCGCCCCGTGCTTGGCGAACTGAAACTGAAAGAAGTCCCGCCAGAGCAGCTCGAAGACGAGCCAGTACGTCGAGTCGTTCGCGACGCGCAGATCCTCGTACCGCTCGACGTCGCGCTTGACCTGCCGGGGCGAGAGACAGCCCTCGTTGAGCCACGCCGAGAGCTTCGAGGAGTAGCCCTGTCCGAGCAAACCGTTGCGTGTCTGCTTGTACTCGCGCAGGCGGTCCTCCTCCCACAGGTAGGTCTCCAGTCGGTCGAGCGCCGCCGACTCGCCGCCGTCGAACGAGAGCACCCCGCGGTCGTCGGTCTGAGGGTCGTCGACACCGAGGGCGGCGAGCGCCGGGAGGTCGCCCGCCGCCGGCGCGTCGTCCGGCAGGGGCGGGACGTCGGGCGTCCCGAGCGGCGGCCGGACGCTCGCCTCGGCCTCGACCGACGTCCGGAACGCCGTGTAGGTGTCCGCGACGTTTCGGTAGTCGCTCGGCAGGTCGTTTACGTGATAGAGCGTGTGACCCCAGTAGCGGTGGGTCGCGACGTCGGTGCCGAGACCGCGCAGGGCCTCGCGCACGGCGGCCTCGGTGCCGGCCTCCTCCGGAGACGGCCAGGTGTGAAAGTGGACGGCGTCGGCGTCGACCCGGTCCGCCACGGCTGCGACGACACGTTCTGCCGGCCCCTCGCGGACGACCAGGTCGGACCCGCGGTCCCGAAACGACGCGCGCAGGTCGGCGACTGACTCCCGGCGGAACCGCGCGCGGTGTCCGCCTGTCTTCCGGTAGCGAAACGAGTCCGCGCCGCCGAACTCGCGGTCGCCGTACGCCCGCGGGTCGAGTGCGTAGACCGGGACGACCCGGTCTGCGGTCGCGGCTTCGGTCAGCGCCTCGTTGTCGTGGAGTCTAAGATCCCGCCGGAACCAGACGACTGCGGCGTCGGGCACGAGCGAAACGACGGGCGGGGACGACCTGAACCCTGCGTCTCGAGCCGACCTCCGGCTGTGCCTACCCCAGCCACTCCTCTGGCTTCGTGTCGTAGTCCACCTCGCTCGCGGCGATGCGCTCCTCGACGTCCGGGTCGAGGTCGTGGGTCTCGAACCGCTCGCCGTCGTAGCGGATCCGACGACCGACCTCGCGCGGTGTCGGCTCGCGGTTGCGCCGCCGCGCGATCTCGAGGTCGTGTTCGTCGTACTCCTTGACCACCGTCGCGAGGTTGACCGGACGGCCCCAGAGCTTGTACACGCGCTCCAGCACGCGCCGTGCCTGCTCGACGTCCAGCTGGACGCCGTTGTACTCGTGACCGAGGAGGAGCTCTCCGCGGTTGTCGAAGTTGCCGTCGTAGACGTTGACCGTGGGCTTCCCGAAGTTGGTGAACTGCAGGAGGAGCTTCCGCTTGACGTCCTCGTACTCCGCGCTCGTCACCCGGTAGTCGCCCGACGAGCGGGCGAACTCGTAGGTAAAGTAGTTGTTGTCCCGGACGAACTCCTCGGTCAGGAACTCGTCGAGAAACGTGACGTCGTTGTGGCTCTCGCGCACTTCGCGCATCCGCTCCCACCCGGCGGTCCGGTCGACCGCGGCTATCGCCGCCTCGACGGTGTCGTAGCGCGCGTCGTCGAACAGATACCGGCCGACCTCCGCGACCTCGTCGCGGGTCACCTGTTCGAGGAAGCCGCGGTACTGCGGCGACGCGAGCGAGTAGTGACGCTCGGCCAGCCCGTCGTGGCTGAGCAGCTTCCACGGGTGTGCCTCGGCGTCGATCTCGCCGGACCGCGCACGGTCGACGCCCTCCGGATCCACGCGGGGGTCGCCCTCCGCGGCCATCGCGGCGAGGTCGTCGAGGACCGCCGGGCCGGCGCCGGCGACTGCCGGGTGCGGGTCGAGCAGGTCGGCGACCTCGTCGAAGTCGACGGCGTCGTGGAAGTTCGCCGGCGTGATCCCCTCGACCCGCAGGAGCGCCTCGACGACCTCGCGGCGGTTCGCGGTGTTCTCGACGTACTCCCAGAGCTCCATACCCAGCGAGTACGGATTGAGACCGGGCGAGCCGAGCACGCGCGACATGTGGTCGGCGTAGGTGAGGAACTCGTCGTCGCCGGCGAACCGCTCGTCGCCCATCATGAGCGACTCCCAGTACGACGCGTGTCCCTCGTTCATCACCTTCGTCATTCGCTGTCCCGCGAAGTAGTGCGCCTCGCGCCGCAGAATCTCGAGGGTCTCGCGCTGCCAGTCCTCCATCTCCACGGCACGGTCGGTCTCCTCGTCGTAGGTCATCCCGTGTTCGCGGAGGTAGGCGAGCACGTCTCGCCGTGGCTCGTCGAGACGTGCCTCGGCCTCGGCCTCGGCGCGCTCCTCCAGCCACTCCTCGTCGAACACCTGCCCGCGGACGTCGGCAGAGAGGTCCATCTCCTCGAGCCGGTCGCGCAGGTCCTCTGGGTCGACCGACGCCTCGCTGTCGACGGAGGCGGCGTAAGCGCTGTGCTGGTCGATCGTGTCGGTCAGGACGGAGACGGTGTCGATGAACCGCTCGACACGCCCGCGACCGATCTCGGGGTCGTTCGCGTAGCCGGCGATCGTCTCGGCGTGGCGCTCCAGCATCGCGGCGGCGTTCGGCCCGCGCGGGCGGTCGTCGGCCGCGTCGCGGTCGACCGCCGCGCCAGGCAGGCGCTCGCCGTCCGCACGGTCGTGGCCGTCGACGAACAGCCCGAACCACTCGTTGTTGGCGAAGAAGTCGGCGTGGGCCTCGACGTGGGTGATCACCGCCTTCTGGTCGGCGAGCGAGTTCGACTCCTGGAGAAAGGCGTTCGCGGGATCGTCGTTGTTGACGATCTCGAAGGCCTTGCCGGCCCCGAACTGGCTCTGCTTGCGCTGGCGGTCGTACTTCATCCCCCAGCGCCAGTGCGGGTAGCGGGTCTGGAACCCGTCGTAGGCGATGAGCCCGTTCATGTCGTCGTTCGTCACCACCCAGTAGTTCACGCGGTACGGGCTCAGGCCGAGCTTCCGCGCCAGCTGTCCGGCCTCGTCGACCGGCGCTTCGAGGCGGGCGGCGACCCGCTTTGCGGCGACACGGTCGTCTCTCATGCCTCGGCCTCCGGCGACTCTGTCGAGAGGATGCGGTAGATGGCGTCTGTCACGTCGTCCGGCTCGGAGACGTACGCGACGACGACGCCGTCGTCGCCCTCGAACGCCGTCTCCAGCTCCTCCGCGTGGGTCGCGTTGATCGCCGTCCCGCCGGGCTGGGTCTCGACGTACGCGTGGAGGTTCGCCGGAATCGACCGCATCAGCGGCACGACGTTGTCCGTCGTGTCGTTCGAGGAGTTCTCCGAGTCACCGGCGGCCAGCACGTAGCGGTTCCACTCGCTCCAGGGGTAGCGCTCCTCTAAGACCTCCTTCGCGAGCTCGTACGCCGACGAGATGCGCGTCCCGCCGCCCGACCGGATGCCGAAGAACTCCTCGCGGTCGACCTCCCACGCCTCGGCGTCGTGGGCGATGTAGACGAACTCGGCGCGGTCGTACTTGCCCTGGAGATACCAGTCCAGCGGCGAGAACGTCCGCTCGACGAGTTCGCGCTTGCGCTCGCGCATCGACCCGGACACGTCGCGGACGTTGAGGACAACGACGTTTCGCTCCCGCCGCGTCACCGTCTCTGGGTGGCGGTAGCGCTCGTCCTCGCGGCGGAACGGCACCCGCCGGAGGCCGTCGCGCCGGATGCGCTCGACTGCCGTCTCGCGCTCGACGTTCGCCGCCATCTCCTCGAACGACGCCCATCGGCCCTTGTCGTCTATCTCGTCCCAGACGTCGGTCACGTACGCCCGCGAGACGAGGACGTGCTCCTCGCGGAGCCACCGGAACGTCTCGTCCGGCGTCGCGTTCGCGACACGGACCGCCTCGTGGACGTAGCTCTCGTCGAAGTCGGTGGCGAGCTTGCGCTTCAGTCCGCGCTTGAAGAACCGCTCGAAGTCGAGGGTGGAGTTCGGTCCGGCGCGGGTCAGTTCGGTGAAGTCGCCGTCGACTTCCTCGACTACCTCCTTGCCCTTCGGCTCGAGGTCGAGTCCCAGCGCCTCGTCGAGTTCGCGGGCGAACTCCTCCGGGTCCATCTCGTAGTACTCGTGGTCGCCGCCCTCCTCGCCGGGGTCGCCCTCCTCGTCGCCGTCGTCGGTCGGGTCGACCGGCTGTCCGGGTTCGGGCGTGCCGCCCTGTCCCTGCCCGACGCCGCCGACGTCCTTCGGGTCGTACGCGAACTCGGGCAGGTCGACGATCTTGATCGGCACCCGGACGGCGTCCGGGCCGCTCCCGCCGAGGTCGCCGTGCTCGATGAACTCCGTCAGGTCCTCGCGGCGCTCCTCGCCGATCTCGCGGAACCGCTCGAGGTCCTCTCTCAGTCCCACCGGTCGGACACCTCCCGGAACACCGCACGCGAGGTCAGCTCCGCAGACGCACGGCTGTAGCCGCGCTCGACGAGTCGGTCGAGCGTCCTCGTTTTCACCCGCTCGGTCTCGGTGTCGGCGGGCGGGTCGGCCCACTGGTTCGGGTCGAGGTCGGGGAACAGCCGGCGGACGTCTGCCCAGTCGTTCTGCTCCAGGACCGCCCGGATCACCGGCACTTCGCCGAGGTCGACGTCGGTCACCGCGAACCCCTCGCCGCGATTCTCCCACGCGTAGCGGTTCAACGCGGTGATGATCCGGTCACGCCGGAACGACTCGACCGCCGACGACGGCTCGTTGCGGACGTAGTCGTCGTCGTCGAACCGCCCGAGGTGGTCGGTCTCGAACAGCTTCATCAGCAGAGTGTCCGGCTCGACCGGTCCCCGCTCCGTCTCGACCCGGTCGTCGCCGGCCCACGCGTAGACGTGCTCGACGTACTCCTCGACGGTCGCCTCGTCGACGCCCGTCTCCGCGAGGACGGCGTCGCGCACGTCCGCGGCCTGTCGCTCGAAGACGTACCCGCGGGCGGCGGCGACGCGGCTCTCGTACTCGGCCACTTCGGCGCGCGAGAACACCGGCGCACCACCGAGGTTCTCGGCCATCGCGTCGAGGACGTCCTCCGGCGTGACCACCGACTCGACCGGCAGGTCCGGGTGCGACCTGTCGCGGTCGGCGGCGAGGAGGTCCGCGAGCGTGTCGCGGGTGTACGTGACCGGGATGCCGTGGCTCCCGTCCTCGCCCGCGAGCGTGTACGCGTCTGCGTCGACGCGCTCGCCGTCCTCGTCGCGTATCCAGCCACGGTCGAACAGGAGCGCCTTCTCGACGAGCGTCAGGTCCGGCGGTAGCACCTCTGCGTCGAGACGGGTCAACACGGCGTAGGTCGCCGCGGCCTCGACGGCGTGAGGCGCGAGTTCGCGCTCGACGACCCTGCCGTCGGCGCCGCGGGTCGAGACGTGGAGCGCCTCGCGGACCCGCTCGTCCGTCTCGTCCGGGCCGGAGACGTCCCACACCGACGTCTCGTCGGTCAGCTCCCGGCGAATCAGCTCGGCCTCCAGCGAGAGGTTGGTGAGGTAGCCGAACTCGTGGCGGTCGAGACGGCGCTTGAGCGCCTTCAGCGGGT
>CAZEJR010000023.1:0-33695 GCA_964512675.1 uncultured Haloferacaceae archaeon | reverse complement strand
GACTCCTTCTGTAGATAGTCCGTGACCCCTGCCGAGATGGCGTCACTGGCGACCGCCTCACTGCCCCTACCCGTGTAGAGTATGAACGGGAGTTCGGCGTAGGCCTCGCGAACGGCGCTGAGAAACTCGATCCCGCTCTGCCCGGGCATCTCGTAGTCGGAGACGACACAGTCGAACTCGCTGTCCTCCACCCGGTCTAACCCTTCACTCGCGCTCTGTGCGGTCTCGACGATGAACTGATCGTCTTCCCTTTCGAGAAACGTAGCGGCCATCTCAGCGAACTCCGGATCGTCGTCTACGTGTAGAACCCGGATGGCACCGGACATCGTCTGTGGCTGTCTCCAGAGAGTACTAAGAATACTGATCACGAATCGTGGTTACTCACGCTCGGGTGACCCGGGAGGCTGCCGGTTCGGGCTCTCGGAGAGCACTTCGCTGAGCATCCGGCCGTCGGAACGTATCGTATCGACACAGGGTCCGGAGCCGAGTTTCTCTAGACCCCGTTTTCGACGGGTCGTCCGGTCTCGCAGCGAAACGATCAGACCGACAGGAGATGTGAACTGACGTTACGGTACACATCCTCCAGTGAGAGTACGCCGGTTGAACGAGACGCCCGCCGAGCCGTCGGCAGAACACTGTTACGTCTCTCTCGTCCGGTTCACCGCGCCACGCTCCGAGCGTTCGCCCCGCTACTCGGGCTCTCCGGAGGAGTGCCCGGATACGAGCTCGCAGACGACCCGTCCGACCTGCCGGACGGAACGGACTGGGCCGTCTCGGCCCGGGAGTCGCCCTCGCAGAGTCGTCTTCGCGTTCGGCTACGACGTGTGGGCCGGGGTACTGCTCGCCGCCGCCGGCGCCTGTGTCGTCGTCGACGGCGCCACCAGATCCGAGACGGCCCGGCGGACACGGACACACGAGCTCGCCTCCGGAGAGACGGTGCCGTGTTCGACGTGCTGGTGTTGCCCAGGGTGTACCGGACACGCCAGGACAGGAGTCGACCCCGGACTGTGGAAGACCCGGCCACCTGCGACCTCACAGAGTCACGGATCGACTCTGCACTCACCTACGTACAGACGGAGAGCAGGTCGCCGGCGCCGGGGAGAGATACCGCGTCAAGCCACGGAAATACGGTGAGAAGACGCCCCCGATACGGTTTCTGAGGTAGAGCCCGGGACGCGTGGGTCGAGCCGCTGAGCGAGTACGCCGACCCGCCACATCGAGTCTGCGTTCACTCTGTGGCGAGAGAGCCCACCGCTTTGAGCCGGGAGAGCTCACACGTCTGACGGGCGCGCGTAGCGTTAGGTTTCTCGAGCCACTGTGACTACACGGGGCTCGTCACGCACTCCCGCGGCGTCAGCTGCCCGTTCTACTGGCCTCGCCCTGCGTGTCGCGCCGGAGCCGCTCGGGACCAGAACGGCGGTCGAGCCGGTCGACACGGCGCGACGCCGTGTCACACGGTCGAGACGGACAGCTGCTGTTTTTATCTGTACGGAACACACCCCCGAACAGACACCGAGATGAGAGCCACGAGAGCGATACCGGCGGACGGCGCGTCGACACTGCCGCTCCGGGTCGACGGCGTCGCGGACGACCCGGCCGGAGCCGCACACACGCTGTACTGTACCGACGTCGAGGGGACAGAGCTGCGGGTGACGGTTCGGGACCCGTCGGCTGTCGGTCTGCCCGCAGAGACGGGCGAGTGGTACCGGGTCGACGGCGTCACGCGGTCGGAAACACACGGGTCGACGCTCGTGGTACTGTCCGAGGGGGGCGGCGCGGAGCGGATCGAGCCGCCAGATCGACGGCCGTACCCGTCACGGGCCGAACTCGACGACCCGTGGCTGGTCCGGCTGGGAGCGAGCGAGGCGGTCGTCGCCGTGACAGTGCAGCCCCGACCGACGGGCGAGGTGGCGGCTATCCGTGCCGCAGACCCGGAGACGTTCGAGATCGGCGCTGTCTGTCTCGCGTACTGCGACGGAGCCGACGACACGGCCGTCTACCACCGCGAGGAGCCGGACACCCGAGACGAGCACCTCCTGCTCCAGCACGTCGTCAGGGACCTCTCCGACGCGGCGGCGACACTCGTCACCCGTGGCGGCGACCGGTCCCCGCTCGAACTGCTCCGCACGCGCCTCGTCTCGGCAGCCGAGGGCGACGTCGTCGGAGCGGAGGCAGGTCGGGTGCTGGACGAGTGCTTCCACGCGGAGCTGGCAGCCGTCGCCGGCAGAGCGGCGGGCGACACGCTCGAGGACGTCGCGCGGCGGCTGGGCGTCGAGTTCGGGGCGACGGTGCTCGACAGCCGCGACCTCGACCTCGAGAGCGATCCGGCGGACCGACGAGGAGACGTCGGCCCCCCGTCGCGCTCCGAGGGCCGGATGACAGACCGGGACTACGCGGCGCTCGTCGAGCGGTATCTCGGCGCCGAGGACGGCGCGGCGGAGCTCGGCCGGTTTCTGAAGAGCTACGCGAGCGACGACCTCGACCTGCTCTGTGGGCTCGTGGGGAGTGGTGTCGCCGACGGACTCGCCTGTCCGCGGCTCACCGCGGGCGGCTCGTGAGCCGCGGGCACCGGAGAACCGCTCTACCGGTAGCCGAGCGCTTCGAGCCGTGTCTCCAGGCCGTCGTCCATCTCCTCGGGTGACGCCTCCCCTGTCCGTGCGCGTATCGTCGCGGCGCGGTCGGCGGCGATCGAGCCGAACCGGTCGATGACGTCCCGTTCGGCTGGCGTCGGGGCGGTCGAGCGGTCGTCCTGCTGGGCCGGGTCCGTCGGTCGGTGGTACAGTTCGGTACTGCCGGTGTCGACGTTCTCGACGTAGGTCCAGTCCCGGTCGCGGACGCTGACGAGCAGGTCGCCGTCCCCGGGTGCCCGCGGGATCGGCTGTGAGGTCACCTCGTCGCCACGGACGGTGACGGAGACGACCGGGTCGCCGGCCGGAGGGGCGCCCTCGAGGAGGCTCGGCGTGAGGGACGTCCCGCGCCACCGTGACGGGGGCCGTGTCCCCAGAAGTGTCGCGACGGTCGGAGAGATCGACCCGAGGCCGACCGGCTCCTCGACCCGGCGGCGTTCGGCACCGGGCACGTCGACCAGGAGCGGAACCCGGATCAGCTCGTCGTACAGCTTGGGGTAGTGAGCGAGGTGGCCGTGCTCCTGGAACTCCTCGCCGTGGTCACCGACGACGACGACGGCGGTCTCGCCGGCGACGCCCGCCGTCGACAGCGCCTCCAGCAGCCGACCGATGCTGGCGTCGACCTGTCTGACCGCGGCCTGGTACAGGGTCCGCAGTTCGGCGAGCGTCCGTGACCCCACGTCCAACCCGAGCCCCGTCCGCGTGTGTGCGTGGAGCATGCGGTGTGTCCCGACCAGGTCGCGGGAGATCTCCCGGATATACCGGGGGGCCGGAACGTACGGTGTGTGGGTGTCCATGTAGTGGACCCAGAGGAAGAACGGTGACGCGGTCTCCTCGACGAACGAGGTCGCCGCGTGCTCGACGTCGAACATGCGAGAGGCGTCGAGAAACGGCTGGTCGTCGATGTCGCCACGAGCCCACGAGCGGAGGCGCCGAACGGGGGCGGTCAACAGCTGTAGCCACGCCTCGACGGTCGGGTGGGTGGCGAGATACCGGTCGTACAGCCCCGAGGTCACGGTCGTGGCGAACGAGTCGAACGTGTCGAACCCGGCGTCGTAGCCCCAGTGCGAGGTGAGAAAGCCGTTCGCCGCGTTGAACCCGGCTGTCGACACCCCGGCGTCGGACAGTACGGTCGGGAGCGTCGGCACGGTCCGCACGCCGGTCTGTCCGTCGGCCGTGAACACCGGGCGTGAGGCCATGATCGACGGGAACGAGAACGGCGTCCAGTTGCCCTCCGCGAACGCCCGGTCGAAGACGGTGCCCCGGTCGGCGATCCGCTCCAGGACCGGCGTGTGACGCGTCTCGTCGTACGCGGAGACCGCGTCGGCGCGAAGCGAGTCGACCGTGACGAGGACGACGTTCGAGACCGTCGGTGCCGTCTCGGGAGCCATCTCGGGGTGTCAGGTGTCGCCCGGCTGCGAGACGCCGCTCCCGGCCCGAGCGAACGTCGCCGGCAGCGGACTGTGGCTTGCTCTGGTCATGCGCGTCGAGTCCACGGCGGCGCGCTGGCCGGTGTCGGGGTGAGACCCACGGTAACACCACGTATACAGCCCGCTCGCGGACTTATGCGTTCTGATACGACGTGAGAGGCGCCGGGTCGCGCGCCCGTCTCGCCGCTCTAGCCGCGCCCGGAACCGGGGTCGCGACAGGGAGCGGGCGACACGTCGACCGGGGGTTGGCGCGCGCGAAGCCGAACCACTTAGCCGTCGTGTCACGAACCGGCTGACGTGCAGCTGCTTCGGCGTGGGGGCGACGCGGTCGTCGCGCTGCTCGCCAGGAGAGGCGTCATCGACGAGCGCCGGCTCCGGGCGACCGTCGACCTGGCGTGGCCGCGCGTCGTCACCGGGATCGCGATCATGTCGAAGCGGGTGGTCGACCTCGCGCTGGTCGGGGTCGTCCTCGGGTCGACCGCCGTCGCCGGCGTCACCGTCGCAAGCGCCTACTGGACGGTCGCCAAGTTCGCCGCAATCGGGCTGGCCGGCGGCACCGTCTCCCTGGTCTCGCAGAACTACGGCGGCGACGACCTCGGTCGGGCCGCACGGGTGGTCGAGACCAGCGTGCTCGTCGCGGTGGTGCTGGCGCTCCCGACGGTGACGCTGTACGTCGTCGCCGCGGGGCCGCTCGTGGCGCTACTGGGTGCGGACGACGCCACCGTCCGGTTCGGCAGTGCGTACCTGGCGGTCGTGGCGCCGGGGCTCGTCTTCGAGTTTCTCAACCTCGTCGCGAGCCGCACGTACGCCGGCGTCGGAGACACGGTCACGCCGATGGCAGTCCGTGTCGGCGGTGCGGTGACGAACGTCGCTCTGAGCGGGCTGTTCGTGCTCGGGCTGGGGATGGGCGTGGTCGGCGCCGCGCTCGGCACCGCGCTGGCGACCGCGCTCGTGACGGTCGTGTTCGCCTGGGGGATGACCGGACGGTCGTACTTCGGCCGGGGCGCCAGTCCGGTGCCGCTGTCGGCCGAGAGCCGCCGGCCCGACCGGGAGCTGTTCGGTCAGGTGGTGCAGGTGGCCAGCCCGCTCGCCGCCCGCCGAGTCGCACAGGGGCTGGTCGTGTTTCCGCTGCTGGCGCTCGCCGCCACCTTCGGTCCCGTCGCGGTCGCGGCGGTCGGAGTTGCGAGACAGGTGCGCGAGCTGCTGAACAGCTTCTCGTGGGGTTTCTCCATCGCCGCGTCCACGCTGGTCGGCCAGGCGCTTGGCGGCGGCGACGAGGGAGAGGCAGAGGCGCTCGGTCGTGAGATCACCACGCTGTCCACGCTTGTGTTCGCGGTCGTCGCGGTCGTGGTGTTCGTGCTGGCGGAGCCGGTCGCCGCCGTGTTCGTCGAGCCGGCAGAGGTGGCGCTGACCGGCGCGTTCGTCGCCGTCGCCGCCGTCAGCGTCGTCCCGATGGGGGTCGACGGCTCGCTGACCGGTACGCTCCGGGGCGCCGGCGACACGCGGGTGCCGTTCGCCGCGACGCTCGTCGGGCTGTACCTGGGGGCGCTGCCGGTCGCCTGGCTCGGGACGGTGACGGCGCTCGGGGTAGCCGGACTGCAACTCGCCTTCCTCGTCGAGACGGCGATTCCGATGGCGGTCAACCTCCGTCGGTTTCGCACCAACCGCTGGAAGGCAGTCAGCCGGGCCTACCGGCCCGACGCCGGGGACTGACCCGGCACGAGTCCCACACGGGTCACGCGACCACCGGAACAACCCGCGTCGTCCCGGCTGTGTACCGTGGGTCGGGAGAGCCGGCGGACCGCGTGGTGGGACACGCGGGGCTGACGGTCGGGCCGCCGGACGGACCGGGCCCCGCCTGCCGGCTCGGTCTGCCGCGCGAGTCGACCCGCTCCGGGCCCAGAGCCGGGGCTGTGCGGAGCTCGCCCGGCGTCCCGGAGACGAGACAGGCTGAATACGGTGCCGCCCCGAGAGGACGCGTGGGACAGAGGACGCTCGACGGCGGCGACATCTCCGAGCTCCGCGAGGAGTACGACCGGAAGGTGAACGAGGAGCTTCCGGCGGTGGCACGGCGCAGCGACGGCTGGCCGATTCGCCTCGACCACTGCTTCGGGCGCGTCGTCCTCGACACCCTGTTCGAAGACGAGTGGTACGACCACGTCGACGGTCGACCCGCGGTCGAGAGCCTGTCTCGTGAGGAGCTACGGGCGGCGGTCGACGTCGCCGACAGGATGCTCGAGGGCGGGAGACCGGTCGTCGAGGAGCTGAACAGGAACTCGCTGCGGTGGCGAGACGAGCTGTGACGGTCCGCGCACGGGAGACGCCGGCGTGAGCGCGTCCGACCGGCAGACGGCGTCACCGGGTCGGTCCCGGTGGCGGACGTCGTACGCACCGCGGTGTCGCCGGGCGAGGGACGCGGGGGCGACTCCGGCGGTACGCTCGACCGTCGCCGCGGGCGGAGGACCGAGCAAAGTAGCTTTATTCCACACCGCGCGACGTGTGGACATGGTCGACGGCGTCGACGACGTCGACGAGGCGATCCTCCACGCCCTCCAGGAGGACGCCCGGAACACGTCGTCGGGCGACATCGCGGAACGAACCGGCACCTCGGACAGCACCGTCCGCAAGCGAATCGGACGCCTCGAGAGCGACGGGGTGATCAAGGGGTACAGCGCGGAGGTGGACTACGACCGCTCGGGCTACCCGCTCCGGATGCTGCTGTTCTGTACCGCCTCGATCCCGGAACGCGGCGGCCTCGTCTCGGAGATATTAGCCGTCGACGGTGTCGTCTCGGTGCAGGAGCTCGTGACGGGCGAGCGGAACCTCCTGGTGACCGCCGTCGGCGAGTCGGACGGCGACATCACGCCCGTCGCGCAGGCGCTCTTGGAGATGGGCCTCACCGTCGCCGACGAGGTACTCGTCCGTAGCCACGAGACGACGCCGTTCGGTCGGTTCGACGCCGGTCGCGACTAGCACACCACGCGCTCGACGTCCAGCGCGGTCGCGCGGCGAACGACGGCCCGGACGGGGTCGGCTGTCCCGGTCAGGTTGTCCGAGTCGCCGTCGAGAACTGTAAGCGCCGCCCGTCGGCCCGGTTCGACGACGCCGCAGTCGAGACCGACGGCCTCGGCGCCGGCTGTCGTCGCCATCCCGAGCACCTCGCGGGCGGTCACGTCGAACTGCTTCGCCGTGAAGGCCATCTCGCGGAACATCGACGGCGGGTTGAGCATGACGTTGTCCGTCCCGAGCGCGACGGTCGTGTGGTCGAGGAGGTCTCGGATCGGCGGTCGTCCGACGTCGAGGACGGCGTTCGCGCGGGGACAGACCGCGACCGGCACGGTCTGGTCGGCGACTCGCTCGAGGTGGGACTCGCCGGCGTGGACCATGTGAACGAGCAGGTCCGGCTCCAGGTCGAGAGCGGGGTGGATATCTGTCGGGTCCGGCTCGCCGGCGTGGATCGCGAACGGGACGTCACGCGCCCGCGCCGCGGCGCGTTCGTCCGCGAAGTCGTCGTCGTTCGCGCCGCTGGCGCCGTAGCCGTCGGCGACGTCGAGGACCGCGGCGTCCCCGCTCCCGAAGACGAACGGGTCGACACCGACCGGGTCGGCAGCCGCCCGGAGCGCGCGGGCACCATCGACGCCAGACTCGCGGAAGTCGAGACAGGCGACGGTGCCCGTCCGCTCGGCGAAGCGGAGCGTCCGGCGCATCGCCGCGACGACGTCGGCGCGGTCGACGGCGGCGAGCCGGCGGTGTTTCAGGCTGTCCGGCGGCGCCACCGCCTCGTCCAGCGAACAGCCGACCGCAGCCTCCTTCGCGACGGAGTCGCCGAGGTGCGTGTGTGCGTTGACAAACGCCGGCAGGACGATGTCCGTCGAGTCCGTCGCCGTCTGCTCGACGGCCGCAATCTGGCCGTCCCGGACGACGACACGGCCCCGAACCGGGTCGAACGAGTCCCCGACGAGAATCGTCCCGGCGACCTCTTCCATACCGGACTGTCGGCGGTCGGGCCGATATGACTTTGTGTTCGACGCGGCTCGACGAGTACGACACGCCGCGTCCGACCGCGGCGGAGACGACCATAATGTTCTATAATTCTATATCTGAGAACGATCTGGGAATACAGACAGATTTAATAGGCATTCTGTTCGTCTACACCACGACTCGGGCCGGCAGTCGGGAGAGACCGCCCGGACGACGGCTGGCCGGGACACCGGACGATGCCAGGAGAGCACCAGACGACGACCGTCGGACAGCTACCACCGCAGCAGCGTCGAGAGTCACGTGTCCCGGCGGCGTTGACACGGCTCGTCTGGCTCCTGTGGATCGGGAGCCTCGGCGCACTGGCCCTGCGGGTCGTGCGAGGCGACGGGTGGACACTGACCGGAGTGGTCGTCGTCGACGGCCTGACGGTCGTGATGTGGACGACGGCGACGTTCGTCAGCGGTGTCGTCCACAGCTACTCGCGGCGGTATATGGCCGGAACCCCGGCGGTCGACCGGTTCTTCGGACGGACGTTCGCGTTCACGCTCGCCGTGCTGGTTCTCGTCGCGGCAGACAGCGTCGTCCTCTTCGGGGGCGCGTGGCTCGCGATGGGACTCGTCATGAGCCGCCTGATCGGCCACGACGGGGACTGGCCGGCGGCACGGGCCGCGGCGGCGCTGGCGCGCCGGTACGTCCTCGCGAGTTCGGCGCTGCTCGCCGTCGCCGTCGTCGCGCTGTGGTGGCAGACCGGGACGACGACCGTCTCCGGTGCCGCCGCCGTCGAGGAGGTTGCGCCGCCGGTGCTGGTCGCCGCCGCCGCGATACTGCTGGCGGCGACGGTCCAGTCCGCGCTCGTGCCGGTTCACGCGTGGCTGCTCTCGTCGATGACGGCCCCGACGCCCGCCTCGGCGCTGATGCACGCCGGATTCGTCAACGCTGGCGGAGTCCTGCTGGTGCGGTTCGCGCCGGTCGTGACCGTCGACAGCCGGCTCGTGCTCGTCGTGGCGCTCGTCGGGACGGCAAGCGCGATACTCGGGGAGTTCCTGAAGACCGTCCGGTCGGACGTCAAGGGCGAACTCGGCTGCTCGACGGTCGGGCAGATGGGATTCATGATCGCACAGGCCGGGCTGGGCTTTTTCGCCGCCGCAGTGACCCACCTCGTCCTCCACGCGTGCTACAAGTCGTACCAGTTTCTGGGGTCGAGCGGTCGGGTCGAGCGTGAGCACCCGGCGGCGTCGGGACCAGAGCGGTCGACGGACGCCGTCGGCGTCGCCGTGGTCGTCCTCACCGCGCTCGTCGGGGGGGTGCTGTTCGCCACGCTCACCGGGAAGGGGACGGGAGCGAACGGCGGAGTCGTGCTGACACTGCTGGTCGTCCTGACGACGGTACACGCCGCCCGGGAGGTCGTCACGCGGGCCGCGCTCCCGGGCGCAGTTCGGTACGGCGCCGTCCCGGCGGTGGCGCTGCCGGCGCTCGCCGTCTACGCCGGCGTGTACGGTGTCGTCAGGGGTCTCCTCGCCGGCCTCCCGGCGGTCGGAGGGCCGACGGCGCTGACGCCGGTCCACGGCGTCGTCGCCGCCGCGTTCGTCCTCGCGTACCTCGCCGTCGAGAGCGGCGTCCACCGGCGCAGCACGCGGCTGTACGTGTGGCTCCTGAACGCGACGTACCCGCCGGTGGCGACGCGGCTGGCGGCGAGGGAGCGAGAGGATGGCTCCTGAGACCGCCGTCGAGGAGCGCGTCGCGGCGGCGGCGGCGTCGGTCGGGGCCACGTGGCCACTCCACTCGTTCGTGACGGCGAACCCGCTCGCCGGCTTCGAGGACCGGCCGTTTCACGAGGCCGTCGCCGAGGGCGGTCGCCTCCTCGGCGGCGACGGGTACCCGAGCGCAGCCGTCTTTCGTCGCGCGTGGGCAGCCGGTCGGGTCGACCCAGAGAGGATACGCGACGAACTGGCCGCACACGGGTACGACGCCGACCCGGAGGCGACGCTCGACCGGATGGCCGAGGCGACGTCTGACGACACGGAGGGGCCGCCGGAGACGGAGACGGCGACGGCGACGGCGGCGGACCGTGTCGACGGGGTCCTGTCGAAGTGGCTGTCTGCCTTCCTCGACGAGGGACGGGCGGCGTGGCCGATGCCGAACCGCGACCGCGGCTTCTACGCGGCGTTCCGGACCGTGGCGCGCCACGACGGCGAGATTCCGGACGACGGTACGGTCGCCGCCCTCCCGGACGACCCCGCCGACGCGATCCGCGCGCACCTCGCCGACTGTCCGGTCGACCGCCGGACGGACGTCGTCGAGCACCACCTCGCCGCGCTCTCCGGCTGGACGGGGCTGGTCAAGCGCCGGGCCGCGGACGACGGCGCCTGGCAGTCGGCGTACCCGATCAGCCTGTCGGGCTACCTCGCCGTCCGCCTGACGCTCGTCGACCTGTTCGGCGCGACGCTCGTGCCAGACGACCCAGCAGACAGCCGAGACGACGACCGGACGGGGGAGCCGCCTCGACCGACCGACGACAGGGTCCCGCTCCCCGAGGTCTGGTTGCGCGCGTGGGAGGCGAGCTACCGGGCGGCGCTGGTCGACCCGCTGACGGAGGCGAGCGAGTCGCTCAAGCGGGAGACAGAGCGCGACCGTCCGGACGCACAGCTGGTGTTCTGTATCGACACCCGCTCGGAGGTCGTTCGCCGGCACCTCGAGGCCACGGGCGACTACGAGACTCACGGCTACGCCGGGTTCTTCGGCGTGCCGACGCGCTACGACGGCTACGGGGACGAGGTGACCGTCGACGCCTGCCCGCCGATCCTCGACGCACGGCACCGCGTCGCGGAGGAGCCGACCGGACGCGACGGGCGCGACGAACACGACCGGTGGCGCGCCGCCGTCGACGCCGGACGGACGACGGTCGAGCGGCTGCGGTCGAACGCCGCGACCGCGTTCAGCTTCGTCGAGAGCGCCGGTGTCGGCTACGGGGCCGCGCTCGCCGCACGGACACTCGTGCCGGCGCGGGTCGGAGACCTCCTCGGTGCGGTCGACCGGCGCGTGCCCGACAGCCACGAGTTCTGCGCGCCGGCGCTCGACGGCGGCGACGCGGACGGCGACCTCCCCGCGGGACTCACGCACGAGGAGCGAGTCGAGTACGCCGCGACGGCGTTCGACCTGATCGGCTGGAAGCGGTTCAGCCGCGTCGTCGCACTCGTCGGCCACGCGGGCGAGACGACGAACAACCCGTTCGACGCGAGCCTCGACTGCGGCGCCTGCGCCGGCAACCCCGGCGGCCCGAGCGCACGTGTCCTCGCTGCGATCTGCAACGACGAGGCGGTCAGGGCCAGTCTCCGGGAGCGCGGGGTCGAGATTCCCGAGGACACCGTCTTCGTCGCGGGCGAACACACCACGACGACCGACGAGGTCGAGCTGTACGCCGCCGACGTTCCCGAGAGCCACGCGGCGGACCTCGAGCGCCTCCGCGCCGACCTCGCGGCTGCCCGGGAGGGTGCGGCAGCCGAGCGCGTCGGCGACGGGAGCACCGACGTCGAGGCGGGCGTGCGCGAGGCGGAGCGCCGCGCCGCCGACTGGGCCGAGACGCGCCCGGAGTGGGGTCTGGCCGGTAACGCCGGGTTCGTCGTCGGACCGCGCGAGCTCACCGACGGGCTCGACCTGGACGGACGGGTGTTCCTCCACTCGTACGACTGGCAGACCGACCCGGACGGCGACGCCCTCGCGGCTATCGTGGGCGGTCCGGTGGTCGTCACACAGTGGATCAGCGCACAGTACTACTTCGCGACGGTCGACAACGCGACCTACGGGAGCGGGTCGAAAGTGACCCACAACCCCGTCGGAAACGTCGGCGTCTACCAGGGCAACGGCGGCGACCTGACGACCGGCCTGCCCCACCAGTCGGTCGCGAGCGCAGCCGGCGAGCCGCACCACCAGCCGCTCAGGCTCTCGACGGTGGTCCACGCGCCCGTCGAGCGCGTGACAGAGGTGCTGGGCGACGAGGAGGCGGTCGCCGAGCTACTGGACAACGGCTGGCTCTCGCTGACGGTCGTCGACCCGACGCGTGACCACCGCGCGTTCGACTACGACGGCGGCCTGGAGTGGGCACCGGCGCCAGGCGAGGCGACGACACCGACGCCGGCTGTCGACGACTGATCTGTCCTCACGCCGGCGGCGCGGGCCGTGGCGCCGAGTCGGCTGTCTGCTCGCCGCGCGCCGGCTCGCCGTCGAGGGTGCCGGGCGGCGCAGCCGCGTCCCGGTCGACACGCCGGGACACGGAGCCGACCGTCCACGGGCGCGCTTGCGCGCCGTTCGACACGGCACCCCGTCGCCAACAGCCCGTCTCTGTCGCCGCCGGGCCCAGCCGAGCGGCTGCCGGGACGGCGATCCGGCGGGCCGTCGAGCCGAAGTTGGGTCACAGTCCGGACGAAGCTGCGAAGACGCTCTTTCGAGCACGGGCCTGGTGGCCCGTAGATGAGCGGGAGCGTCGCGACCCGGACGACGGACGACCGTACAGCCGGGGTCGACGCGGTCGACCTCGGTCGCCACACGGGGGTCGCGTTCGTCGACGGCGAGGTGTACGTCTACGACGCCGAACGGGAGACGGTCCGACGCGGGCGTCGAGGCCGCGGCGCTGTCTCTCCCTGTCGACGGCGGGACGAGTCCAGCGTGACAGGGTACGCCCGCAAAATGTCAACCTAAAACTTAATACGAGCTATAATGACAGGCTGAGTATGGCTCCGAGGGCGGCGTTCGGGCTGGAGGATCGCATCAGGCTGGTGGCACGGGAGCGAGGCGTCGACTCGGTGAACACGTTCGTCGACGACCCACAGCTGGTGGGCGAGCCGGACCCCGTCGAACAGCCGGTCGAGGACGCGTACGATGAGACGGTGGCGCTCCACGGCCACGAGGTGGCACCGTTCGTGTTCACGAAGGGGATGCCGCTGGAGCGAGACGACGAGGGACGGCGGTATCCGGAGGGGTTCGTCCCCGTCGACCGGATGTTGAGGAACTACCGCGACCCGATCCGCGACCGGTCGTCGCTCGCCGACATCGACGAGTTCGAGCGAGGCGGCGAGCGCCTGTTCATCGGCGTCCCCGGCGTCCACAGCGTCAACCTCTCCGGGATGGATCCGTGGCGCGGGATCATGCCCCCGGCACCGGACCCGCGGCGGGCGCGCAACGCCGCCGAGATGGTCGACGTCTACGCGATGGAGCAGGTACGGGACGTGCCGTTCGTCGAGTGGCCGCACGAGCCCGGGAGCGACGCCGTCGGTGTACCCGACGACGTTCTGGAGGCGCTCGAGGCGGACCTGACGGCGGCGACCGGCGACGACGCGCTCGACGGCTGGTGGTACGACACGGACCGTCTGTTCGTCGAGGCGGACACCGACGAGGTGGACTGGGGGCCGTACGTCTCGCAGTTCCTGCTGCGCGAACTGAAGCTCTGGGCGCTGAACGCCAGTCAGGAGTACCTCCGCTACCCCGCCGGCGAGGACTACAACGACACGCAGGCGGCGTGGCTGGACACCCTCGAGGGGAGAGGCGAGTACGCAGCGGAGACGAACCCGAAGAAGCCGCCGGGCGACGACCAGGGGCCGATCGCGGCGCCGCGACATCTCGCGACGATCGTCAACGCCGAGCCGCCGTTCCAGGAGTATATCATCCCGGCGGTCCACCTGCTCGGCGACGTCGACTTCGACCCCGGCCTGCCGTACAGCAGCCGCGGCGACGGCAACGTGTTCGACTACACCGGCACCGGGCCGGTCGGCCTGTTCGACATGCTCACGCGCGTCTGTCGCCAGGCCCTGCTGGCCGCGTTCTACCAGAAGTACTACGTCCACTTCCGGTGCCGCCCGGAGACCTACGCCGGACGGCTCCACGCCCAGCGGCGCCTCGGCGCCGACTTCGGCATCTCCTCGCTCCTGACCGACGCGGAGATACTCGCGGTCAGGGACGGCGACGCGGACTACCTCTCGACGGCCTACGTCGAGGGGTCGCCGGTCCACCCGGCGTACCCGAGCGGTCACTCCGTCATCGCGGGCGCCTGCGGCACCGTGCTCAAGACGTGGTTCACCGACGTCGCGTGGCCGTGGGAGGACTACTACGTCCCGACGGCGGACGGACGGGGCCGCGACACGGTACCGGTGCCCGCGGGACACACCGGCGTCTACCAGGAGATAGACAAGCTGATGTCGAACGTCGGGCTCGCGCGGATGTTCGCGGGCGTCCACTACTACAGCGACCACCACCAGGGGGTGAAGCTCGGCGAACAGGTGGCCGTCGGGGTGATGGCCGACGTGTTCGAGCGCGACTTCGACGCCGACGAGTCGATCCGACCGACGTTCAAGCCGTACCTCGAGTACGGCGCGGACGCGACCCGCGAGGTGTCGCCCGCGACGCTCGACGACCTCCGGCGCGAGGCGACGAGTCGGGACGCCTGAGGCGGCGAGTCGCCCGCGACGACCGAAACTGCCACCAGGGTTCCGTCCCGTCGGCCGGAGGTGCGCGAGTCGACAGAGGGGACGCTGCTGGTGGTCGCCGCAGCCGCCGGGTTCGGCACAATCGGGGTCTTCGGCGAGGCGGCGGCCCGGATCGGACTCCCGCTCTCGACGCTCCTCCCGACACGGTTCGCGTTCGCCACCGTCGCCGTCGCCGGCGTGGGGGCGCTCCGGGGCTGGTCACTCCCGCCGACGCGCCGGGGCCGCGCCGCGACACTCGGCTTGGGCGTCGTCTACGCGCTGATGACGCTCGCGTACTTCCGCTCTCTGCGCTCGCTCACCGCCGGGCTGGCGACCATCGTCCTCTACACGTACCCGGCTGTGGTCGTCGGTCTCGGCGCCGTCGCTCTCGACGAGTCGGTCACCCGGAGCCGGGTCGTCGCGCTCTGTCTCACGACGGCTGGCGTCGCGCTCGTCGTCTCGACGGGCGCCGGGGGTGCCGACCGGACGGGCGTGGCGCTCGCGCTGGCCGCGGCGGCGTGTTACGCGGCGTACACCGCCGGGAGCCGGTCGGTCGTCCCGTCGGCGTCCCCACCGGGCGTGATGCTCGGGGTGCTCGTCGGGACGACGCTGAGCATGGGTGTCTACGGCGTTCTCGACGGCGGCCTCGCGCTTCCGGCCACCGCCGACGGGTGGGGGATCGTCGCCGGTATCGTCGTTCTCTCGACGGTGCTGCCACACCTGCTGTTCTACGAGGGTGTCTCGCGGCTGGAGGCGGGCCGCGTCGGCGTCGTCAGCACCGCCGAACCGGTCGTGACCGTCGCACTCGGCGCACTCCTCCTGGGCGAACGGGTGACGCCCGCAGTCGTCGGCGGCGGGGGACTGGTGCTGGCCGGCGTCGTGCTGGTCTGTCGCGACAGAGGGCGAGCGGCGAACGGTCGGAGCGCCGCGACGGAGAGAGACGGGTGACAGCCGCGAAACCGACCGGCCGGTCGGGGGTGCGCGCGAGAGCGTGAGGCTCTTACCAGCCCGGCCCGACGCTCCAGTACGAATGTTCGAGCGGACAGCCCGCGGAGAACGAGCGACGAGCAGGCGGGCCGTGCTCGGCGCGCTCGGCGGATCCGCCGTCGCGCTCGCCGGGTGTGCCGGCGTCACGGGGACCGGGAGTGGGGTCGACGAACTGACCGTCTCGGTCTACGGCGGCGCGTACGGCGACGTGTTCGAAGAGACGGTCGCCGACGCGTACGAGGCAGAGACGGGGACGACGGTGAACGTCTCGAAGGCGTGGAGCAACCGGGTGTCGAAGCTCCGCGCAGCCGACCAGGGCGACAGCGACCCGCCGTACGACGTGATCGGGCTGGCCGGGTTCAACTACCTCTCGGCCCGGAACGAGGACCTCCTCAGCCCGGTCAGGTACGAGAACGTCCCGAACGTCGAGGACGTCTGGCCGTTCTTCCGGGAGTACCGCACCGACGAGTACGGTGTCCCCGGCGAGGGCGGCGTCCTCGGCATCGTCTACGAGGAGGGCAGCCCGCACGCCGAGACGTGGAGCGAGTTCGCCACCGTCGACGCGCCCGCCGGCATGAACGGCGGCTACTGGAAGAACCCGCTGCTCATCGCGGCGCTCCTGACCGACGCCGCACCCGGCGTCGAGGAGGTGTACGACCCGGAGATGTACGACCCGATGTTCGCGACACTCGAGGACCTCGCGCAGAACGTCGCGACGTGGTACCGCGGCGGCGCGGACGTCTGGTCGGCGCTCGACGGCGGTCAGATCGAGTACGGCGCGTTCTACTACGCGTCGGGGCTCGCCGGCATCGACGCCCGACCGGAGAAGAACTACCGGATGCTGCTCCCGGAGCAGTCGCCGGGCTACTTCACCAACTTCGCCGTGACGAACACCGACCGTCGGGACGAGGCCGAGCGGTTCCTCGATTTCATGCTCCGGACGGAGATCCAGACCGACTGGCACCAGAACGGCTACTACGTCCCCGCGAACCGCGAGGTGGTCGGGAGCTACGCCGACCGGGTCCAGGGTCGCTACCCGGAGACGGACGACGAGCTGGCCGACTTCTTCGTCCTCGGAGACTCGGAGCAGCTCTCCGCACACAAGTCGACGCTCTCCGACCGGTTCACCCGGATCACCGCCTCGTAGCCCGATGTCCCCGACCCCGAAACCGGTTCGACTCGACGGCCTCCGTGTCGCGTACGGGGAGACGGTGGCCGTCGGCGGGGTCGACCTCTCTGTCGAGGCCGGTGAGCTGTTCTGCCTGCTCGGCCCCTCCGGCTGTGGCAAGACCACGACGCTCCGGGCCGTCGCCGGACTGACCGACCCGACCGCGGGCCGGGTCGTCGTCGGCGGCGAGGACGTCACCGACCGACCGCCGGCCCGGCGCGACACCTCGATAGTCTTCCAGGACTGGGCGCTGTTCCCCCGCAAGACCGCGCTCGAGAACGTCGCGTTCGGGCCGAAGATGTCGGGAGTCGACCGCGAGGCGCGACACGAACAGGCCAGGGAGCTGCTGGAGAGCGTCGAGGTGGCCGACCACGCCGACAGCTACCCCGACGAGCTGTCGGGGGGACAGAAACAGCGTGTCGCGCTCGCCCGGTCGCTGGCCGTCGACCCGGGGGTCCTCCTGCTGGACGAGCCGCTCTCGAGCCTCGACAAGCGCCTGCGCGGTCGCCTCCAGCGCGCGCTCGCCGAGCTCCACGGCCGCGTCGGGACGACGATGCTGCACGTCACACACGACCAAGACGAGGCGTTCGCGCTCGGCGACCGCGTCGGTGTGATGCGCGACGGGCAGCTGGTCCAGGTCGGCACGCCGCGCGAGGTGTACGACCAGCCGCGGAGCCGGTTCGTCGAGGAGTTCCTCGGGAAGACGACGGTGTTCGAAGGACCGGTCGTCGACGGCGCCGTCCGGACGCCGCTCGGCGACCTCCCGCTCCCGGCCGGGGTCGTCGACGAGCCGGTCGCCGTCTCCGTCCGGCCCGACGCCCTCGACCTCGTCCCTGCAGCCGACACGATCGACCCCGGGCGACAGTCCGGCACCGTCCGGAGCGACGGCGACGGGCGCGCCGCCGGTCGGGTGAGCGACGTGCTGTACCGCGGGACGTCCGTGCGGTACTACGTCGCGGTCGAGGGGAGCGGCGGCACGGTCGAGCCGTTCGCGGAGTACAGCGCGCGGGACGACCCGGAGTTCGAGCGCGGCGACCCGGTCGCGCTCCGGTGGCGTCCGTCCGACCTGCGGTTCTTTCGCCCGACTGGAGAGCGGCTGTGCGAGTGACGACGGCGCTCGGCGGCGTTCGGGCGCGGGCCGTCGAGCGGCCCGTCCTCCTCGTCGTCCCCGTCGTCGTCTTCGAACTCCTCGTGTTCGCGGGAGCGCTCGCGTACCTGCTCCGGCTCAGCCTCACCCGCTCGGCTGTCGACGGCGCCTACGCCGCCGGAACGTGGACGCTCGCGAACTACGGCGCCCTGCTGGCGAACGGCTACCTCCAGGGCCGGCTGCTGTACAGCCTCGGGCTCGGCGGCGTCGTCACGGCGATTACGCTCGTCCTCGGGTTCGTCTACGCATACGCCGCCGTCCGCGCCGACGGTCTCGGTCGGACGGTCCTCCTCGGCGCGGTGCTCGTCGAGCTCCTCCTCTCCATCGTGATCAAGGTGTACGCGTGGGTGCCGCTGCTCGCGCCCGAGGGGACGGTCAACGCCGTGCTCGTCGGACTCGGTGCCGTCGACGCGCCGCTCCGGCTGCTCGGCTCAGGCGCCGGGGTGGTCGTCGGACTCGTCTACTCGATGCTCCCGTACGTCGTCCTGCCGACGTACGCGACGATGGCGACGATGGACGAGGCGACGGTGGCAGCCGCACGGGACCTCGGCGCGTCCCGACTCGAGTCGGTACGAGCCGTGGTCGTCCCGCAGGCGACGCCGGGGCTTCTCGCGGGCGGGGTGACGGCGTTCGCGTGGAGCACCGTCGCGTTCGCGGCCCCGACGGTGCTCGGCTCCCCGGCGCAGGCGACGGTGGCGAGCGAGGCGGCGCGATTCGTCGACGGCACCTACGACTGGCCGCGGGCGGCGGCGCTCAGCGTCGAGGCGGTGGTCGCCGTCGTCTTTGTCGTCGGGTGTGCGGTCGCGCTCGTCAGACGGTACGGGCCACGCGGCGCGACGGAGGGGCTGCTGTGAACCGCCGCCTCGGGACGCTCGCCTTTCGAGGCGTGACCGTCGCGCTCCTCGGGTTCGTCCTGCTGCCCGTCGCCGTCGTGGTCGCCACGTCGCTCAACGCGGCGCCCGACGTGGTCTTCCCGCCGGACCGGCTCTCGCTGCGGTGGTACCGGGCGTTCCTCTTCGAGGAGGCCGAGTGGCGCCGCGCGTTCGTCAACAGCGTCGTCGTCGCCGCCGGCACCGCCGTGCTCGCGACACTCCTCGGAACCACCGGGGCCTACGGCGTCCGGAGTCT
Organism: uncultured Haloferacaceae archaeon; assembly: GCA_964512675.1. Taxonomy (GTDB): domain Archaea; phylum Halobacteriota; class Halobacteria; order Halobacteriales; family Haloferacaceae; genus A07HB70. Next base: position 14,772 of record CAZEJR010000023.1, on the reverse strand, counting down.
CCCGGACGGGCGGCTCAGGCGGGCGGTGACGACGCTCGTCGTCCTGCCGCTCCCGACGCCGGTCGTGGTCCTCGCGCTCGCGCTCTCGGTCTACTTCGCCCGTATCGGTGTCGGGAGCGGCCACGTCGCGGTCGTCCTCGGCCACACGCTCGTCACCGTCCCGTTCGTCTACGTGGTAGTGCGGGCGACGCTCGCCCGTGTCGACTGGCAGACCCGCGAGGCCGCCCGCGACCTCGGGGCGGGCCGGTGGCAGGCGTTCCGTGCGGCGGTCGCGCCACAGGTCCGCGCCGGGGTGCTGGCCGCCGCGTTCGTCGCCGCGGTGCTCAGCCTCCACGAGTTCCTCATCGCGCTGTTCGTCGCCGGCGTCGACGCCCGGACGCTGCCCGTCCTCGAGTGGACGGCGCTCCGGAACTTCGTCGACCCCACCGTCAGCGTCGTCTCGACGCTCCTGATACTGCTCGCCCTCCTCCTCTCTGTCCCCGTCGTGGCCGTCTTCGGCGTCGAACGCCTCGCGAGAGAGCTGTGACGCGGCGTGTGAACGATCAGCACGGGCGTGTCGAGTAGACACCCGTTCAGAAATCCGTCGCGTCGCGCCGACAGACTCGGAAGTGTTAACCGTGGCGTCGGCCTCCGTCAGCACGCAATGGCATCCGGTACGGTTGATTTCTTCAACGACACGGGCGGCTACGGTTTCATCGACACCGAGGACTCCGACGACGACGTGTTCTTCCACATGGAAGACGTCGGCGGCGAGGACCTGACGGAAGGAACGGACGTGGAGTTCGAGATCGAACAGGCCCCGAAGGGCCCACGGGCGACGAACGTCACGCGCGTATAGACGGAGCACTCCTCCGCACACACGAGACTGTGAGCGGCAGCGCTCTCGGCTGTCTCGTGTCCTCGGCGGATCGGTACACGTTCGTTCGGTTGTATCGCACACACTACGGAAGTGTTAACCGTGGGACGGTCGTCGGTCTACTCGCAATGGCAAACGGAACTGTTGATTTCTTCAACGACACAGGCGGCTACGGCTTTATCGAGACCGAGGACTCCGACGACGACGTGTTCTTCCACATGGAGGATGTCGGCGGCGAGGACCTGACCGAGGGATCGGAGATCGAGTTCGACATTGAACAGGCCCCGAAGGGCCCGCGCGCGACGAACGTCGTCCGCTCGTAACCACGTAACGCGGCAGGTTCTTTCTCCCCGACCGGCGAGCGGCGGCGCTAACGGTCGACACGGCCCGGTGGACGGAACGCCCGGGTAGTGTCTCGCTCGCCCTCGCCCTCGGTCGTGGCCACCTCGACGAGACCGAGGTCGGTGAACACGGCCCGCCAGTCTCGGTAGTAGAGCGGCACGCCGTCGTCGACGTAGTCCACCCCGTCCGCGCCGAGGCCGGGGTCGGGGTCGGGGTCGGGCTCGTTCTCGACGGTGATCACGAGGTCGTCCGTGACGCGAACTAGGTCGGCGAACAGCGAGCCCGCGTCGGGGTGGACGTGCTGGAGGGTCTCGACGGAGAAGGTCGCGTCGAAGGCGTCGGCGACGAAGCCGGCGACGAGGGCTTCCGCCGTCCCGCGGTGGAAGGTGCCCGCGGCTGCGAGGTCCGGGTAGACCTCACGCATCACCGCGAACGCCTCCGGGTTCACCTCGACGCCGGAGAGCCGCGAGAAGCCGGCGTCGTGGAGGTGCGCGAGGTGTCGGCCGGCGCTACAGCCGACCTCCAGCACCCGGGCGTCGCGTCCGACGGCGTCGACGAGGAGGCGACGGAGTCGTTCGCTCGTCGCGTCGGGGCCCCGGTGAGCGTAGTACGCGGGCGAGAACTCGCCGGAGCGCTCGGCCCACTGTCGCCGGACGTCGTCTGGGTCCTGGTTCACGTTCGACGAGGCCGGGGCGCGGTGATAACCCCTCCGACCACCGCGGGGCCCCGAACTGGCGTTTACACTGGAACGTCGGTCGAGGAGAGACGACCGCGAGCCGGACGGCGGCGCTAGCACCGGAGCGGCGCTCCCCGGAGGTGTGCGAGAGCACCGGGCGGCGCGGACGGACGCGCCCGACGAGACCGACGACGGTCGTAGTCCGGGTGCCGGGTCGTCCGCCCGTTCGCCGTCGAGGCAGAGAGTACCGTCGCGTCCGTCCTGGGTGTCACCGTCGTCCGGCACGGTGAGACCGGCCACGACGTGACGCCGGTCGTCAGCGAGCACAGAGCCCGACGCGGACGGGCGGACAGCCGCCGACCGCTCGGAGCGAGAGCTGGTACCGTCGCTCGGCGTCTGTCGGGTCGGAGGGTGAGCCCGCGCTACTGGATGTGTCCCTCGTCGCGGAGCTGCTCGGCGTCCTGCTCGGCGTAGCGCCACTCGATGTTGCCCTTCTCGTCCTGCCACTCCCACGGCTCGAGGAGAACGACGTCGCCCTCGGATATCCACGTGCGATACTTCATCCGACCGGGGATCCGGCCGAGCCGCGTCTCGCCGTCGGCACAGCGGACGCGGACGTGGTTGCCGCCGAGGTGTTCGGTTACGACGCCGAACACCTGGTTGTCGTCGGGCATCCTGAGGGGCTTTCGGCCCGTCTCGTCACTCATACCGCGGATACGGTCGGCCGGGTGTTAAGTCGTCCGCGTCGGGTGCGAGCGTTCCCCACGGCGGCTACTCGCCGTCGAACGCGAGCGCGGCGGAGTTGATACAGTAGCGCTTGCCCGTCGGCTCCGGTCCGTCGTCGAAGACGTGCCCGAGGTGGCCGTCACAGGTCGCACACAGCACCTCGACCCGGCGCATCCCGTGTCGGGTGTCGACCTCCGTCGCGACGTTGCCGTCGAGGGCGTCGTGGAAGCTCGGCCAGCCCGTACCGGACTCGAACTTCGTCGCCGCGTCGAACAGCGGGGTGCCACAGCCGGCACAGCGGAACCGCCCGTCGCCCGTGACGTCGAGGAGGTCACCGCTGAACTTCGGCTCTGTCCCGCGCTCGCGGAGGATCTCGTACTCCTCGTCGCCGAGCCGCTCGCGCCACTCGGCCTCGCTCAGCGCGCCCCAGTCGACGGACTCACTCCGGTGGTCACTCACACCAGTCGTACGGCTCGCCGCCCGAAAGACCTGTCGCGCGCCGACCCCACGCTTTTGCGGCGGCGGTTCGTGCGCACTCTATGGGCGCCAGGGAGCACGAACGGGCGTTGTGCGGGGGAGACGAGCGGTGACACGGTCGGTGTGTGTCGTCGGCGCCGGCGCGGCGGGCGTCGCGGCGGCGTACGGTCTCCGGGACGAGCGTGCGGAGGTGACGGTCCTGGAGAAGAGCCGCGGGGTCTGTGGACGGGCGGCGACCCGGCGCCGCGACGGCCGGCGGTACGACCACGGGTCGAGCCACCTCCCCGTACGCGGCGACCGGACCGCGGCGCTCGTCGACGCCCTCGGCGAGGAGGGTCGTGTCGACGTCGCGGCGCCGGTGTGGACGCTCGGGCCAGACGGCGCGGTCGTCGAGGACGACCCCGAGCCGGTCCGCCGCGTCGCCTGGGAGACGGGGATGACACAGCTCGCAAAGCGGGTGCTCGCGCGGACGGGAGCGACCGTCGAGCGCGAGACGCGGGTGCGGGCGCTGGACCGGGACGAGCGCGGCTGGCGGGTGAGCGACGAGGAGGGCGGGAGCTGGGGGCCGTTCGACGCCCTCCTGCTGACGCCGCCGGCGCCACAGACGGCGAGTCTGCTCGCGGCGACGGGGTGGTCGAGCGAGCGTGCGATTCGCCTGCGCGAGGTCGTCGGGAGCGTCGGGTACCGCGGCGGACGGTCGGTTGTTCTCGGCTACGACCAGCCGCTCGACCGACCGTGGTTCGGTCTGCGCGCCGCGACGGCGGACCAGCCGGTCCGGTGGGTCGGCAGAGAGTCAGCAAAGCCCGGCCACGTCCCCGAGGACGAGGCGCTGCTGGTCGTTCAGCTGGGCGACGAGTGGGCGCGCGAACACGGCGACGACCCGCTCGACGCCGTCGCCCCGGAGGTCGCAGAGCGGGTCGCGGCGGCGCTCGGCGAGCCGTGGCTCGCGGAGCCGGCCTGGACCGACGGCCAGCGGTGGCGCTACGCGCGCCCGGAGAGCGCCCCGCCGAGCGAGAGTTCCCGGGTCGGCGAGGACGACGGCCTCTATCTCGCCGGCGACTGGGTTGCCGGCGAGGGGCGCGTCGACGCCGCGCTCCGCACCGGGTTCGACGCCGCAGAACGGATCGCACCCTGACTAGTCGTCGGCGCTGACCTCGCGCTCGCGGTCCTCGCGCGCCGCCGACGCGACGAGGTCGTCGTAGCGCGCACCGGTCTGTTTCAGCGTCTCGGTGGAGTAGAGCCGCTCGTGGGGGAACGGCAGGTGGTCGGCAGCCAGCTCGTCGACGACGGCGTCGACGGCGGTCTCTTCGCGCCCGTGAACCATCGTGAACAGGTTGTACTCCCAGCCCTGGTCGGGTCGACGCGGGCGGTGATAACACAGGGTGACGTACGGGAGCGACCCGACGGCCCGGCCGCGCTCGTCGAGTCGGTCGTCGGGGACGTTCCAGACCACCATGCAGTTCGCGTCGAAGCCGGTGACGACGTGGTTGACGACACAGCCGACCCGCTTGATCTGGCCGCGGTCGAGCAGCCCCTCGACCGTCTCGAGGACGCTGTCGACGGAGGCGTCGACCTCGCGGGCGACGTCACGGTAGGGCGTGGGCGAGAGCGGGAGCCCGTCCTGGACGGCGAGGAGGACGTCCGCGGCGAGCGGCGAGAGGTCACCGGTCGCCGCCTCGCTGATCGCGGTCGCGTCGACGTCGGTGGCGTCGAGACTCTCGCGGGCGAACCGGTCGTCGTTCACGACCGGAAACTCGAGGTCGATGTAGTAGTCGGTCAACATCGGGAGCGAGAGGACGGAGAGCCCGGTTCGCTCCTCTACCTCGGCGAGGATGGCGTCGCGCCGCTCGCGCGACCCGGCGGTGACGACGAACCAGGTGTTCCACTCGTGGTCGCGGCGGTAGTTGTGGTTCACCTGACGGTAGCCGTTGATCACCGCGGCGACCTCGTCGAAGCGGTCCTCTGGGGCGCGCACGGCGGCGAGCGTCGAAGAGCCGATGACCGGCGGGTTGAGGACTGCGCCGAACCGCCGGAAGACGCCGCGTTCACGGAGGCGTTCGACACGGGCGAGAGCCGCCGTCTCGCTCACGCCGAGAGCCTCGCCGACCGCCCGGAACGGTCGCTCTGTGACGGGGACGCCGGACTGAAAGCCGTCGATCAGCGCGGTATCGACGTCGTCGAGCCCCTCGCGCCAGTGCTCGGGCATACCGCACGGCGGGGCCACGCCGTCTAACCGCTTTCGTTCCGGGCGATTCGCTTTTCCGTCGGGGGCGGCTAACACGCTTTGTGTCACCCAACATCAGGGCGATGTTCGGCCGGGCCAGCCGGTCGTACGTGCTGTTCGTCGCGATCGGGCTGGTCGTCGGGCTGACGCTCGCACCCGTCGCCTTCCAGGCCACGTCGTCCGACGGGACGGTCGCGGTCGTGCCGCTCTCAGGTGGGATCACCGGCGGCACCTCTGCCTCGGTAGGGGCGATGCTCGAGCAGGCGCGCGAGGACCCCGACGTCGAGGCGGTGGTGATAGTCTCGAACAGCGGCGGAGGCAGCGCTGCGGCGAGCGAGGAGCTCTACCTCGACGCGAAGCGGACGTCTGAGGACATGCCCGTGGTGGGATACGTCGACTCCGCGGCGCTCTCGGGTGCGTACTATACGATCGCGCCGGCAGACACAATCTACGTCAAGCCGTCGTCGCTTGTCGGGAGCGTCGGCACGCTCGCGAACGCGCCGGCCTCGCTGGAGCCGAACGATATCGTGGCGACGACGGGGTCGAACAAGCTCACTGGCGGCAGCGAGCGGGACTTCTACACGATACTCGAGACCCTCGGCAACAGCTTCTACAACGCCGTCAAGGACGGCCGCGGCGACCGCCTCCAGATGAGCCGGTCCGAGCTCGCGGAGGCGAAGTTCTACTCCGGGACACAGGCCGTCGAGAACGGGCTAGCCGACCGGGTCGGCGACCAGCAGTCCGCGGTTCGTGCCGCCGCCGAACGGGCCGAACTCGACAGCTACGACGTCGAAGTGCTCCGGCCCGACAGGGAGGCGCTGTTCCTGTCGCGCAACAGCTACCTCGCCTCCGGCGCGCCGGAGAAGCGGATGGTCTCGTCGGACTACTTCTTCGACACCGACGACACCTCGCCGACGTTCCTCATGCTCCCGGCCTCGTACGTCGTCGACGCAGAGGACGAGCCGACGACGGCACGGAACGCGACCCGGTCCGTCGTGGCGACCCGCGAGGGGGTGAGCGCGTGAGCGACGGTCTCGGCGCCGGCGGGTGGGCGAGACGCGTCGGCGTCCTCGTCCTGACCGTCGCCGTGGTCGTCGGCCTCGCCGCCGGCGGCGCGTTCGTCTCCGAGCGGACCGGCGACGACGGCGAAGCCGACGAGACCGTGTCGATGGCGGAGTTCCAGCCGGAGAGCGTTACCGTCGACCGACCCGCCGCAGAGGGCGAGATAGCGCCCGACCGGTCGGCGACGACCGGGAGCGGCACCGTCGTGATCGACAACGGCCACAGCAACCGGTGGGACCGGGCGACGATCGAACCGCTGGTGCGCGGGCTGACCCGCGTCGGCTACACCGTCGAGATTCACCAGGGCGGTGACCTCGCGGCGTCGCTCGACGACGCAAAGGCCTTCGTCGTCATCGACCCCGGTCGGGAGTTCCCGTCCGGTGACGTCGACGATATCCGTCGGTTCACCGGGCAGGGCGGGCGGCTGCTGGTCGTCGGCGAGCCGAACCGAGTCGCGATCAGCGCGTCGCTGTTCGGCGCCTCGCTCAACACCCAGGAGAGCACTCTGACGACGCTCGGCGGTGCCTACGGCGCGAGCGTCGACACGGCGTACCTCCGCAACCAGGAGTCGTCCGACATCAACTACCGGTGGATCGAGACCCGGCCGACGGACGCCGAGGGGCTCGACGGCGTCGAGCGGACGACGATGTACACCGCCGCGGCGGTTCGGGTACAGGGCGGCGAGCCGCTCCTCCGGGCGGCCCCCCAGACGCGCCCGTCCGACACGGACGACACGACCGAGACCTACCCCGTCGCAGTCCGGAAGAACAACGTCGTGTGGCTCGGCGACAAGACGTTCATGCGCGGCGACCGGTACCGGATCGCGGACAACGAGGCGTTCATGACCTACCTCGTGGAGTTCCTCGCGAGCGGCGACCGGGACACGAGCCGGTCGCTCGAGACCGACGGTGACGGTGAAGACGACGGCGGGAGCCAGACGACGGAGCGCGTCGAGCCGGCTGGTCTCGACTGACCGGCTGTCGAGCGTCGTCAGCCGGCCCGCTCGACCGTCGCCGGAACCGACTCGCCCGGTCGGAGGGTGATCGTCGCCTGAAACTCGTCGAGCGTGTCCGCCGGCACGTCGATGTCGAAGTCGCGCACCAGTCCGGCGACGCTCAGCGTCGCGCCGGCGAGGGCGAACTGTCGCCCGATACAGGCGTGCGGGCCGCTCCCGAACGGGAAGTACGCGTCGACGCTCCCGGCAGACCGCCGCGCCCACCGGTCGGGGTCGAACGTCAGCGGGTCGTCGAAGTACCGCCCGTCGCGGTGGATCGAGTACTGCGGCAGGATCATCGCCGACCCGTCCTTCACGCGGTAGTCCCCGAGAGGGGCCTCGCCGGTCGCCTCCCGGAAGATGGCCCACGCGGCGGGGTAGAGCCGCAGCGTCTCGCGGAACACCCGCTTCGTGTAGGCCAGGTCCTCGAGGTGGTCGTACCGCGGCGTCTCGTCGCCGATCACGGCCCGGGCCTCCTCGCGGACCCGGGCACGCATCTCGGGGTGGTTCGACAGTGCCGCGAGCGTGTAGGTCAGCGACAGCGCCGTCGTCTCGTGGCCGGCGACGAGGAAGGTGATGACCTCGTCGCGGATCTGGTCGTCCTCGTACTCCACGTCCGGCGCGCCCTCGGCGGCGAGGAGGAGCGACAGCATGTCCGAGCCGGAGTCGCCGCCGTCCGCCATCGTCGCCCGACGCCGGTCGATGATCTCCTCGCTCAGCCGCTTCATCGCCGCGGTCGCCTCCTCGTACGCCGCCGAACTCGACGTCGGCATCCAGTCCGGCAGGATACCGGCCGGAGAGATGGCGAGTTCGTCCGTGGCGGCCTCCATCCAGCCGTGGAACTGCGCCGCCCGCTCCTGTCCGATATCCTCGCCGAGCAGAATCTCCGAGGCGACCCGGATCGTCAGTGCGGTCGTCTGGCGGTGGAGGTCGACCGTCCGGTCCTCGTCGGCGGCCCGGCCCAGTTCGGCGGCGACCTCGCGACACTGTCGGCCCGCGGTGTCGCCGTAGTCGACGACCTGCTGTCCGACGAACGCCGGGAGCATGATCGAGCGCTGCTGCTCCCAGAGGTCGCCCTCGCTCTGGACGAGCCCGTTCTCCGCCGGCAGACCGAGACCGGACGCCGGGACGCGCCCGAACGCCTCCGGCCAGTCGAGCGCCTCGTGGACGAGGTCGGGGCTCGTCACGATCACGAGCGGCGGTCGACCGGGGATCGGCACCTCGACGGCGTCGGAGAAGCGCGGCTGCACCGTCTCGAGAAAGCGGAGCGGGTCCGTGCCGAACCGCACGCCGTTGACGATACCGACGCCCGGCGGCTGTGGGATGTCGCGACGCACGGCTACGACACGGGAGGGGCAGGAATGACTCTTGTGCCGCGGGCGGCGAGAGCGTGTCGACGGTGGAGGGCCGTCGCGTGCGGGGGAGAGCGAGGGGGTGTGCCGGTGGGGCGACCGGCACGTACGTGTAACGACGGGATCATAAAGGAGATGCTGGAGGCTCAAACGCCGATTTGAGCGTCCGCTCCTACCGCTCCGGGCGCCACCGGCCGCCTATCTCGTCGCGCGGGTAGTCCTGGTAGGTGCCGTCGAGAAAGGTCGTCACCCGACCGTTCTCCTCGCTCAGCGTGATCGCCCAGAGTACCTCCTCACGGATCGAGGTCTCGAGAGCACTCAGGTGTTTCGTTCCCATCCAGTCCGGGTAGTCGAGGCCGCCGGAGGCGTCGGTCTCCTCGGCGCTCGGGCTCCGCACCCGGACCATCTGCTCCTGTATCGTCCCGTCGCCGGTGACGATGAGCGCGCCGTCGCGGCTGAACGCCACGTCGCGCGCCACCCGTGTGAACCTCTCCGAGCCGTCGTCGACGACCCGACACCGGTCGACGGGCCAGGTGTTTGACCCGAGTGAGTCGGTGTAGTCGCCGAAGGCCACGTCCGCGACGAGGAGGACGTAGAGGCTGGGGCCGGTGACGTGCTGTTCGTCCCACCGGTCGAACTCCATGCTCAGCGACTCCGCGGTGTACCGGATCTGGTCCATCAGATCCTGGCTGGTCGCGTACCGTCGCAGCACTCGTTCGAGGTTGTCCATCGCCTCGTCGTGTGTCTCGTGCGTCGGCTGTTAAGCGTGTTCACGCGACACAACGCTCATGACGACGAGGGCCACACACACCGGTCGAATGTCGTCCGACACAGACGGCGTCGTAGAAGAGCTCGCCGGACTGCCGACGTTTCACCACCCGGCAGTCGCCCCGGACGGAGAGACGGTCGCGTGTTACTACGACGTCACCGGGCGGAACGAGCTCCACCTGCTCGACACGACAGCCGGTACGCACCGCCGGGTGACCGACGGGCAGGTGCCCCGCAACGCCCGGTGGCCGGTAGCGTGGGCCGGCGCCGACGAGGTGGTCTTTCACCTCGACGAGGCTGGCGACGAGCAGAACGACCTCCACGTCGTCGACCGCTCGGGGGCCAGCCAGCCGGTCGTCGAGACCGCGGGCCAAGCCGCGCTCGGCGACGTCACGGACGACGGGCGCGTCCTCGTCTTCGGCTCGACGCGCGACGGTCAGATGAACCTCTACCGCCACGACCGCGAGGCCGGCGAGACGACGAAACTCACCGACCACGACCGGGCCGCCGGCGGCGCGGTCCTCTCCCCGTCCGGAGACCGGGTCGCGTACGTCACGAACGAGCGCGACGACCCCGAGAACCGGGACACACACCTGATGGACGCCGACGGCGGGAACGGCCGCCGTCTCGGCGTCGGCGAGGCCGGCGCGGAGGTCTCGCCCGCGGACTTCTGGCCCGACGGCGACCGCCTGCTGGTCGCGGACAACTCGCCCGGCACGGGACGGTCGGGGGTCGTCGACCTGGCGACAGACGAGGTGACGTGGTACGGCGACGACACCGGCGTCCCGGAGACGCCCGTCGCGGTCCTGCGCGGCGGCGATCGGTTCGTCGCCAGCCGCACCCGCGACGCCACGGTCGTCCCGGTCGTCTACGACGTCACGACCGGCGAGTCGCGCGAACTCGACCTCCCGGTCGGCGTCGCGACCGTGAGCGACCGGCGCCGGCCACAACTCGACGACGGCCGGCTCGTCGTGACGACGACGACGCCGACGACGCGGTCGGCGCTCGTCGCGTACGACCTCACGACCGACGAGACGGAGACGCTGCTCGCGCCCGAGTACGGGTCGTTCGGTCCGGAGACGTTCGCCGACGCCGCGTACGTGACCGTCTCCTCGGACGGCGTACCGGAGACGCGGCAGGCGGCGGTCGACCACGAGCCCGCGGCGACGCTCGAGATCGGGGCGCTGCTGTACGACGCCGGCGTCCGACCGTCGCCGCTGGTCGTCAACCCACACGGCGGTCCGCGCGCGGCAGACTACCGCTCGTTCGACCTCTACACGCAGTTTCTCGTCTCGCGTGGCTACTCGGTACTCCAGGTGAACTACCGCGGATCCGCCGGGCGGGGCCGCGCGTTCGCAGAGCGGCTCTACGGCGACTGGGGGGGCGCGGAACAGGGGGACGTCGCGACCGCGACGGAACACGTCCTCGCGACGCGGGACTGGCTCGACCCCGACCGGGTCGCGGTGTTCGGGGGCTCCTACGGCGGCTACTCGGCGTACTGGCAGACCGTCCAGTACCCCGACCTGTACGACGCCGGGGTGGCGTGGATCGGGCTGACCGACCTGCGGGAGATGTACGAGACGACGATGCCACACTTTCGCACCGAGCTACTGGAGAAGAACATCGGGACGCCCGAAGAGCACCCGGAGCTGTACCGCGAGCGCTCGCCGGTCGAACACGCCGCGAACCTCGACTGTCCGCTCCTGATCGTCCACGGCGTCAACGACCGCCGGGTGCCGGTCGGACAGGCGCGGCGCTACCGCGACCGGCTCCGCGATCTCGGCTACGAGGCCGGCGAGGACGGCGGCTTCGAGTACGTCGAACTCGGCGCCGAAGGGCACGCCTCCTCGGACATCGACCAGAAGGTCCGCCTGTTCCGGGTGCTCGGCGACTTCCTCGACCGGCGGCTGGAGTGAGGATCGCCACGGCGCTCCGTCCGCGGCGACCGGGTGTCGGGTCGGGCTCGCAGCGACAGCCCGTCGCTCACCCTCTGCGTGCCGGTCCGCCAGGAAGCTGTCGAGTCCGCCGATCGTGTCGGCGGCGATCCGTTTCGTCGATCCGGACGCGTCGCGTGCGAACGTGACGTGTGTAGACAGGGTGAGTCGTCGTGGGTGCCTGCCACCTGCCGCACGCGCACCGCTGCGACGCGGCGCACCACGTCGTACGGACACGGTGCGACGGGACGTCGGCTGCGGCGGTGTCGTCGCACCGTCGACAGAGGCGCCACGTCGGACCACCGGCAGCAGCGCGTACCGGGGCACGGCGGGCAGCCTCCAGTACCACGCCGTGGCGCCGGAGCGGTCGCGAGTACGACAGAGTTTATATACCGCCCCAGGAGCACCACACAGGGGTACGGACCAGAGGTCACCACATGTATACACACACACGCCGGAACGAATCGGAGACGCGAACGGGGGCACCGGCCCCGCGAGGGCGGAGGAGGCACCGGTCGTGATCGTCGGCGTCCCGACCGAGAGAGCGGACGGCGAGCGACGGGTCGCACTCACGCCGTCAGTAGCAGCGGACCTGATCGAAGACGGTCACGAGGTACTCGTCGCGTCGGGCGCCGGCGAGAGGGCGAACGTCGGCGACGGCGAGTACGAGGCCGCCGGGTGTGAGGTCGTCGCCGACCGCGACGCGGTGTTCGAGACGGCAGAGGTCGTCTTCCAGGTCCAGGGAGTCGGTGCGACAGAGGCCGAGACCGACCCCTACAGCGAGGGACAGATCGTCGTCGGACTGCTGGGACCGTACGAGGTCGCCGACGAGACGCTCGCCGAACTGGCCGAGCGCGACGTGAGCGCGTTCGCGCTCGAGTTGATGCCGCGGCTCAGCCGCGCCCAGAGCATGGACGCGCTGTCCTCGCAGGCCAGCCTGGGCGGCTACCAGGCCTGCCTGATCGCCGCCGAGGAGCTGTCAAAGATGTTCCCGATGGAGATGACCGCCGCCGGGACGATCCGACCGGCGGAGGTGTTCGTCATCGGCGCGGGCGTCGCCGGCCTGAAGGCGATCGCGACAGCCGAACGGCTCGGGGCCAGCACGCGGGGCCACGACGTACGACTGGCGGTCAAGCGGGAGGTCGAGAGCCTCGGGGCCGACTTCGTCGAACTCGACCTCCCGACAGAGGGCTCCGGCGACGAGGAGGGCTACGCCGTCGAGATGGGCGAGGAGTTCTACGCCGCACAGCGCGCGCAGATGGAGCAGGTCGTTCCGGAGTCCGACGTCCTGATCACGACCGCCGCCATCCCGGGCGCACCGGCGCCCGAGATCGTCACGGCCGAGATGATAGCGGGGATGGACGAGGGCTCGGTGGTCGTCGACCTCGCGGCTGCGACCGGCGGCAACTGCGAGCCCACGGAGGCGGGCGAGACTGTCACCCACGAGGGAGTCACCGTCCACGGGCCCACGAACCTCCCCTCTCGGGTCGCTCACACCGCCAGCCAGCAGTTCGCCAACAACGTCGCCAACTTCCTCGAGAACCTGCTCGAGAACGGTCGACCCGGCTTCGACTTCGACGACGAGGTCGTCGACCAGACGCTGCTCACCCACGACGGAACCGTCCGTGCGCCACACAGAGATGACGAACCGGACCCAGACGAGACCGACGAGACCGACGAGACCGACGAGGAGTCCACAGCCGAATCGACAGTCCCGGCCGACGCCGGCGTGGAGGAGACAGGTGCCGAGTGAGAGTGAGGCCGGGGGTCGGCACCGACGGGGGGAGACGGCGTGACGTTCGTCACGAACCTGACGCTGTTCGTGCTGGCGGCGTTCGTCGGCTACGAGATCATCACGAAGATCCCGACGAACCTGCACACGCCGCTGATGTCCGGAGCAAACGCCATCTCGGGGATCACGCTGCTGGGGTCGGTCGTCGTCGCCGGCTCCGGGAACACGGCGCTGGCGACGGGGCTCGGCTTCGTCGCAGTCGTCATGGCGACGGTCAACGTCGTCGGCGGCTACATGGTGAGTCACTTCATGCTCGCTCAGTTCCGGGGAGGGAACTGAGGTGGCGAGCGGGCTCCTCGCACAGCAGCTGCCGGAGCAGGCGCTGCAGTTCGCCTACCTTGTCGCGGGTGTCCTGTTCATCCAGGGGCTGCGCGACATGACACACCCGCGGACGGCGGCCCGCGGGAACGCCGTCTCCTCGGGCGGGATGTTCCTCGCGGTGCTGGTCACCGTCCTGTGGTTCGAGATCCTCTCGCCGGTCGTCCTCGGCGCCGGACTGCTCGTAGGGGGTCTGGTCGGCGCCTGGCTGGCGGTGACAGTCGAGACGACCGAGATGCCACAGCTCGTCGGTCTGTTCAACGGGTTCGGCGGCGGCGCCTCCGCGGTCGTCGCCGGCGCGGAGCTGATCGACGTGCTGGCAGCGGGCGAGCCGCTGTCGGTAGGCCTGACGACCACGGCCTCCATCGCGGGTATCGTCGGTGCCGTCACGTTCTTCGGGAGTCTCGTCGCCGCGGGGAAGCTCCACGGGGTTGTGGGTGACTCACCCGTCAGCACCGACACCGGGCACGTGATCAAGGTGCTGTTCCTCGCCGTCGCGGTTCTGGCCGGGCTCAACCTGGTCGCACAGCCGACTCTCGTCGGTGCCGTACCGCTGACCCCGTGGGTCCCCTCCTACTGGGTGCTGATCGCCGCCGCGTCGGTCCTCGGCGTCTTCCTCGTGATCCCGATCGGAGGGGCAGATATGCCGGTCGTCGTCGCCCTGCTGAACTCCTACTCGGGGCTCGCGGCGGCGACGACCGGCTTCGTGTTGAACAACACCGTCCTGATAGTCGCGGGGACGCTCGTCGGCGCCTCCGGGCTGATCCTGACTGTCATCATGTGCGAGTCGATGAACCGCTCGCTCACGAACGTTCTGTTCGGCGGGCTCGGCGGCGACGGCGACGGCGAGTCCACCGACGTAGAGGACGTCTACGAGGGCAACATCACAGAGACGTCCTCCGAGGAGGCCGTCATGCTGCTCGAGACGGCAGACCGGGTCGTCGTCGTCCCCGGCTACGGGATGGCGGTCGCACAGGCACAGCACGCCGTCGCCGAGCTGGTCGAGCTGCTCGACGCGAGCGGCGTCGACGTGGAGTTCGGTATCCATCCGGTCGCGGGCCGGATGCCCGGCCACATGAACGCACTCCTCGCGGAGGCAGACGTCCCGTACGACAAGATGCGCGAGCTCGAGGACGTCAACCCGACGTTCTCGCAGACCGACGTCGTGATCGTCACCGGCGCGAACGACGTCGTCAACCCCAGCGCGAACGAGGACACCGACAGCCCGATCGCCGGGATGCCCGTGCTGAA
>CAZEJR010000022.1:0-34814 GCA_964512675.1 uncultured Haloferacaceae archaeon | reverse complement strand
GACAGAGGGCGGCGTGTTCGCGCGACGAGCCCTGGCCGTAGTTCTCGCCCGCGACCAGGAACCCGCCGTCTGCGTCCAGCGCGCGGTCGGCGAACGCCTCGTCGACGCGCGAGAGCGTGAACTCCGAGAGCTTCGGGACGTTCGACCGGTACATCAGGATGTCGGAGGTGGCCGGGATGATGTGGTCGGTGGTGATGTTGTCGCCCATCTTCAGCAGGGTCGGTCCCTCGACGTTGGCGCCGAGCTGGTCCTTCAGCGGGACGTCGCCGATGTTCGGTCCCTTGATCAGGTCGTCGTCGACTGCCTCCTCTGGCCGGATGATGTCGGCGTCGCCCTCGCCGTAGCCCGCCGAGTAGCCCGTCCCCATCTCGAAGCCGGGCGCCTCTATCGCCTCGAGGTCGTCGGCGAGGTCCCGCGGGTCGACGATCTCGCCGGCGATCGCCGCCGCCGCGGCCACCTCGGGCGAGCAGAGGTAGACGGCGTCTTCCTCCATCCCCGACCGGCCCTCGAAGTTGCGGTTGAACGTCCGGAGCGACACCGAGTCGGAGGCCGGGACGTGCCCCGCGCCGATACAGGCTCCACAGGTCGCCTCGGATACGTTCACGCCGGCGGCCATCAGCTCGGCGGTCCAGCCGTCCCGCGCGAGCATCTCTGCGGCCTGTTTCGAGCCCGGCGCGACGATCGTCTCGGTCGTCGGGTCCGTCTGTCGCCCCTCGAGGAGGCGGGCGACCGGGAGCACGTCCTCGTAGGCGCCGTTCGTACAGGAGCCGACGATCACCTGGTCGACGTCGGTGCCGGCGACCTCCCGGACCGGCACGACGTTGTCGGGCATCGACGGCGCGGCGATCAGCGGCTCGATCGACGAGAGGTCGACGACGATCTCGTCGGCGTACTCGGCGCCCTCGTCTGGGGTGATCTCGACGTAGTCCTCCTCGCGGCCGAGGCGGGCGAGGAACTCCCGTGTTCGCTCGTCCGTCGGGAACACTGACGTGGTCGCGCCGAGCTCCGTCCCCATGTTCGTGATCGTCGTCCGCTCGTGGGCCGAGAGCGCCTCGACGCCGGGACCGGTGTACTCGAACACCTTCCCGACGCCGCCTTTCACCGAGAGCCGGCCGAGCAGCTCGAGGACGACGTCTTTCGCGGTCGCCCACTCGTCGAGTTCGCCCTCCAGCCGGACGTTCACGACCTCCGGCATCTCGACGTGGTAGGCGCCGCCGCCCATCGCGACGGCGATGTCGAGACCGCCGGCGCCGATGGCCAGCTGGCCGAGTCCGCCCGGCGTCGGGGTGTGGCTGTCCGAGCCGAGCAGCGTCTTGCCGGGCGCGGCGAAGTTCTCCTTGTGGACCTGGTGACAGATCCCGTTTCCGGGACGAGAGAAGTACGCGCCGAAGGCCCCTGCCGCCGAGCGGAGGAACCGGTGGTCGTCGGTGTTCTTGAAGTCGAACTGGTAGGTCTGGTGGTCGCAGTACTGCGCGGCGAGTTCGGTCTGGATCTCGTCCAGATCCAGTGCCTCGAACTGCAGCCAGACCATCGTCCCCGTGGTGTCCTGTGTCAGTACCTGATCGACCTCGATTCCGATCTCCTCGCCGGGTTCGAGGTCGCCCTCGACGAGGTGGTCGTCGAGGATCTGCTCCGTGAGCGTCTGTTCCATAGCGGCCGAACCTCCACCGTCTACCCAGATAAACCCCACGCGGACGGCGCTCGGTCGCCGGCGCCCGCAGTGTCGGTCGGGTCGCCTCCCCCTACTCCTCGAGCCGTTCGCCCTGGTAGCTCCCGTCGTACGTCTCCTCGTGGCCGGCACGGGCGAGGACGAACTGCGCGATCCGGGCGCCGCGCTCGACGTGCACCTCGCCGTGGACCTGTAGGAGCCCCTCCCCCCGTCCCTCGTAGCCGGCGTCCCAGACGGCGGTGTCGAGGGTCGCGCCGCTGCGCATCAGGCTGGAGCGCGGGAGGACGAACCCGACGTGGCCCTCCGGAACCGCCACCCGCTCGGCGTACGTCGCGGCGTACCCGCCCGGGCCGAGGCGGTAGTCGCCGTCCGTCGTGTCGACAGACTCGCGGGCAGCGAGACGCTTTCCGTCTCGACCGATCCGTCCCGGCTCGACGAACCGCTCGACGCCGTCGAGCGTCAGGTCGACACCGTTCGGCTGTATCTGCTCCTCTGAGACCGGCGAGACGTGGTCGGCGACGAGCGCTCCGGCGCGGAACACGGTCGGGAGGCGCGGGGCCGGCACAAAGCCGTGTCGCCGTCCCTCGGCCCCCGACCGGCCCCGGGACGTCTCCGCGACCGCCGTCCGCGCGCCCGGTCGACGGAGCGACCCCCGTGGCCACACGGTCTGGCCCGGGCAGAGACAGACGGAGTCGAGCCCGTGGCCGGCCGGGGACGAGCCTCGTGCGGGTCGCCCGGTCTACAGTGACGTACGGGAGCGGGCCGGACGGGATTTGAACCCGCGACCGTCCGGTTAAAAGCCGGACGCTCTCCCAGGCTGAGCTACCAGCCCTCGTCGGTCTGTAGGCACGCAGCCGTAAAGTCGCTTCCGCCTCACCCCTCGGGCGGGCGGGCACCGGGCGCCTCGAGGAACCGCTCGTTCAGCGCCTCTGCCACGACGTCGCCGGGGGGGACGCCGCGCATCGACGCGCGGCGGCGAAGCTCCAGGTACTCGGGCGCGGGTAGGCCGACCCGGAGCGAGCCGAAGTCGACGCCGACGGCGGCGAGCGCCTCGTCCGCCGGCGTTCCGTCCGCGACGTCACTCGCGACCCGGCGTACCTCGCGGACGGTCAGGTCCTCGTCGATGGCGGCCCACGCCAGCGCGAGGCGGGACTCGTCGTGGACGCGCGCGATGTGTTTCGCCGCCGTCGGGGCGAGTTCGCCGCGCGCGACCTGCCGGCGGACCGACTGCGGCAGGTCGTGGACGCGCGCCCACTTGCGGACGAACCCGACGGTCGTGTCGCCGCCGGCCCGTGCGACGGCGGCGGTGTACGACCCCTCGGCGCGGGTGAGCGCGGCGCAGGCGGCGGCGCCACGCAGGAGATAGACGTTGTCCGTACCGAGGTCTCCCGCGGCGAACGCCGCCACCGTCTCGGCGGCCTCGGCGGCGCTCTCCGGGTCGTCCGGGTCGAACTGCACGGCGCTGTCGGCGTAGTCGCCGGTGACCGACGGGTCGGCACGGACGACCGGTTCGCCGACGGGTTCGGACCGCTCTGTCGTCCACGCCGCGCGCCGCTCGTCCATCGTCGTCGGCTACCGTCCTGTGGAATAAAAACCCGCGGGCCGCGCTAGCTGCCGTCGCCGCTCTCCTCGCGGCGCTCCGCGAGGTGTTCCCAGATCTCTGTGCATCCGGCGCCGTCGGAGACGTTCGCCAGGTGGTCGTCGTCCTCGTTCTCGGCCGAGTCGTCGGTCACCCGGTCCTCGGCGCTCACGAGTCCGCCTCCGTCGCCGGGCGGCCCTGGAGCTCCGGAGCAGCGTCTGCTGGCGCCTGTGTCGGTCGTGAACTGTCGGCGTCTGCTGTCACGTCCGTACGAGTAGCCGGCCGGGGCATAAGCCCGTCTTCACCCGCAAACCCGGAGCGTACTCCGGGATACCGGAACCAATTGCCCCGGACTGCGACGCCCGTTCGGGGAGCGGATCGCCCGACTGCGGCGCGACCGGTCGCACTCGGTCCGTCACGAGTCGGTGCGACCCGCGCCCGAGTCGATGGAGTGACGTGGCACCGGACCCACGTATCTGTCGTGAGCCACCGGCTCCGGACGCTCGACGACGGCGCGTGGGTGTCGGTAGACGACCGACGGCGGGCTGGCGCGAGCGAACTCTGGCGCGTCCGCGGGGTCTGTGACTGCCCCGTCGCGGACCTGCTGGTCGAGGGGATCGTCGACGTCGGCGTCGACAGGCAGACGGTCACCGCACGCGTCGCCGGGCGCTGTCTGGCCTGTAGCCGGGAGACGGTGACCGGCCACCTCGCCGTCGGTCGGTTCGTCGACGGCTCGTACCGCCCGGTCTCCGACGACGCGGTCCGGGTCACCGCCGGCGAGAGCGCCCGTTCGCGCGTCGGCGGCGCGGAACCGGCAACCGGTGCCGGAGACGGAGAGTAGCGGAGACGGTTGACGCGGGGCACGGGCGTATACCGGGGCGCCCCGTGGAGTGGACAATGCCCACGGACGTCGAGCGGTGGAAGTCGGAGACGTACGGGAACGAGATCCGGGACCACCTGTTCCGGTTCGCCGAGGAGGGGTGGGACGCGATCCCGGACGACGAACACGACGCCTGGTTCGAGCGGTTCAAGTGGTGGGGACTGTACCACCAGCGAACCGGTCAGGAGAGCTACTTCATGATGCGGATCGGGACGCCGAACGGGGTCCTGAAGCCGGGACAGGCGGCGGTCGTCGCCGAGGTGGCACAGGAGTACGCGACCGGTCCCGCGGAGAACCCGGAGTTCGGCGACGCGTACGTCGACTGGACGACCCGGCAGTCGATCCAGCTCCACTGGATCAAGATCGAGGACGTACCGGAGATATTCGAGCGCCTCGAGGAGGCCGGGCTGTCGACCCAGCAGGCCTGTGGCGACTCGTGGCGCAACATCGTCGGGTGTCCCGTCGCCGGCAAGGACAAACACGAACACGTCGACGCCCTGCCGCTCGCCGAACGGCTCCACGAGACGTACAAGGGCGACGACGACCACTCGAACCTCCCGCGGAAGTGGAAGGTGAGTGTCACGGGCTGTCGCGAGGGCTGCGGGCAGGGCGATATAAACGACCTCGCGTTCGAGCCGGCGACAAAGGAGCGCGACGGCGAGCCGGTACGGGGGTTCAACGTCCGCGTCGGCGGCGGCCTGGCGCGAAACGAGCCGCGGTTCGCCCGCGACATCGACGTGTTCGTCGACCCGGAGGAGGCCGTCGAGGTTGGCGGCGCCCTCTCCGCGCTGTTTCGCGACCACGGCGACCGCGAGGACCGGTTCAGCGCCCGGATGAAGTTCCTCGTCGACGAGATGGGCGCCGACGAGATGCGCGACCTGCTCCAGGCGGAGTACGTCGACTTCGAACTCGACCGTGCCGGCGAGGACCTGCGTGACGACTACTCGTACAACGCCGGCGGCGCGAACGGCGGACACAACGACCACGTCGGCGTCCACGAACAGGCAGACGGCAGCTACTACGTCGGCCTGAACGTCCTCGTCGGGCGGATGGGCGCCGACGACACCGCCGAACTCGCGCGCCTCGCCGACGAGTACGGCTCCGGCGAGGTCCGGGTGACCCAGCGCCAGAACGTCCTCGTCACCGACGTCCCCGAGTCCGACCTCGACGACCTGCTCGCCGAGCCGCTGCTCGAGGACTACTCGCCGGACCCGCACCCGTTCATGCGCGGCTCCATCGCCTGTACGGGCACGGAGTTCTGCTCGCTCTCGATCGTCGAGACGAAGAACCGACAGGTGCGCTACGCCCGCTGGCTGAAAGAGCACGTCTCGCTGCCCGACGGCGTCGAGGACTTCCACATCCACCTCTCGGGCTGCACCGCGTCGTGTGCACAGCCACAGATCGCCGACGTCTCGCTGCGCGGCATGAAGACCCGGAAGGACGGCGAGGCGGTCGAGGCGCTCGACATCGGTCTCGGCGGCGGCCTCGGCGAGTTCCCGCGCTTCGCCGACTGGGTGACCCAGCGCGTCCCCGCCGACGAGGTGCCGGGCGCAATCGACAACCTCCTCGGCGCGTTCGCCGACCGGCGCGAGGACGACGAGACGTTCCGCGAGTTCGTCGCCCGCACGGACGAGGAGACGCTCGCCGACCTCGTCGTCCCGGAGGAGACGGACTACGAGGACCCGTACATGCACAACACGAAGCTGACGTGGTACCCCTACGCGGAGGAGGACGGCATGGACGCCGGCCCGGCGCCGACCGACAGCGAGGGGACGCCGCTGGCCGACGACTGAGGCCACAACCGGCTTGACCGCCCGCCCCCTCGCCCTCGTCGTGACCGACCCTACAACGCACATCGAGACGGCCCGCGACCGCCTCGAGGCGACCGCCGAACTGCCCGTCTCGCCCGACGCCAGCCCGTGGCTCGGCGAGGCCGCCGCCGTCGCGGCGCAGGCTGCCGACCCGGCGCTCGACCGCGACGCCGTCGCGACACGACTCGACCACCTCGACCGGCTGCTCGACGGTCCGCCTCCGGGGAACCCCGAGGCCGCGGCCCACGTCGCGGCTGCGCGCGAGGCGGTTGTCGCCGCGCGCGACGGACTGGAGGGTCGGGCGTGACCGACCGGCTCCTGCGGGTGAACGCCTACACCACCCTCGACACCGTCGACGGCGAGGCCGTCGGTCACGAGTTCGAGGAGCGGGCCCTGGGTGTGTTGAACGTCACCGCCGACCGCGAGAGCCCGGACGAGGTCCGGCTCGAGGTCGAACTCGACAACACCGAGCTTGACGACGTACCGGCTCACGCCGACCGCGTCCGCCTCTCGCCGGCGGAGGCCCGGACGGTGGCAGCAGCGCTCGAACGCCACGCGTCCCGGGTCGAGGAGGCCGCCGAGGAGTAGCGCACCCGCCGCGAGCGAGGCGGTCGAACTCCCCGTCGTCCGCGTCCGGTCGGCGGCGGCGGCCTTCGCCGCGAGGTGGGCGACGGAGGCGGTGCCGGGATCCGGGAGGACGACCCGCCACACGGTCTCGGGATCCGCCGGGTCGCCGAGCACGCCCGGGACACGGAGCCGCGTCGCGCCGAAGCCGAGACGCGACACCGCGTCGCCGCTCCCGCCCCGACCGTGGCGGTCCGTTCGGCCACGTCCGCAGGTCGGGTGACAGCCGCAGAGCTCCGGGGGTCACAGCCGACCGTTGAGCACCTTCGCGGCGACGAGCACGGGGTCCCAGACGGGCGAGAACGGCGGCGCGTACGCGAGGTCGGCCCGCTCTAAGCCGGCGACGGTCATCGACGACTCCAGCGCCGTCGCGAGCGTGTCGATCCGGATCGCGGCCCGGTCCGTGCCCGCGACGGCCCCCCCGAGCAGCCGCCCGGTCGGGGCGTCGGCGGTGAGTGTGACTGTCGTCTCCGCCGTCCCGGGGTAGTAGCCCGACCGTGATCCCGCGGTGACCGTCTCTGTGACGGGCTCGAAGCCGGCCTCGCGCGCCGCCTCGTCGCCGACGAGTCCGGTTCGACCCGCCTCGGCGTCGAACGCCTTCACCGCCGCCGTGCCCGCGACGCCGCCCGTCGGCGTCGGGTCGCCCGCGACCGTCGCGCCGACCGCCCGGCCGGCACGGTTGGCCGTCAGGCCGAGCGGCACCCACGTCGGGTCGCCGGTGACGACGTGGCGCGCCTCGGCGCAGTCGCCGGCGGCGTAGACGCCCGGGCGCGAGGTCCGTCCGTAACGGTCGACCGCGACCGCACCCGAGTCGCCGAGGTCGACCCCACTCTCGACGACGGGGCCGACCGCCGGCTCGATACCGACGCCGACGAGGACGGCGCCGACCGGCAAGGGGGTCGGATCGTCCGGGTGACCGTCGTGGGCCACGCCGGTCACGCGTCCGTCGGTGCTCTGCACCCCCGTCACCTCGCCGCCGAGGTGGAGGTGGACCCCCGCGTCCGCGAGGGCGTCGGCGAGGACGGCGGCGGCGTCGGGGCCGAACGCCGGAACGAGGTGCTCCGGACGCTGGAACAGGTGGACGGTCGTCCCGCGGGCGCTGAACGCCTCGGCCATCTCGACGCCGACGTAGCCCCCGCCGACGACGGCGACCGCGTCGGGCACGGGGTCGTCGGCGTACCGCTCGACCCGGGTCTCGTCGACGGCGTCGGGCAGGTCGCCGTCCCCCAGCGGCTCGCCGGGCGGGGTGACGAGCGCCCGGAGCGCCGCGGCGTCGTCGAGTCCGTGGAGGGTGAACGCGCCGGCCGGCGAGAGGTCGAACGGCCCGTCCGAGGCCGTCGCGCCCGTCGCGACGAGGAGGTCGGAGAACGGCTGGTCGAACGGCCCGTCCGGCCCGACGACCCGCACGACGTCGCGGTCCGGCGCGAGCCCCGTCACCTCGTGGTCTCGCCGGAGGTCGATGCCCCTGTCCGCGACGTCGGCGGGCGAGAGTGTCGTGAGGTCGAGGAGCGAGTCCACCTCGCCCTTGACGTAGTACGGCGTGCCGCAGTGGGCGTACGACACCCACGACCCGCGCTCGAAGACGACGACCTCGCGGCCGTCTGCCCGTTCGCGGACGAACTTGCTCGCGGCGGAGAGGCCGGCGGCGTCGCCGCCGACCACGACGAAGGGGTCCGGTGCCATGTCGCCGCTCTACCGTCCCCGGTCGTAAGTCTGGCGCGGGCGTGGGGTGACGCTGCCCGTCGAGCAGCGCCCGGACTCGTCGGCGTCGGCCCGTACCTCGACCGCCTCCTCGCCACCGACCGCGACGACCGGGACGCGGTCGTCCTCGGCGTCGCGCAGGGCGGCGACGGCGTCGGCTGTCTCGCGGGCGCGCTCACGGAGGTGACGGCCATCCCGGCTGTAGACGACCGTACGTGTCACGGCTGGGCAGTCGGACGCGAGCGGCCAGAGCCTGCCGGTCGCGTCACACCTCGACCGTCTCACCGACAGCCGGTGCGCGCGCGTCGTAGCCGTCGCCCCGGAGGTCGGCGGCGAACGCCTCGCAGCGGTCGCCGTGGGTCACGAGGACGCGTGTGTCACGGTAGGCCGCGAGGAACTCGCGCAGGCCCTCGCGGTCGGCGTGTGCCGAGAAGTCGTGGTCCTCGACGCGGGCGCTGACCGGCAGGACCCGACCGTCGAACTCGGCACGGCCCCGGTCGAGCAGTTCGCGCCCCGGCGTCCCTTCGACCTGGTAGCCCGTCAGCGCGACGAGGTTGGTCGGTGACCCCCGTATCGCGGGCACGTACGTCATCGCCGGCCCGCCGGAGAGCATTCCGCTCGTAGTGACGACGACCGTGTTCTGCTCGGCGATCCGCTCGCGCTGTCCGGGGTTCTCGACGAACCGTGCGTGACCGGCGGCTGCTCGCAGAGCGTCGGCGTCACGGAGGTACTCGGGCCGGTCGAGGAACAGTCGGGTCACCCGTCTGCCCATCCCGTCGACGTAGCAGTCGATGTCGTGGGCCGCACAGATCATGAGCACCTCCTGTGTCCGTCCAACCGCGAACGCGGGGACGACGGCGGTCCCGCCGTTCCAGACCGTCTCGCGCAGGCGCTCCGCAAAGCGGCGCTCGACCGCGTCCCGCGGGTCGTGGGTCACGTCCGAGTACGTAGACTCACACACCACGGCGTCTGCGTCGGGCCGGGCGGTCGTCCCGGCGAGCAGGCGCTGGTCGTCCGTGTGGAAGTCGCCGGTGTAGAGCAGGCGGGTGCCGTCGTGTTCGACCACGACGTGGGCGCTCCCGGGTACGTGACCGGCGTCGTGAAACGTCACCTCGTAGCCGGGGACGGGTTCGAACGGGTCGCCGTAGCCGTGAAGCCGCGAGACCTCCGTCAGGCGGCGGCGCTCGGCGTCGGTAAACGGGCAGTCGTAGGTGCCGCCGCGTCGCTCGCGGCTCCGGATCTTCAGCGTGTCGCGCGCGAGCAGGAGCGCGAGGTCGCGTGTCGGCGGTGTCCAGTGGACCGGCGGGCGCGCGTCGCCGGCGAGGAGGGCAGGCAGGAGACCGGCGTGGTCGAGATGGCCGTGGGAGACGACGACCGCCTCCGGCGTCGGCGCGTCGACCGGGTAGCGCGGGGGGTCGCCCGCCAGCATCCCGTAGTCGACGAGGAGGCGGTCGTCGACGAGGAGCGCCGACCGACCGACCTCGCGTGCGCCGCCCAGAAACCGGAGCTTCACGGGTTTCGTCGGGGACGGAGCGACAAGTGGTCGTCGGTCACGCCACCTGTCGTGACTCCGCGAACGTCACCGTGCGCTGATCGGACTCGACGATTGTCTGGACCGTGATCCAGCCGTCGGCGGTCCGAACCGCG
Source organism: uncultured Haloferacaceae archaeon (assembly GCA_964512675.1). GTDB lineage: Archaea > Halobacteriota > Halobacteria > Halobacteriales > Haloferacaceae > A07HB70. The sequence goes on along the minus strand of CAZEJR010000022.1, from coordinate 24,903 downwards.
GCGGCGCCGGCGTACGACAGCTCGACGCGCGTCGTCGTCGTAAACGTCGCCCCGGGGCCGAGCGACCCGATCGCCTCTGTGCCCCGCCAGACGACGTCGCCGCCCGTATCCCGCCCGACGTAGACCCGGGTGTCGACGGTGGTCCCCGTCGCCGCCTCCGTCCCGGTGTTCTCGATCGTCGAGGTCACGTCCCGACAGACCTGGCCGCACCGCTCGGTCCGGTCGACGATGACCGCGAACTCGGGCCGTGGTTCGGGCGTCGCCGTGGCGGGAGCGACGCCGCTCCCGGAGGTCGGTCCCGGTGTCGCGGCAGCCGCCGGACGGTCGTTTGCCGTCTCACCGGTGTCGCCGCCGGGCACGGGCCCGACCCCGACCGCGAGCGCCGTGGCGACACCGCCGGCGACGAGGACGGCGAGGACGGCCAGACGGGTCACGCGGCTGTCGGGCGTCGGTGGCTGGTCGTCTGCTGTCACGACCGCCGCTAGACGCCGCACGGAGGTCAAGCCGTCGACGTCGAAGCCGGACTCCTCCGGTTCGCGCCGAAGCGCCCCGCTCGTGACGGCTCAGGCGCGGAGCCACTCCTCGGCCCAGCGCTCGACCGCGTCGAACACCGGCGCGAGCGACGCGCCCTTCTCGGTCAGCGAGTAGTAGGTCGCCACCGGCGCGTCCTCCTCGACGCGCCGGGTGACGTAGCCCGTCTCTCCGAGGTCGTCGAGGACACGCGAGAGTGTGCGGGCCGAGGCGTCGGTCGACCGCTTCAGCTCGTTGAACCGCTTCTCGCCGTTCTGGAGGTCGTGGAGGACGACCAGCCGCCACTGGGAGCCGATCTCGTCCAGCGAGTCGATCACGGCACACGGTTCCGAGTCGTCGGTCCGGGAGACGTCGTCTACTGCCACGTTCGGTCTCGGTGTCGCGCAGACATAGAGGTTCGGATACGAACCGCCTATCACGACGATACCGGTGACGCCGTCGTCACCCGGTGACACGACCGTCCGCGAGCGTTCAAGTGTGTCACACCCCTGTGTGATGACACATGGTCGTAGCAGAACTCGGTCTCGCCGCACGTGTGCTGTTCGGCGGCGTCTTGGCCTTCACCGGGCTGAATCACTTCCAGAACGTCGACGCGATGACCGGCTACGCGGAGGCGAAGGGCCTGCCGCTCCCCCGTGTCGGTGTCGTCGGGAGCGGCGTCGTCCTCGTCGGCGCCGGCCTCGGCGTCGTGACGGGCGTCGCGCCCGTCCTCGCCGCCGGCGCGCTGGCGGTCTTCCTCGTCGCCGCGGCTGTCCTGTTTCACGACTTCTGGGCCGTCTCCGCGGACCAGAAACAGGACGAGATGACCCACTTCCTGAAGAACGTCGCGCTGGCGGGCGGCGCGCTGTCGCTGCTGGTCGCCGGAGCCGACGTCTGGGCGTACGGCGCCGGAGTGAGGGTGTTCTGATGTCCGACGAGCCGCCCGTGACCGACGAGACGCCCTCCGAGGGGGTCGTCGTCGGCCACGACCACGTCACCCTCATCGGGTCGAACGAGGCCGACACCGTCGCGTTCTACCGCGACGTGCTCGGCCTCTCGCTCGTCACCCGCCAGCCCAACCTCGACCGGCCGGAGGTCACACACCTCTTTTTCGACGCCGGCGACGGACGCCTGATCACCTTCTTCGTCGACGAGAGCCGGGACTCCGAGGCGGAGCCACAGAACCCCGGCGTCGGCGCGGTCCACCACGTCGCCCTCCGGGTGACCGCGGCGGAGATCCCCGAGATACGGGACCGGCTGCGTGAGGCCGGTCACGACGTCTCCGAGTTCGACCGCGGCGCCTTCCACGCGCTCTACACCCGCGACCACAACGGACTGACGATCGAACTCGCAGCCGACGCCTACGAGATCCCCGACGAACGCCGGGGCGAGGTGCTGGCGACGGCTCACGGCATCCGCGTCGACGACGGCGCGACCCACGTCCAGCGCGAACACGTCGAGGCGGCGCTCCGGGAGCTCGGCCTGCCCGTCGTCGAGACGGGCGTCCCCGACGCCCCGCACGGGACGGGCGACCTGTAAGCGCCGCCGCGAGGCCAACCCTTTTGCCCCGACACGGTCCGATGCCGGCGTGAACGCCCTGAGTGTCGTCCGGCGAACCGGCCGTCTGCTCGCCGCCGAGGGACGTGCCCCGCCGCTCGCCACGGTGGCGGTCGGCTGGTTTCTCGCTCTCGGCGTCCGCTTCGCCGTTCCGAGCGTCCTGCCGACGGTCCGGGTCGACCTCGGCTTCGGCAGCGCCGTCGCCGGCCTCCTGCTCACGGGTCTCTGGGGGTCGTACGCGCTGACACAGTTCCCGAGCGGTCTCCTGACCGGCCGGGCCGGCGAGCGCCGGGTGCTGGCCGCGAGCGCCGTTCTCGGCGGCCTGGCGATGGTCGCGCTGGGAACGACAGCCGGTCTCGCGGCGTTCGCCGGCGGCGTCGTCCTCTACGGCCTCGGGACCGGACTGTACGCCACGCCGCGGGTGATGGTCGTCTCGCGGCTCTACCCGGACCGGAGCGACACCGCGCTCGGGGCCGTCTTCGCGTCCGGTAACGTCGGCACCACCGTCCTGCCCGCCGCCGCGGGCGTCGTCGCGACGACCGTCGGCTGGCGCGTCGGCTTCCTCGTGCTGGCGCCTGCCTTCGTCGTCGTGGCCGCCGCCCTCCTCGTGGTGGTGCCAGAGGACGGTGCCGCCGACCGGACGCCCGGGAGCGCCCGCGACGGCGTCCGGGAGCTCCGGCGGCGGCCAGTCGCCACCGCCACCGCGGCGCTGGTGCTGTTCGCGTTCGGCTACCAGGGACTGGTCGGGTTCCTGCCGACGTACCTCGTCGACGCGAAGGGGGCGAGCCCGGAGACGGCGTCGCTGGCGTTCGGCGGCTTCTTCGCCGTCGGCCTCGTCGCCCAGCTCGTCGCGGGCGAGACGGCGGCACGGCGTAGTCGACGGCTGCTGCTCGTCGGAACCGTGACACTCGCTGTCGTCGGTATCGCTGCCCTCACCGCTCTGCCGGGCGACGCTGCGGTTGCCGCGACACCGCTTCTCGGCGTCCAGCTCGGCGTCTGGCCGGTGTTGAACGCCTACGCGTTCGACGCGCTCTCGCCGGCGGCGCGCGGGAGCGGGTTCGGCCTCCTCCGGACCGTCTACCTCTTTCTCGGCGCGACGGGACCGGTCGCGGTCGGAACGCTGTTCGACGCCGGGTTCGCCGACGGCGGTATTCTGCTCGCTGCCGGCACGTACGGCGCCGTGATCGTCGTCTGTACACGCCTGCCGCGCGTCGCTCAGTAGCTCTGTCGGACGCCGCCGGCCTCGTCGGCGCGCGCGCCGGCGTAGTCCGCGAGCGTCTCGACGGCGTCGGCGAACGGCGCCGCCGCCCCGGGCAGACCGTCTGCGAGGGCGTCGAGGTCCGTCTCCGCGCCGTCGAGTGTCGTCTCGGCGTCGGACGCGAGGCTCTCGGCCTCGCTCTCGTCGTTCGCGACCGTGGCGCGGGCGTCGACGAGCCGCTCGACGCCGTCGACGAGCGTGCGGACCGGTCGAACCGCGTCGTCGAGGGCGGCGACGGCGGCGTCGAACTGCGCGAGCTTCAGCCGCCGGGCGTCGTCGGCGACGACGTCCGCCGTCTCGACGTCTGCCTCGCTCGACTCGCTGCGGACCAGCGACGCCGCCTGCTCTACTTCGCGCCGGTCGACGCCGAGGTCGTCGACGACGGCCCGTGCGCCCGCCACGTCGCCGCTCCGGAGCGTCTCCGGCACCGACAGGAGCCCCTCGTGTCCGGCGCCCATCGTCGCCTGGCCCGCCGTCGCGTGCGAGAGAAACGCGACCACGCCCGACAGCGACGCAGCCCGGTCTCGCTGGCTGTCCGTCGCCGCGAGCGCCTGCGCCTCCTCGACCGCGCCGGAGGCCCGGACGAGCGAGACGTACACCCCGCGGGCGACGAACTCGTCGTCCGCCCCCACGTCCGCGACGGACCCGCTGCCGGCGTACGCCGAGACGGCCTCGCCGAGACTGTCGCTCGCGGCCCGGAGCCGCCGCGCGGCGACCTGACGGTCCGACGTCCCGGCCGGCGACGGCGTGACGGTCGTCGACCCGCTGGCCGGCGCCACCCTGCCGTCTCCGGGCACCGACCGCTTCCCCTGCCGGCTCACCTCGACACCCCCGAGACACCCCGCGGTCAGCGGGGCGAGGAGCGCGATGAACCCACGTCTGCGCACAGCCACGAGCGTGATCTATCAGCGTATAATACTACCGGAGCGTCAGACGTCTGTCTGACTACTTTCGGGCTGTAGACGCGTCACGCCGAGAATACGGGAACCAGCTGCGGGAGACACACCCCCGTCTCCCCCAGACGTATCAGATTTCGATAAAAAGTGTTAGGTCGACCCTCCGGGTGCGTAGAGACATGGTACGGCTCGTTCGGGCGCTGGCCCGCGGCGTGAACGACGTGACGACGCCGGCGGGGGTGCGCCTCCTCGTGGCAGCGCTGGCGCTGGTACTGTCCGGACAGCTGCTCGTGAACACCGTCTTCGACGGACTCGTCGTGTCGGCGCTCGGCCTCTCGGTCGTCGTGTCGTACGCGGTGACGCTGCCCGTCGGTCCGGCGGCAGCGACGTGGCTGCTGGTCGTGCTCTGGGTCGTCGGCTCGTACGTCCTTGTCGTCGTCTGTCGCGCCTTCGCGGCGCCGGGCGAGTCGCTCCGCGTGGAGGACCTGACCCGCGACGCGCTGCCGGCCACGCTCCGCACCGCCGTCGCCGTCGCCGCCGGGGGCGCGCTGACGCTCGCCGGCCTCGCGTTCGGCGTCGCGCCCGGGATCCTGCTCGCCGCACACCTGCTTTTCGTCCCCGTCTTCGTCGCCGTCGACGGGGACGGCTTGGACGACGCCGTCGTGCGCTCCTGGCGGCTGACCGCAGCCGAGCGCGTGCGTGTCCTCGCTCTGACGACGTTCGGCGCGGCGGTTGCCGCCGCGGCGCTCGTCGGCGTCGGCGCGCTCGTCGGTCCGACACTCGAGCTGCTCCTCGGGAGCGCCGCCGCCGCCGCCGTCGCCGTCTCGCTCGTCGCCGTCGCCGTCGACGTGCGCCAGCAGCACGGCGACGGAGGGCCGGGACGGGCGCGCCGGAGCGCCCGAGGTGCCGGCGTCTAGCGCTCGAACCGCCGCACCACGAACGGTCCGTAGCCGCCGTAGGCGACGTCCATCGCCCCGACCCACCAGTTCCAGCGGTCCGCCGGTCCGCCGTCCGGCGCCTCGGCGAGCTCTTCAAGGACGACGTCGACGGTCAGCGCGTGACCCCTGTCGCGGCTGACCAGCCCCGCGTCCGTCAGGTCGCGGGCCTGTCGCGCGACGGCGCGGCGCTCGCCGCTCCCCCCGCCGAACCGCGACAGCGCGTCCGCGAGTGTGTCCGGGTCCACGACGACAGGTCGTCTCGGGCGTCAAAAGGCTCGGCGGTCGCTCCGGGGACGACGCGGCTGGGAGGAGTAAGCCCCCTTCTGTTCGGTCCGGCATTGCGCTGAGCGTCCGTGCCGCGTCCGGACTACCTGTCGCACGGACTTGCACCGGCGAGGGTCGCCGTTCCATCCGTTCCCGGTCGTCTCGGGCGTCGGTCGGCTCGTGCCGCCCCACGCGGCTCGCGGGCTCTCGCCCGCTCGCGGTCCGAGACACGGCTGCGCCGCGCCTCGTCGCCCTCGGCGGGTTAACTCCCCGCCCTCGCGGGCGGGTTCGCACGCCTCATCGGTCGGACCGGGGGGTCTCGTCTCTGTTCGAGCGCCAGCCGTCTCCGGCTCCGGGCTTGTGCCCGGTCGCCCGTCCGGACGGTGGGGGGACTTTCCTCGTGTCGCCACGGGAGCCGGACTCTCCCTGCCGCGAGCGGAGGTTTCGCGGCGCGGCTATAAGCGACGCGGTCGCCCGACGGCTCCGCTGGTCCGGAGACGAGGGTTCAAGACCGGCCCCCGCGTAGACAGATTTATGTCCGAGGCCGAGCCGGTGCGGCTGGCGTACGAGGACGGGGCGCGCGCGGTGGAACTCGCCCGCGAGGCCGTCGAATCATACGTTCTCCAGGGACAGCGCGAACAGCCGGGCAGCATGCGCGACGCGTTCTACGCACGGACGGGCGCGCTCGCTCGCATCCGCTCGACGCGGGGCCGGGGGCGGCTCCGGGGCTGTGCCGGCGCCTACCGCGGTTCGGACCAGCTCGGTCACGCCATCGTGGAGGCGGCGATCAGGGCCGCCTCGGACGACTCCTGTGGCTCCGAGGTGGAGCCCGCCGAACTGTCGAACGTCGCCGTCTCCGTCTGCGTCGTCACCGGCTACACCCTCACCGACGACCCCGTCGCCGACATCGACCTCGGCACCCACGGTGTCGCCGTCGACGTCGGCGCCGACCACGCCTGGCTCTACCCGACGATCCCCGTCGAGAACGACTGGTCTGTCGGCGAGTTCCTCGCGCGGGCCTGTCGCAAGGCCGGAGTGTCACCGTTCGCGTGGCGCGACGACGACGAGGTCGTCGTGACGCTGTTCGAGGGACAGGTGTTCCGCGAGCGCGGCGACGGCTCGATCGAGGAGCTCTAGAAGCCGACCCGCTCGGCGTCGGCGAGCGCCCGTCCCGCCGCCGTCGACAGGTCGAACTCCCGAACCACCTCGCCGTCCCGGACCAGTGGTTCCAGCAGCGCCTCCGCGTCGTCCGGCGCCGCCGCCCCCCGTCGCGCGACGTGGTGTCCCCCCTCGGCTGTCCGGTACACCGACTTCACGCCGGGTAGCTTCCCTCGTTTCCCGACCGGGTCGCCGTCCACCGCCACGAGGTCGAGCGCGAAGTCGACCGGGTCTGCGTTCGAGACGTAGCCACCGACACCGAACGCGTCGGCGACGTCGCGGAGCCGCCGCAGGTCGTCGGGGCCGAGCCCGCCAGAGCAGACGACGTCGACGTCCTCGCGGCCCAGCTCGGCGAGCGTCCACCGCACCTCGCGGACGATGTGGCGCAGGTCGCCGCGGCGCGAGCCGGTGGTGTCGACGCGCACCCCGTCGAGACGGTCGCCCAGCGCCGCGACGGCCCGGCGTGTCTCGGCCACCTCGTCGTCGAACGTGTCGACGAGCGCGACCCGCGGCGCGTCCGCCGGCGCGGACTCGTCGAACGCCCGCCACGCCGCCTCCTGGTCACCCCGTCCGAAGCAGAGCACGAGCGCGTGTGGCATCGTCCCGCCCGGCGTCCGACCGAGCCGGTCGCCCGCAGCGACGTGCGAGAACCCGTCGAACCCGGCTGTCAGCGCCGAGCGCTCTACCGTCGCCGCGACCGAGGGGTGGACGTGGCGCGCGCCGAACGACAGCAGCGTCGACTCCGGCGCGGCCCGGCGACACTCCAGCGCGGCGGTGGCGATCCCGCTCGCGTGCGAGAGGAAGCCGAGCAGCGACGTCTCGAACCGCGCGAACGCGCGGTACGGCCCCTCGACGCGCAGCACCGGTCCGCCGTCGAACAGCCGTCCGGCCCGGGCGGCGTCTACGTCCACCGGCGAGCCCTCGAGGAGCGCTGCGGCGTCGCGGACGCCGGCGAGCAGCTCGAACGAGCCGTCGGGAAACTGGTCTGCGGTCACCTCCGCGACGACGTCCGGGTTCCGGTTCGCCGCCGCGAGCGCCGCTTCGGTCCGCTCGAAGTACGCGTCGGTCGCTCGCCCCGCCCGGACCGCCTCCGCGTCGACGAGGTCGAACTCCATGGTCGCGCGAGGCCGCCCGGGCTGAAAAAGTCGCGTGATCGGACCGCCGAACGCCGCCCGTCGGCGCTCAGTCGCGACGGACTCGGGCCGCGGCGAACGCCGCCAGGAGCGCCGCGACGAGAGCGGAGACGACGCCGAAGCCGGGCGCGCGGCCGACCGAGCCGTCGCCGCCGGCTGCGTCGAGGCCGGGCCGGATGGCACGGACCGCCTCGGGGTCCGGGCCGTTGACGACGACGACACGGGTCCCGTTGTGGGCGACGCGGAAGGCGTCGGCGTACTGGCCCGCTGGGATCACCCACGTCCCGTTTTCACGTTCTGCGTCGTTCGCGCGGAGGATGGCCTCGTGTGCCTGCCGGAACTCGCGGGCGTCCTCCGGCGTGTCCCACTCGGTCACCCAGACGTAGCCGCCTTCCTCGCGGTCCGGGTGGCGGTACGGGAACACCCGGTCGTTGCCCCATCCAGCCGACGGCTCGGCGTCGTAGTCGAACGTGTCGAGCCGCGAGTCGGTGTCACGGAGCGCCGCCGGATCGACCGTGTCAGCGCCAGACTCGCGCGCCTGGTACCAGAACATCACGTAGATCGATGCCTCGCCGACGGTGTCGGAGCCGCGCTCGCCCTGGTTCGGGTAGGGCCGCCAGCCGTCGGTCGCGCGGTCGTCGTACTCGATCGGAACCGGCTGTTCGTCGGTGCGGTGGATCGTCTGTTCCGTCGAGACGGGCGGCGAGTCGAACGCCGCGGAGACGCCGTCCCAGCCGGACTTCTTGCGGATGCCGTCGACGTAGACCGGGCCGTCGGAGTACGGCTGGAGCACGGTCAGCAGGATGCCGAGATTGGGGTCGCCACCCCCACCGCCGTCGCTCGGCGGCGCGGCACACGCCCACTCGGCGCCACAGCGCGCGTTGTACCGCCGCTCGACGTAGTTCGCCTCGCCCTCGACGAGACCGTCGACGGCCAGACTCTCGTCCTGCGTCGCCGACTCGGGCTGTACGCCCGTCAGCCGCCCCTGCTGGTCCTGGAGCGCGTGGGTGAGTTCGTGGACCAGCGTGGCGTTGTCGATCGTCGGGCTGTCGGGCGTCGGCGTGACGATCCGGATCTCGTTCGGGCCGGGCGCGTAGAACCCCGCGACAGCCGCGCCGACGGTGCTCGACAGCTCCTCCTGGACGTTCGTGTCCTCCCCGTCGACGAACAGCGCCTCCCACACCTGGTTGTTCCACGCCGCGAACGAGTCGTTCGCCGACGACTCGCGCTGCCGGTCGCGGTACGCCTCGCGCGAGACGACCGCCACGTCGACCGACTCCTCGAACTCGGCGCCGCGGATGTACTCGACGCGGGCCGTGGCGCGGGCGACGAGCGCGTCGAGTTCACGATCCGAGAGCCCGTCGGACTGGTCGACGTCGATCGGGTCGTCGTGCCAGTAGCCGTCCTCCCACCCGACCGGGTCGCCGTCCGGGTCTGGCCGGACCTGTGCCGGTGCGCCGTTCGCGGCGGGCGTGACGGCGACGACGGGCGTCGCGCCGGCACAGACGACGAGGAGGGCGACGAACACCCGGACCCGATAGATCACACGTGTACGACGGGAGCGTCCGGCAAGAGCCTTGGCCCGCGCGTGCGCCTCGCACGGCCCGGAGGTTTAGTTGCTCCGTGCCCGACGCGCACACATGTCCACGTTCGACCCAGACCGGACCGCGGTGGTCGTCGTCGACATGCAGAACGGGTTCTGTCACCCCGACGGGAGCCTCCACGCGCCGCCGAGCGAGGCCGCAGTCGAGCCGGTGACGACCCTCGTCGACCGGGCGCGGAGCGCCGGCGCCCGCGTCGTCTACACCCGCGACGTCCACCCGCCGGAGCAGTTCGACGACACGCACTACTACGACGAGTTCGGGCGGTGGGGCGAACACGTCGTCGAGGGGTCGTGGGAGACCGAGCTGGTCGACGCGCTCTGTCCCGCAGCCGACAGCCGCGAACACGTCGTCGAGAAACACACCTACGACGCCTTCCACGAGACGGAGCTCGACGGCTGGCTCTCGGCACGGGGCGTCGACGACCTGCTCGTCTGCGGGACGCTCGCGAACGTCTGTGTCCTCCACACCGCCGCGAGCGCCGGCCTGCGCGACTACCGTCCCGTCGTCGTCGAGGACGCGCTGGGCTTCGTCCAGCCCGCCGACCGCGAGTACGCCGTCGACCACGCCGACTGGCTGTTCGGCGAACGGACGACGCTCGACGAGGTGGCGTTCGACTAAATCCCGACCCGTCGCCGACCGTGCGTCCCGACGTGTGGTGCTGACGCCGGTCCCGGGCGCTCGACCAGTCGGGCCCGCGGTCGTGGACGGCCTCGCGGGTGCCGGCGCGGACACGGTCTTCGGTACTCCGGCGGACGTGGCCCCGGGACCACGGTGACGACGTCGGTCGGCCACGACCGCCGCCGTCCGGAGGTTCAATCTGTTCGAGCCGTAACGGATCGTGTCGCACCCCGGCCTCTACCGATGCTCTCTGCTCCGTACTGGATACTGACCGGCGCGCTCGTCGTCGGCACCCGGGCAGTGATGGGCCCGTACCAGAAGCGGCTGCTCGACGACGCCTCGGAGCCGGAAGTGCTGTTCGTCAGAGACACGGTCGCGTTCGGGCTGTTTCTGCCGGTGGTCGTGTGGACCGCCCTCTCGAGCGGGTTCTCGGGGACACCGCGGGGCACCGTCGCGATGCTGCTCACCGGGGTGTTGAACGTCGTCGGCGCGTTCATGGTGTTCGCGGCGCTCTCGCGGGAGGACGCGTCCGTCGTCGTCCCGCTGACCGCCCTGTCGCCGGTCGTCACGTCGCTGGTCGAGCCGCTGTTGCGGGACACGGTCGTCACCCCGCTCGTGGTGGTCGGGGCGGTCCTGAGCGCCTGTGGGGCCGCCGTCGTGAGCTCCGAGCGGAACACCCTGCGGAGCGTGTTACACGCCCCCGACACGACGGCGGTCGCGCTGGCGCTGTCGGTGAACCTCGTCTTCGGCCTGACGTCCACGCTCGACGGGGTCGCCACCGCCACCGTCGACCCGCTCTACGTCGCGGCGGTTATCGTCCTGTTCGTCGGGCTCGGGAGCACGGCCCGGCTCTGGCAGAACGGCTCCGACGACCGGGAGACCCGGCGCCAGCGGCTGCTGGCGCTCTACCGGGCCGACAGAGGGGTGCTCGGCGTGCTACAGTTCGGCGGGCTCGCCGCGACGCTGCTCACGTTCGGGGCGGCGCCGAGCGCGACACAGGCGTCGGTCCTGTTCCGGGCGAACACCGTCCTGGTCGTCGTGGTGAGCAGCGTCGGCCTCCAGGAGGGTCACCTCTACCGGCGCACCGCCGGGGCCGCGCTCATCGCCCTCGGCGTCGTGTGTGGCGTCGTCGGCTGACGCGGTTCCGGCTGTCTCCGCGTGCTGCCGGCGCCGGCACGGCGGCGTGGAGCCGGACGCGCTACAGCTCGCCGTAGCGCTCCTTCTCGCGAAGGGTCTCGACGCGGGCGCGTATCTCGTCCATCTCGCCGCTCTCCTGTTTGTCCTCGACGTGGCTGTACATCAGTCCCATCCGGTGGTTCGACCGGAGCTGGTCCTCGTTCCGGTCGAGGAAGTCCCAGTACAGCGCGTTGAACGGACACGCCTTCTCGCCCGTGTCTTTCGTCTTGTAGTAGTGGCAGTCGCCACAGTAGTCGCTCATCTTGTCGATGTAGTTCGCCGAGGAGACGTACGGCTTCGAGGCGAACACGCCGTCGCCGTACTGGCCCATCTCGACGACGTTCGGCGTCGTCACCCAGTGGTAGGCGTCGACGTACGTCGCGTTGAACCACTCGTTCAGCTGCTTCGGCTCGACGCCCCACAGCGTCGCGAAGTTCGCGAGCACCATCAGCCGCTGGATGTGGTGTGAGTACCCCCGCTGCTCGACGTCGGCGACGCTCTGTCTGAGACACTCCATGTTCGTCTCGCCGGTCCAGTAGAACTCGGGGAGGTCGTGTGGAGCCCCGAGCTGGTTCGCGGTGTCGAGCTCCGGCATCGCGTGTCGGTAGACGTGTCGCATGAACTCCCGCCACCCGATCAGCTGTCGCACCACCCCCTCGACCGAGTTCAGCGGGATGTCGTCGCGCTCGTGGTACGCCCGCTCGATCGCCTCGACTGCCTCCAGCGGGTGTACCAGCCCGAGATTGATCGACGAGCCGAGCAGCGCGTGTGACATCGCCCAGTCGTCCCCTCGCATCGCGTCCTGGTACGGGCCGAACTCCGGCAGTCGGCGCTCGACGAAGTGGTCGAGCTTCGCCAGCGCCTGCCGACGGGTGACCGGCCAGACGAGGTCGTCTTCGGCACCCCAGGTGTCGAACTCGTCGGCGACCCACTCGCTCGTGCGGGCGGTCAGGTCGTCGTGCTCCGGGTACAGCACCGGCGGCGACTCCCAGTCGTCCGGCGGGAACTCCTGGTTGTCGCCGTCGTAGTTCCACTCGCCGCCGACGGGGGCGCCGTCGTCGGTCATCAGCACGCCGGTCTGTCGGCGCATCCACCGGTAGAACGTCTCGTGTCTGAACGGGTCTCTGCTCGTCTCGTTCGCCCACTCGTCGAACGCCTCCCGAGTGCCGACGAACAGCTCGTTCTGTACGGTGTCGAGCCGACCGCCCGCGTCGTCGGCCAGCTCCGCGAAGCGCTCGGCGCTCCGGTAGCTCGGCGACCGCATCTGTACGAGCTCGTCCTCCGGGAACCGCTCGAAGTACGTCTCGAGTCCCGCCCCGAACGTGTCGGTCTTGATGTACTCGACGTCGTAGCCGCGCTCGCGGAGCTCGTCTCTGAACTGCCGCATACCGGCGAAGACGATCGTCAGCTTGTGGTGGTGGTAGCGCTTCTGGCGGGCGAAGTCGTGTGCCTCGATCAGCAGCACACGTGACCCTTCCGGCGCTCGCCCGACCGGACCGGCGTCGGGATGCAGTTGCGTCCCCAGTACCCACGGGACGCGGTGTTCGTCTGCCACGCTGTACTGTTCGGGGTCACCGACGACCGGCGCTGTCACTACACACCCTAGCCACAGGAGCGAATTATATCCCCCGCCTCGACCGAGGGGCCACAGCCGGAGCAGAACGGTCCGGCGCGTGTGGTCGCCGACCGGGTGTCTGGCACAGCCACTTCGGCTCGCCGTCCCTCACGGCACTCTCGGGGCGTTGCGGGTGCTCGTCCGGCGCACGAACTACCGCAGCCCCACTCGTCGCTCGGCTGATCACACTCTGGGCGATCGGGTGACTACATACCAGTGGCGCGACGAGTACGCCGGGTGTCCGAAGATGACGAGCCGTACCGGCAGCTGGTCGAGAGCGCGGGCGACCACGCGCTGTTCGGCCTCGACGCGGCAGGGGACATCTCGACGTGGCCGGCGACCGCCCGGCAGCTCTACGGCTACGAGACCGCAGACGTGACCGGCCGCGAGGTCGACGTCCTGTTCGCCGAGGAGCGAGACGAGTCGCCGCCGGTCGAGGACCTGCTCGCGGAGGCACGGACGGAGCCGGTCGAGGCAGACGGCTGGCAGCAGCGGGCCGACGGGTCGGTGTTCTGGGGTAGCTGTACGATCTCGCCGCTGTCGGACGAGGAGCTCGACGGCCACGCGGTCGTCGTCCGGGACACGACCACGCGCAAACAGCACGAGCGGATGCTCGAGCGCCAGAACGACCGGCTGAAGGAGTTCACCGAGATCCTCTCACACGACCTGCGGACGCCGCTGTCGATCATCGACGGTCACATGACGATGTTCCGGGAGACGGGCGACGAGACACACCTCGCCACAGTCGAGGAGACGACCAGCCGGATGGAGCGACTCGTCGAGGACCTGCTCCGGGTGGCCAGACAGGGCCAGGTCGTCGACAGCCCAGAACCGACCGACGTCGGCGACGTGCTCGACGTCGCGAGGGAGGGTGCGGTTCCGGAGCCCGCGACACTCCGGTACGAGCCGGTCCGGACCGTGATGGCCGACCGGAACCGGCTGGTACAGATGTTCACGAACCTCCTGCGGAACAGCGTCGACCACGGCGGCGACGACGTCACTATCCGGGTGGGCCCGTGCCAGAACGGCTTCTACGTCGAGGACGACGGCCCGGGCATCCCCGAGGACAGCCGCGACGAGGTGTTCGACCACGGGTACACGACCCGTGCGGACGGGGAGGGCTACGGGCTCTCGGTCGTTCGCTCTATCGTCGGTGCTCACGGGTGGGACATCGCCGTCGTCGCCGCGGAGCGGGCCGGCGCTCGGTTCGAGATAGCCGGTATCGAGTTCGTCGAGGACGGGTAGCGACGGCGGGGCGTCGGACGCCGGACCGGCGACGGTCGCGTGACTCGACCGCCCGGACACCGGTCCGACTCGCGGTCCTCGCGGTACCGGTCACGGGCGACCACGGCTGCCCGCTCGGCGTCGTGGTTGGTCACCACCGCCGCGGCACCGTCGGCCGCGTGGCCTCCGGCGAACAGACGAAACTAGTCACACGTCCGCAGCGATGTCCCAGATCGAACACACGTACGTCCACTACGGGACGAACTTTCGTGTCGAACAAGCATCTTCCGTCCACAGCCGGTACTGTCTGTCGAGATGAAGCCGAACAGGTACGAGGTTGTCGAGGCGACGGCGACACTCGACGCGGGCGACGTCCTGGCCGTGACAGAGCGGTTCGGTCCCCGGAGACCGGTCGAGATGGTGCTCCGCGGTCCCGCGGAGTCGTCGGCGTCGCCGGAGACACTGGTGGTGACGGAGCGAGCCGTCGGGTTCGACGAGCGCGAGATACTCGACGAGACGGCGCGGTTCGGCGACTGGCACGAGTGTACGCTGGCGTTCGACGCCGGCACACGGCGCGTCGAGACGGCAATCGCGTCGCCCGGCCCCGCACGGGTCTCCGTCGAGGCGTTCCGACGTATCGCGGCGCCGGCCTGACCGGCGCGGGCCGCCCGTCGCCGTCCCGAGCCGTCGCGCTACCGCCGGTCGGTCGGTGACCCGTCCCGCCGGTGCTGGAGCCGCTCTGCGACCCGTGTCGGCACGCCGACGCCACAGTACGTACACGCCCACGACCGGCCCGTGACGCTCGACTCCCGGTCGAGATCCTCGCGTGCGCCGATCGGCGCGCCACAGCCGTCACAGCGGTAGGTCACGCGAGGTCGGTCGGCCCCCCGTGGCTTCACTCCCTCGCCGAGGGCCGGGAGTAAAGACCCGCCCGGCCGAGCGGTGGGTGTGCTCGTCGTAGACGCGGCCCTCGCCGACGGCAGCCGCCTGGACGTGCGGGTCAGTGGCGACCGGGTGGCAGCTGTCGCGAGCGACCTGTCGCCGCGCGAGGGCGAACGGGTCGTCGACGCCGACAGCCGTCTCCTCCTCCCCGGCGCCGTCGACGCCCACGTTCACCTCCGGGAGCCGGGGTTCTCGCACAAGGAGACGTGGGGCACGGGGTCGCGGAGCGCCGCCGCCGGCGGGGTCACGACCGTCGTCGACCAGCCGAACACCGATCCGGCGACGACGACCGGCGGGGCGTTCGACCGGAAGACGCGGCTGGCCCGCGCCGCCGTCGTCGACTACGGTATCAACGGCGGCGTGACCGCCGACTGGACCCCGGAGGCGCTGTTCGACCGGCCGCTCTGTGCGCTCGGCGAGGTGTTTCTCGCGGACTCGACGGGCGACATGGGTGTCGACGAGGCGGCGTTCCGGGCGGCGCTCGAACGCGCCGCCGCGGCCGACACCCTCGTGACCGTCCACGCAGAGGACGCGTCGCTGTTCGACGAGCGCGCCCGCGCCCGCGACGACCCCGACGCGTGGAGCGCCTACCGGACCGCCGAGGCGGAGGTCACCGCCGTCGAGCGGGCACTCGAACTCGCCGACGCCGTCGGCGCGCGGCTCCACGTCGCGCACACGTCGACGCCGGAGGCGGTCGACCTCGTCGCCGGCACGCGTCACACCTGCGAGGCGACGCCCCACCACCTCCTGCTCGACCGGTCTGCCCTCGACGACCTCGGGACGCTCGGGCGGATGAACCCGCCGCTGCGCTCGCCCGACCGTCGTGCCGGGCTGTACGAGCGACTCGTCGACGGGCGGGTGGACGTCGTCGCCACCGACCACGCGCCCCACACCCGGGCGGAGAAGGACGCCGACGTCTGGTCGGCGCCGAGCGGCGTCCCCGGCGTCGAGACGATGGTGCCGCTTCTCCTCGCTCGTGCCCGTGACGGGGCCGACCCGCTGACCGTCGACCGGGTGCGCGAGGCGACGGCACGGGCGCCGGCGACCCGCTTCGACCTGCCGTCGAAGGGCCGCGTCGAGCCGGGAGCCGACGCGGACTTCGCGCTGTACGAGGCCGAGCCACGGCCGGTCGGGGGCGACGCCCTCCACTCTCGCTGTGGCTGGACCCCGTTCGAGGGATGGCCCGGTGTCTTCCCGTCGCTGACGGTGCTGCGTGGCGACGTCGCGTACGAGCGGCGCCCGGGCCGGCGGCACGAGCGGTTCGGCCCGGCGCGCGGCGAGAACGTCCGCTAGTCCGCCGCCTGCTCCTCCTCGCGGAGCTCCTCGGACGCCTCGCGCACCTCGCGCATCACCGCGGAGATGCGGTCCTCGGCCTCCAGTTCCTCCGCGACGGCGAGGTCGACGCCCTCCACCTCGAGGAGGAACTTCGCCGTCTCGGTCACCTCGTACATCAGGTCGTCGAGCTCGTCGGCGGTGAAAAAGCCCGACATCGCGCCGTAGAGAAAGGTCGCGCCGGCCATCCGCACCTTCTCCTCGAACGACGCGCGTGCCTGGTTGACCGCCTGTGGGGTGTACGTGTCGGTCATGAACGGGACGAGTTCGGGCAGGTTCTCGCCGATCTTCGTCATCTCGACGCCCGTCTCGGTCCGGAAGTCGGCACAGAGCCGCGCGAGCGCCCACTCGCGGGCGGTGATGTACGTCCGGTCGCGCATGAACTCGTTGACGCGGTCGTACTGCGCGCCGTCCATCTTCGTGAACCGCTCGTACGACCGGACGTCCGGGGGGAGGCGCTCTCGGCTGTCGGCTCCGTTCCCGTCGTCGCCGGTCGACTCGCCCTCTGCTCCCATATCGACACCTCCGTCCGGTCGGTCGAAAGTCTTCCGTCGACGTCTGCCGTGCGTCCGACGGACGGCAGCTTTTTCGACCGGGCGGCGGTCTACTCGGGCGTGAAGCTGCTGCTCGGTGTCGGCGGGCGCGCGGAGTCCGGGCGTGCCCTGGAGCGGACGGTCGCCCGGACCCGCGAGACGAGCGACGACCTGACGGTCGCCGTCTTCGACGACGGCGACGCCGCGTCGCTCGACGACGTGGAGTCGCGGGTGCGCGACGCGCTCGCGTCTCACGGCGTCACCGCCGAGGTCCGGCGTGTCGAGCGCGACGCCGGCAGCGGCCTCGTCGAACTCGCGGAACGCGGCGGGTTCGACCGCATCGTCCTCGGCGGCGGCGAGCGGAGCCCGATGGGAAAGGTACAGGTCGGTGCCGTTGCGCAGTACGTCGTCGTGAACGCGCCGGTGACGGTGACGCTCGTCAGATGAGCGACGGCGAGCGCGAGTTCCCCGACGAGCCCACCGGCCCGTTTCCCACGCCGCCGCGCGAGGCGGTCGACGACGACGGGCGGACGATCCGGTACCGCGCCGTCGGCAGCGGGCTCGACCGCGAGACCGCGCGGTCGGACCTGGCCGTCATGTACCGCGCGTTCGACCCCGCCGACCGCGCGCAGGGTATCCCGCCGTCGACGACGTCGGCGATCGAGAGCTGGCTCGACGCGATACTGACCGAGGACGCCCGGAACGTCGTCGCGGCTGCCGACGCGACGGACGCCGCGGTCGGCCACGCGACGCTCGTCTCGGACGGCGAGGCGCACGAACTCGCCATCTTCGTCCTCCAGGCGTACCAGGGCGCGGGCGTCGGCACCGAACTCCTGCGGACGGCGCTCGGCCACGGCGCCGCGACCGGCGTCGACCGCGTGTGGCTAACGGTCGAGCGGTGGAACGGGCCGGCGGTCTCGCTCTACCGCAAGACGGGCTTCGAGACGGCCGACGCCGGGAGCTTCGAACTCGAGATGTGTCTCCGCCTCGCGTCGTCTCAGACGGAGAGTACGGGCTGACTCGCGTAGGCGAGGACGTACTCGGCGGCGCGCTCGAGGCTGTCGCCCTCCGTCGGCCCGCGCGGGACGACAATGAACGCCGCGTCGAGCGTCTCCGCGACGTCGAGGACGGCGCTCCCGGGGTGACGGTGCTTGACCCGCGTCGAGAAGCCGTGTGTCACCGACGTCCGGCAGGCGACGCCGGCCTCGTCGGCGAGGGCAGCGAGGTCGCCGAGGTAGTCGCCCGTCTCTCCGCGAACGGCTGCCGGGTCGACCCGGCCCTCGTCGAGCGCCTCTGCCGTACCCTCGCCGAGGACGTAGAGCGCGTGGACCCGCGCGTCGTACCGGCTGGCGACGGCGAGCGCGTACCGGACCGCTGTCGTCGACTCGCGGCTGCCGTCGACCGCCGCGAGGACGAGGTCGGCGTCCATGTCCGCGCTGCGCCGTCGGGACACAAAAAGCCCGACGGACGGGACACGACAGACACGATCTTTAATCGCCTGCGCCCGGACACCCCGCCGTGTCCCCCGAGATCGACCACGTGCTCGTCGCGACCGACGGCTCCGAGAGCGTCCGGCGAGCCGTCGACGCCGCCGTCGACCTCGCGGCGCGGTTCGACGCCGAGGCGGAGGCGCTGTACGTCCTCGACGCCGCCGACGTCGACGGCTCGCCGGATCCGGTGCGCGAGGACCTGCGGAGCGCGCTCCAGGCAGCCGGCGACGACGCCCTCGTGGACGTCCGACAGCGCGCCGCCGAGCGTGGCGTCCCGGTGTCCACCGCGGTCCGCGAGGGCCACCCAGCGGCGGAGATCGTCGCCCACGTCCGCGAGACGGGCACCGACGTGGTCGCGACGGGGACGCGCGGACGACACGGCGAACACCGCCTGCTTGTCGGGAGCGTCGCGGAGCGGGTCGTCCGGCGTGCACCAGTCCCCGTCCTGACAGTGCGCCGGACCGAGGCGTAGGACCGCGGGCTTTTGCACCCGGCGTCCCCCGAACGAGCATGGACGACCGACTCATCGACGACGCGGCGCTGACGACGGCGCGCAAGTCGCGGCTCCCCGGCGCCGGCTTCTTCTATCCGGACTCGCTGGACGACGAGCACGCCGAGCGCCGGACGCGCGAGGCCGTCGCGGACGCGGAGGCGGTGGTGGTGGCAGACAGGGACGCAGACGGCCTCGCCTGCGCCGCGCTGGTGCGGGCCGCCCACGACGCCGCCGTCGACGCCGTCGCCGCCGAGGACGCGCTGGCCGAGCGGCTGGCAGACGGGGCGAACGCCGGGACGGACGACGGGGACACGCTCCCCGACTCCGCGGTCGCGCTCGTCGGCGCCGGCCCGTACAACCTCGGCGAGACACTCGACCGCGTCGCGCGGTTCGCCCCAGCGGGCGTCGAGGCGTTCGTCTGTGACCTCTGTCCGGACGACGACGCCGACGTGGCCGAGAGCCTGCCGGCCCTCGTCGAGCGGGCAGAGTCCGTACGGTGGTTCGACCACCACCAGTGGGGCGACGAGGTAGCGGCGTCTGTCCGGGCCGCGGGCGTCGACCTCGTCGTCGGCGCGAGCGATCAGGAGTGTTCCGCCGACGTGACGCTGCGCTCGCTCGACCACGAGTTCCCCGCACACCTGCGCGACCTGGTCGCGGTCACCCGCGACCACGACCTGTGGGTAAAGGAGGACCCGCGGAGCGACGACTTGGCCGACTACGCCCACTGGGCCGACGACGAGGCGTACCTCGCGGTCGTCGGCGAACACGGCCCGGACCTGCCGGAGACGGTCCAGAACTACCTCGCGGAGCGCCGGGTCGAGAAGGACGCGCTCGTCGACGCCGCCGTCGACCGCGCGACGACCCACGAGGTCGGCCCGTGGACCGTCGCGACCACCTACGGTCGGTGTTCACAGAACGAGGCCGCCGAGGCGCTCCGCGAGGCCGGCGCCGACGCCGCCGTCGTCGTCAAGCCCGCCGGGTCGGCGTCGCTCCGTGGCTCAGAGACGTTCGCGCGGTGTCACGAGGTCGCGGCGCTGGTAAACGGCGGCGGCCACCCGAAGGCGTCCGGCTGCAAGCCGGACATCTACGACGACATGCTCGACTACGCGGCTCACTGGACGAGCGAGGGCCGGGCGGCCCGGCGGGTGATCCTCGCGGCGTTCGAGCGGGTGGCAGAGCGGGCCGAGGAGCGCGAGGGCGACGAGGCGGGGGCAGACGAGACGACAGAGGCGAACGAGGACGCGGGCGCCGACACCGACGCGGAGGAGCGAGAGGACGCCGCCGAGGCCTAGCCTCGCTCCCCGGCCACCCACCGGTCGGAGTAGGCGACGCCGCAGTCACACTTCGCGTAGGCGTGGACCACGTCGCCCTCGGCGTACTGCCCGCCGACCTCGGGGTTCTCCGCCTCCGCGAACGCGAGCAGGAACCGGACGGCGTGACCCCCCTCGCCGTCGTCCTCGGGGCACTCGCCGTCGTCGAGCGTCGGGGCGATCCGCCCCTCGCGGTCCATCGCCCCTCCTGCGAACGTCATCGCGTCGGTGCCGGTGCCCGCGGAGAACGCCGCTCGCCCGTCCTCGCCGGGCAGGACGAGGAGGACGCCCCGCTCCGTCTCGACGCCGCGTTCGGCGAGCGCCGAAACGGTGTCCTCGTCGGAGACGAACAGGGCCACCTCGTCGGGTCGGTCGCCGGCGAGAAACTCGTCGCGGGCGCGAACGTCGTCCATGTCCGTCGGGAGCGCCGGCGGGGGTAAATGCCTCTCGCCTCGCGGCTACCCGTCGCCGTCGACCCGCTCTGCGATCGCCGCGAGCGAGTCCTCGCGCCGCTCCGCGACCGTGTAGACGACCCGGTCGCCCGGCTGCCGGAGCCCGTAGTGGTGGCCCGGGTCGATGACGTCGAGCGCGACGCTCTCGCCCGCCTCTGTCTCGGCCAGCCACGGCGTGAGACGGTCGTCACCCTCGCCGTCGGTCCGGGCCAGTCGCCGGTTCGCGTAGACACCGCCGAGGTAGCGCCCCTCGCTGTCGGCGTCGACGCGGGCGACCCCGTCGCGCCCGTCGAGTGTCACTCGCAGGAGGTCGCCGGCGGCGACGGCCACCTCGTCCGGCAGACGGAGACGGCGCGACCGGGGGCCGCCGTGGCGCGCGACCGTCGCCCGAGCCGTCTCGACGCCGTCGCTCGTCAGTCGGGTCATCGGCCCGCTACTCGATCTGGTCGTCCCCGTCGTCCTCGCCGTACGCGGCGGCGACGTCGTCGCCGTCGACGACGCGGACGTTTACCTGTGCCGTCTCGTCGCTCACCTCTCGGCCCCGGACGGTGACGCGCCGGCGCTCCCCGTCGCGCTGGGGGTCGTAGCCGACGCCGCCGGTCAGGAGCAGCTCTTTCAGCGCCGTGCCGGGGACGTCGTCGCGCATCGGCCGACCCGTCTCGTCGGAGCCGCCGGTGATCTCGACGGTGAACCCGTCGAGGCCGACGGCGCCGCCGTTGACCTCGTCGCCGATCTCCCGACCGACGAGCCGGGTCGCGTCCTGTCCGTCTACGGTCCGCTGGTACGTGTCGCCCGTCTCGGGGTCCGCGACGGCGACCTGAAACTCGGCCATACCCGCAACCTGGCGAACGCGAGAGAAAAGCGCGTCGAAAGGGCGGTAGCCGGGTGAAAACGCTTACCTCCCCCGCCTGCCCGGGCCAGCACGCCCGTATGGACGACAACGCCCGGTCGGTCGTGGCCTTCACCGGCGTCTCGCACGCCCTCGTCCACACCTACGAGCTGTCGATCCCGATTCTCGTCGTCATCTGGCTGGCCGAGTTCCCGGCGTCGACGGCGACGCTCGGCGCCGTCGTCGCCGTCGGCTACGGGCTGTTCGGCGCCGGCGCGCTCCCGGGTGGCGTCCTCGCCGACCGGTTCGGGTCGCGGACGGTCATCCTCGCCTGTCTCCTCGGGATGGGGCTGTCTTTTCTGCTCCTGAGCTTCGCCGACGGTCTGGTGACAGTCGCCGTCGCCCTCGGGGCGTGGGGTGTCGCGGCCAGCGTCTACCACCCCTCCGGCCTGTCGCTCATCTCCACGGGCGTCGAGGAGCGTGGCACCGGCTTCGCCTACCACGGGATGGCCGGCAACGTCGGCATCGCGTTCGGACCGCTGGTCACGGCCGTGCTCCTCCTCGCGTTCGACTGGCGCGTCGTGGCGCGGCTGCTCGTGGTTCCGGCGCTCCTCGCCGCCGGCTACGCAGTCAGGGCGGAGTTCGACGAGCGCGCGGCGGTCGAGGCCGACGGCGGGCGCGCCGACGCCTCGGGCGCGTCGCTCTCCGCGTTCCTCGCCGACAGCCGCGCGCTGTTCACGGTCGGCTTCTCGCTCGCGATCGGCGTCGTGATGACGAACGGCCTGTTCTACCGCGGGATACTGACCTTTCTCCCGGACGTGCTGGCGGGTGTGCTCCCGTCGGTCGGTGGAGTCGTCTTCCCGCCCGACAGCCCGCTGGCCGCGGAGTTCTCGCTCTCGTCGTACGTCTACGTCGGGCTGCTGGCGGTCGGCATCGGCGGCCAGTACGCCGGCGGCAAGGCCTCCGACCGGGTGGCGCCGACGACGGGGCTGGTCGTCGTCCTGCTCGGTCTCGTCGGCGTCGCCGCGGGCTTCGTCCCCGCGGCTCGGGCCGGCCTCCCGACGCTCCTGCTCGTCAGCGTCGCCCTCGGGGTGTTGCTGTTCGCGCTCCAGCCGCTCTACCAGGCGACGATCGCGGAGTACAGTCCCGCCGACGGTCGGGGGCTCTCGTACGGCTACACCTACCTCGCGTCGTTCGGCGTCGGCGCGGCGGGTGCCGCCGTCTCGGGCTACCTGCTCTCGGTGGTCGCCGTCGACGGGGCCTTCCTCGCGCTCGGGGCGTTCCCCGCGGCTGGTGCCTGTCTCGCCCTCGCGCTCCGGCGCCGCGCGCGGCTGTAGGCCATCAGCGGAGTTCGCCGTCGCGCTGGACGACCTCGCCGTCGAGCTCCAGCCGTGACCCCTCGCCCATCCACCGGATGAGGTCGACGTGAACCGCGCTGTCGTTCCCCGACCCGTCCGGCACGCAGGCGTCGTAGGCCCGGCCGAGCGCGAGGTGGAGTGTCCCCGCGATCTTCTCGTCGAACAGGATCGAGTCGGTCGGGCGGTCGATCCCCTCGTTCGCGCCGACGCCGAGTTCGCCGAGCCGCCGCGCGCCCTCGTCCGTGTCGAGGACCGACGCCACGGCCTCGTCCCCCTCGTCCGCGTCGTGGTCGACCACCGCGCCGTCCTCGAACCGGAGGGTCACGTCCCGCACTCGTCGCCCGTCGATCGTCATCGGCACGTCGAACGTCACGACGCCCTCGGCGCCCCGTGGCGCGGTGAACACCTCGCCGCTTGGCAGGTTGTGCGAGTCGTAGGCGACGCTCGCGGCGGAGTTGACCGCGACCCGACCGGCGACGTCGAGCGTCAGGTCGGTCCCGTCGCCGACGATCCGGGCCTCGCTCGCGGCGTCGAGCCGGTGTTTCAGTCCGGCCATCTCCCCGGCGAGCGCCGCCCAGTCGCGCAGGACGGCGTCGTAGACGAACGCGCGGTACGCCTCGTAGCTCATCCCGGCCTGCTGTGCGAGCGCGCGGGTCGGGTGGACCGTCGACACCCAGTCCGTCGCGAGGCGGGCCTCACGGACGTCGGCGCGGCCCCGGGCGTCGGCGCGGCGCTTCGCGTCCGGGACGTCTGCCCGCGCGGCGGCGTTCCGGCCCCCGCGGAGGGACAGGACGGCGTCGGCGCGGCCGTACAGCGCCCGCTCGTGGTCGACAGCCGGGTCCGCGAGGTGGGACTCGTCGGCGGCACGGAGGTAGGCGCGGGCCACCTCGTCGGCGTCCGAGACGAACACGGGCGTCGCGCCGCGGTCGCCGAGGGCAGCCGCGACCGCCACCGCGAGGTCGTGGGCACCCTCGGCGACGCGGACGACGACCCGGTCGTCAGCCTCGATACGGGCGCTCCAGTCGACGAGCGTCTCGGCGTGGGCGCGGACGGGGTCCGGGTCGTCCCACGGCGTCCGGTCGTAGTCGTCGGTCACGTCCGTCGATCGGTGCGCCGGGGCCTGAAGCCTGTCGACGTCACGTCGCGGTGTCGCCCTCGCTCCCGGCCTCCGCCGGCGCCGGCAGCGCGACGACCGGCCGGCTGCTCTCGCGCACCAGCCGCGCGGTCGTGTCGCCGGTCAGCCGGCCGAGCGGGCCGGGGTCGTCGCGCGGCGTGAAGACGACAGCCGTCGCCTCCGCCGCCGCCGCGGCCTCGACGACCGCCCCGACGACGTTCCCGTCGAGCACCCGCGTCTCGACGTCGACGCCGGTGCCCGCGAGCCCGGTCACGACCCGACCGAGCGTGTCCGTCGCCTCGTCGCGCTCCGCCTCGGTCGGCGCCCCGTCGCCGGCGACGACGGTCACCGCGACGACCGCGTCGAGGTCGCCCGCGTGGGCGGTCAGCGCCGCGGCGGTGGCCGCGGCGTCTGCGGCAGTCGCGACCGGGACCAGCGCGCGGGAGAGCAGGTGGTCACTCACGACGGGTCCGACGGGCGCACCTGTGGTAACAATTTCCACGGGTCGGGGGCGTAACCGTAACCGCAACCCCTACCCCGGCGCGCGCGGAGCGGCGGGTATGGAACTCGGCGTGGTCGGACTCGGGCGAATGGGCCGTATCGTCGTCGACCGCTGTCTCACGGCGGGCCACGACGTGGTCGCACACGACGTCGACCCGGAGGCGACCGCCGCGGCGGCGGCGGCGGGCGCGACGCCCGCGAACTCGGTTGCCGACCTCGCGGACCGCCTCGGCGACGAGCGGCGGATCTGGCTGATGGTCCCCGCGGGCGACCCGGTCGACGAGACGCTCGACCGCCTGAACCCGCACCTCTCCGGCGACGACGTCGTCGTCGACGGCGGCAACTCCCACTTCGAGGACTCGGTCCGCCGTGCGGAGGCGACGCCGGCGGCGTACCTCGACTGTGGCACCAGCGGCGGCCCCGC
Source organism: uncultured Haloferacaceae archaeon (assembly GCA_964512675.1). Lineage (GTDB taxonomy): Archaea > Halobacteriota > Halobacteria > Halobacteriales > Haloferacaceae > A07HB70. The sequence continues at coordinate 174 of CAZEJR010000022.1, read as the reverse complement.
GGGCGCCGACCGCGGGTTCTCGCTGATGGTCGGCGGCCCGGAGCCGGCCTACGAGGCGATGACGCCCGTCTTCGACGCCGTGGCGACCGGCTCCGCGGGTCACGACCGGATGGGGCCCTCCGGCGCCGGCCACTACGTGAAGATGGTCCACAACGGCGTCGAGTACGCGCTGAT
>CAZEJR010000021.1:0-39367 GCA_964512675.1 uncultured Haloferacaceae archaeon | reverse complement strand
TCGGCCTCCAGAACTACGGCGTCCCCGGTGACGAAGCGAGAGCGCGCGCTCGTGAAGCGCTCGCGACCGTCGACGCGAGCCACCTCGTAGACCGGATTCCTCACTACCTGAGTGGCGGCGAGAAGCGCCTCGTCGGCCTCGCCGGCGTGCTCGTGCTCGAACCGAGCGTGGTCGTGCTGGACGAACCGCTCGCGGGCCTTGACACCGAGCGCTCGACGCTGGTCGCCGAGCGAATCGAGCAGGTTCACGAGGAGGATATCAGCGTCGTCCTGTCGACACACGAGCTCGAGTTCGCCGCCGAAATCGCCGACCGGGTCTGTGTGATGGCCGACGGTAACGTCGTTGGAAGCGGAACCCCGCGGGAGGTGTTCTACGACGACGACCTGCTGGCGCGAGCGAACCTCCACCCACCAGCGGCAGTCCGGATCGCCCGCGACACGGGCCTCGGGGCGAGTACCCGGCCGGTCACAGAGGCCGAGCTCATCGGGGTCCTCTCCGACCGCGGAGTTCCGCCTGAAACGATCCGCGCGGAGTCGCTCGATGGCAGCAGCGGAGACTGACCGTCTCCCTCGGTATCTCGCACCACTTCCCGACCGAGTCGAATCGGTAGCCCTCCAGTACGCGTGGGTGATCGTCGCGATCAACCTCGCGGGAACGGCATTCGGCTTCTGGTACTACATCCCCCAGTTCCAACTCGAGCCGGTCGTCGTGCTGGTCCAGCACGTCCGTGCTGACGTTCGCCCGGTCGCCGACCACGTTCTCGGGGACGTCACGCCCCGTGTTCAACGGGATCTTGAGGAGCCAAACAGAGGTCCGACCGCGCCGCGTTAGGTCTCTTCTGCGAGTTCGCGGGGAGGCTCGACGTCCGGTGGCGTCGGGCCCGTCCAGACGAGTGTTCGCCGGTCCCGGAGCGTGTGTACACAACCGACGAGCGTGACCGTTGCGGCGACGAACAGGGCGTACTCGAACCCACTCGCGTACGAGAACGGCGCGACCCCGAGCGCGGCGACCACGACCAGCGCCGAGAGCACGCCTCCCAGCGCGAGGTAAAACTGACTCCAGGGAACGTCGCCCCGGGGCACCACGTCGAGGTAGATCTTGAACGCTTGGAGGTCCTCGGTGATCGTGACTGTCCCGCGGTCCTTGTCGTAGACGACGGCACCCACCCGAGTCATCATCGGAAGGTGTGTCTGGTGGAGCGCCGTGTACACCCGTTTGCGCTGTTTCGGCGTCACGTCCCGGCGGTCGGTGTGGTTCTCCCACGCCGCGAGCTGTTCGGAGAGGTCGCGGATCGTCAGCGAGCCGTCCGCCTGCCTCAGGTAGTGGAGGGTATACCGACGTCGGCGGTTGCTCAACGTGTTGAACACCACCTCCGTCGTCGGTTGTCGGCTGTCGGACGCCACTCTCCCGCCTGTGGTTCCGGACGCTGCTATCCGTGCCTCGGAGTCCATGCCGTCGTATACGACAGGCAATATAAAAATTTATGTATTATCAAAAGTCTTACCACAATACGTCTCGTCGACCGGAGCCGCCGCAGTACGGCGGTATATCACCACTACTGTGCAGTCGACCCCTGCTCGACGGCGAATACGGCTGACATACCTAAGATACCACACAACAGAGAGACAGCTATGCTTCGACAGTACCGCACAGACGTACTGACTGCTCTTCGTCGCCCGGAGTACACCGGTGAGAACCGTTGTCTCCCGTGTACCGCGGGCAACCTCGTCCTCGCGGCGGCACTGGCCGCCGTGGCGGCGTTCGTCTCCCTGCCACTCGGGGTCGCTGTCGTGGTCGGGTCGCTCGCGACGATATATCTCCGTGGGTATCTCGTCCCCGGGACGCCGGGGCTCACGAGGCGATACTTTCCCGAACGCGTCCTCGGGTGGTTCGGGAAGGCCGACACCCCGGGTCCTGCCGCCGACGTCGACTTCGACGCGGTGGCCTTCCTCGACCGCACCGCGGTCGTCGTCGACACCGGCAGCGACGTCGCCCTCGCTCCGGCGTTCGCGCGCCGTCTCGACGCCGCCACGCTCGACCTCGACACCGAGGCAGCGACTACTGCCGCCTCTGCCGACCTGCTCGGCGTCGACCCCGAGCGGGTGTCGTTCGCCGGCGGCGGCGGGTCGTGGCGCGTCTCGGTCGACGGGTCGATCGCCGGTCGGTGGGAGTCGCGTGCGGCGTTCGTCGCCGATCTCGCCGCTCACCGCACGCTCTCGGCGTGGACAGTCGAATGGGCGTCGGTCCCCGGTGGTGCTCGCGGCCGGACGCTCTCGGCGATCCGCGCCTGCCTCGGCACGTGTCCCGTGTGTGCGGGCGAAATCCGGCTCGGGACCGAAACGGTGCGCTCGTGTTGCCGCGAGTACGAGGTCGCCGCCGCCAGCTGTGTCGACTGTGACGCCCGGCTCTTCGAGACCGACGCGCAGACTGTCGCCACCGAGTGAGAGGGCTCGGAGCTGACGGATCCGGACGGCAACTCCGGCGGGTGTCGCGACCCTTCGCGCGACGACAGCCGACAGTATCAGAACAGCCGTGCACAGAACCGCACGACCCGTCCCCGTGTCCCGAGCCGTCCGATCAACAACTGGTACGCCGCCGAGACGGCGAAACAGACCAGGAAGACGGTCGCCGGCACGAGCGGGTCGACAGCGGCGAAGCCGGGGAGCGAGGCGAGCGACGCGACCGTCGCGAACAGGCCCACGACACCCAGCGCGCGGTAGTACTCTCCCCACGTCACGCCCGCGCGAGTCGTGACGTCCATATACCGTCCGAGATGTCTGGCTTCCGGGCGGGCAGACACGAGCTTTCGGTCGGGGTCGTAGACGACGAGCCCGAGGTCGTCCATCTTCGGGAGGTGTGTCTGGTGGAGCGTGTTGTACACGCTCTCGCGGTGCGCCCGCGGTGCGGGGCGCTCTCCGGACTCGGTCGCTGCGATCCGCTCGGAGAGCTCACGCAGCGGGAACGCCTCCGATTGGGTCCACAGTTCGGCGAGCGCCTCCCGCCGACGTGCGTTACTCAGCACCTGATACACCTCCACCTCCGACAGGACGGACCGCTGGAACATCGTCTCACCGGACGCGCTACTCGGGTATACGTATAGACCGACTGCCACGTTCTCCCCGAGCGGCACGCTCGGCGTACCGATCCGGGTTCGGACCGGTATACGGGACGGACCGGACCGGTACGCTCGCCGGACCCGCCGGTATGATCCCCGGACGTGGCCGGTATGACGGGCGCACGCAGCGGTAGTGACCCCGTGTCAGCACCCCGAATTCGGGTAACGATTCGTTGAAAACGGGCGTTTCGAGGCCCGAGATAGCTGAATCTGTGCATAGGTAATACCCCCCGAGTGCTGGGGGGTCCTGTCCCGAACCGGCCCGTGACGGCCTCACGGTCCGACGGGAGGACACACCAATGACAAACGACTCAAGCCGACTGTACAGCCTCTCCCGCCGTCGTGTGCTCGCCGGTCTCGGTGCCGTCGGCCTCGCCTCCGCGGGCGCCGGCCTGGGCACCTCCGCGTACTTCAGCGACGAGGAGAGCTTTGAGGAGAACACACTGACCGCGGGCGAACTCGACCTCGCAGTGCAGGCGGATATCTACGAGTACCAGGGCGCCGCGAACGACGGGGGACAGGCCTTCGGCGGCGTCCAGAACGGCCAGGCACCGATCGTAAGCCAGCAGCTCGACGACGTCAAGCCCGGCGACTACAGCTGTGGGTCGTTTTGCTTCTCGATCGTCGACAACGACGGCTACATCTGGGCCGGCGGCGAGCTGACCGGCAACGACGAGAACGGACAGCCCGAGCCCGAGCAGGCAGTCGACTCGACCACCGGCGCCGGCGACGGCGAGCTCGCGGACGCAATCGAGGTGACGCTGTTCTACGCCGACCCGAGCTTCGACCCGAGCGAGAAAGGGCGTCCGAGCGATTCGGAGCCCGAAAACGTCGTCTTCGAGGGGACGCTCCGCGAGACACTCGCGTACCTCGGCACCGGCGTTCCGCTGGACGCCGACCCAGACGCGGTCGGTCGGCAGGCCTTCACCGGCACGCCGGCGGAGAGCTTCGACGAGGACGTCTGTCTGGCGTTCGCGTGGGAGGTCCCGACCTCCGTAGGCAACGAGATCCAGAGCGACTCCGTCGAATTCGATCTCGCGTTCCTGGCACAGCAGGAACGGCACAACGACGGCAGCCAGGTCCCGTTCGCCGACACGGTCCTCACGAGCGACCCGACCGGCGGCGTCCGCGAGACCGGCAGCTGGCTCACCGCGTACGTGAACGCCGGCCCGACGACCGCCGTCACCGTCCACCTCGACGGCGAGGTGTACGGCAACGGCGCCACCGAGTGGCCCAGCAACCCGAACTCCTACACGATGGAGGTCAACATCGATATCGACAACGACGGCGTGGACGAGGCCGCAAACGACGACGACTTCCGCGTCAACTACGGGTCGGCTGCGGCGGGTTCCCGTAGCGGTGCGATCGCGAACAGCACCAGCGGCGCGAGCGGCCCCGGCGGCGCGATCCGCCGGAACGTCGGCGGCACTGCCAGCGGCGACGCGGCCAACCGCGCGGACGTCGCGGCGGAGGATGTCCCCGGCTTCACGGCCTACGAAAGCCCCGACCAGCTGACGTACGTCTTCATCCTCGATTGGTCGCGGATCGCCGCCGACGGCGACACCCCGACGGCACAGCTCGGGAGTGTTCCCGGCGCGATCCAGGTCAACGAGGTGTTCGGCGGCGACGGCGGCGAAGGCGTCGCAGCGGTCCCGAACAGCTCCAACGACGGCCGTGGTGGCATTGACAACGTGACCGACCCCTCGGTGACGCTCACGCTGTAACGCCACCCCGCTCCGAACAACACCACAATGACACCAGACCCCACCCTCTTCGACCTCTCGCGTCGGAAGATACTCGCCGGCATCGGTGCCGTCGGCCTCGCCTCCGCTGGCACCGGCCTCGGCACCTCGGCGTTCTTCTCCGACGAGGAGGAGTTCGTGAACAACACGCTCGTCGCCGGCGAGCTCGACCTGAAAGTCGGCTGGCAGCAGACCTACTCCGGGCTGAATCCGGCGACGGGTGTGGTCGGAACCCACGACGTGAACGCGTTCCCCGACGACGACGGAGACGGGGTCCGGAGCACCCGTGGGCTCCTCTACGGGGTCACGTTCGACGAGAAGCTGTACGTCGTCGACCTCCGGGAGGGTGAAGCGATCCACGTCGCGGACACGGTCGGTAGCTCCACCTCGCCGAGTTCGCCGAACGGCATCGCGTTCGACCCGGACAACCGTCGGCTCTACTACGCCGTGGATCCCGACGTCGGCACGACCGGGAACCCGGTCGAGCTGTGGTTCTACGACCTCGCCGACGGCCAGCAGGTGCTGGCCGGACAACTCCAGCAGCAGGCCGCCGGCGCGGGCTGGTACGACGGCCGGTACTGGTACCTCCACAACGAGACGGACGACCTCTACGCGGTGTCGTTCGCCCCGGACGGAACGGTCGCGGCCGGCGGCGAGACGCTGGTGTACGGCGATCTGACCGGCGGCACGCGCCAGTACCGGTTCGGCGACCTCGCGGCCACCCCCGGCGGGCTGCTCTACGGGAGTTCCTTGGGGTCCAGTCCGAGCACCGCGGAGCTGTTCAGCGTCGACCTGACCGACGGCACATACACCGAACTGTACACGCCTGCTCCCGGCGCGTGGGGCGGCGCCCGCGACCCCACGGGGCTACAGCTGGCCGTCGACGACGCCGGAACTCTGTACGGGCAGGCGGCCGCCGACGGGTCGTTCTTCGAGATCGACCCCACTGCGCAGACCGTGACGGCGGTCGGCAGCGTCGACGACCTCCGGTTCACCGACATCACGGAGCGGCGGGACCTGCTCCTCGTCTGTACCCGGCCGGAGCCGGTGCTCCCGGACGCGTTCCGCACCGAGGGTTTCAATCCTGACCAGGAGCGGCTGGTCGAACTGTCGGACGTGAAACCCGGCGACTCCGGACGCATCGAGTTCACGCTGTATCTGTGTGACAACCCCGGCTACGTCTGGCTCACAGGCGCGAACCTCTCGCAGTCCGGCGGCGCGACCACCGAGCCGGAGGCCGCCCTCGGCGGTCCCGACGCGGGTGAACTGGCGGACAACATCGTCGTCACCGTCTGGTACGACACCGACCGCGACGGCGAGCTCGACGCCGACGAACAGCTGATCTTCGGTCCGGGGATCGGCGGCTACACCGGCCTCGGCGGCGCAAAGCCCGCGACCCTCGCAGCCGCGTTCGAGGTGCTCGGCCGCAACGACGGCCGGATCCCCCTCGACGGCCGCGAGCCGTTTGTCGGGTTCTCGGCGGGCGACACCGATCCCGGGCGCGACTGCCTGCCCGGGCGGACGACGCTCGATGTCGGGTTCGCGTGGGAACTCCCCCTTGAGGCCGGCAACGAAGTCCAAGGCGACTCACTGGGGTTCGATCTCGGCTTCTACACCGAGCAGTGCCGCCACAACGACGGCTCCGGAACGAACACGACGGCCCGACCGGCCGGCGGCTGAGACACCACGACCCGACCCACACCGGTATCACGGGGGTTCGACTCCCCCGGTGGGCCCTTTCCCTCCACCGAGGCGGGGAATCCGGAACTGACCACAGGCCGGACAAGACACGACAATGACACAGGAAGACGGACCACGACTGTACGACCTCTCCCGGCGCCGCGTCCTCGCGGGGCTCGGAGCGGTCGGTATCGCCTCCGCGGGCGCGGGTCTCGGGACCAGCGCCTTCTTCTCCGACGAGGAGGAGTTCGCGAACAACCGGCTCACGGCCGGCACCCTGGACCTGAAGCTCGACTACAAGGCGACTTACTTCGGCGGGCCGGGGCGGCTCGACGACGTCAAGTCGATGGGTTACCCCGACGCCGAGGAGATCCTCGAAGCCGACGAGTCGACGGGCCGGTACCTCCTCGCGCAGGCCCCCTCGCCCGGCGACATGCAGGCGTGGGAGGACCTCGTCCAGGGCGAGGAGTTCGAGTTCTGCAGCCCCGCGGCCGACGAGTTCCTGGTGAACGGCGACGGCATCCCGATGTTCACCCTCGAGGACGTGAAGCCCGGCGACTCCGGCGAAGTAACGGCGAGCATCCACATCTGTGACAACCCCGGCTACCTCCGGATGGTCGGTGACCTCGCCGACAGTCTCGAAAACGACCAGACCGAGCCCGAACTCGACGCCGAGGGCGCAGACACCGACGGCATCGGCGAGCTCGCCGACGCGATCGAGGTGTGCGTCTGGTACGACGAGGACTGCGACAACGTCTACGAGCCGACCGGTACCGGCACGCAGCAGGAGCTGGAGGTCGCCTTGGTCAGCGACGTCTCCGGCTCGATGAGCGGGGCGCCGCTCTCGTCGCTGAAGACCGCGGCGACCAGCTTCGTCGACAACCTCGCCGCGCCCGACGAGGCAGCGGCGATCTCGTTCGGCACCAGTGCCACAACCGACCAGGAGCTGACGACGAACTACCAGGCGGTCAAGAACGCGATCAACGCGTACACCGCGAGCGGCGGCACGTCCATCGCGTCCGGAGTCGACGAAGGGGCGGACGAACTCCTCACCGGCACCAACGCCACCGCGGGTGCCTCGAAGGTGCTGATCCTGCTGAGCGACGGCAACTCGAACGCCTCGGCGGCGACGACGGCTGCGGACGCCGCAAAGAATGCCGGCGTTCGGCTGTTTACGATCGCACTCGGCGGCGCGGATACGTCACTGCTCGAATCCCTGGCGAGTTCGCCCGACGACGCGTTCGTCGCGCCGGATCCCGCAGACTTAGACACCGTCTACGCGGAGATCGCCCAGGTCGTCCTCGCCGGCGAACAGAAGATCGCCGAGGGGACGATGACCGAGGTCTTCGCACAGCTCTCGGACGGTGTGCTCCTCGACGGCAACCGCCAGGAAGATGACGTCCAGCCGTACCCCGGCGCGACGACCCAGTGTATCGGCTTCGAGTGGGAACTGCCCTTCGAGGTCGGAAACGAGATACAGTCCGACTCCGTGACCTTCGACTTCGGCTTCGAGGTCGAGCAGTCACGGAACAACGACACCCCGTTCGGGACCCCGGAGCCGACCGGGAACAACAGCACGTCGCCGAGCTGAGGCGCGACTCCGATACGGGAGACGGGCACGGCTCCGGCCCGTCCGTGTCCCCACGGGGCGTGGTACGAGCGCCGTACCAGCGAGAACCCGGTTCATACCTATACTCGCCGCCGGCACACCGTGCAGAGAACACGGATCGGACCGCCGGTCCGCCGACCGACCCGGCGTACCCGGGACCACACATATGCCACTCACACGTCGAAAACTGTTAGCAGGACTCGGTGCCGGCGCGATCGGCGTCGGAGGGCTCTCTCTCCGTCGGACAGCGCCTCGTTTCACGCGGTACACGTACGCCGCGCCGGCGGACGACACCGACGACCGACGGCTCCGTATTGCCTGGTACGAGCGCTACAACGCGCGGTTCGTCGCGGACTACGCCGGAACGAACGACAGCCTCGACACGACGCTCGACCCGAACACCGGGGCTGCGTACGTCGACGAGGCGACCTTCGTGACCGACACGACAGGTCCCGTCATCGCCGTCGGAAACGTCCTTCCCGGAGATACGGGCACGCTGGTCGTCGGCCTCGAGGTAGTCGACGAGGCCGGCGCGGACCCGCTCGACGTGTGGTTCCGCGCGTCGCTGACCGACGACGCCGAAGGTGGGATCAACGGGCCCGAACGGGCCGCGGGCGACACCACGACCGACGACGGCGAACTCGACGAGGTCGCTGTCGTCGAGGTGTGGCTCGACGGCTCGCCGCTCGGGAGCTGCAACGGCACGAAGGAGTTCGACGAGACACTCGAATCGCCGCTGGTCGCTCCCGCCCCCTTTGCCGGGGCGTTCGCGCCGACAGCCGACGCCGGTGACGCCGAGGGACTCCGCACGCTCGACTGTCTCCCCCCGGGGTCGTTACGGTGTGTCGCGCTCCGGTGGGAGATCCCAGCCGAAACGGGGAACCAGGCACAGGGGGACTCCCTCGGCTTCGAGTTCGCGTTCGCCGGCGGCGCCTGCGACGGCGACAGCCCCTTTCTCGTCGGAGGAGCCCGATGACCCTGCACCGACGCCGCGTGCTGGCGGCACTGGCCGCGGCCGGCGGCGCGGGCGCGCTCACGGGCCCCGGAACCGCCGCGGTGTTCCGGGACGCCGAGCGGGTCGACGCGTCGATCACGGCCGGCACCGTCGACCTGATCGTCGAGTACGAACGCCTGACCGGTCCCGGCGCGGACGGCCCCGACAGCAGCGGTACGGTCGACGGTCCGCGCGTCACGCTCCCGGTCGATTCGCTCGGTCCCGGCGACGCGGGGAGTATACTTCTCACGTTCGCGCTCCCACAGCGGGGCGACGTCGTAAACAACCCCGCGGCGCTGTGGCTCGCGACTGACTGCCCCGTGCCCGAGGCGACGGGGCTGGGAGAGGCGATCCGGGTAACGCTGTCGTACACCGACTGCGACTCGGGAACTCCGGGTTCCCGGATCGTCGGCGGTTCGCTCCGGGAGGTCGCCGACGACCTCCGTGACGGACACCGCGTCGACGGTGATCCGACGACCGCCGAGCCCGACTGCCTGACAGAGGAGGTCTGTCTGCTCGTTGAGTACGAACTCGCCGGCTACGTCGGGACCGAGACGGTCGAGTTCCCGCTGTGGTTCACCGCGGTCCAGTGCCGCAACGGTGCGCCGGAGAATCCCTTCGCGAGCCGCACCACGGAACCGTGCCCTCCTGGCGACCCCTGTACGTGTTGCCGGACGCTCGGCAAACTGGAACTCGGATCCGACACCCGGCCCGGAACCGAGGAGAGCTACGTGGAGCCCGGGACCTACACGTTCACCGAGGGCGACACGAGCTACGGGCTCGAGATCTACGACACCGCGGACAGGGACAGGCACGCCGGCGCCGAAACCCTCGGGGTCGCCTTCCGGCTCGTGAACCTCGACGGCGACGCCGTCCCGTATCTCTGCACGGTGGCGGTCAAGGGCGGCTCCGGCTCCGGCTTCGAGCAGTACGACCGCGATCATGACACGCTCGTCGATTCCGCCGGACTCCCCGACAGCGACGCCGACGGGCTGGTCTACGCGCCCGACGGGCGAGCGATCAGCCACGTTACGGTCTGTGTCTGTACCACCGACCCCGAAGCCGAGTGTGCCGGGTGCGCCGACCCCTCACTCACGCGCGGCGACGGCGGTGATCTTAGCCGGCGGAAGGCCGAGAAGGGCGGCTCCGGCGGAAGGCCGGAAGCGGATCCGCCCGGAGGTGGCCGATGATCCGGCTCCCGACGCCGTCAGCGCCGAGTGCCGGACAGGTGCTCACGACGGTCGTCCTGGTCGCGGCGGTCTCGCCGTTCGCCGTCTTCGCCGTGCCGCAGACGATCGGGGCCGACGAGGGGTTCGTCGTCCTCTCCGGGAGCATGGAGCCGGCGCTGTCGCCCGGCGACGTCGTGATCGTCGACGCCTCCGCCACCGTCGGGACCGGCGACGTGATCACCTACCGTACCACCGGCGACAGCGTGCCGACGACCCACCGCGTCGTCGGCACGGTCGACGACGGATACCAGACGAAGGGCGACGCCAACGAGGACGCCGACGCGGGCGTAGTCGGCCCCGAGGCGGTCGTCGGGCGGGTCGTCCTCACGATACCGCTCGTCGGTCACGTGATCCTGTGGGCGAACACGCCCCTTGGATACGTCACGCTCGTCGTCGGTCCGCTGGTGTTGCTCGGCGCGAGCGAACTCCTCGCTTGGGCCCGGCGGGAGCCGACCGGCGCCGACCCCGAGCCCCCGACGTCGGAGCAGGCGGAGTCGCCGTCGGATCCGGACGCAGCGGACAGCGACGCGACCGCCGACGACCGGGAGTCCTCGGAGATGAGGTCGTCCACGTCCGACCCCGAGTCACAGCCCGCACGGGCCGCTGTCGCCGCGGTCGACCTGAGGCTCACGCTCGTAGCGACGGGGGCGTTGGTCACGTACGCCGGCTGGAACGTCTACCGCGAGTTCGTCCGAACCACGGCGCCGGACCCAGTCTCGGTCGCGGCGCTCACGGCTGGTCTCCTCGGCCTCCTGTTCGCCGGCTCGGTGACGGTGACCGCGTGGCGGGCGGCCCGTGCGCGCTCCGGGCCGTCTCCCGCGGGCCCCGGTTCGGCCCCCACGCTGACCGACGGCAGCGGGGACGCGGAGGCCGAGGATGAGTGAGACGCTCGCGGTCGTCTGTGTGCTGCTCGTCGCGTTCGCCTCGACGACCGCGGGTGTGTCGACCGCGCTGCTGTCGGACGAGGAGTCGGTCGGGGTCGGCCTCAGCGCCGACGCTCCGAGCCCCGACGCGGTCACACTCGACGACACCACGACGGTCCAGCTCGACAGCTTGCGTGCCGGTCTCACGACCAGCACAGGCACACCCGAGCCCGACTCGAACGTGACCACGCAGAACACGACAGGAGAGCTATCAGCGTCCGACAAGAACGGTTCGTCCGCCAGAGACGGCACCAGTACGACGCCCGGCAGGGACGCCGCTGACGACGACTCGACGCCGTCGTCACCCCCCACCTCACGCGGCGAATCGGAGTCGGACGGCGGTGCGTCCGGACAGGACACCGGCGACGACAACACCGATTCGTCCGGGTCTGCTGGAGGCGATGAGACCGGATCAGCCGCCGACGATCCGAGAGCGGACACCGGTGAGGAGAGCGCCGATTCGGCCGGATCCGGCGACGAGGCGGAGTCGGACGACGGAGCCGACGAGAACACCGGTGAGGGAGCCACCGACTCGACCGGATCCGACGACGGCGACGCGTCCGGCGATCAAACGGGATCGAGTGAGGACAGCGCGACGGAGTCGTCGGAGAGCGACGACGGGGACGACGAGGACACGGACGACGGCGACACCGACTCGACCGGATCCGACGACGGCGACGCGTCCGGTGACTCGACATCGACCCCGGATACCGAGTCGACTTCTAGCGAAACACCCGACTCGGGCGGGGAGGCCGACGACAGCGGCTCGTCGGATACAACCGACGAGTCCGGCAGTTCCGCCGGGAACGACGCCAGCGACGACGGCTCGACCGACGACCCCCGGACCACCTGACGATGCCTGCCAGAACAGGGCGACTCCCCCACCTCCCTGGGACGGCTCGCGGCGCACACAGACGGAACGTGCTCGTGCTCTTGGGGTACCTCTTCGTACTCGCTCTGCTCGTCGCCGTCCTCGCGCCCCTGTGATTTCGAGACGATCTCGCGAGCAGAGACCCGTGGGCTGGTCGCACAGAAGACGACGTACTGGGCGGTGGCCGACGACACCGAGCGGCTCGGGCGTTACAGCGGCTACGAGCGGGCGACGGCGCCGTTCACCGACCGGCCTGGGGCGGAGGAGGCAGACGCCTGGCGCGACCACGCTCACAGTGAGTCTCCCCGAGCGTGGACGGCGACCCCGAGCAGTGACCGACGAGGGCGTCGACCCGATCTTCGAGCGGGGAGACGCCGGCGACGACCCGTTCGACCACCGAGCTACGGCGCGGCGTACGTCCGCCGAAACCACACCGGCCCACAGACACCGAGACCGGAGCCGTACCACGGGCCGACCAGTAGTCGCCCGACAGACCTCGTCACCACGCCACCGGCGACTACCACGGGCCGAGATGGCAGAGACCGGTTCCGAGACGACCAGCAGGCCGTCTTGAGAGCAACCGTGCGAGTGGGCTGTGGCTGCCTGCGGCGAGTTTCGGAGTGACTGACCCGGCTTCGTCCGGTGCGAACCGCCGACGCCCCCCTCGCGTCGCGCGAGTGGCCGTGAACCGGGCAACTCTGTCACGGTATCGAGTAGGCTCAGTCGTCACTCGACGGTGACGGTCACGTCGTCCATCCCACCCATGAGCCCGCCGAAGGCCGTCTCGTACCCCTCGTGCCGTGCGGTCTGTGGCTGGACGGTCACTCGCAACGAGAGTTCGTCACCCGACTGGACGCCGTCGACGACTGCGCCGTAGTGATAGTCCAGGCCCGGGTCGAGCGTCCGCGTGAACCCACCCTCGTAGACTGTCTCGCTCCCGCGCGAGAGTGTGCCTTCCAGTCCCATCGCGGGGAGAATCATCCGATTGTACCGAGACCGTGCGGACACGGCGACGTACTGTCCGTCACCGTCGACACCGGCTGGCGGCGTCTCGAGGACGGTCACGACGAACTTCGCGTCGTTGCTCATCCCGGAGCCGACGACCGTCCCCGGAAGGTCGCTCTCGGACGGCGCCAGCGAGTCGGGGATCATCTCCATGTTCATCGGGTCGACCGCCCCGGGTGTCGCGGTCCTGTCCCCTATCTGCCTGACCGTGATCTCCTCTCTGGCCCGCTGGCTGTACTCGACGGGAATCTCGACGGTCGTCGGCTCCGAGAATCGACCCTGGAACGCGCCGGTCCGACGGGTGGCCACCGCCCCGACGCTCAGCCTGACCACGTACTCTCCGTCGCCGTCTAGCCCGAAGTTCGCGCCGTAGTGAAAGCCCATCGGCTGAGAGAGCATCGGATAGATCGCCTCCTGGGCGACGAGCGAGTCACCCCGGTAGATCCCCACGGAGAGGCCCGTGTCCGGAAGCACAGTCCTCGTCTCGGGGTCCCAGACGCTCGCCATCAGGTGGACGTCGTCCTCGTCGTCGATCTCGGTCAGCGAGACGGACTCGCCGTTGACGTTCCAGAATCGGTGGGCGTAGCTGTACATGAGCCCGAACGCGTAGTCACCCTGTGTAGCCGTCCCGGACATCTGCATCCCCTCGACGTGACTCGGGACGTAGACCCCGTCCGGTCGATCCTCCGGGACCGGTGGGACACCGGCTGGCTGTGTTTCGAACAGTCCCGCGCAGCCGGTGAGGGCCGCCGACCCGGTGAGAGCAGCGCCAGCCCGCAACAACGCACGTCGATTCACGTCTGACACTCGGAACCGCAAGAAAAGTCGATTCTGGTCCGGTCCTCGAATCGCCGCCAGCGGACGTGTACCGCAGCCACGACCGAGACTCGGGTCGTGGCGCCGGAGCCGCTCGGTGTCTGCGAGGCGGGACGAGGAAGTTCCCGCGACGGCGGGCGAAGATACACTCGAGGATGCCGTCGTTGACCCGCCGGCGTGACGTCGGTCAGATCGGTGCCGTTCGTCGCCCGACGGACAGCCTCGAAGTCCGCGATTCGACGTGGCGACGGAGGAGTTTCACGTCTACATCCGCGCCTCGGTTCGCACGGGCGTGTGCGTGACCGACGCAGCCGTAGGCTCTCGCGTCCGTTTCGATGTCGTCGACGAACTGGTCGATACTGCCGTTCGAGCCGACACCCCCGACGAGGTCGCTCTCAGCGTGACCGGGACTGAACATCTCCATCACGCGGTCCGCGGAGGACTGTCGGTCGTACCAGCCTTCGAGACCCTGGCGAACGTTGGCGATTCCGTCGTCGTCGCCCCCGCGAACGGCCACTCTCTGAGTGTGACGTACTCCTCGGTCGCCCGGTACCCCCTGAAGCGAGTCTCGAAGGGCCCGCTCGGCTTCGAGCACCACGTCGGCGCGGAGGGGTTCGCGCTCGGATCGCCGGTCCGGACCGGTTCGGAGCCACCGGGGTCCGGACAGGCACTCGATGCACTCGCGCTCCCGAGCGCGACGGCTGGCTCGAGAGCCTGTCGCCGTCGAGCAGTTCTGTCGTCGTTCGAACGCCGGGACCCGACGGAGAGCAGCGTTCTGGTTCGGGTCTCGAGCGGTGTCTCTGGCGTCTCACGGGTCGTGGTCGGTCGTCTCTGGCTCACCGGCGAGTAGCCCGTCCACGAGTCGCGTGAACCGGTCGACCAGCCTGTCGGCGACCGACGGTTCGACCAGTCGAAGCATCCGAGCCGTCTCCGCCGGCCGTGACAGAACGAGCGTGACGTGGTTTCGGGCGTCGTACTGCTTGTCGACGAGCTCCTGTTCGACGAGATGGTCGAGGTGCCACTCGAGGGTGCTTCGTGCGATGTTCAACCCATCCGCGACGATATCGGGCGCGCTGGGCCCGTTCGTCATGAGAGAGACGAGGATGTCACGAGCGGTCTCCCTGCGTAGCACGGCCAGTGCTCCTCGCTCCCACGGACCGTACTCGGGCGTGTAGTAGTGCGTTCGCCCGTACAGCGGTTCTTCGGTGATCGCATCCGTTCGCTTGAGTCTCTTCAGGTGGTACTGGACCTGGCCGGGGGCGAGGTCAAGTGCCCGTGTGAGTTCGTTGAAATGGATCCCGGGATGGTCGGAGACGAACTCGTGAATCCGCGTTCGCTGGTGTGTCATACTGCTGACCCCTCGTGGCTGACGGTTCGCGCGTAGTAGACCGCCGCGACGACGAGTGCGACGAGTAGCACGTCCATTCCGTGTTCGAAGAGGTGGTGTGTCGTCGGCGAGAGCAGTCCGAACATACTGACGCCGGCAACGACGGACCGACCGAGAAGGGCGGTGAACGCGGCGACGAGCAACAGGTACGGTCGTGATCGTCGTCGGACGAGTGCGGCAAACGCCACTCCGACCAGCAGCGCCGTGCCGATCGCCGCGACGGTCACGAGGATCAGCAGGGTGGCAGACCCGACCTCGGGAACCGCGTGGAGCGGAACAGTCGCCATCGCCTCTCCGTTACCTGTGGACGCATCTGAGTGTGTCGCAACGGGTCTGTTCTGGAGTTGTTATGTTCACGTCGAGTTCATCCTCCGACCACGGGTTGCGAGACGATCCACAGCGAGAGGACCGTGTAGCCGATCATCAACACGACGAGCGGAAGGTGACCCCGGCGGGTATCCGAGAGTGAGGGATACCGCTCGACTGCGACGTGGTGGGCCGCGACGACTGCAACGACGTGTCCGACGACGATCAGAAGCACCTGTGACCCCCAGAAGACCGGTAGCGAGAGCCACCCGAACGGATCGAGCGCGTCGACACCGACTCCGAGTGGTCTGGCGCTGATCTCGAGCAGTCGAGCCGTGCTCCGAACGACGTACGGGTAGTTGTGGGCGACGTCGTAGGCGGCCGCGATCGGAAGGAGAGTGGGTGCAAACGCTCTGGCTGCGCCACGCCACGCTGTCTGCCCCCCGTCGGTCGCGGTCTCGCTCCCGAGACGTGAGGAGATCCCGAGCGCGTCACCGGCGACGACCGTCAGCGCAAACGCTCCGACGAACAGGACGAGTCCGAAAGCGTAGAGGAGACCACTCGTCGGCGGGCCGGTCCCGGTCGCCTCCCGAACACCGAACAGGACGGTCTGGTACAGTCGGGTATTCGTGAATCCGTCGAAGCTGACGGTGTACACAGCAGCGACGACGAAGACGACGATTGCCGGTCCCGAGACGGGGTCGCTACAGCCTCGCCACGGTGGTCGAACCGAGATCTCGACGTTCCCTGCAGGAGTTCTGCTACCGGACACCGCTGCGACGTGGCCAAACGAGCGATACAGCACACCCAGCGGGTCGGCCCGTTCGAACCACGTCGGTCCGAAGAGTACTGCCCCGGTGAGCATGACGAGCGCGTAGACGGAGATCACGACGGTCGTGAGTGTCGGCGACCGTGGGACGACAGTCACGTTCTCGACAACACCGACGAGGACGAGAAAGCCAGCCAGCGCGGGCCAGGCGCCCAACTGGGACGGATATCCACCCACGACTGCCAGCTGTCGCCCCTCGAGCCGACACAGCCCACGGTAGACTGCCCGCCACGGAGAGAGTGCGTTCCACGGGGAGCCGAACAGGACAGCGAGCAGTCCCACGCCGCGAAACCAGACCGGCCAGGTGAACACCGTCGCGAAGTTCTCCGCAGCGACCTGCCGTCCGAGGACCCCAACCGCGAGTGCCGTGACGACACCGATGAGGAATCCGACTCCCACGACCGCCCGAACCCAGTAGGCCGTCCGGGCGTCGACCGTCGCGAGCGTGCGTCGTCTCGTCTTCGTGTCTGTTCGATCCGTGACCGCCAGCCACACGGCGGTCAGTGCGACTGTTCCACCAGCACCGAGAGAGAGCAACCAGAGTGGAATCGGTGCGTCGAATCGCGATCCGGTCACGTCGTGGGCACTCGCCACACCAGGGAGGACCATCAGCAGACACAGGGTCAAGATTCCCGTGGCCCACGGTCGAGAGTACCGACGACGATTCATCACGTACGGCTACGAGCGTCTGGAGCAAAGCGTCCGTGGTCTGGTTCTCGAATCCGCCGAGCGAACGAGCAGCCATTTGACCCAGGCCAGACGATAGATCAGCATGCGCCGGCGGACTCTGCTCGCACTCGTCGCAGTCTCCGGAGTACTGGTGGCGCTCGCGTTTGTCGGACTCGGATCCTCCTCCGGCGGCGAACTCGCCGAACGCTGGGTGAGTGAGACGCCGCGAGACAACGAGGTCAATCATCACGCCGTCGGGGTCGGACCCGACGGAGCGGTCATCGTCGCCCCCGTCGCGGAGGTGCCCAACAGCGACGTCCCGCTTACCGACACGTCCTGCGCGCTCGTACGGCTCGCGCCGGAGAACGGGTCGTCCCTGTGGCGAACCGGAATGCCGTCTGACGACTGTTTTACCCACGCCCTGACCGAACCGGCTATCGAGGACGTCGACGGCGACGGTGAACTCGAGGTCATCGTCTCCTCGACGGAGGACGCGGTCATCGCGTACTCCGCAGAAAACGGAACGGAATCGTGGCGGGCGCCACTGCACACCTACGGATACGGCCGTCCCACCGTCGCGAACGTCTCTTCCGCACCGGGACCGGAGGTCGTCGCGAGCGACATCAGGGGCGGTGTCGTCGTGGTCCACGGGAACGGGAGCGTCGCCTGGCGATTCGACCTGAACGAGACACACTGGTCGACGCCGAGCGTCTGGCGAGCCCCGATCGTGGACGATTTCGACGCCGACGGGACGCCCGACGTCCTCGTCGGGAGTAGCAGGGGGCCACTCGTCCTCTCGGCCGACGGAACGGTCGACTGGCAGCGCGACGGGCCGGCGACATACGTGACGACAGCCCAGGCCGACGACGATCCGGCCACCGAAGTGTTCACCGCTGGACCCGCTTCGATTCGGGCCTACGATGGTCGGACCGGCGAGCGCGAGTGGCAACGTACTCTCACGAACACTCGGATTCGGGCGGCGGCTGACGCAGACGACGACGGACGAGTCGAGTTGTATCTCGGTCGAGTTGGCGGGACAGTTCTGACACTGGACGCCCGATCCGGCGAGACCGAGTGGTCGACGACCGTTTCGGAGAGCGACGATACGATCGTTCCACCGCCGGTCCTCGGTGACGTCGACGGTGATGGTCGGGCTGAACTGGTCGGGGCGCTGAACAGCGGAACAGTTGCGGTTCTCGACCCCGAGACCGGTGCGGAACTTGCCCTGTACGAGCGAACTGTGCCCGTGTGGACGTTCCCAACCGTTCACGATATCGACGACGACGGTGCCGCGGAGATACTCGTCCGGTACGGCGACGGGCGAGTCGTCGCGCTTGCGTACTCTGGCCGCCCCGACGAGAGATCCGTGATCGGCCGTGGTGGACTCCTCGAGCAGGATAGACTGCGCGGGCGTGTCGTACACACAGCGTGGGTGGGTTCAGCGCGATAACGCCTCGTCTGGATAGTTACAACACAGAGTAACGATCTACAACGTACGAGAAGAGCAGTCCGACTACGACGCCCCCGACGACGAGTGACAGCATCACCTCGGTACCGACTGCCGAACGCGGTGTTTCGGTAGCGGTAGCGTGTCCCGCGTGACACAGTACGTTCACTGGTGTGTTCTCTGCTGCCGTTCGACGGGAGTTCTGATACGGCAAGGGGCCCGACCGGCAGAGACAGCAGCAGGCTGTGTAGCCTACGCTCCCCGTTCGACACGACCGGGTAAATACCCTGCCCACTGGCGGGTTCAACAGAGTGAGTCAGAAACAGCCCGTCGTGAACGGCCACTACTCCTCTCCACGGTCTGCGTGCCGCGGAAACCGGTGGGACTTCCGGCGACACCGACCTTCCGGGACGTATACGTGTCACGCGTCTCCTGTCGTGTTTCGACGTCGGCGCGGTCGTCTCGTGACCCGGCAGACGACCTGTCCGCAGCCGAGTCACCGTCAGACACCTCCTGACCGGTAGTCAGGTCGTCTTAGGTCGACTCTCTCCGCTACGGTGGCGGTCGGCGATCTCGAGCGTGGCGTTGCTGTCTCGATCCGGGCGCTTCTTCTCGCACCGCGCCGTGGCTCTCTGTCGACGTGTCGTGTGGATCCGCCGTCTCGACGGGAGACCCGTCGACCGGGACACCGCTCGAAGCGTAAGTCGACGTCGTGCCGTTCGGGCAGACCCGTGTCGAGATGGTCGATGAGGTCCTGGCGGACGGTGAGCTGTTGATCAGACGATCGAAACACCGGACCGTTTCGACACACCCACGTCTGCAGCACCGGTCCGCGACGGCCGTACTGTGATCCCTCGTGGGGAGACGAGAACTGAGCCGGTGACAGCGTGACCGTCGCCGGTCGTCGCGTGGCCGGGCACTTTCGACCGTGGCGGCCCCGACAGATCGGTCGGGTGGAACACAGGACACCGTCGTGGTCGGCCGGAGCCGTATCGGGTATCAAATCGCAGATCCTCTCTGAAAACGTTGCTTTCGACCGCGACTGACCGTGGAGTCGGGTGACCGTGCTCGTCGGCTCGTTGAACGGCTCCCGGACCCCGTGTGGTGATGGAACACGACCCCGCGGATCTCGACGTCTCCCCCCGGAAGAACGTCGACGATACGGACGCGGTCGTCGCAGCCGCGGATAGCGACGAACGGCCCCTCTTCGTCTCGCTGCTGGCGACGAAGGTCGGACAGTCACAGCCGTCGAAGTGGCAGCGTACGCCGGTTTGCTCGTGGATGTCGGGGTCGATGCCGCAGTCGATCCGCGCGACACGACCGTCGAGGAGGTCGTTCGATACACTCGGGATCGCACAGTCGCGACGCTCTCACCCGTCGAGGACCGACAGACGGCGGTTTAGAGGTCGAAACTGTCGACCGTGCTGCTCGCGAACGCGTAGCCGACCTCCCCGCAGACGTCGGTATCGGAGCGATCACCCGGGATCGAGGATCCGTGTCTCGAAGTGATAGCGTGCTCGACTCCGGAGATCACGTCGTCCGCTTCGCTACTGCTGTGCCCGTGCCGACGTTCTGACCCCCGTGTCTGGCCCTCGCCGATTAGTTACTGGAGGTCGATCGGAGACTGACGGCTGTAGTGTGCTCCGCTCTCGATACGTACGACACGTACTGGTGGCTTTCGTGTCCGTTTCCGAGACGGATCTACGGCCGGAGTGTGTTGCGGTCGTTCGAAATCGGAGGGTCTCGTGATGACGAGAGACCCCGTCTCTCGAGCCAGTCGACACCGAGGCGGTTCACCCGCTCACGGTCGGGTACGTGCTGGCGACGAGCGTACTCGGCTCGCTACGTGCGGTGTTCCAGTCCGCTGGAAGCGTTCGCAACTGCCAGCCGTCGTTCCCGACGGTCGGTCAGCGCTCTGGCTCGATCGGTGAGACATCGAACCGTTTTCTGAACTGCTGGACCGCCTCGTCCGAGCCCACGAGCACGACTCGCTCGTCCCCGGTGAACCGTCGCTGCGGGTCGACTGTGCTGGTGAATCCGGACTCGTCTTCGACGGCAATCACGCGACACCCCGTCTGCTCGTAGATACCCGACTCCGCGAGGGTCGACCCATCGAAGGGCGTTGCCGGCACACGGAGCAGCCGAATCTGACTCGCCGGTGTCAGGATATCTTCACCGCGGAGCTCTCTGGCCACCATCCGAGCACTCACTCGCGGGACCGAGAGGACGTAATCCGCGCCGGCGCTCAGCGCCTTTCGTGTCGCATCAGTATCACTCACGCGTGTGAGAATCTCTGTATTCGAGTTCAACGAGCGTGCCAACACCGTCGTCAGGAGCGAGACGGAGTCGTCCGGGAGGCCGACGATGATCGCCCCTGCAGTCTCGATCTCGGCTGTCTGTAGGATGTCCTCAGAGCCCGCATCACCGACGATGTCGACACCGTCGCGGTCGTCGATGTCGATCGTCGTGACGTCGAGTCCCGCCTCTGCGACGACCGCCCGTGCGGCCTGCCCGACCTCGCCGTGGCCGGCGACGATGATACGCTCGTGTCGCCGAACCGTTCGGTACGGCTGCGTGAACTCGCCGAACGCCTCTAGTTCGTCGTGGGCACCTGAGAGGAGCAACACCGTGTTCGACCGGATGACCGCGTCCGGGTCGGGCGGGAGCTGCAACTCGCCGTCGATCCACGCACCGATGATGTTCGCGCCCGTCTGCTCTCTGATCTGTGAGTTGCGGATCCGCGTTCCGACTAATCGGTTCCCCGGCTGAATCGGGATCTCGGTTATCTCCATTTCACCCCCCAGTTCGATCGTATCCGTCAGCTCCGAACTGAACGAGGAGACCGCCTTCTCGGCGAGCCGACGTCCGAGCACGCCGTGTGGGGACAACACAGTATCTGCGCCTGTATCGAGCAGGACACTCTGCATGTCGCTGTCGTCGCTGAGGGTAACGATCTCGATATCCGGGTCGATCGACCGAACCGTCAGGATGGTGCTGACGTTCGCATCTCCGGCATCCGTTATGACCGCTCGTGCGGCGTCGACACTCGCTCGCTCGAATGCGCCGCGATCCTGCGGCGAGCCGTGAACAACCGAGTAGCCCGCGTCGGAGAGGTCCTTGGCGTTTTCTCTATCGGATGCGATCAGCACGTATTCGATCCCGAGCTCTTCGAGCTCGTCGAGGAGGACGGCGGAGTCCCGTCGGTACTCACAGATAATGACGTGGTCCTGCTTCGGCGTCAGTCGGTCGTCTAAGTTGACCTCGGCGCCGGTGAACAGCGGGATGACGATCAGACGGAGGGTAAAAAATCCGATACCGATACCCGATATCTGCGTGAGTGACACGAACAGGTACATCAGCGGGTGGCTCCAGAGGTCTGAGTCCTGCCCGTACCCGGTCGTCGTCATCGTCTGGACGACGAACTCGAACGAGGCGAAGATAGACTGGTTGACGCCCTCCAGGCGTGCCAGCGCAACGTTGTAGATCACAGCGTACAGGAGGACGAACAGTACGAGGCCGACGAGGTAGTAGAGAATGAGGCGATTCCGCCGGGAGAACTCGACCTCCGGGAACCGCTGTACAGATCCCATCGACGTGTGTATCTACCCACTAGCTTTATGAAAGCGTCTCCGGTGACCGGCTTCCGGGGTACGAAGCTGTCGCCGCCGAACCCACGTATCACCACGTTGTTCTGTCCGGCCTCTCCTCACTGTGGCTCACCGTCGTCCTTCGTGACGAGCGTCTGTCCTCTCTCCGGCAGACGACACGAACCGGGCGAAGCTGCTGTGGCCCTTCTCGCTCCCACCGAGAGGTACTCCAACGCCGTCGAATCACTCCACCGAATTCGGCTGTGTATGGGAGCCGAACGCCACCGGGCGTGTGTCCCGAATCCGGTGCCGGAGATGGTATAACTCCCGACACACGACCGGTTGCGGGTGGCGGCTTTCCGGTCTGAGACGTACAGCCGTGAGCTTCGCCGATGGCGCGACGCTCGGCAGTTGAACACGGTCGGGCTACTGTGTGTCGCTCACCCGTCGGTCGGCGTTCCCTGTGACTGACTCGCGTCTCTGTGTCGGGGATCGTCGCGATCTCGGCCTCGACCAGACGACGGTCGGGCGCTTCGAGGCGTCTCTCAGGCGGGAACTCGTCGTCTTCGCCGGTATCCGTAGACTGAGCAACCTCTGTCGGTCTCCACCTTGGGGGCGAGAGCGACGGGCCGCCGACTACAGCGTCGTCGCGACGCCAGCTCGTCGCGTCCCGAACCCACTCACGGAGCGCGTCTGCACTCCTCGAACTGGTCGACCCTCTCCCGTATGTCGTCGCTGACGCGCTCGATGCTCGCGAGTGTCCGCTCGCCGACCGGCGACGCCCGCGGTCCGTCGTCGTCGTCGTCCGCCCCTAAGTTGCTCCTCCTCGACTCGCTCGACCCGCTTGACGGTGCCCTCCGGGCCGAACAGGGTGTCGTCGACCGTGCGGAGGTGGCCGTCCACTCGACTCGGCCCGATCTCCCGAGTCACGTCTTCACAGACTCCCCCGACGACGGACGGTCATCTGCCGACGCTGAACCTCTGCAGGGTGTCAGCGGTCCTGCCAGAGTTCGTCCTGACGAGCGCCGGACACTGCTCTTTTCACACCATCGTAGCAAAGCCCGGCTATGACTCGGACGGGGATCGGAGCGGAGGTCGGGGACGTGTTGGATACGTCTGAAACCGAGTTCCAGACGCGCGTCGAGGAGGATGCCGAAATAATCAAAGCCGAAGTAACAGAGGGAACGTTCGATAACCCACAGGGGCTGGTTGGATTAGAGTACGAGTTCTATGCGACAGCCGACGGAACCACGACCGACCGAAACGGAGAGACGAGCGATCTGCAACGGAGAACGCTCCGACGGATTCCTCGTCAGACGCTCTCGTTCGTCGGCTTCGAGAAGGAGCTAGGACTGCACAACGCGGAGATGAGTACCACGCCGCAACCGCTAAACGAGCACGGAATCGCGGCCCAACAGGCCGAAATAAAGGGTCGGTTGGCAGCGGCTCGGGGGCCGATTCACGCAAACGACATGCGTCTGGTCAGCGACGGCATGTGGACGATCCCCCCGAGCGGCGAAACAGCACGCGAGTACCTCACCGACTCCGTCGACGACGATGGCGTAACAGTTGCGACCAACATGAGCGACTCGGTTCGCTACCACGCGATGGGCAACACCGGGGCCCCCACTGGCGGGCGTCTCGACGCCCCCCACGTCTCGCTAGAGGCCGACACCATCATGCCAGAAAGCCTCATAACGTCGATTCAGCCACATTATCAGGTCCCCTCTGCGGAGGCACTCCCCTCCTATTTTCGGTATGCGGTGCGACTCGCGGGTCCACTCCTCGCGCTCGGCGTCAATTCACCGTTTTTCCCCCCGAGCCTCTACGACGACGGCGTCGCCGCACAGACGGTCATGGAGGACGCGTGGATGGGCCACCGGATCGACGTGTTCGAAACCTCGCTCAACACCGACCAGGTCCGCAAAGTTCGGTTCCCCGACGCGTTCGAGACCGTCGAGGAAGCGATTGACAGCGTCGTTGCCGACGAGACGATCGTTCCGATGCCGGTTGAGCGCGGCGAGCGGTTCGACGACGAGTTCGCCTACTTCCGGCGGAAACACGGGACGTACTGGCGGTGGATCCGGCCGGTGTTCGGCGGTGCAACGCGGTCGCGTGCGAACGCCCGGATCGAGTTTCGACCGTTACCAGGCCAACCGACCTTACGCGACGCGATCGCGTTCCAGGCGGTGTTCGCCGGTGCGCTCGAACACCTCCACTCGTCACAGCATCCGGTCCGGCGGTTGAAGTGGGATACCGCCAGGGACAACTTCTACGCCGCAGTGCGCGACGGTATCGGCGCGGAGTTCACCTGGATGACAGAAGAGGGGCGACTCACGACTGATCTGGACGTGATGTACGAAGAGCTGTTCAGTGCTGCAAAGAGCGGGTTACAGACCCAGGGACTCCAGGACGAACAGGTACGTCAGTATATCGCCCCGCTTCGAAGTCGCGTTCGAACCCGGATGACGCCGGCACGTTGGAAACACCAGATGACGTCCAACCGCGTCTCCGAGGGGGCAACTCTTGGCGAAGCGATCGTCGACACCCAACGTGTGTATCTCGAACGCCAGGCCGATACGTTCCTGTCGGGGAAACTCACCGACTGGAACCTTCCGTAACTGTCGACAACGGACTCGGACGGGCCACAGAGCAACGTACTTGACCTCTGTATCGACCGATCGCGACGGCAGTCCCCTGCGATCTGATCTGTGCGAGATACGTGCTCTGTACGCAGCAGAACTCCCGAAACGTATCACAGAGTGAGAGTTTCCGCGGGGCCGGTAGATGCCAAATCGAAACCCGTACGCTGTCGAACGTCGACGTCCTCCACCGATTCAGACGTGGGTTCCCCGAAGAGCGTTCCCGCTACGACGACAGTCCAGACAGTACTCCTGTCCGCGTGGATAGCACTCCGGTCTGTGCGCCGTCCTCCGAGACGGTGAGCGCGTGGCGACCCCGACCACCCGTGGTCGTCCCACTCGACCCGCACGGGCCGTGTCACCAGACTGAGTCGTCTGGCTCACGCTCTATCGACGCGTTTCGGCCCGTGGGGTCCGCGCAACCCCGGAAGTCACACGAGCAGGTCAGCGTGTCGTGAGATCCGTAGACCCGCGGTCTGGACGTCGTTTGCCGGTCCACGCTTCCGAGTTGACCCTGACCGTGTACCGCACTCCTCAGCGGTACGAGCCAGCCGGTCGGCGCCTCGCTCGAACGACCGGAGGTCACGAACTTTCGACTCTGTCGGACTCCTAGTTGCACGACAGTACGCGGGAGAACACGGCGGGTCAGCCGCGACACGACCGCGTGTTCTCAGCCGTCGGTCAGTAGAGGCGCTCTTCAACCGAGAAATCAACCCGGACTGTGCGTGTCGGTCTCGAGAGCGGTAACCGTCTGCCCGGAGACACTCGGCTCGACTGCCAGCTCCTCCTGTGTGAGATCGCGCTTTGCACGGTAGACCCTCGATCCGCTTTTGATCGACCTCTATCGCCAGAAACGACAGCACGCTCCCGACACTGCCTCTACCAGTGTCGGGAGCGGACGAGTGATCCGTACCCACGATCGAGGCGAACGTTCGCCGTCTCGGTTTGACTGCGCCGTCCGTAGAGAGTAGCGTCCAGTCGAGCGTCTCACGCCTCGCGGAGCGACGAGAACTCCCGGTGCCTGATGAGCGGACGAACACCCCGTTTACGGGCTACCTCGCGGGTGCTCTGACGGTCATAGCCTCTGTCACCGAGGGGTATTTGGACCTCGTCGGGACCACGTTCGTTCGAGGCACGTGGGCTCCTCCGAGGCGGTCTACGACGACGTTCGAGGCGCGATCGACCGGGCCACGAGCGGGGGGGTTCGTCCGCCACGAGGTCGAAGCGCGCGGCGGTGACGGCCTCGCGACGCTCGACTTCTGCGTGAAACCCGTCGCCGACGAGACGTCTTCCTGCTCGTCGTCGAGTGGCACGACATCGTGGCTCAGCAGCACGGCTGCCACCTCGGCGTCACGTCGCGCGTCGCACGCCACACGCGGAAACGATCTCGGGGCGGTCCGCGGACGGACGGAGCCGATGCGTGAGGACGCCGAGAGGCGGGCCGAACAGCTCGAGACAGTCGAATCGGTCCTCGACAGGTGGGATTCGACTGCCGAGAGGACGAACGAGACAAAACGGGCTCTCCGGTCCGGAGACGGTGGGGGAGAGCCGACAGCGTCCGACCCGTCTGTGACGCCGGCTCTGGTTCGTGTAGCTACGCCGCACGACGAGTACGGCAGGACGGCGCCGTACTCGTCCGAGTCGCCGACTGGCACGTCTCGTGCGAGCGGTGCGACGCTACCACAGATCGACGCCGCCGTCGCCGGGGCGACGAGGTGGCCGCCGGCCTCCAGACAGCGTCTGCGCCCGACTAAAAGTCGGAGAGGGCCTGCTGACTCGCCCTCATCCGTGCGTCGGGGGGGACGTTTGTCGCGACGATCTCGGCCACTTCGCCCCGGTTCTGGGCGTCGCTGTTGATCGCACGCCTCGCGCCTTCGACCCCGACGTGAAATCCCGCGTCCGCGTACAGGTCGTACATCACCCCGCTGTTCGACAGGACGACGTGGACACCCGCGTCGTCCAGCCGTCGCGCCGTGTCGAGCAGGCGTCGCTGGTCGTCGCGGTCGAACCCGTCGGCGGAGTACTCGTTGAAGTCGGCGGTCTGGCTCACCGGTTCGTACGGCGGGTCGAAGTACACGAGATCTCCTTCGGCAGCGGCCTCGAGCACGTACGAGAAGTCCCCACACCGGATCTCGAGATCGGTCAGTGCTCGGCTCGCCGACCGCACCTCGGGCGCCCGAACCCAGTCTGGGCTCGTGTACGCCCCGACCGGGACGTTGAACTCGCCGCTCGCGTTCTCCCGGTACAGCCCGTTGAACCCGGTTCGGTTCAGGTACAGCAGGAGTGCGGCCTCTTCGAGTTCGTCGAACGCCTCGCCTCTCGGTCGTCTGTTGAACAGTTCGCGCTGCTGGTAGTAGTAGTTCTCCGCGTCGGCGTACGGACGCTCCGTGTCCGCCTCTGCTTCCGGCTCCTCGAACTGCCGACACCGCTCGACGAGCTCCTCCGGCTGCTCGCGCACCTGTCTGTAGAAGTTGACGAGCCGCTCGTTCGTGTCGTTGATCGTCCCGTCCCCCGGGACGAGGTCGAAGCAGACGGCGCCGCCGCCGACGAACGGCTCGTGATACGCTCCGCACGTCTCTGGAAACCGGGCGTACAGCTCGTCGAGGAGCTGTCGCTTGCCGCCCGCCCACTTCAGGATCGGATCCACCACTCGTGTCTGACTCCCCGGCCCGAATTAAATCTCCACGGTCCGGATCCGGTAGCCGGCCCGAGATCGGGACGCTGGCCCCGTCTGGACGTCGTCCCCGCCCGGTCGAGACTCCTCCGGCGGCCTGCCGTGGTGTCCGGCGCTGTCACCCTCGTCGGCGTCACTGCCCTCGCTCGAGTGCACCCTGCACACGGGACACCGGCAGGTCGCGCGGAGCCCGGTCCCGCGTCCACTCCCTCCCGGTCCGTGGTCGACCTCTCTGTCGATCGTCACCGCCCGGAGAAGCACGGCGGGCACGTTGGCCGTGAGGTCCCCGGTCGGCTCGACGGCACACCCCGGAAACGACGCCCGACGACGCCTCTGTGGCGTCCGGAGTGCTCGTCCGCTCCGCGTGGCGTTCCTGCAACGCGTCCGGATTCGCCGCCAGATCGCAGCCGCTGTTGCTCTCCAGCCCCGTTGCCCGGATCCGAACGTCGCACGCCGCGTCGGACGACCCGGCCGTTCGACAGATCCTCGACGACCCGTACTCGCTGGCACCGCCGGACGAGCGGGACGGCCTCGACCCGGGGGCACAGCGCTGGCCACGGACCGACCGGGCTGGACGGCGCCGTCTCCCGTGGCGCCGGTGAGCGAGCGGGTCGTCCGGCGGAGCAACGCGCTCCGTGGCTCCCCGTGGGGCCGGGAGTTTCGCCGTACAGAGGTCGTTCCGACCGGGTCTGGCGTCCGTGGCGCGGTCGCCGGTGGTATCGGACCGGTCACGGCGGCGCCGTCTGCCGGTCCCGTCCGCGCGGTGCTTCGCCGGCTCGTCTCTCCCGACCCGGGCGAGGGCCCGACGAGAGCACAGATCGAGAACGGCCACTTCACCGTGCGTGTGCTCGGACGTGGAACGGCCACGGACGGGTCGTTCGTCGCCGAGGCGGCGTTCGGCGCTGATCTCGACCCCGGCTACGGCGCGACCGCGCGCACGCTCGCCGAGAGCGGGCTGTGTCTGCTCCGCGGAGAGACCGACACCCCCTCGCCGGCGGAGTGACGACACCCGCGTCTGGCATCGGTACGCCGCTGGCCGAGCGACTCCGGGACGTCGGGCTCACGATCACCGTGGGCGAGCGGCACGGCTCTCCGAGCGCGTGAGGCGTCCGGACAGCCGACCGTGGAGCGTGTCCCGGGCTGTCGACCGCTGCTCCGCGGACGGTCTCGGTGTTCGCGGCGCCGAACCGAGTCGCACGGCGACCGCACGACTGCCGTCGATGCCGGGTGTGGCCCCCCCGAGTCGACGACTACGTGTCGACGCCGTCGGGGACGATCGTCACCGGGACTGCCGCCTCCTCGGCGACGGTGAAGTCGGTGTGGCCCTCGCGAACCGCCGTTATCCGGTTCTTCGAGTTGTGACCGATCACGACGTGGTCGATCTCGACGTCCTCGGCGAGCTCGAGCAGCTGCTTGCCGACCGCCGTTCCCGGGCGGACCCCGCCGCGGTCCATATGCTGGAGGTCGACCTCCACCTCCACCTCCGCGTCCGAGAGCGACGCCCGGACGTCGTCGCGGAACCGGCGCTCGCTGTCGGACGCGTCACTGTGCTCGGTCATGTGAGTCACGGACAGACGCTGGTCCAGGCCGGCAGCCAGCCGTTCCGCGACGGAGAGTACGGTCTCGAAGTTGTCGTCGTCGCTGACCGCAGCGAGGACACTCATATCGTCTACAAGGCATAAGAACAGTAGTAGTTGACGCCACACGGCCCTCCTGCCGGGACGTGACTCGACCGGACCCCGAGCTCCGTCGTGGCGGACCCTCGCGACTGCGAGGACGGCCCCACGCCGGCACGGTCCACGCGCTCGACTGGCTCGCCCGCCACCGCTCGGCGCGGTGACGAGGGGCTCCCCCGTGCTCGTCACCGTCGTCGACCCCCTCGCACCACTGTGGGGGGCGAGCCCGCGTGTCGCTCCTCGCCGCTGTCCGTCTCGGCCAGCCGAATCGGGCGTGCCGTGTGCGACTGGCGGTGTGTCCGTGTGTGCTCCGTACACGGCTGGAAACGGACGCAGGGCAGCTCGACACGGCACGGCTCACGACGCTCACCGGTGCCGTGTCGTCCGTCGGCTGGGCCGACGATGCCGAGCTATCGCCCTCCAGCGTGTCACGACGTCTGCCGACACGGTCGTCGGCACCGGCCTGTCTGACCGGTGGTGACCGGCGTGGCGTGCGCTCCGCCAGACCCTCGTCTGTCGGCACTGGCTCGGGGCCAGCGGTCTCGACACTCCGGTCGGCGTCGGCGCGGTATCGCTCGTCACCGCCGGCCTCGTCGCCGGAACGCCGGTCCGGGAGTCCGCGCCCGTGCAGTGCGGCGTCACGCTCCCGTGGCTCGCGAACTGTGCCGGCGAGGTCCTGCTGCCGGCGCGACAGCCCCGCGCGAGACGATGTCGAGCGGGAGCGGCTGGGGCGGTCAGCCGCTCTGGCCGGCCCGCTCGCCGTCACGCCCAGCGTCTATCCCGTGACGGTGCTGGCACTCACGATCGTGGGTCTCGGCCCGGTTCTGACAGCTCTGTACCGCGGCTGACGACCCGCGCCTCCCGACGGTCCCCTCGATCCCCTCCGCGGTCACGCGGGTCGTCACCGAGCCACGCACGGACAGTGGCACGACCCGGGTGATCCAGCTCCGCCGACAGCGTGTCTGACACGGGAGGTAGCTCCCGACCGTGTCGCCGGTCCGGCGGCGTCGGACCCCGCGCCGAGGGCGCTCTCGCGGCGCTCCGGTCGACGGACGGCGTGCCCGACGCCTGTACCCCCGACCGCCACCCGATACGGGTCGTGTCACCCGTCACTCGGCCCGCGCCGGCCGGACGACGAGCGCGGCCTCACAGACACACGGCTGCCCGCACTTCGGACACGGTCCGTCGGCGTGTCCGGCGATCGAGTGCGTGTGTACGACCTCGTACCCGTGTGTCTGCAGGAGTCGAGCCGGCGAGTCGACACCGCCGTGGAACCACGCGTCGGCGACGAACACGTCGACGCCGACGTCGTCGCGCTCGCCGATCGCGTGTACGTGCTCGAGCAGTCGGCTCCCGATGCCCTCGCCGGTGTGTGTCGGCGCCACGTAGCCCGCGTGGACGTGTCCGTACCGTGCCGTGGTCGGCACCGGTTCGAGCGTGTCGACGAGGTGCATCGCCTCGCGGAGCCGCGCCGGAGCCGTGTACGTGCTCAGCGCCATGACCCCGAGCGGGTCGCCGCCTCGTGTCGCGACACGGACGAACGTCCCGTCACGCTCGTCGTTCGTCGGGACGTCGTACGACCACCCGTCGGCGAAGTGTGCCGTGATGATCGACTCGACCGGCTCCCGGTCGGCTGCCGTCGGCGGTCGGATCGTCAGCATCCGTCTCACCGACAGGGCCGGTCGAACATGTGACTGGCTCTCTGCGAGCGGGACCGGTTCGGCGCGGTCGACCTCACCCCGGTCGGCGCGCGAGAGCCGCCGCGCGGGGTGCACAGCCACCCGGCGCGGCCAGACCGTGGCCCGACTCGGGCGCCGAGCCCCTACGGCTCTGCCGGGGAGCGACGCTGGCCGGTCGCAGGCCTCCTCCACGGACAGCTCACCGCGAGACCGTCTCTCCTCTCGCTCGACGACGCCGGGGTACGCCCCGCGTACGAGTGCCCCGGGAATCCGGCTGTCCCGGTCGGCGGCGTGGCCAGCTTCGCGCCGATCGGGTTCGTGTAGCCGCTCAGCTGCTCGGCGTCGCTCTGGCACCGTGTGGTACGTCCTCTACGCTGGCGACGTCGAGCTCGGAGACGAGACCTGATCGGACCGTCGCGCCCGCAGAGCGGGAGCGGCGGGGCCTCTGACGGTGACCGGACCCACGACGACGGGACGACCAGTGAGACTGGCCGGTCGCAGGGGCAGAGTATATAGTCGACCGGCTGTCAGCCACGGACGTGGTCGATCGAACGAAGATCGTCGGCAGCCTCGCGGGGCTGCTGGTGGTCGTTGCCCTCCTCGTCGGCGTACTGGCGTACGAACAGGTCCCCGAAGGTCACGAAGGCGTAATAAAGGAGTTCGGTGCCGTCACCGGCGAGACCCGTGACAGTGGCGCACAGATCGTCGTTCCGGTCCAGCAGAGCATCCAGAACGTCGAGACACGGCCCCGAACGTACACCATGAGCGCCACGCAGGGCGAAGGCGATCGGGGATCACCGGACGCGATCACGGTCAAGACGGTGAACGGGTCGAGTGTCGAGATCGACCTGACGATCCGGTACCGGATCGACGCGGCGCAGGCCGACGCGTTCGTCGAGACGTGGAACGACGAGCGCCAGCTCGAACAGCGGCTGATTCGCCCGACGGTGCGGTCGGTGCTGCGCGACGAGGCGTCGTCGCTCCGGACGACGGGAGACGACGCGATCTACAAGCGGAGCAGCCGCGAACAGCTCGGACGCGTCACCCGTGAGACGCTCCAGGTCGCGTTCGAGGACGAGCCGGTCGTGCTCGAGGCGGTGCAGGTGCGGAACGTCGACCTGCCCGACGGCATCGACCAGGCGCTCGACAACAAGGAGGAGGCAAAACAGCGCGTCCAGGTCGAACAGGAGCGTGTCGCACAGGAGCGAGCCCGTGCGGAACAGGAGCGTGTTCGGGCACGAGCCGAGGCCGACGTCAACCAGATCAAGGGCGAGTCGCTCCGACAGAACCAGATCGTCCTCCGTGAGCAGTACATCGAGGCGCTTCAGGACGGCTCGGTGTTCGTCGTCGGGGCCGGCGGGCAGGGACAGGAGGTCCCGGTCATCATCGACGCGAACACGGCGCGCGCGGGCGCCGACGACCGACAGACGACCAACCGGTCGACCGGCGGTACCAACAGCTCGGCCGGGTGACGAGATGGTCGCGCGCATCCTCCTCGGCGTCGTCGCGCTCGCGGCAGCCGTCTCGGCGGCGATAGCGGCTGCCTACCGGTACTGGGACAGACAGGCCGAACGCGAGCACGAACGGGAGATGAAGCGCCTGGAGCAGCGGGACGCGCTGGTCGAGGCCGCCGAGACGGACCCGGACGCCGGAGACACCCACGCGACCGACCCGGAGCGCGAGGACGGGTAGCCGGGCGCCCGCACACGCGTCGGCCCCCGGCACCGCACGGAGCCGCGGGTGCTCACCGACACGTCGGCGCCGTGTCACTCCTGGTCAGTTCTCGGCGGCGACACCGGACAGCCGGCGCCGGTCTCCGGTGCGACCGCCGGCGCAAACGGCGTCGTCGCCGACCGGAGCAGCAGCGACCCGGCGTACGTGCACGCGTCGACCGAAGCGACGGGCGCAGACGGTCGGCCCGAACTGCCGTCTCGTCGCGTCTCGGTGTTCGTCGCCGCGCAGCCACTTCGGCCCCCTCGGCCGTGGTGCTCGTGACGTCGTCCCCCGCGTGGCGACTCCTGCTGGCCGTCGCGGCGGTCGCCGGCGTACGAGACGACACGGAGGAGCCACGCCGTCTGCGTCCCCGTCGTCGGCGAGCCCCACGGTCCACGCTCCGTCTGCCGCCGGGAACGACGCGCACACACGCCGTGTCGCCGTTCTCCGGCTGTGTTGCCGGTCGTCACAGCGAGTCGTCTTCGCTCGTCACACGTCGGTCTCCGGCCGTCCTCGCGTGTGTCGACGCAGCCGCTCGACCGGCTGGACTACGCGACGCGGCACCCACGCGAGGCCCCGCGCCACGGGCGTCATCCTGCCCCACGTCTGCTGTTTCGCGCGGTACCGCTCCCCCGTGCGGGCTACCTGGTCTCGGTGTTCCAGGTAGTCGAGTGCGGAGTCGACCCGTGACTGCGTGAGATCACAGGAGTCGGCCAGCCGCTCTGCCGTCTGAGGTCGGTCAGACTCCTGGAGCGTCCGGTACACTCCGTTCAGCACCAGCATCCTGCGTACGGCCTCGTCCTCCGCTCCGGAGGCAAACTCGTGTGTCGATCGAACCTGGCCGTACCGGACCATCGTGGCGCCGTCGAGGACGGCCCACGCGCCGGCGGCGGTGAGCAGCCCTCCGACCCACGTCGCGCTGTCGAACGCGAGGACGACCCCTGCGACCCCGGCCCCGAGGCCGTACACGACCCAGCCTGTCCCGTCTGGCAGGTCGTACAGGTCGTCCGCCAGCT
This sequence comes from uncultured Haloferacaceae archaeon, assembly GCA_964512675.1. Taxonomy (GTDB): domain Archaea; phylum Halobacteriota; class Halobacteria; order Halobacteriales; family Haloferacaceae; genus A07HB70. Next base: position 5,758 of record CAZEJR010000021.1, on the reverse strand, counting down.
CGTGTCCGAGCACTCCTCCGAGGAGTCCGAGCAGCGGAGCGAACGACCGGAGGGTGGCGTCTGTGACGCCGGCCAGAGCGGCGAACAGCAGTAGCGCACCGCCGACCGTCTGGAGGGTGTCTCGCTCGACTGATACACTCATACCGGAGGACACGGCCCGTCCTGTCGGCGTCGGGTCACGTGTGCCTTCTGACAGTCGGCTGTTCACGGACCGTCGACTCCGTACGACAGGGCCTGTGGTGACGCCGGCACAGCTGTGTGCGCCGGATCTCCGGCGTGAACCGGAAATCTGAAGCCGTGCTCGCGCGTAGTGATGCGCCTCCGGTATGAGCGTACTCGAAGTTCCGCTGGTCCGGTGGGCGGTAGGCCTGTCCAGCGCGAGTGTGGTCGCGGCGACCGGCTTCGTCGTCTTCGACGGATTCGAACGGCTGGTCGTGTACGCGGTCGCGCTCGTCGCCGAGCCACTCGTCCTGAAACGGGCGATGGAGCAGTCGTGACCACGACCGCGCAGAGCGCGTCCGGCGAGTCCCGACCGCCGGAGCCGGTGTCCGGCGTTCGCCGGGCGCGCGCCGGCGAGCCGACCGGCCCGGTCAGAGGAGATCCGGCGTGAGCGGATACGAGTAGATCTCGCCGTCGTTAGCCCGCACCGTCGCGACCAAGACCAGCGCGACGTCGATCAGCAGGACAGCCGGGAACAGCAGAAGTCCGACGAGCACGGTCGTCAGGAGTCCGGAGACGAACAGCGCGACGACGGTCACTATCTGAAAGTTGAGCGAACTCTTCGCGTTGCGCTCGGCGAGTTCGTCCTCTGCGAGCACCAGAATCAGGAGCGGTCCGAGAAACGAGGCGACGAGCGCGGACGCGTGTGCGAGCGCCGCGAGCGTGGTGTCTCCGTCCGGGGTGTCTGTGCCACTCGACGGGGACACGCCGTCCGGTGTCGCCACCCGGTCCGTCATCGTAGACCCGTCTGTGTCCCGAGTTGAAAAGCGTTTGACGCCGGACGCACCCGCCGCCCGACGGGACGACTCGCCGAGCCGCGGTCGGTGGCTGGTCCCCGGCGACCCCTCGCGGCGCTCCGGGTCGACGGACGGCGAGGTGGCCGACGACGCCGGGACGTCACGGCAGGGGGGCGACTCCGGGCTCCACTCCCCGCCCGAGGACGACCGGGTCGGTGCCCGGCCCGTCCGGGCCGTCGCCGACGCGGGACCCCGGGGTCACGTCGACTGGACCGTATCGGGGCGACCTCCCGCTCGGGCACAACAGTTATATTCGTGAAACGTATGTGAACAACCGACACGATGCGGCTGTTCAGTATCCTCGCCGACGGCGGGTCGTCCGAGGCGGCGAACGGTGACCACTACGAGTGCCGAGCGTGCGGGCAGAACGTCGACCCGGACGAGACGACGTGTCCGAACTGTGGCGGAGCGATCGCCGTGTTCACCTTCTGATCGATTCGCCGCGGGGCGCCTGTCGGCTCCGACGACAGCCGTCGACCCGAGATCGTCTCCGAACGGTCGTCCGGACCAGACCGGATCTCCGTCGCCGCTCACGAACCCCGGCTGTGGCGGCTGTTCGCCCTCTGTGGGCGTAGTCGACAGCCGGCGGCGTCGTCACGTCTCGCCCGGCGACGCGCCTGACGGCGCAGACCCGAGAACACGCCCCCGGGTCGAGGCCCGACACCGCGTTCGCCCTGCGGGCCGTCAGCGCTCGACGCCGAGCGGCGTCTTGCAGCTCTTACAGAGGTACAGGTCGGCGTTTCCGTAGAGGCTGACCTCGCCGTCCTCGTCGGCGTCGAACTCCGGCACCTCGTGCCGGTGTGCCTCTTCGAGCTCCGCTGTCGACTCGACCTCCTCGCCGCACTCCGGGCAGGCAATTGTGTCACCCACACGGGTTCGTCGTGTGGCGGGGGTAACAGCCGTGCCCGACGGGCGCCTGCGGGCGTCGGTCGTGCGACCGGTGTGTCCCCGCCTGCGCGGCGAGGAGACGCCGTCGCGCCAGCACCGACCCCCGGGACTGACGACGGTACGGCGCGCCGGAGGCAGAGCGGTCTGGCCCCGGCTACTCCGAGTCGACCAGTCGTTCGAACTGTGACATCCTGTCGGTGATGGCGGCGACAACCGTCAGGAGGTAGATGAACAGCGGGAAGCTGACGCCGACCGTGGCGAGAAACGCGACGTTCAACTCGCCGGGAGCTCCGAACGCCAGTCCCGCGTGCTGCATCACTACGAGTGGGACGAGCACCACCACCGTGTCCGTCAGGTACGACTCGTACGACGGGGAGGGCAATTGCACGCGCCACCGGACGGTCCGACCCCACTAAACTCCGTGTGCCTCGAACGCCGCCGACGTGTCACGCCGTTCGTCACACGTCACAGTTCGAGCCGTCGAAACTACGGTGTCGACCGGCGCCGAACTCCTGAGCCGACGGGTGAGACGATGCTGGAGCGAGGTGTGCGCGTCGACGGCACGTGGTGACGATCGCGTACGACAGCCGCCACCGCCACACACGAGCGTGGCACGCACGACTGCGCGCCGACCGTCTCACCCGCCGGGTCTGGCACGCCCCGACGCCGCCTACCGGGGCAGCCGGAGCCCGCCTCTGTCCCGGCGAGGCGAGTGCACGGTCTGCCAACTCTCGCCGTCCGGGGTCGGCCCCGCGGTCCGACGCCGGGCTCACGCGTCGCCTCGGGTTCGACCGCGAGCGCTGCTCCGACGGGCGAACGCACGCGGGTCGACGGGGCCCCCGCGGTCGTGCCGTCGTGCCGGCGAAGCGGCGCTCGCGCACCCGACACACTCCGTCGCGGGCGCCGGCGACGACGCCGACTCCGGGACGATACGCCGGATCGCGACCGCTGTCACGCGTCTCCCGGGAGCCGTGTGGCTGGCCGCCACACTCCGGTTGGGCCGACGGCTCCGCCGGCCACTGCGAGACCGGGCCGGTTCGAGCTCAGTCCGACCCCGCCGAGCGTCGCACGTGCCGGGCTCTGCGGTCGTCACACCGACGGTAGGTCGTTCCGTTCGACAGGGCCCGTAGTCGTTTCCGGGCAGACGCGGTGCCGGCGGTGAGTGGGGCCGAGTCGTACGTCCCCTCGTCGAGCTCCGAGAGCCGGGGGACCGTCCGGGTCTCGACGCCGAACGCGTCCGGGTCGGCGAGATACGCCTCCGGCTCCGCGACCGGGTCCGCCCCGGTCGACCGTTCGCCCGGAACGGCAGTGTAGGCGACTCCGGTGCGAGTGAGCGCGCGCCGAACCGCACGGTCGCGTCGACGAGCCAGCCGTGAGTGGTCGCTGTTCCACACGACCCGGTCGGCTCCGACAGTCTCCGCGACGCGACCAACGGCGTCGGTCGGATCTCCGTGCTGTATCACGAGGTCACTGCCGTGGTTCTGGTACCAGCCCCGGAGCGCGCGCAGCGAGCTGAGCATGAACGCGACGCCCAGTCCGTCGGCGCGCGACAGGATCGCATCGTCCAGCACGAACAGCGCCACGACACGGCTGTCCTCCCGCTCGGCGGCGGCGACGGCAGTCGAGAGCGCCGGGTTCGGCCGTGGCCGGAGGTTACGACGGTGCCAGTGCAGCTGCATCGGTACTCACCGTACCTCTCTGGTGGGGCGTGTTATATCGTCTGGATACGAGCCGACCCGACACCGTGGAGTGTGACACGGCTGGCTGTGATCTCCCCGTCTACCGGCGTCCAGCTCACGCATCCACAGCCCGCACGCGACCGGGCCTCGTGGGAGTCCGCCGTCGTCCCGCTGCTCGCACCCTGTGTCCGGTCGCGGTACCGACGAACGACGCCGTCGCTGGCGTCCGCCCGGCTGCCGGGACCGCAGCCGTTCAGCGCTCTCCGAACAGCTCCTGCTTGTTCCGACCGGTGTTCCAGGAGGCGACCCACTCCCGCACCGAGAGCCGGCGAGACGGGTCTTCCTCCAGGTAGCCCGGTGTCTGAAAGTAGTTGGTGATGGTGACGAGCACGACCCCGCCCAGCGTGTTGCCGACGAGGACCGGGAGGACGAACCCGCCCATCCCGGCGGCGAGCGTGGTCTCGCCGATGAACACGAGATACATCACCTCCGTGCTGGAGACGACGACGTGGTACAGGTTGCCGAGCGGGATCGCGAGAAAGGCCATGTAGATGAGCGCGAAGCGAGCGACAGAGGACCGGACGCTGAAGTCCAGCCAGACGACGCCGGCGACAATGAAGCCGGCGAACGCGCTCTTGAACAGCAGCGAGACCACTCCTGTCTCCAGTCCGGTCGAGGCGATCGAGATCGCCATCTCCTGTTCGGCGCCGGAGAACACGCCCCCGAAGGCCAGCGCTGCCGCCCCGCCCGCCGCCCCGACGAGGTTGCCCAGCAGGATCAACACCCACATCGCCAGCAGCGCCGGCACGCTGGCCATCCGCTCGATTATCAGCGCCACCGGCGGCACCGTGTTCTCCGTGTACAGCTGGTAGTTGCCCATGATGATGTAGACGAACCCCATCGGATAGAGGATCGCCCCGAGGACCGACCCCTTCCCCGTTGTCGTCGTGGTCGTGACGTACAACAGCACCGTGATCGTGATGGCGAACCCGGCTGCGAGCGCGCTGAAAAACAGCTCGCGAGGGCTCCGCGAGATCTCTTCGTCCGCGTCGACGATGATCCGCTCGAAGATCTGTTCCGCAGTCAGCCTGTCCCGTAGCTGCTTGTAGCCCGCCTCGTCGTCCGTCTCCATACCAGTCCCACTCGGTACGGTCGAATCAACCCTTCGCTGCCGGCGTCCCGGTGTCCTGACAGCCGCGGTCCCGCCATCGACCCGGTCGACACTCCGGGCGTGGCCTGCGGGCGACCGCCCGACCGCCGACCCAGCGCGTGTGACGCCGGTACGTGCGGACACCCCGGCTGTCGGCGGCGACGGTGCATCCGACCGACGAGACACTCCAGCGGACGGTGGCTGTGCCGTCGCGTCCGACCCACGGTGTGAGCCGCCGTCTCCTCCCGACGTGTCTTCCGGCGGTGCAGTAACGCCGAAGTGTGTTCGCCCGAACCGACGTGTGTGGGCGTCCTCGAGTATTTCAATCAGAGTCCGTTTCGCGAGCTGGTCGGGATCGAGATCACCGAGGCAGACGACGGACACGCGGCGGGGCGACTGGCGCTCTCCGAGAGACACTCGTCGACGGGGGTGGACCTCGTCGCGCAGGGCGGTGTCACGTACACGCTCGCCGACAGCGTCGGCGGCGCAGCCGCCGTCTCGCGCTACGACGTTCCGACCCCGACGATCGACTTCCGGATCGACTACCTGCGGCCCGCGACCGACGACTTGTACGCCACCGGCGACGTGGTCCGCGGCGGCGACGAGACGGCGACCGTCGGGGTCGAGATACACGACGCGACCGGCGCACGCGTCGCGGAGGGGCGCGGCGTCTACCAGACCAGCGGGCTCCCGGCGGACGCGCCCTGGAACCTCGACCACGAGTAACACGGGACCCGGCGTTCGTCGTGTCCTCCGTGTCCGGCCCTCGGGACGCGTCCGCGGCGACCGGGACCGGGAGTGCCGTCACGTGGTCGCGTCCTTGTACCGGTTGACTAGATCCTGCATCGACTCCTTTGCGTCGCCGAAGAGCATGCTCGTGTTGTCTCTGGCGAACAGCGGGTTGGGGATCCCCGAGAACCCGGGGCTGAGACTGCGCTTGTTGACGATGACCGACTGTGCCTCGGCGACATTCAGCACGGGCATCCCGGCGATCGGGCTGTCGGTGTCCTCGTTCGCGCTGGGGT
>CAZEJR010000020.1:0-45372 GCA_964512675.1 uncultured Haloferacaceae archaeon | reverse complement strand
CCTCCAGCTGTCGGTCGCCGACGGCCTCCGCTATCTCGAACAGCTTGCCCTCCGGAAGCGAGTCCGCCGCGACACCCTCCGCGACGTGTTCGACGTTCCGCAGCGCCTTCTGTTTCGCGCGCTGCATGTAGGAGGCGACGCCGTCGTCGTCCGTCACGGCGAGCACCTCCGCGAGCCGTGGGCAGGGAGCGAAGTGACCGGGTCCACGACGTCCCGCAGGGACTCGTGGGCAGGGAGCGAAGTGACCGGGTCCACGACGTCCCGCAGGGACTCGTGGGCAGGGAGCGAAGTGACCGTGGTCACGGCCAGTCACCTCTATCGTCGCCGGTCCGGTCGTCGGGAGGCCACGTCTCCTCGTCGCCGTCGTCGAACGGCGAGTCCTCGGACGGTTCGTCGCCCGCGTCGGTCCCGCCGTCGGTCGCGGTGTCGCCGTCCTCGCCGCGCTTCATCGGCGTCATCGGCCCCTTCTGCCGGCCCGAGGACTCGACGGACGTCCCGACGCTGTTCGTGTGCGTGAACCCGGGCATCGGGAGTGTCGTCGCGTCCTCGATTCCCTTCTCGATCAGCGAGCCGGTCGGGCAGACGGTAGCACAGTGGCCACAGGAGACGCAGGTCGAGTCCTCCATCGTCTCGGCGTCGCTCTGGAACCCGATCCGGGTGTCGGCGCCGTGCCCCTCGACCCGGAGCACGCCCTCGACCTGGACGTCGTTACACGCCTCGACACAGCGGTTACAGAGAATACACTTGTTGCGGTCGATCTGAATGAACTCGGAGGTGTTGTCGAGGGGCTCGTACGCGTCACGGTCGTCCAGCACCCCGTAGCGGGGCTCCTCGACGCGCTCGTCGATCGCGGCGTCCTGCAGCTCACACCGGCCGTTCTTGCCACAGGTGGTACACCGCAGGTTGTGGTCCGAGAGCACGAGGTCGAGGTTGACCGACCGCGCCGTCTCCGCGGCGTCGGCCGCCGTGTCGACCGTCATGCCGTCCGCCACCGGGAACGAGCAGGAGGGGACGACGCCGTGGGCGTCCGTCTCGACCATACAGGTGCGACACTCGCTCCGGGGGCCGATCCCCTCGCGCCCGTAGTGACAGAGCGCGGGGACCTCCTCGTCGGCGCCGGTCGCCTCGAGGGCGTCGAGCAGCGTCGACCCGGCGGGGACCTGGACCCGTTCGCCGTCGACGGTCACCGTCGCCGCCTCGCCGCCGACTGGCGGGTCGGTCGCGGTTCCAGGGGCCATCTCCTCGGTCAGGGGCGGTACGTCCGTCGGTTCGTCGTGTGAACTCACGTGTGTGCCTCCGCCTCTAGTCCGTCGCACGCGCCGGCGGGACAGCAGCCGGCTGCGTGTGCCTCGAACTCTCGCTCGAACTCCGCCATCGCCGTCCGCACGGGCCGCGGGGCGTCGACGCCGAACGCGCAGATACTCGACGACGCCATCACGCCGATCAGTTCGTCGAGCGCGTCGGCGCGGTAACTGCCCTCGTACACCTCGCGCAGGAGCGCGGTCAGCTGCTGGGTGCCCTCGCGGCAGGGGACACACCGCCCGCAGTTCTCCTCCTCGGCGAACCGGGCGCGCTCGCCCGCGAACGCGACCGAACACCGACCCTCGGCGAGGAGTTCGACCACGCCCTCCGTCCCGAGGTCGGCGCCGGTCAGGCTCTCGACGGTGAGCGAGACGTCGAGGTCCGCCGTCAGGCCGCCGAACTCGCCGCCGACGCAGGCCGCCTTCACCGATCTCTCGGGGTCGACGGCTCCGGCGGCGTCCGCGAGCGTCGCACCGGTCGGGAGTTCGACCGTCGCCGGCGCGGCCACGTCGCCGTCGACCGTCACCAGCCGGGTCGGGTCGTCGTCGAGCGCTCCGACCACCTGCGCCAGCGTGCGCGGGGTGTGGATCGCGGTCGGGCGACCGTCGAGCCCGACCTCCGCCGGGCCGGGCGGGCGGAGCCGCGCCTCGAGGCGGTTGTTGCCCTCCAGCGCCTCCAGCGCCATCGTGGGCTCGGCGGCCCGGTACTCGTCGGGTCCAGTCTCGACGCGGAGCATCGCGTCGGGGTCGGGGTACGCCGCCGCGGCGGACGTCACCGTCTCCGTCGTCGTGTCGGCGGCGGCGGAGCAGTAGACGACGACCTCGCTCGCGCCGACGGCGCGCGCCGCCGCGAGCGCACCCTCGAGGACGAGGAAGGGGACCGAGGCGAGGAGCAGTCGGTCGGCGGGCGTGCCGTGGGCGTTGACGACGACGGCGGGGTCGCCCGCCGCGCCGCGGACCGTCGCTCAGAGGTCAGCGACCGGGTCGTCGGTCGCGCCGTCGCCCCAGCCCCGTCCGGGAACCGACCGCGCGGCGTCGCGGAGCGCCGCCTCGTCGGCGTCGTCGGCGTCGAATCCGCCCGCGGTCTCGTGGTCGGTGGGACTGTCCGGCACGACCCAGCCCGCGCCGCCGAGGACGCGCCGGACGCCGACAGAGAGCGGCCCGCTCCCGGGCGCCGGCAGGCACGCCGTACCGGGGTCGTGGTCGACGACCGCGTCGGGGTCGCCCGGGAACGACCCGCCGCCGAGGCCGGCGGCGACGGACTCGGCGCGGTCGGGCGTCGCGCCGGCGTACAGCGCCGTCCGCCCGCCGTCGGTAGCGAGCACCAGCGGGTCGAGCGCCGTCGCGCCCGTCGGACCGACCCGAGCGACGGGGATGCTCGCGGCCCCGCGGGCCGCCGCGAGCAGTTCCTCCCCGGAGTCGACCCCGGACACGCGTACCGCCGTCTCGGTCGAGAGGAGTCCGTCTGTCGTGTCGAGTGATAGACATTTACACGTGAACGACGAGTAAAGACCTTGGGACGGACGGGGTAACGTCTATAAGTAGGAGCCGGCGTTGTGGGGGATTTGAACGGTCTGTGGGGTCGACGCGGCGTCGGACGGCTCCGCCCGGCCCGCCGGTAGCGACACGCCCGCGAAGGGCGTGGCGACCCCTCGACGCGCCGGGCGGCCCGCCCACGGAGTCGTACCGGGTGATGCCGTCCCACAGTCTGTCGAGACGGTCGCCCTTCCTGACGACGCACTCCTTGCGGTCCCGGTCGAGTACGTCCTTCGCCGCTATCCCGGAGCGAGAGGCGGCGAAGCCGGAGCCGGACCCCCGCGACGGCCTCGGTGACGCCGTCGTAGGCTCGCCGGGACACAGTTTGAAGCCCGTGGCTCCGCTACGCCGGCGACGATGACGAGGGCGCGACTGCTGCGGGCCGCCACGGTGCTGGTGGTGGTCGTCGCAGCCGGGATCTCCTCCGCTGCCGCGACGGGCTCTGCTGGCGACCGCGCGCTCGCGACAGACGGGGCTCGGCAGACGGCTGACGGACCGGTGATCGCCGTCACCGTCGAGGTGAACCACACGCCCGGACGGGCGGGACAGTTCGAGATGACCTACAGCACGACGTTCCGGACAACGTCCGACGACTCGAGGTCCTGCTCCCGGCACGGTACGCCGACGAGCGGACGAGTGTCGCCGCGGACGGGTTCACACAGACCCGCGAGAGCGACGCCCAGCGGTACACCGCGTTCTCGGCGGGCGGGAGTACCCGGTCGTTGACCGTCACCTACGAGGTCAGCGACACGACCACGCTCTCGAACCGCGCGCCCGGCTACGCGACCGACTCGTGGACGTACGTTCCGAACGTCGACCGACCGACGCGCTGGCGGTACGAGGGCGAGTCGCCACGGATCGACTACACGGTCGCACAGCTGTCGACCGGGTTCGCCACCGACTCCGCCGCGTTCGTCGGTGAGTACACGGAGTACACGAGCGCCGCACACGGCCAGCGGTTCCACCTCGTCGTTCCGACCGGTGCCGACGTGCCGGGCTCGCGCGAGGCGGTCTTCGCGACACTGGCGTACGCGGGAGGTACTCTCCGCGTCGGCGAACGCGACGAGGACGTCTACGTCGTCGCGCTCCCGCTCGGTGGGGCGACGGCGCAGAACGAGATCATCGGCGAGGCCGGCGACCGCGTCGCGTGGGTCTCGGCGAGTCGGTCGCCCACCGGCGTACCGAACACGTGGATCCACGAGTACGTCCACACTAGACAGGGGTACAGGGCGGCTCCGGAACTCCGGTGGTTCGACGAGGGGAGCGCCGTGTACCTCGAACACGCGATCCCGCTCTCGCGGGGCAACGCGACCGAAGACGGCGTCGTCGACGGCATCACCCACGGGTCTGTGGCCGGTCGGCTCGCGGCGCCCGACACGTGGGAGTCGGGGGCGGTGCAGTACGTTCGCGGGGGTCGTGCGGTCGCGCTGCTGAACCGGCAGGTCGTCGAGGCCACCGAGGGCGACGCGACGCTCGTGGACGTGTTCCGCGTGCTCAACGGCCGCGGGACGTCCGGACGGACGCTGACCGGCGGCGACCTCCGTGCCGCGGTCCGCGAGGTGACAGACGAGTCGGCACAGTCCTGGTATCGGAGCTACGTCACCGGCGACGATCCGATCACCGTCGAGAGCCCGTGGGCGTTCGTCCTCCGCGCCGAGGGCGACCCCGACGGCGACGGCCTGGCAAACACCGACGAGTACGACGCCGGGACAGACCCGTACGAGGGAGATACGGACGACGACGGCCTCGAGGACGGCCGAGAGGCCGATATCGGAACCGACCCGACGGCCGCCGACACGGACGGCGACGGGATCGACGACGGCGCCGAGGTGAGACGGGGACTCGACCCCACGTCGCCGAATCCGGACGCCGACACGGCAACGCCGACGGCGACGCCGGCAGAGGCGACACCGACCGAGACACCGGACGAGACAGCCTCGACTCCGGAGACTCCGGCGACGACCGAAGGAGACGGTCCGCTCCCGCTCTGGATTCCGGTGAGTGCGGTCGCCGGCGGTCTGCTCGCGCGCCGGATTCGGCGGTGAGAGCGCAGTCGAACGCGGCGTTCGCCGGTCAGGCCGACAGAGACGCATGGACTCGCCGGGAGTCCCGCGAGTGAGCGGAGCGAACGAGTGGGACGTCGACGAGTCCGTCGGAGCGACCAGCGACGAACGGCAGCGACTCCTCGACCGGGCGAGCGCGACTGTCGCCGACGGCCCCGCTGACGACCCGCCGTGGTCCGACGTGATCGACGCGGCGCTCACGCACCTGATACAGAGTAGGGAGAACCTCGACGATGTTCGGGAGGCCGGCGACCTCGACCCCGCGACGATGAAGCGGCTCGCGAACACCGACGTCCTCCGCTACCGCTACCGAAACCCGGTCGATTCTCCCTGGCGGTCGTAGGTCGGCCTCAGTCCTCGTCGACGTCGACGCCCTGGTCGGCGAGGTAGGCGTGGATCTCCTCGCGGTGGTCGAGAATCGCCTCGCGAACCTCGTCGAGCTCCTCCTCGCTCATCGGTCGTCGGGCTCGATCTCCTGTCGTGTCTCAAATCTCTCGACGTAGCCCTCTAACTGTTCTGCGAGGTGGTCCTCGGCGGCGTCGAGGGCGTCCCAGCCGGGAGTGGTGGGTCAGTTCGTGCGTCGCGACTTCTGCTCCGTCCCGGTAGACGTCGATATGTAGCCCGTCCTCGGTGACATTATGCGTCGCCTCGTCACCCCCGCGACCGTCGTGATCGTATCGAACGACGGTCGCCCACCCGTCGGCGAGCAGGTCGACGAGGTATTCGAGCTGAACGACGAACCGGACCACCTCGCCGGCCTCGACATCGAGGCCGCGGCGGCCCTCTGCCGCGGTGAAGGTCCTGTCGTACTCGCGCGGCGCCTCCTCGCCCGTACCCCCCGACCAGAGTGAGAGGAGATAACGCGATCAACAGTCCGGGGCGATCGGGGGGTCGGGGTGAAGAGCGCCTCCGAGTCCTCGCGCGTGCGCGGGAAGTCGCGCCGGAGTGGGGGGGCTGGGAGTTGACCGGATTGTAACGAGAGAAGCGGGTCGTGCTCACCTGTACGGTCGCGCCAGTTCTGGTCACGCCCTTCGTCGGTGTGTACCAGCAGCGACCCGTCCGGCTCGTAGACGATCATCCGGTCGCCCGCAGCGAGTGTCGAGCTGGCTCGTCCGTCGTAGTCGACCTCACATCGAGCGTGGGGGACGAGACACGCTCGGCGACGCGTACACTCTCCCGGCAGGTCGGCGACGGTCTCTGAATCGGGCGACTCGACGACACGGTGATCCACGTGTACTGTGACGAACGGCCCGCACACTCGGGTTTAGCGCGCCCCTCTCGTCGGAGGGACGGGCGCCGTGACGCCGTCTCCTCGCGATGAGCGAGAGTCGCGATGGGGTCAAGAGAGATCGATTGCGCCCACCTGACACTCGTATACGACGACCGTCTGGAGGCCACTTGGAGCCACTCTCCTCTGAGAGAACTGACGCGGGAAGGAGTACCGAACGGAACGGACAGGTCTTATTCGACCACCGACACAGCTCCGGCGACGACCGTGGGCAACGACGTTGCCGTTGCGACCAACACGATCCGGTCGTCAGGGAGGGTCGTAGGCGACTCGGCTGAGAGCAGTATCTCGTAACTCATGGGTCCTGCAATCCCGACCCCGCCGATTGACAGGAGTACCGCGGTGAGAGTGACGTGCCCTGAGCAGAGCATCGACAGCCCCGCCGCGCCCAGCACACCACCACAGACGGCCACCGACCCACGGTAAACGAGTCCGGCGATCACAGGCGATTCCTCATCAGGAAAAACAATCTGGCTCCGGACACGCGCCGCGATGAGGGGTGACCGGGTATGAGGTGCGCTGGCGCGGGGTGTGCCAGCCGGACAGGTTCAATCGCTCGGGAGCCGGGAGAGGAGGGCTGTGTCTTTCGCCACAGATTTGCCGACCAGATACGTGACTGGCGCGCGCCTCTGTCTGTCTCGATGCCCTCCACCGATGTCTCGACACCGACCGCCGAGCAGCAGTCACGCTCGCTTCGAGCGCTTCTCGTGACAGCTATCCTGACCTCCTCTCTCGTGGTCCCCGCCACAGTCGGCGAAAGCTCAGCCGAGGCGACGAGGGGGGCGGTTGTTCTCGGAGTAGCTGTCGGCGTCGCGGCGAGTTCCGTGATCGGTCGATCCGAGTTCGGGCCAGCGACCGAGTGCGACGACCTTCGGGTCACTGTCGGTGCTCTTGAATCGGTGATTCCTGACAGCCGCGCTCTGGATGCTGCTTCCAGAGGCAGCCCTCCGCGTTATTCCGTTGTTCGGCCTGGCGTTCGTGTGGGCGCTCTCGCTCGTCTCCGTACGTAGAGACATCGTCTGGTCGAAGGTGTTCTGAGAGCGGCCAAACACAGCCAGAGATATCGTCAAAGCCGGACGCCCCCCTGTGACTAACTCACAGATACAGGCGCCGATTTGAGCCTCCGGCAGCGCTTCGATTCCGTCTCGGCACTCGCCTGGTTTCGCACTCACTGGTCTCCCGAGAGCCCGCCTGACTACCCGTCCTCGATCCAGCGCGACGTGTAGCACGACTCTGCTACGAGAGTTACACGTTCGAGTGACCGGCTCTCGTACAGAAGTGACACGACGATACTCACCGACGCGGGCGCTGGCGACCCACGCCGTGGCCGGGTGCCACGACACCGACACGACTGTCGACGTCACGGCGGCCTGCTACGGCAACCCGGCTGACGACAGCGTCGTCAAGCCCTCGCGTATCTGGCATTCGCCGGGAGGTCTGCGTGGGAGGTGCCGGAGGACTCGCGACGCACAGGTGCCAGCAGTGCCTCGAGACGTTCGCCCTCAGAACTGACAGAGTGACACCGCTAGCAGATAGACGCGGGTAGCTCCGTTGAAATCATTCAACTCTGACACGGACCGCGCGCTGAACGTACAGAACACCGTTTATTACTACGAGTTATCTGCGTTCACGTCCTCAGGCATATGTTTCTTGAAGCCAAGAGTGAATACAGCTATGAGTGGCGTGGCACCAGAGAATAGATCCCGGCGTGGTCAGACCGGTGATGACGACGAAGCTTCGCCCATAGAGGCAATCGCAGCAGGCGCGGTCGGCATAATCACGCTGGGAGTCGCCTTCGGACTGTTGGCGCTGGGACAACCGTATTTTTGGGTTGCATTCCCGGTCGGATTTGGCGGCGGAATGCCGCTAGCGATCGGGCTTGTGCGGTGGTACGAGTCGCGCGTGGACGCCGATGAGAGCACCCGACAGAGTCACGACGAAACGGACACAGCGCTCGCAAACCTGCGCGACCGCTACGCACGCGGTGAACTCACTGACGAGGAGTTTGAGAATCGTGTCGAACGCCTGCTTGAAACCGAATCAGTTGCTGACGCTAGGTCTCTGACGAAGCGCAAGACAGCGTCCAGCGACGACGATCATAACACCCCAGAGAGCGAACCTGCGGTCGACACCGCTGAGAAAGACCGTCAGGGTTAATCGCTCGTGACCGGCTCGCGGGAGATACCTCCGAGAGACGTAGTGATCCTACGCTGGATGAGCACTGTACTCACCCGCCCTGTATTCAGCACGACACGAAAGATCTATGACCGATTAAGAAGATCGACAGAGCCGCGCACTCGGAACTCCCGCTTGGCGACATTCATCGCCCCGTTGGCGTCAGCGTGCAGCTCGTAGCCACACTCATACCACTCGAACTCGTGCCCGTCCCGCGTCTGCGGATTCGTCTTCTTGCACTTCCGGCAGGTGATACTCGTGGTTACCGGGGCAACCGCCTCAACCGGAACCCCTGTGTCGTGCGCTAGCTGATGAGCCCGCTACTCTGGAGCTCGCCAGGCCGCGCCTCCAACTCGTCGACGCGCTCCGACGTAGCCGACGCCGCCCCGGTCGTCGTCGTAGCAGCGCCCGCGCACGAGCAGCTCGACGTCGCCCGTTGTCGTCGGGAGCGAGACGCCCTCCCGGCGGTCGTGGCGCCCGTCGTGCGCTCCGCGCTCCCGTACTCGCTCGTGTCGCTGGTGCGTCGCCCCCGGCGTCGGGGTTCGGCGTCTCGACCCCGTCCCGGCAGTACGGCCAACACGGGCGCGAGGTCATGCTCTCCGAGCAGTCGTACGCCGCCGGGCGCTCGGCGCCGTCGACGATCTCTCCGCCGTCGGTCGCTCACCGCTCCGCCGTCACCGAGAGCCGCCCCCCAGGTGTGCGAGCGCCTCCGTCCAGCAGTCGGCGTATTCGGTCTCGGCGCGCGCCGTCTTGCCGGCTTTGAACCGCTCGACCCGAGTATGCGTCCGACAGACTGTCGGCCAGCCCCGAGCCCTCGCCGACGTCGTCGAGCCTGCGGGGCGCCGCCGCTCTGGTGGACCGTCTCGCTGCTCAACCCGATGGTGTACATTGTCGACGGCGTCCGGTACGGGACGATCGGCGTGACCAAGATCAACCCGAACGTCTCGCTCGCGGTGCTGACCGGCGCCGCCGTCGGGGTGTTTCTGCTCAGCCTCGCGCTGTTCGAGCGCGGGTTCGGCCTGACGGAGTAGGCGCAGCGCTACGTCTCGCTCGACGCCGTCTCGCGGTCCGACCGCGACGCCGCCGACTCGTCGGCCACACGCCACGCCGCCGCCCACGACGCGAGGGTGTGAAAGCCGACGACGACCGACCCGACGAAGACGACGACCGGCGTCTCGACGGTAGCCCCGACCAGTCCGACGTCGACGGGGAGCGAGATGTCCAGCCAGTCCATAGCGAGTGCTGCCGTCCCGACGACGCCAGTGACACCGGTGCGAACGAGGCGCTCCTGAAGCTGTATCACCGTCCACACGACGGCGAGGGCGCTCGCGAGCGCCGAGGCGAACTCCGCGAGCGCCGCCGCGTCGGCTTCGGGGACGAACTGCCGCGCGACGGCACGGGCGCCGACCCGCACGATAACGAACACCGCGGTGACGAGCGCGCTCACCAGTCCGAAGACGACGAGCGAGAGGACGAGCGACCAGCGGTAGACGGGCGCGACTGCTGGCCAGAGAACGAGGGACGCGGCTGCGGCAATCGTGTACATCGTCCCCGTAACGCGGTACACCGACCGATCGGCGGTGCGCCAGTGCACCACCGCGGCGACCAGCGCTCCCCCGGCGACGGCACCTGTCGGCGGGAGCGACTCGGTGACGGCGAGCGCGAGGGTGACGACGGCGCCGAGGACCCCCGCGACGACCCCGCGCAGGTAGGATTGCATGCCGTCGTGTTCTTCTGTTGTCAACGAAAGTGTTGTGCCGGGACCGGGCGGCAGTTTTCTCTCCGCCTCCTCTCGCTGCAGTGCGCCAGTTCCTCGTCGTCGGCCGCGACGCGCCGACAACGCCCGAGTTCTCGCTCGACGACCTGCCCGGCGCCGGCTGGATTGACCTCCTCGCGTCGGGCAGACACCAGTCCCCCCGACCTCAACGACGCTCG
Source organism: uncultured Haloferacaceae archaeon (assembly GCA_964512675.1). Lineage (GTDB taxonomy): Archaea > Halobacteriota > Halobacteria > Halobacteriales > Haloferacaceae > A07HB70. The sequence goes on along the minus strand of CAZEJR010000020.1, from coordinate 35,074 downwards.
ACGAGCGGACGGCCTCGGCAAGCGTGTCGACGCGCCGGCCTCGCGAACAGCCACGGAGCGCGACGAGTCCGGGCAGTACGTGGAGGAAGTGACGCCCGAACGGATTGTCGAGGTGTTCGAGGCCGCCGAGGTGCCTGTCTTGACCACGCGCGAGATCGCGGACGAGGTGGACTGCTCGTGCTCTGCCGCGTACAACAAGTTGGAGGCGCTGGTGGAGGACGGGTGGCTCCGGAAGAAGACGGCCGGCGCGCGCGGTGGTCTACATCAGTCTGTGAGTATTGTGCTAATCCTGTTCACATTCCACCGCTGAATCGCCCCTACGAGAACCGAGCGGCGGCAGAGCAGGAAGCGTTCGAGACGTTGGTGGGGTGGCACCGAGAGGTGGTGCTGTGAGAGGGGAGCGCAGTCATCGCGGCGGTACGTTTTTGTCAGTTCTGTTACTACGCTCGAACTGAGTCCGGTACGGCGTCGGGGTGGCCGATGTGGCATCATCAAATCGCACGACGCTGAGACGGCTGATTTCGGCGGGTAACACCGTCGAGTGCGCGGTGTTTCTTAAGAGGACCCCCGCGCCGTCTGCCAAATGGGGGAACGTCGTGGCGACATGGACTCGCCGGGATTCGAACCACGGGAAGACGGTCGCCTCGCTCCGCTCGGCGCTGCGACTTCCCTGATTAAAATTCCGGCTCGACCATTCTCACTCCCTCGCCACGGCTCGCTCGTTCCGATGGACTCGCCGGGATTCGAACCCGGGGCCTCTCCCATGCCAAGGGAGTGATCTACCGCTGATCTACGAGCCCGCGTCGCACTCCCAACAGGGCCGGAAGCGAGTAAAAGCGTGTCGAAACGGCGGGCGCGAAGCGGAACGGTTTACCCACGGGAAACGGGTTGTAGAGACGGGAACGGCACGGCTGCGAATCCGACCTGTCCCTTCGGGACTTGGGATCGCGGCAGTGCGCCGACAGCGGCGCTTCTGCGGTCGTGCGTTCCACCCACCATGGCACGAATGCACACCCGACGCCGCGGGTCGTCCGACTCGGACAGGCCCGTGGCAGACGAGCCGCCGGAGTGGAGCGACGTAGACGCCGACGCGGTCGAGGAGCGGGTCGTCGAGCTCGCCGAGGCGGGCCACGACCCGAGCCAGATCGGCATGAAGCTACGCGACGAGGGCGTGACAGGCACGCCGGTACCGGACGTCACGCTCGCGACCGGGAAGAAGATCGGCGAGATTCTCGACGACCACGACGCCGAGCCGGAGGTCCCCGAGGATCTGCGACACCTCCTCGAACGCGCGGTCCGGCTCCGCGACCACGTCGAGGAGAACCCGCAGGACGCGAGCAACCGCCGGGCGCTCCAGAACACGGAGTCGAAGATCCGGCGCCTCGCCGACTACTACCGCGGCGACGAACTCGACGAGGAGTTCCGGTACAGCTACGACGCCGCCGTCGGGCTGCTGGAGGACGCGTAGGGTGGCGGCGACGGCGGACGACGCGCCGGACGGGTTCGACGCGGCTGTCGTCGCACGGCGACTCAGCGACGCCGACTTCGTCGTCGTGAGCGCCGCGGCGACCGGGGACGCGCTGGCGGCGACGGGCCTCCTGGTCCGTGCCTGTCGCGAGGCCGGTCTGCCCTTCCAGGCACGAGTCCGTCCCGACCCGGACCGAGGCCACGACGACGCCCTGACCGTTCGCCTCGGCGACGACACCGACGCGGACGTGACGGTGTCGGGTCGACGCCGTCCGGCGAGCGTCGACGCACACGCCGTTGCAGAACGGCTCGGTGACTCGTCGCCGGTGCTCGCGCTCGCCGGCGCGAAGGCGGCGGGAGTCACGCCCGGTGCCGGTAGGACCGACGCGCTTCTCGAGACGGCGGAGCGCCGCGGACTGGTCGCGCGCCGACCCGGGCTCGCGACGCCGACGGCGGACCTCGCCGACGGTCTCGCACACTCGACGCGGCTGCGCGTCCCCGAGTCAGGCGACGCCGAGGCCGCGCGGGCGACCCTCGACGAACTGAGCTTGCCGGCTGAGCTCGACGACGCGGCCCACCGGCGGGTCGCGTCTCTCGTCGCCGTAACGGCGGCGACGGCGCCGGACGCGAGCAGCCGAGCCGCCGATACGGTCGGGTGGCTGTTGCGCCCGTACGCGACGCCGGACGGCCCGTTCGCGACGCTCGGCGGGTACGCGGACGTTCTCGCTGCCGCCGCGCGGGAGGCGCCCGGCGCGGGCGTCGCGCTGGCGCTCGGCGACACGGGCGGGGCGGCGCTCGGCGCGTGGCGTGCCCACGCCCGGGGTGTCCACGCCCTGCTCGACGGCGCGACGACGGCGCGGTACGACGGGGTCTTCGTCGCCCGCGCCGACGACGCCGCACCGAAGCGGCTCGCGACTGCGGCCCGTCTCCTGCGGGACTGTCGCTCGCCGGAGCCGGTCGCACTCGTCGTCGCGGACGGCGCGGCGGCGGCGAGTGCCGTCGAACCGGCGGCCCTGCGCGACCGTCTCGCCGAGGCTCTCGCCGCGGCAGGGTCCGGCAGGGCGTTCGGCGGACCGTCGCGCGCCGGTGCGCGAGTCGACGGCGACCCTGGGGATCTCGTGCGGGCGTTCAGGGAGGTGACCCGGTGAGGAGCGCGACGCTCCGGACCGAGCACGACCACCCTGGGCTCGTCGCGGCGGCGCTCCGCCCCGACCACACGGCGTCGATAGAGACGACGGCCCGGGACGGCGCGGTCGTGACGCGCGTCGAGCGCGAGACGACCGGCGGACTGGCCCGGACCGTCGACGACTACGCGGTCAACCTGCGGGTCGCGGACCGGCTCGTAGCGCGAGCGGCACAGACAGCCGACCGAGACGACAGCGACACACCACAATGAGCGAACGATCCGTATCCAAACAGCGGCGTGGCAAGCGATGGTACACCGTCTTCGCCCCGGAGCAGTTCGACCGGGCGGAGCTCGGCGAGACGATGGCGGACGAGCCAGCGAAGGTCGTGGGCCGCACCATCCAGACTACGCTCGGCGAACTGCGCGACGACCAGAGTCAGAACAACACGAAGCTCACGTTCAAGGTGACCGACGTGGGCGCGGACTCGGCGTACACCGAGTTCATCGAACACGAGCTCACCCGCGACTACCTCCGCAGCCTCGTCCGCCGGGGCGCGTCGAAGGTGGACGCGACGGTCACCGTCCTGACGACGGACGACCACCGCGTGCGAATCCAGCCGGTCGCGCTCACGACGAAGAAGGCCGACCGGAGCCAGGAGCGCGCGATCCGGCGGGTCATGATCGACCTCGTCGAGGAGGCCGGCGAGGAGCGCGACTTCGAGGGGCTCGTCGAGAGCGTCGTTGACGGTCGGCTCTCGTCGGCCATCTACGGCGAGGCGAAGACGGTCTACCCGCTCCGCCGGGTCGAGGTGCAGAAGCTCTCGCTCGACGCCCGACCGGCAGAGGTCGAGGCCGAGGAGGAGGCCGCCGTCGACGTCGACGAAGAGAACGTCGCGGTCGACTCCTAACCCTCGACGACGACCCGCCCGACCATCCCCGCACGCTCGTGAGGGATGCAGAAGTACTCGTACGTGCCCGGCATCTCGAAGCGACGGCTGTACTCGTCGCCGCTGGTGATGTTACCGGCGAGTCCGTCCGCCCACCCGTCGCGCGCGGCCTCTTCGGAGTCGAATCCGCCGGAGGCGAAGTACGCCGCCTCCGCCGGGATACGGCCCTCGTAGGCCGTGACGCTGTGGCCGCGCGAGGAGGTGTTGCGCCACACGACCCTGTCGCCGGCGTCGACGGTCACCTCGACTGGTCGGAACGCCGCGGCGGTCATACCGACGTCGTAGTCGTCACCGTCGGACGAGCCCGTCGTCGCACAGCCGGCGAGACCGGCGAGTGCCGTCCCGAGCGTCGCGAGCGCCTGACGTCGTTGCACGGTCTACGGGTGAGACTCGACGGACATAGGCGGCGCGGTCGCAGAAGGTAAAGAGGTAAGCCGGGGCGTGGGGAGGAGACGAACGTGTCCGGCCTCCGGTTCGTCGGTCGTCTCGGCGTCGCCGACGCCGTCACCGTCGGCAACGCGGCGCTCGGGTTCGTCGCCGTCGTCCTCGCCGGGCAGCCGGCGCTGGCCGCGCGGGTCATCCTCCTCGCCGCCGTCTTGGACGCCGTCGACGGGATCCTCGCGCGCCGGTACGGCGGCACTGACGCCGGCCCGTACCTCGACTCGCTGGCCGACGTGGCGTCGTTCTGCGTCGCGCCCGCCGCGCTCGTCGTCGCCGTTGCCCGTCCCTCACTCGGCGATCTGCAGTTCGCGGGGGCCGTCGGCGTCGGTGCGCTGTACGCCGCGAGCGGCGTCACGCGGCTGGGGCTGTACACCGCCTACGACAGCGACGCCTCGGAGACGGAGGGCGTCCAGACGACACTCGCGGCGACGGTGCTCGCGGCGGCGGTGCTGGCCGGGTTCGTGACCGCGCCGGCGCTCGTCGGCCTCGCCGTCGTCCTCGCCGTCGCGATGCTCGGCCGGACGAGATATCCCGACCTCCACCCGCAGGACGCGTCGGTGATGGGGGTTGTTCAGACGGCTGCCATCGTCGCTCGCGGGTGGGTCGGGCGGGGGGCCGCGTACGCCGTCCTCTTTCTCGCGCTCGCGTACCTCCTGTTCGCGCCCCGGCTGTACTGGTCCTGATGCCTGCGGCACGGGATTTATACCCGTTCCGAGCAGGGACTAGCGTATGCATCCACAGCCAGCGTCGACAGGCGACGAGACGCTGGACACGATGCTCCGCGGCGGAATCCCGGCAGACCGGTCCGTCCTCGTCTCCGGTGGGCCCGGCGCGGGGAAGAGCACGCTCGGGATGCAGTTTCTCCAGGCCGGGATCGACGCCGGCGAGCGGGTGCTGTACGTCAGTACAGAACAGACGATCGAGGAGCTCCGCGACTCGTTCGCGGCGTTCTCCTTCGACGTCGACCACGACGACATGGTGTTCACGTCGGTCCACGCGGCGCCGGGACAGACGATCGAGAGCGGCGACGAGCAGACACTGACGCTCCAGTCGCTCGGCGGCGAGGCCGTGACGAGCGCCTTCGACCCGCCGTTCACGATCGAGTACATCCTCGAGTACCTCCGCGAGTACGCGCCGCGCGACCGCGTCGTGTTCGACTCCGTCACCGGGCTGGCACCGCTGTCGGACGGCGAAGCGGACCGGCGACGGACGCTGCTCGACCTCATCCGGGCGTTCACGGGTGAGTTCGGCGCGACGACGCTGTTCACCGCCGAGGGCGACGACACTCCCTTGCGGTACGCAACCCACGGCGTGATCGAACTCCGGCGCGAGGAGGTGGCGAGTGACACGCACCACTTCCTCGAGGTGCTGAAGATGCGCGGCGTCGACCACGACCGGCGCACCATCGAGGTCGGGTTCACGCCCGACGGCCTCCGCGCGGCTCCGGTCCGCCGGTCACAGCCGCCGGCGGTCAAGACCCACAGCCACCGGCCCGTCGGCATCGACGGTCTCGACGCGCTTGCCGGCGGCGGGCTGGTGACGGGCGCTGGCGTTCTCCTCCGACACGACGGTCGGGCCAATCTCGTGGCGCTGTTTACCGCTCTCATGACCAGCGCGCTGGACAGAGACCAGACTGTCACGGTCGTCCCGACGATCGCCCTGCGACAGGAGCGCGTCGAGCAGACGCTCGCAGACCGGGGGTACGAGGTCGACGACCTCCTCGCGTCCGGGCGGCTCCGTGTCGTCGATATCATCGGCGGCTGGGACAGCGCCGTGCCCGGCGTCCACGACCCCGGTGAGACGACGGCGTCGCTCGTCGACCTGCTGACCGACCTCGCAGCCGAGTCGACCCGACCGACGCACAGCGTCGTCAACAGCGACGCCGTCGCGCACCGCTACGGCGCCTCGGGCGCGCGCCGGATCCGGTACGAACTGGAGGGTCTCCTCGGCTCGGAGGACTCGCTCGTCTCCGTCGGCAACCCCGACGTGGTGGCCGACGAGGTAGCCGCGTTCCGTCACGACGTCGCCGAACAGGTAATCGAGACGCGTGTCCACGACGACGGTCTCCAGTACCTGACGCTCCGGAAGAGCCCCTGTGGGTTCGTCGGGACGACGTCACTCGTCGAGTACCTCGCGGAGCCGCCGTACCTCCGGGTCCAGGAGCCGCCGGAGGACCGGCGCGACGGGGCGCTGTAGGCTCGCCAGCGGCGCCTTTATACGGGACGACACCCACGCCTGAGCCACTTGGATGTCACGAGAGAGCGGGCCGACGGGCCGCGACGACGGGGCAGACCTCGACTGGTGTCACGACGCCGTACAGGACGTCTCGCGGACGTTCGCCCTCACCGTCGACGTGCTCGACGAGCCGATGTCGTCGTACATCTGCGTCGGCTATCTGCTCTGTCGCGTCGCCGACACTGTCGAGGACGCCGACCACGTCGACCCGGCCGAGCAGGCGGCCCTCCTCCGGACCTACGACCGGGTACTCGACCCCACAGACGGGACGACCGTCGGCGAGTTCGTCGACCAGGTCGACCCTCACGTACCGCCGGCTGCCGAGCGCGACGCCGACTGGCAGGTGGTCGTGGAGGCGCCACGGATCGTCGACACGTTTCACGCCCTCCCGGAAGACGTCCGGAACGCGGTCGAACCGCCGGCGCGCGAACTCGTGGCCGGTATGGCCGACTTCGTCGAGCGCTACGCCGACGAGGGGGGCCTCCGTATCCGCGACTGCGCCGAACTCGAAGAGTACTGCCACTACGCCGCCGGCACCGTCGGCCGGCTGGTGACGAACCTCGTCACCCGCGCAGACCTCTCGCCCGAGCGACAGGAGCTGCTGTACGACACGGCAGAGGACTTCGGCCTGCTGCTCCAGCTCGTCAACGTCGCGAAGGACGTCTACGACGACTACACCGAGGAGAACAACGTCTACCTCCCCGCCGAGTGGCTTGCAGACGAGGGCGTCTCGCAGGACGGCGTACTCGAGCCCGCGAACCGTACCGGCGCCGCCGCCGTCGTCGGCCGCGTCGCCGGCCACGCCCGGTCGTTTCTCCCGGGCGCGCAGCGCTACCTCGAGGCCGTCCCGGCCCACGACGGCAACACGCTCGCGGCGTGGGCGATTCCGTTCCTCCTCGCCGTCGGGACGCTCCGCGAACTCTCCCGCCGGCCCGAGGACGCCGTCTCCGGCGAGGGGGTGAAGGTGTCACGGCAGGAGGTGTTCGCCGTCGTCTCCGCGATGAGCGGAGCCGACGGTCGCGACAGTCTCGCCGACCTCCGCCGGCAGGTGGCCGACCAGCCGTTCCACCGGACGATTGGGTCGGCAGACTAAGTGACCAGCGCGTAGGCGAACAGGAGCGCGAAGTAGACGACCACGAGTGCTCCGAGCGCCAGGATGCGAAACCGCCTGAGCTCCGCCGTCTCCGCCTCGCGCGCCGACTCGTACGCCGCCCGCTCGGCGTCGGTCAGTCCGTCGTGACGGAGTCCGCGGTGGAGCGCGAGGCCACGCTCGCTGGCGAACACGGCGTCGCAGCGCTCGCAGTCGTGGCGCGGCGCGTCGGGGGGGACGTCGTAGCTCTCGGCCATCTCAGGAGACGTACGGCGGCGCGACGTACGGCTGGGAGACGATCCAGAGGCTGAGCATCGTGAACACGACCATCGCGGCGGTGACGCCGTACTGGCTCCGCACCGCCTGGAGCCGGTCGGGAAAGGCGTCGTAGGCGGCGGCGTGGGCCACCCAGACCGCCAGGACGTGGCCCGCGAGCACCGCCGCGATCTCGACCGCTTGGAACCAGCCGGGGAGCACGAGCGTCGGCGGGCTCTGTGGCGGCGCGAGCGGCGCAGCGAGGGCGGCGGCGAGCGTCGGGCTCAGGGCGACGACGGTACCGAGGTTGTGCGCGAGGTGGTAGCCCGCGGCGATGGCGAGCAGCGGGGGCGCGAACCGGGCCGCGATCGCCGTCGGCGAGCGGTAGGTCGGCGTGACCTGCCGTGCCGTGCCCGCGGCGAGCAGGTAGGCGCCAACCGCCAGCACGAATCCGGCGAGGTAGCTCCCGACGTACACCGCAGCGGGCGGGAGACCGGCAGCGACGAGGGCTTCGACGGTGCCCGCCCACGGAGCCGTCGCGACCAGTCCGTCGTACGTCGTGACGTAGAGGACACAGACCACGAAGGCGACGCCGTCGACACCGTCGACGATCGGGTCCGAGAGCCGCGTTCCCGGGAGCCGGAGCCGGAGCCCGTCGGAGCCGCGGGCGACGGGGGCGACGTGACCGTAGGCGGCCAGCAGGCGCGAGACGGGGTCGGCGCGCTCGAACCACGCCGTCCCGAACACCGTCCCGGCGGCGACCGTGAGCGTGCCGTAGCCGACGACGACCGCCGCGAGCAGCCGCGGGTCGTCGGCAAGCGGCGCCATCACCTCTACCCACACCAGCGCGAGGAGGCCGGCGACGGCGGGCCACGAGCCGAGACGCTCCGGGTAGGCGAGCGTGCCGACGCCGAGACGGGCGGCGACGGCGCGGGCGCCCGCCGCGAGCGTCCGGAACGGGTCGAGCGCCGGCCACGCGTTTCCGGCGAGGTAGGCGGCGGCGACGACCCCGCTCCACCACGCGACCCAGACGAGGAGGACGGCGAGGCTCCGCAGACCGGTCGTCGGCCCGGCGAGTCCGGCGACGAGGACGGCGGCGAGAGCGACGAGACCGACCGCGCGCCCGACGGCACGGAGCGGACGGGCGGAGAGCGGGGCGGGCCGTGACCAGCCGTGGATCGCGGCCACCAGCGACCGGTCGGTGACGAAGGAGGCGAGGAGAAAGGAGGCGCCGACCGCGGCGCCGCCGGTGAGCACAAATAGCCACGCGGGCGCGGAGACGGGATCGCGGCCCGCAGCCCGGAGCCCGCCGCTGTGGGCGGCTACCGGTGTCGCCGTGAGTGCGAGGCAGGCGACAGCCGCGAGGCTCCACGCGAGGCGACGCGGGACGGCAGCAGACATCACCGGCAGTTGGACCGCCGGCGTTCTCAAGTGTTGCGACACGGGTGCGCGCTCGCGCTGTCCGGGTGCGCCTAGATGGGTTTTTACGCGTCGGCTGGCAACCGCGCGCCATGGCAACGGAGGAGTCACACGACGACGGCGGCCACCACCTCCCCGCCGTAGAAGACTGGCCCCGAGGGTTCGGCGAGGCCTCGTGGTGGCCGTTCATCAGCGCACTGGGTGCCGCCGGTGTCTACGTCGGCGCCGGGCTGTACGTTCTCGGACAGGGTGAGAACGCGCCGGTCGGTCCGATGGTCGGTCCGGGCGCCTTCGCCGGGAGCATCGCCGTCTTTCTGGTCGGGCTCTACGGCTGGGTCTACCACGCCTTCGTCGCACACTTCTGGGACCGCGAGGCAGACGAGCACAGCAGCGGGAAGCTGAAGTGGGGGATGATCGCCTTCCTCGGCTCCGAACTGGCGACGTTCGGGGCCGTCTTCGGCTACTACTTCTGGATACGCGCCGGGGCGTGGCCGCCGGGCGAACTGCCGGAGCTGACGGGATCGCTCGTGCTCGGGAACACCGTCTTGCTCCTGCTCTCGTCGGTGACACTCCACTGGGCACACGTCAAGATCCGGGCGGACGAGCGCGGGAAGTTCGTCGCCGGGCTCGTCGCGACGCTCGTGCTCGGCCTCGTCTTCGTCGGAGGACAGGTGTACGAGTACTACGAGTTCATCGTCCACTCGCAGTTCACCCTCTCCTCTGGGCTGTTCGGCTCGGCGTTTTTCGGCCTGACCGGCCTCCACGGCCTCCACGTCTCGCTCGGCGCCGTCTTCCTCGGCGTCGTCCTCGTCCGCGCGCTGATGGGGCAGTACTCTGCCGAGCGCCACGTCTCGGTGTCGACGGCGTCGATGTACTGGCACTTCGTCGACGTCGTCTGGGTCTTCCTCGTCGTCGTCCTCTACGTCGGCGCAGAGGTCGGCGCGGCGGGGTAGTATAAAGTACGCCGCGCCCCTCCGTCGTAGCATGGTTCGGGAACTCGAAGCGATCGAGGGAGGGCTCGATCTCGACCTCGAACGACTGGTGTCCTCGCTCACTCCGCGCGAGGAAAACGAGAAGATCAAGAGCTACCAGAACACCGTCTCCGTGGCGTGTCCCGTCTGTGAGGGTCCGTTCGACGACCTCGTCGTGTGTAAGTCCGCGGCGACGGAGCTGGTCCAGAACGAACCGCTCGACATCTGCGTGGCCGTCGTCGACGGGCGACCGCTACTGTTTACACACAAGACGTAACGTGCAGACACCCCCGTGCCGGGCCGCGTGTGGCCGGACGCGCCGGCGTGGCGGCGGGTCGTCGGCCACGACCGTGAGGCCGAAGCCCCGCCGGACCGAACGGCTCCCGTGAGCAGACGCCGCGACGCCGCCCTGGCGCTGTCGGTACTCCTCCCCGTCCTCGCGGTCGGCACGACGTTCGGCGCGCCGGCCGACCCGCTGGCCGCCGCCGTCGGCGTCGGCGGCGCGCTCCTCGGCGAGGCGGCACTGTCGTGGCGGCGCGCGCTCGTCCGGCGGGTCTGGGAGCGCCGCGCGGTGCAAGCGGGCGCGGCGACGCTCGCGCTCGGCGGCGGCGCGGTCGGGACGCTGACGGTCGGGACACGGGCCCTGACGGCGCTCGCGGCCGGACTCACCGCGTACCTCGGGCTCCTCGCCGTCGTCACGGTTCACGAGCGCCGGCGGCTGACGCCGTCGTCGGCACGAACTCTGCTCCGCCGTCGAGCGGCGCTGCTCGCCGTCGCGGCGGCTGTCGGCACCACGGGCGTCGGCGGCGCGCTCGCTGCGACACGCTGGACGGGCGCGACGCGGTGGACGCTCGCCGCGCTGGGGGTGCTGGTCGCGGAGTTCGTCGTCCTCGGGCGGAACCTCGACGCGAACCGGACGGTCGGGGGGACGCTCCGCGGGCGGCTCGGCGCGGCGAACGCGGCCACGCTCGCACGTGGCGTGCTGATCGCGTGGCTCGCGGGGTTCGCCGTCGTCCCGTGGGACGGCGCGCTCGCGCCGGTCCCAGCCGCGCTGTACGGGACGGCGGTGGCCCTCGACACCGTCGACGGGGTGTTGGCACGGCGGGTCGGCCAGGTGACGACGCTGGGGGCGCGGCTCGACGACGCGGTAGACGGCCTCGGGCTGTTCGCCGGGCTGGCCGTCGCCGCCGCCGCCGGTGCCCTCGCGGCTCCGCTCGTGTTGCTCGGCGCCGTGAAGTACGCGTACCTCGCAGCCGTGTGGCGCCGCCGACGTCGGGGAGGGTCGCTCCGGCTGCTCCCGACACGGGGCTCGCGGCGGCTGCTCGCGGTGCTCCAGATGCTCGCGGTCGTCGTCGCCCTCGCGCCGCCGGTGACGGCGGGTGTCGCGGGGGTCGTCGTCGTCGCAGCGGGGGGTGTCTACTGCCTCGGGTTCGTCCGGGACTGGCGGCTACGCGTCCGGTGAGGCGACGAGCGCGTCGATCTGGTGGGTGAGCAGCGTCAGGTCGCCGCGGGCGACGGCGGCGTGGCGGTCGGCGGCCCACGCGGCGGCGACGTCGTCCGACACCCGCGCCGCCGCGGGTTCGTCCGGGCTCTCGACGCGGGTCACCGCCCGCTCGACGAGGTGAACGAGGTGGTGACAGAAGTACGCCTCGTCGCCGGGGTACGGCGGCGCGACCACCCAGTCGGAGCCGCCGGCGGCGACGAGGCGGGCGTCGCCGCGCGCGACCGCGGTCAGGAGCGCCTGCCCGGACCGGCTCCCGCCCGAGCGTGCCGGCGCGTCCATCGTCGCGTGGTACGCGTCGAGTACCGGCGAGTCGGCCTCGGCAGGCGGCAGGAACGCCGTCTCGCCGTCGAACGTCACCGGAAAGTACGCGAGTCCGTCGGGCGCGAGGGCAGAGAGGAGCGACGGGAGCGCCTCGTCCGGGTCGAACAGGTCGAGAAACGCCGCCGCGACGACGACGTCGGCGGTCGCGTCGGGCGCACGGGCAATCGCGTCGCCCGCCTCGAACCGCACGACGACGGACCGCTCGCCGTCGGAGAGACGCGGCGGGTCGTCGTCGACCACCTCGTAACCGGCCTCGTCGGCGAGCGCCGGCAGCCGGTCGCGCGCCGCGTCGAGCACCGTCTCGTCCGCGTCGACAGCCCGGTAGGTCGTCTCTGCCGGCAGGTCCCACGCGAGGAGCCGACGGAGCGTCGAGCCGACGCCGGGACCGGCCTCGAACACCCGGAGTCGGGTGCGGTCGTCCCGCGTCGCTGCCGCCTCGACCCGGTCGAGCGCCGGGCGATAGAGCGCGCGGTCGTCGACGGACTCCTTCGCGCGGAGGTAGCGGACCTTCGAGAACTCGGCTGGGGCGTGGGGGTGACCGGCCACACAGTGGCCGCGGGCGGACGGGAGAAAAAGCTACGCCGTCCGGTCCGTGTCGCGAAACGGCTCGAGGTCCGGCGACCAGTCGTAGTCGTCGTACCGGAGCCGCGACCCGGCAGAGGCGCCCGGGGGGAGCGCGTCGTACTCGCCTAGGAGCGCCCAGATACCGGCGAGGCCGCCGAAGTCGCCGCGGTACCACAGGAAGAGCCGGGGGACAGTCACCGTGTCGCTCCGCCGGTCGTACCGGACGGTCTCGTCGAGGTAGACGCGCGTCGCGAGAGCGAGTTGGTCGTCTACCCCGTCCGCGTCGTAGGCCGCGACCGCGGGACACGAGGCCGCGCCACAGTGCAGCGCGAAGTGGACGCGGGGGTCGGGCTCCCGGACCCGGTGGCGCCGCTCGAACGCGTCCGGGAACGGTCGGGAGAGGTAGCCGAGGCCGACGGCGAGCGCCGACCCGCGGAGGATCCCGTGTTCGATGTCGTTCGGGCTCAGGTCGTGGCCGGCGACGGTGACGACGGGCGAGCGGAAGAACCGCAGGCGAGCGAGGCCGTCGAGGCGCGACGGGTTCTCGTGGAGGCGCACGGCGACCGCGGCGTTGTAGACGTTCGTCCAGAACGCCGTCCGGGCGTCGTCGTCGAGAGCCGCGAGACGGCTCCCCTCGAGGGCCGCGAGGGCGGCCTCGGACGCACCGGGCGCGTCGTCGTGTCGCGCCGCGTCGAGGTACGACCGGGCGAGTTCGGCAGGAGGACGTCCCGTGGTGGCCGTCACGCCGGTTGTAGGCACGAGCGGGACAAAAGCGGCGCGGGGACGGGCGAGCGACCGTCACAGCCGGAAGGCATTTGCGTCGCTCCGCGGAACGGAGGACTGATGGAGGCCGACAGCGTCACCGCCGCGGCCGAGTGGGACGTCGTGCCGACCGGGCGGGGCCACGAGGGGCTGCGAACGCTCGCAGCCGACGGCTTCTCCGGGGGTGTCACGGACGGGACGGCGTGGGCGATGCTGACCAACGGTCGGGTCGTCGGCGTCGTCGGCGGGTCGATAGAGTCGTTCGCGGACGTCGACCTGACCGCACACAGAGCCCCGGACCCGGCGCTCCCGCTCCTCCTCGCCATGCGCGAGCGGTCGGACGGACCACGGGCGCAGTACTACACCGAGGAGACGCCGCTCTCGGAGGTGGACGCGACGCTCCGGGGCGCCGGGTTCACCGGCTACGTCGAACTGTCCGAGAACGTCCTCTCGGGTGACTACTACGTCGTCTACTACGGCGGCGACCGGCTGCCAGTCGCGTTCATCGGCGGGAGCCGACGGCTGGAGACCGGCGACGAGGCGTTCGAACGCGCCGACGACGAGGTTGGGATCTACGACGTCTACGACGTCGACGTCTCGGTGGTGGACGTCCCGGGGGCCAGCCCGGACCCGGCTACCGGCGACGGAGCCGTCGGCGGACCGGGGACGGCGGTGCCGGACGACCCGTCCGGGCCCGACGACGAGCCCGACGCCGGCGGTGTGGCCGTTCCCGCCGAGCGGGACGAGACGACGAGCGGCGGCGAGACGACGAGCGGCGGCGAGACGACGGGCGGCGAGACGACGAGCGGCGAGACGACGAGCGGCGGGACCACAGGGCAACAGAGGCGTCGCGGGGACCCGACAGCCGCCGGGGCGGACGGAGCAGTGACAGAGACGGCTGCCGACGAGCAGGCGACACCGGACCGGGAGGCGGGGTCGGCGGACGGAGCGCGTAGCGACGGCACGGACGGTCGTTCCGACGAGCGGGTGAACAGCCGAGGCAGAGAGGCCACCGCCGGCGGTGACCCGTCCGGAGCGTCGCCCGCTGCCGTCGACGACAGCGGCGAGACAGATGTCGACAGGTCGACAGCCGACGGCACGGAGACGTCTACGTCCGCCGGCGACGCAGCCGACGACCACGACGACCTGCGCGAGACGGTCGAACGACTCCGGGCCGAACGCGACGACCTGCGCGAGACGGTCGAACGACTCCGGGCCGAACGCGACGACCTGCGCGAGACGGACGGGACGGGCCTGACCCCTTCGACCGCACTCTCCGGCACGAACCTGTTCGTGCGCTACGGGTCGAGAGCTGACCCGACGCTGGAGCGGGCGCTCGACGAGGGGGCCGGGCGTGAGGCCGTCGACGAGAACCTCTCGCTGGAGGTTCACACGAGCTTCGAGCGCGCGGGTGCCGCCGTCGACGGACAGCCGTTCGACAGGTTCCTGCGGTCGTCGGTGACGTACCGCTTCGTCGAGTGGCTGGTCCGTGCGCTCCCGTACGAACTCCGGGACGCGGACGCCAAGCAGCCGCTCGGACGACTCTACGAGGCGGTCCCGTCGTTCGACCGCGCCGAGATCGACGGCGCGGTCGCCGTCGAGGGCGACGGCGAGGTGAGCTTCGACGTGGTGCTCCGGAGTCGGAAGGGCGCGCCGCTGGCCGTCGCGGGCGTGTTCGACAGCCGCGAGCCGGCAACGGAGGCGATGCTGTCGGACCTGGTCGAACGCGCCAGGCCCGCCGCGGCAGCACACGAGTCGCTCGGCGCCGCACTCTTCGTCACGACGAGCTACTACGCGCCAGACGCGCTAGAACTCGCGGAAGCGGAGACGTCCGGCAGCGGGCTGTTCGGTCGCGGGGCGAAAGAGAGCTACGTCAGGCTAGATCGGAGCCACGGCTTCCACCTGTGTCTGGTAGAGGCGCGCGACGACGACTTCTACCTCGGTGTGCCGGAGCTATAGCTCGGCCTCGAGCTCGGTCTCGTCGCCGACTTTCATCTCTTGGAGCTTTCCGACTATCTCCGCTATCTTCTCGTCTAAGTCTCCGACGAACTGTGCGGTCGTCTCGGTGGTGATCGCACCCTGGCTCGACGGCTCGATGAGCGACTCCTCCTCCAGCACACGCAGCGAGTAGCGCACCTTGTGGTGGGGGTAGCCGGTCTCGTTGGACATCTTGACGATACCGATCGGCTCGTTGTTGATGACCATCTTCAGGACGAGAAGGTGGCGCTCCAGCATGTCGACCTCCTTCTCAAGCCGGTCTATCATGGTACGTGCTAACTCGTCAGTTCGGGGCTTAAATCTATCGTCGGTGCCGCGGAGAGACCCGCGTGTGGAACCGGCTGTGGTCTCGGGGGACCGTAATCGGTATCAGCCGGCCCGGAAAAGAGCGGGTCGATGACCGTCACCATCGTCGGTGCACAGCTCGGCGACGAGGGCAAGGGTGCGCTCGTCGACCGCTGGGGCGGGCCAGCCGACGTCGTCGTCCGGTTCCAGGGCGGGGACAACGCCGGCCACACCGTGGTCTCCGGCGACGAGGAGTACAAGCTCTCGCTCGTCCCGAGCGGTGCCGTCCGCGGGACGACGGGTGTCCTCGGCAACGGCTGCGTCGTCAACCCGCGAACCCTGTTCTCGGAGGTCGACACCCTCCGCGAGCGCGGCCTCGAGCCGGACGTGCGCGTCGCCCGTCGGGCGCACGTCATCCTGCCGTACCACCGGGTGCTCGACGGCGCCGAGGAGGGCGAGAAGGAAGACGAGGGACTGGAGGCCGGCACCACGGGACGGGGTATCGGCCCGACGTACGAGGACAAGGCCGGCCGGCGTGGCGTGCGTGTCGGCGACCTCCTCGACCCGTCGGTGCTCCGCGACCGACTCGAGTACGTCGTCCCGCGCACCCGTCGCCTCGCCGAGTCGGTGTACGGGATGGATCTCGAGACCGCAACGGCGCCGGACCTGCCGGTCGACGCCGCAGACGCGTTCGACGTCGAGTGGCTCCACGACGAGTTCGCCGGGTACGGCCGGCGGCTCCGTGAGGAGTCGATGACCGTCGACTGCGGCGACTACCTCGCCGGGCGGCGGACGGCGGGCGACCGGGTGCTGTTCGAGGGCGCGCAGGGCACCAGCCTCGACGTCGACCACGGCGGCTACCCGTACGTCACCTCGTCGAATCCGACGGCTGGCGGCGCGGCTGTCGGCACCGGCCTCGGGCCGGGTGTCGCCGGCTGCGGCGAGATCGTCGGCATCGTGAAGGCGTACCTCTCGAAGGTCGGGACCGGCCCGATGCCGACGGAGGTCGAGGGGTCACTCGCCGAACAGATCCGCGAGCGCGGCGGCGAGTTCGGCACCGTCACGGGTCGTCCGCGGCGTATCGGCTGGCTCGACCTGCCGATGCTCCGCCACGCCGCCCGCGCGAGCGGGTTCACCGGCGTCGCCGTCAACCACCTCGACGTGCTGGCCGGTCTCGACGACCTCAGGGTCGCGACGGCGTACGACGTCGACGGCGAACGGGTCGAGACCCCGCCCGCGACGGCGGAGCGGTGGGCGGCCTGTGACCCGGTCTACCGCGACGTCGAGCCGTGGCCGGACGTCGACTGGAGTGCCGCCGAGGCGCACGACGACCTGCCGGCGGCGGCGCGAGACTACCTCAAGATCGTTCGCGACGCCGTCGACGCGCCCGTCTACGCCGTCGGTGTCGGCCCGGACCGCGAGGCGACCGTCGAACTGGTCGACCCCTGGGACGGGTAGGCGACCGCACCGCTTTTACTCGCGCCAGACCCACGAAGGTATATGGACGAGTCCCTACTCGACATCCTGCGGGACCCGCTCGACAAGGCCAAACTCGACGTCGAGGTCGACGAGCGAGACGGCGACGAGATAGTCGAGGGACGGCTGGTCGGCACCGAGACGGGTGAGGTGTACCCTATCGAGGACGGCATCCCGAATCTCCTGCCGCCCGACATGCGGGACGACTGACCCCCTGCGCTTTTGACCTGTCCGCGACACCTGCTGTCGTGCCGTCGCCGCTCCCCGTCGAACTGAACCGCGACCGGCGCCACGAGATCCGGGTCGTCGAACGGTACCAGACCGACGGTCCGTTCGACGTCGACCTGCGCAACCACGGCGACGGGGTCCACGTCCACGTCAACGTCGCCGGCGGCCTGGCCGAGGTGGCCCGCGTCGCCGAGTCAAACCCGTACGTCGAGGCCGACGCCGCGGCGACCGTCCGGATCGACGTCGACCCGGTCGGCGAGTCCGTCGCGGGTGAGCTGGTGCTCGCGACCGGCTACGGCGGCAAGGAGACGCGCGTCGACGTCGCCGTCGAGCCGTTCGAGGGGGCGAACGAGGTTCCCGTCGGCGAAGACCTCGCCGAGCCACAGGGCGGTGCCGGGCGCGCCGCCGTGGAGAGCGCCCCCGACGAGGAGAGTAACCTCCCGGTCCAGCTGCTCGCCGTCGCGGGCGGCGCTGTCCTCCTCGCCGCCGCGGCGGCGGTCTACGTCGACGACGAGTTCGTGACCGTCGGTGCGGGCGTCGTCGTCGTCGCCGCGCTCGTAGCCGTCGTGCTCTCGGTCCGCTAGTCGTCCGGCTCCGTCGGCACGCCACAGAGGTTCCCCTCGTCGTCCATCCGCTTTGCCCGGAGATACCGCGCCCGGTAGCGGTTCGCGCCTTCGTAGACGTCTGCCTCGCGGATGTCGTCGGTCTCGCCGTCGGCCACGGCGTCGATGACGGCCTCGACCTGCGCCTTCTCGCTCGGCGTCAGCGTGAACTCGTAGGTCTGTTCGGCCTCGCGCTCCAGGGTCGTCCACTTGCGCGCCGCCGCGACGACGAGCGAGCACGGCTCGCGGCAGGGAAACCGCCCGTCGCCGCCGTCGACGGCCAGCGTGTCGTCGCCGTCGTACTCCCACTCGCGGCGCTTGAGACACTGCGAGTCGACACAGGCCGCCTCGGCGACCCACTCGACGGCCTCGCGGGGGAGCTCCTCGACGACGCCGTAGATTCCCGTCTGTCGCTCCGTCGTCTCCCGCCAGTGGGTGACGTCGAGGTCGCCCGTCCGCTCGCGGTGCCAGTTCGCCACGGTCGCGGGGTAGGCGACGTCGACGGCCTCGGCACAGTCCCGTCCGGTGAGCCCGCCGAGCCGCCAGCCCGTCGGAGCGTTCGGTGCCGTCTTCAGCGGCCGGTAGCGGTCGTCGTCGTCGAACTTCAGCGGTCGGCGCAGGTCCAGCGGGCCGTCGAAGGCCGTCAGGTCGTCCGGGTCGGCGTCGGCGTCGTCGGCGTGCCGGAGTTCGTACCGGCGCCGTCCGTCGTCGTCAAGCGCGACGCGGATCCACAGCTCTCCCCATCCGGCTGTCAGACCGTCGTCAAGCGCGTCGTACCGCTCGTCGACGGGGTGTTCGTCGGCGGCTTCGACCCACCGGAGGAACGCCCGGCGGCTCCCGTCGAGGCGATGCCACGCCCACCAGTTGTCGAGCAGCCGCTCGTGCGCGGCGAGCGTCTCCCGAAGCGTCGCCTCGTCTATCTCCTCGCGTCGACTCTCGGGCGTCTCGAGGGCGTAGCCGTCGCCGATTCGCTCGACCCGGAGGCCGTCGCAGTCGACCGGCCCGTCCGCGACGGCGCCGACGAGGGCGTCCAGTCGGCGTTCTGTGTCCATGGGTCGACTACCCGCGGCCCGACACAAAGCCTGTCGATCAGTCGTCGGCCGGCTCCGGGGCGGTCGACTCGCGCACCCGCTCGACGGCGTCGCCGACGTCGGCGCCGGCGTCTGCCGCGCGCTCGAGGATGACGTCTGCGGTCAGGCTCTCGGTGCCGACGGCGCCGGCGTACCAGACCCGGTGGCCGTCGACCGCTTCGGGGACGTCGTAGCCCGTCCGGTAGTCGTCGGTGAGTCCCATATCCTCGGGGATGTCCTCCTGGGTGTGGAAGCCGTCGGAGACGAACAGCGGGACCACGACGATATCCTCGCTCTCGAAGTGGTCGGTCACGTCGTCGACCTCCGGCTCCTCGTCCATGTACAGCGCCTGCACCTCGTCGAACCGCCCGAGTTCGCCGATCCGGTCGGCGTGGTACTCGATCGCCTTCGCGGAGTTCTCGTTGCGCTCGGTGCCGTGGCCGACGACGGCGAGGCCGAACTCCGGTCCGACGCCGGGGTCGCCCGTCACCGACTCCGCGCGGCGCACCAGCACGTCCGTGAACGACCCGTGGGTACCGACCGGACCGCAGTAGTGAACGGTCTTCTCGACGTCACCCGCGGTCAGCGTCGCCGAGTCGGCGCTCAGCCCGTCGGAGTTCCACGCAGAGACGTCCCAGCCGTCGAGGCGGAGTTCGCGGGGGATCACCTGCTCGGTGAAGTAGCCCTCGCTGATGAACAGCGGAACGACGTAGGCCTCGTCGGCCTGGACGGTACGGAGCACCTCGCGGAGCGACGGCTCCTCCTTCCAGAACCCCGTGCGAACCTCGTCGAACGCGCCGGACGCCCGGACGGTGTCTGCGTGCTCGTTCGCCGGCGCGCTGGAGTCGGGGTTGAGGTGCGAGCCGTGTGCGACGACGACGAGCGCCTGCGAGCGACTGTCGGTCACAGTCGGTGTAGGCCCGCGAGGCACAAATCGACTTCGCTCCCGGGGCGCTCTTTGCCGCCCGCGCCGACGGCCCGGCGTGACGACACTCGCCGCCGAGGCACGTGCCGCCGTCCGGGCGCGCCCGTTCCTCTACGACGCGCTCCGGGCGGGCGTGCTCACCCACCGCCGCGCCGCCGACCTGGTGCTCGACGACGTGTCGAGCGACACTGACACCGACCCCGATCCCGACCCCGACACCGTCGCGACGGCGCTCCGTCGGTTCGCCGACGACCTGCCGCCGGTCGAGCGGGCAACACGGCGCGCGACCGTCCGCCTCCGGCGCGGCGTCGGCCCCGTCGACACCGACCCGCTGCTCGCGGTCGGGGGTGTCTCGCTCGGCGAGGCAGACGACGACCGGACGGCACTGCTCGCGACGGGCGAGGTTGACCCGCGGGCGCTGGAGACGGTTCTCGGACGCCTTCGGGTGGCCGGGGTCGGCGTCGGCGCCGCGGGTGTCGCGGACGGCGCGCTCGTCGTCGTCGTCGCGGACGACGACCGAACCGCGGCGCTGCGCGCCGTCGAGGCGGCGCTCGACGCGGTTCCGACGGGTTGAAAGTCGACCCGCGGGGATCACGGACGATGGCACTGTCCGTGGCCAACACGCTGACGGGCGAACGGGAGACGTTCGAGGCAGACGGCGACGTGACCCTGTACGTCTGTGGGCTGACCGTCTCGGACGAGCCCCACCTCGGCCACGCCCGGGTGTGGGTCCACGCGGACGTCCTCCACCGCTGGCTCGACCACGAGGGGTGGGGTGTCCGCCACGTCGAGAACGTCACGGACGTGAACGAGAAGATCGTCGCCCGCGTCGGCGAGTGTGGCGACGACGAGCGCGCGGTCGCAGAGCGGTTCACCGGGCGCGTCCTCGCGAGCATGCGCGGGCTGAACCTCCGGCGCGCCGAGGTGTACCCGCGGGTGTCCGAACACGTTCCGGAGGTGATAGACCTGGTCGAGCGGCTGCTCGACCGGGGGTACGCCTACGAGTCGAACGGCTCGGTCTACTTCGACGTCTCGGCGTTCGCCGACTACGGCGCGCTCTCGAACCAGTCGGTCGACGACCTGGAGGCACAGGGCGACCCCGACGAGCGCGCGGAGAAGCGGTCGCCGGCAGACTTCGCGCTCTGGAAGGCCGGCGGTGTCGACCCCGGAGCGGTGCAAGAGCACGCGACGGCTGACGTCGACCCGGAGACCGCAGCCGCGGGCGCCGAGACGTGGGACTCGCCGTGGGGCGAGGGGCGACCGGGCTGGCACGTCGAGTGCTCTGCGATGGCGACGACACACCTCGGCGACACCGTCGACGTCCACATGGGCGGGCGGGATCTCGTCTTCCCGCACCACGAGAACGAGGTGGCACAGAGCGAGGCCGCGACCGGCCAGCAGTTCGCACGCTACTGGCTCCACGTCGGCCTCCTGGAGCGAGAGGGCGAGAAGATGTCCTCGTCGCTCGGCAACTTCCTGACCGTCCCGGAGGCGATAGAGCGGTACGGGCCGAACGTCCTCCGGACGTTCTACCTCGGTGCCGCCTACGACACGCGCCAGACCTACTCGGAGGACGCGCTGGCCGAGGCAGAGGAGCGCTGGGAGCGCCTGTCGCGGGCGTACGACGCCGCAGTCGAGGCCTGTGACTCCGTCGACGCCCGCTCGAAGGTAGCCGACGAAACCCTGCGCGCCGCCGTCGACGGGGCCCGCGAGCGGTTCCGCGAGGCGATGGACGACGACCTGAACGTCCGGGCGGCGTCGGCGGCGCTCTCGGACCTGGCGGCGGCGACGAACCGCCACGTCGAGGCCGACAGCCCGTACGACTACCGTGGCCTGCGCCGCGCGGTCGAGGCGTTCGACGAACTCGGCGGCGACGTGTTCGGCCTCCAGTTCGACGCGCCGACACCGGGGGCGGCGGACCTCGCGACCGACCTCGTCGAGCGGGTGCTGACGGTCCGGGAGCGCGCACGCGAGGCCGGCGACTACGAACGGGCCGACGACCTGCGCGACGCCCTCGTCGACGCGGGCGTCGAGGTAGAGGACGGGCCGGACGGGCCGTCGTACCGGATCAGTCGCGACTGAGGTCGACGTCGACGCCGATCTCCGTGAGGATCTCCTCGACGACGTCCCAGTGTTCGCGGGCGCGGTCGGTCGGGCCGTACACCGCGCCGTACTCGTCGCCGCTCGACGCGACGATGTCGTGTTCGACCAGCACGTCGAGGTGGTGCCGGACGGTCTTGTAGTCGAGATCGAGCGCCTCGGCGAGACGGTTCGGATTGCGCGGGCGCTCGGCGACGGCGGCGAGGACGCGGGCGCGGTTGTCGCCGCCTCGTGTCCCCGTCAGCACGTACCAGAGCACCGAGTCCATCGCGAAGACATACGGGCCGTGGTCTGGTAAGCGCGTCGCCGCCCCCGCTGACGGCGCCCGTACGCTCGGCGACCGGGTCAGTTCGTGAACAGGCGTGCGGACTCGTCGGGGACGTCGAAGAGGCCGACCCTGACGCCACAGTCGAGCCATCCGTGACCGTAGGCGAAGGCCGCGAGCGCGTTCACCGGGTCGTCCTCGTCGCGGAAGTGCCGACCGTCGTCGAGGTACGCCCCCGCCATCTCCGCACAGGCCGCGGCGGCCTCGCCGAGCGGCGACTCGGGCGGCGCCGTCGGCTCGACGGCCGCGAGCGCGTCCGCGAGCATCCGTTCGTATCGGTCCGTCTTCTCGACGAGGTCGGCTGGCATGGCTCTGCGTTCGAGCGGGAGGCAGAAAGACGGTCTGGTCGTCGCCGCGCGTCGACGCGCAAGATTAAGACGGACCCGGAACTGAGAGGTCGGTATGAGTCAGAACCACGTCGAGGGAACCGAACACCACCGGCTGGTCATCGCCGGGTCGGGCATCGCTGGCCTGAGCGCCGCGGTCTACGCGGCACGGTCGAACAACGACCCGGTGGTGTTCGAGGGGCCGGAGCCGGGCGGACAGCTGACACTCACGACCGAGGTGGAGAACTACCCGGGGTTCCCCGAGGGGATCAGCGGTCCGGACCTGATCGACCGGATGAAAGAGCAGGCCGAGCGGTTCGGGGCCGAGATCCGAAACGGGGTCGTCGCGGACGTCGGCGCGAACGGACGCCCGTTCGTCGTCGACCTCGGCTCCGGAGAGCGGATCACCGCGGACGCTGTCATCGCGGCGTCCGGCGCGAGCGCCCGTACCCTCGGCGTCCCCGGCGAAGACGAGATGATGGGCTACGGCGTCTCGACGTGTGCGACCTGTGACGGCGCGTTCTTCCGCGGCGAGGATATCGTCGTCGTCGGCGGCGGCGACGCCGCCTGCGAGGAGGCGTCGTTCCTGACGACGTTCGCCGACACCGTCTACATGGTCCACCGGCGCGAGGAGTTCCGCGCGGAAGACTACTGGGTCGACCGCGTGGCCGAACAGGTCGACGACGGGGCGATCGAAGTCCTGCTCAACACCGAACTCGTCGAGATACACGGGTCGCGCGAGGACGGGGTCGACCACCTCGACCTGGTCCGACACCCCGAAGGGCACCCGACGGACAGACTCGACGACCCCGAGACCGAACGATTCGAGTTCGACGCCGGCGCGGTGTTCTACGCGATCGGCCACGACCCGAACACCGGCTACCTCGAGGGGACGGGCGTCAAGTTAGACGACGCGGGCTACGTCCTGACCGAGGGCGGCCGGGGTGCCGACCAGACGGCGACGGGCGTCGACGGCCTGTTCGCCGCCGGCGACGTGGTCGACTTTCACTACCAGCAGGCCGCGACGGCGGGCGGGATGGGCGTCGAGGCGGCGCTCGACGCCGACGACTACCTCGACGACGTCGACAGGGAGACCCAGGCCGCCGGGTCGACAGAGGTTCCCGCAGACGACTGACCGAGCCGTCGGTGGTCGGGTCGTCTCCGTCACGGCCCGTCGCGCACGCCGCACGCGCACCACCCACAGGCACTTCCCTCTCCCGCGCGTCCGTGAGGTATGGCAGACGACCCCCAGGCGACCGAGACGTTCACAGTCGAAGGACCGGACGGCACGACCGAGACGGTCGCACTCCCGGCTGGCCTCGCGGACGTGTTCACCGAGCAGGGCGAGGCGACCACCGCCGTCGTGGCCGACTTCGTCGTCCAGGCGTTCGCCCAGCAGACCCACGCCGTCGTCCACCACTCGCAGGACGAGGTGCCCGCCGACCTCGACGCGCTGAACGCCCACATGGAGGACGTCTTCGAGGAGCGGTTCGGCGTCTCGCTGACCGACGCGATTGGCCACGACCACTAACTGGCGTCGCCGGTCTCCGGCCCGCGCGGCGTCCGGTTCAGCCGCTCACACCCCTCGTCGGTGACGACCACGAGGTCCTCGATTCTGACCCCGAACGCGCCGTCGAGGTAGACCCCCGGCTCGACGCTGAAGACCATCCCTGGCTCTAGCCGCCGCTCCGACCCGCTCGCGACGTACGGCTCCTCGTGAACTTCGAGGCCGACGCCGTGGCCGGTCCGGTGGACGAACGCGTCGCCGTAGCCCGCGGCCTCGATCACCGCGCGCGCCGCGGCGTCGACGTCGCCCGCCCGCGCGCCCGGTTCGACCGCCGCGACACCCGCGCGCTGGGCCTCGCACACGACGTCGTGGACCGCGCGGACCCGCGCCGACGGCTCGCCGCCGAACACGAGCGTCCGGGTCTGGTCGCTCGGGTAGCCGTCGACGCGCGTCCCGAAGTCGAGGACGACCGGGTCGCCCGCCTCGATCACCCGGTCGGTCGGCGTGTGGTGGGGTCGTGCGCCGTTCGGTCCCGCCGCGACGACGGGGTCGAACGGGACGCCCTCGCCGCCGGCTTCGCCGAGTAGCCGTTCGATCTCGCGGGCCAGGTCGCGCTCTGTCGTCCCGACGACGTCGGCGCCGCGGCTGCGCAGCCGCCCGGCTACGCCGTCGGCCAGTCCGGCGGCCCGTCGGAGCGCGTCGCGCTCGGCGTCGTCCTTCCGGACGCGGAGCGGGCCACAGACCTCACCCGCGAGGCCGAGCGGCGCGTCGACGACGTCGCGGAGCGCGAGCAGGTGACGCGCCCAGAGCCGGTCGTCGACCAGGAGACGGCCCGGCCCGGTTCCGAGGCCGCCGGCGGCGAACGCCGCGAGCGCCGCGTGCGGGTCGTCGTCGTCGCTCCACGTCCACAGCCGGTCGGCGGCGAGGCCGGGCGCGTCGCGGGCGCTCGCGGCTGCTAACTCCGGGACCAGCGCCGCCGGCGCGTCGTCGTGCGGGACGGCGACCAGAAACTGCCGCTCGGACTGCTCGGCGGCGAGGCCGGTCAGGTAGCGGGCGTTCGGGCCGGGAGAGAGGACCAGCGCGCGGTCGCCGCGCTCGCCGAGTGCCGCGCGGGCCCGGTCCAGCCGGGAGGCGTGAGGGTCGGACACGCTGTCGTCCGGGTCCGCCGGGGGTTTAGACCCCCCGACCGCGGGTTTGAACCGCGCGCCGGCCCGACCCGTTGGCGTGGCTCGCCCGGCTCTCGGCGCACTAGAGGAGGCCCGCGGGCGCGCGGCGGCGCTGCTCTGGCCGCCCGACGTCGGCCGGTGGCTCCGGCTCGCGGTCCTGACGGCGTTCGTCGGCGGCGCCGGCGGCACCGGAAGCACCGGCGGGAACCTCCAGAGGGCGCTGCCGACGACGGGCGGCACCGGTGTGCTCCCGGGACCGCCGGATCTCGCACTCGGGCCGGGCGTGCTCCCGACCACGGGGACCGCAGTCCGGCTGCTCGCCGTCTCCCTCGTCGCCGTCCTCGCCTACGCTCTCGTCGGCTCCGTCGCCGAGTTCGCCATCGTCGGAGCGCTCCGCGACGGCGAGGTCGGCCTGCGCGCGAGTGCGCACCGGTACGCACGCCGTGGGGCACGGCTGTTCCTGTTCCGCGTCGCCGTCGTCGGCCTCGCCGCCGTCGTCGGTCTCGGTCCGCTCGCGCTGGTCGTTCGGGGCGCGCTGACCGGCGACGCCGCGCTCGGACTGCTCGCGGTCCCGGCGCTCCTGTTCGCCGGCGTCGTCGCCTCGGTGTCGTGGGGTGTACTGACGCTCACCGCCGACCTCGTCGTCCCCGCGGTGTTGGCGAGCGGGGTCGCCGGACCGCTCGCGGGCTGGCGGCGCGTGCTGCCGGTCCTCGTCGACAACCCCGTCGACGCCGGGCTCTACCTGCTCGTGCGGGTCGTCCTCGGCGTCGCCGCGGGCGTCGGCGTCGGCGTCGTCGGGGGGCTAGTCGCCCTCGTCGTCGGGATCCCGTTCGCTGCCGCGGGCGCGGCGACGCTCGCCGCCGCGGGCGGAGCGCTCTCGTTCGCCGAACTCGGGGTGCTCGTCGCGCTGACGGCGCTGTTCGCCCTCGCCGTCGTCGCCCTGCTCCAGGTGGTCCGTACCCCCGTCGTCGTCTACCTGCGGGCGTACGCGGTCGCGGTGCTCGGCCGACTCGCGCCGGACCTCGCGCTGTTCGCCGGAACCGACGGAGCCGAGTCCCCGGCGGTCGGGTGAGGGGTATGGAGTGGGAGCGGACGCGCGAGGGGTCGGTCGACGAGTGGACGCGCCGCGACGGACTGGCGACGGTCCGGGTTCGCGAGCGCCCCGACGGACAGGTCGTGGTGCGGTACGACCGGCTGGAGCAGGCGCCGGAGGGGCGGGCGTACTGCCGCGACCGGTGTCCGGACAGAGAGACCGCAGAGCGGCTGGCCGCGGAGTGGCGCGACGAGGCGTGACTACTGGAGACGGTGGGTCGTCTCGACCAGCGGGTGGTGGGCGTAGTCGACCACCTCGACGTCGTCGAGGTCCGCCAGCCCCTCGCGCTCTGCGGTCCGGGCGATACCGGGGTCGACGTCGCGTGGCAGGACGACGACGTAGGCGTCCATCTCGTCGACGTCGAGACGGCTCGCCGCCATCACGCGGTGGTGACCGTCGGCGAGGAGGAGGTCACCGTCGCTGTCGATGACGACGAGCGGTTCGGCCAGCCCCCGCTCGAGCTCGTAGCTCCGCCCTTCGAGCTCGTCGGCGTACACCCGGGTCTGGGTCGGCGTGAGCCGTGCGAGTTCGACGGTGCGGCGCTCCTGTTCGACGTCGACGTCGTGGATGCGCTCCAGCGTCCGCATCAGCTTGCCGACCTTCTCGGGCGTCGCGCGCTCGATGTGTGACCGGACCACGTCGGCGTTCGAGATGATACCGACGAGGTTGTTGGCGTCGTCGACGACCGGGAGTTTCTGGATACCCGAGCGGAGGATCACCCGCGCGGCGTCGGGTACCTCCATGTCGGGGTGGGCGACGATTATGTCCTCGGTCATCACGGTGAAGATACGGGCGGCGTCGTCGGCGAGGAGCAGGTCTCGCGCGGAGACGAACCCTTCGACCCGGCGGCCGTCACAGACCGGGAAGCCGTCGTGGTCCTCGCTCTCGACGATCTGGTCTGTCACCTCCTGAACAGTTTCGTCGGGAGCGACCGTCGCGACGTCCCGAGTCATGTAGTCCCCGACGGTAGGCGTCTCGTCCATGCCGGGGGTAGGTGGTCTGTATATAAAAGTATCGCCCCCGCCGTCGGCTATCCGTCAGACCCCTCGTGTGGCGACTCGAGCGTCATCTCCGCGGCAGCCG
The DNA here is from genome assembly GCA_964512675.1 of uncultured Haloferacaceae archaeon. Taxonomy (GTDB): domain Archaea; phylum Halobacteriota; class Halobacteria; order Halobacteriales; family Haloferacaceae; genus A07HB70. Next base: position 7,788 of record CAZEJR010000020.1, on the reverse strand, counting down.
ACCGCCGTGGTGCCGACGGCGCCGTCGCCAGCGCCTCGAAAAACCGGTCGGAGACCACGTCGTCGACGACCGACCACAGGTCGTCGTCCGTCTCGACGTCGCCCCAGACGCCGAGCGAGATCTGTGCGCCCGCCATGTCGGCGTGGCCGCCGGCCGATCCGACCTGGTCGAACGCGTCGCGGAACGTCTCCCCGACGTCGACGCTGCCGCCACGGGCGCGGCCAGAGGCGTGGACAGTGTCGTCGAGCATCCCGTAGACGATCGTCGTCTCGACGCCCTCCATCCCGAGCAGGAAGTCCGCGGCCTGCGCGAGCGCGTCCTTCTCGCGTATCGTCCCGACGCCCGCCGCGAGCGCGCCGTCGCGCATCTCTCGCGCCGCTGTGGCCCGCGCGAGGACGTCTATCACGTCCGGGCGGAAGGACGGCGACTCGGCCCGGTCGAGCACCGTCTCGTCGACGTGGGGCAGGAGGAACGCGGCGGCCTCGAAGTCGCGTTCGCTCGTCTCGCGAACGAACGTCCGGGTGTCGACCCAGATGCCGAACAGGAGCGCCGTCGCCGTCGCCGGCGGCGGCTCGATGCCGTAGCCCTCGAGATAGTCGACCAGGAGCGTACTCGTCGCGCCGGCTTCGGCCCGGACGTCGACGAACGCCGCCGACACCGGCTCGCGCGGCGGATGGTGGTCGACGACGACGTCGACCGGGACGTCCGGGTCGAGACTGTCGTTCACTCCGGGCCGGGAGTGGTCGACGAGCGCCACGCCACCGAACTCGTCGATCTCGCCGTTCCGGAGGCGACGCAGGTCGAGCCCGAGGAGGTTGACCAGCGCGCGGGTCTCCTGGTGGCTGATCTCGCCGCCGTAACACGGCACCGCGTCGACACCCATCGACCGCGCGACGTCGGCGAGCGCCAGCGCCGCCCCGATCGCGTCCGGGTCGGGATTGTCGTGTGTGACGACCGCGAGCGGCCCGTCGACGCCGACGAGCACCTCGCGGAGCCGCCGGAGCCGGCTGCTCCCCTCGCCCGTCACGGCGTCGACGACGGCCTCACCGACGGCGCGGTGCGCGTCCACGACCCGGTCGGCGAGGCCGTCGACCGACCACCCGGCGTCCGCGTCACGCTGGACGACGAGCAGGGCGTCGGGGTAACGGTCGCGCGCCGCACGAGCGACGCGAGGAGTCTCCGCGCCGGCGGCGACGTAGACGCTCTCGACGCCGTCCGGCGCGTCGTCGAGCGCCGCCGGGTCACCGGTCCGCACGTCGACGGCGGTCGGGAGGTCGTCCGCCGTCGACTCGTCGGCGACGACGACGAGGTCGCCCGGCCACGTCGAGAGCATCCCGGCGACCCGGTCGGCGGCGCCGGCGGCGCCGAGAACGAGCCGTCGCACGACTTTCCGTTCGTCCGGGGCGGCGATAAGACTGCCGCACTCGTCGAGGGAGTAGAGTTATTGGCGGTAGCCGCGTCACCACGTCACATGCGCCACGACGTCGGACTCGCCGACGAGGAACTCGAGAGCCGACTCGTCGCCGCCGCCCGGACCGCCGTCGGCGACTCGCTCCGTAGCGTGACCTACTTTACTGCGGAGGCGTACGACCAGGTCTATCTCCGTGCGGGCCTCGACAGCGACGCCGACCTCACCGGCTTCGTCGAGCACGAGTCGGTCGGCTTCCGGGCACGCACCGCCTACCGCGGCTCGGAGCTCGGGGGGTACCGCTACACCGTCCGTGCGTTTCAGAACGGCTTCCTCGTCCGGGTCACCGAGGCGGACCACGGACTCTTCTTCACCGTCGACGACATCTCGCTCCGGTCCGCGGAGGAGGCGGCGGAGGCGGTGAGTCGCGTCCTCGCCGGCTAGAACAGCGTCGCGGCGACGGTCTGTGCCGTCTCGACGACCGGCCCGAACGCCGGGAGGAGCAGGAGCGTCCCGAGCGCCGCGCCGACGACCGCGACGTAGAGGCCGACCGGTCGGGCGCCCAGCGAGAGGCCGGTCGCCGGCTCCTCGATCCAGAGCGCCTTCACCACCCGCGAGTAGTAGAACAGGCTGAGGGCAGAGTTGACGGCCCCGACCGCGGCCAGCCACCAGAATCCGCTGTCGACGGCGGCGTAGAACAGCGCGTACTTCGAGAAGAACCCGCCGAACGGCGGGAGCCCCGCCAGCGAGAACATGAACACCGTCATCGCGACGGAGGCCATCGGTGCCTGCGTCGCGAGACCGTTGTAGTCCTCGAACGTCCGGCCGACCTCCCAGTGTTCGACCATCGCGACGAACAGGAACGCGCCGGTGTTCATGAATCCGTAGACGAACAGGTGCGCCATCGACGCGCCGAGGACGGCGCCGTTCGGCCCGTCTGCCGACAGCGCGGCGAGGCCGATCAGCGCGTAGCCCGCGTGGCCGATCGAGGAGTACGCGAGCATCCGCTTGACGTTCTCCTGTGTCGCCGCGGCGAAGTTCCCGAGCGTCATCGTCACGACGGCGAGCACCTGAAACACGACCACCCAGTCGACGCCCATCGGGACGAGAACCCCGAGCGGGAACGCGCCGACGAACACCCGGAACGCGAGCGCGAACCCGGCGGCCTTCGACGCCGAGGAGAGGAAGGCGCTGACCGGGGCTGGCGCGCCCTCGTAGGCCTCGGGCGCCCAGAAGTGAAAGGGGACCGCAGCCGTCTTGAACGCCATCCCGCCGGCGATCATCACGACGCCGAGGCCGACGATACCGACGAGACCGTCCGCCGACGCCAGACCCGCTGCGACGGCGTCGAAGGTGAGCGCGCCGGTCGCGGCGTAGACGAGCGAGATCCCGAAGACGAGCACCGCGGACGACACCGCTCCGACGAGGAAGTACTTCAGGCCCGCCTCGCTACTCCCCCGGTTTCGCTTGAGGAAGGCGACGAGGGCGTACGACGGCAGAGACGTGAGTTCCAGCGCGACGAACGCCGTCGCCAGCGAGTTCGCGGCAGCCATGAGGCTCATGCCCGTCGCGGAGAACAGCACCAGCGCGTAGAACGCCCCGCGGTAGTCGTATCTGCGCAGGTAGTCGTACGACGCGACCGACACCAGCGCCGTGACGCTCGCGAACACGAGCGTAAAGAAGAGGCTGGTCCCGTCGAGCACTATCGCGTCGCCGTACACCGCCGTCGGCTCGACACCGCCGGCGAGAAGCGCGGCCGCGACGCCGAACGCGACGAGCGACCCCGCGGTGCTGACGCCAGCGAGGAGCGCGAGGCTCGTCGCGCCGGGACGAATCGTGTCGACGACGAGGAGGGTAAGCGCCGTGAGGCCCAAGACGACGGCGGGCACGAGTCCGTCGACGACACCCGGCACCGTCTGGAGCGGGACGTCGAGCACCTACAGTCCGCCTCCCTGGAGGATCGGGACGACCGCGTCCTTTATGATCCCGAACAGGAGGTCCGGGGCGACGCCGAGAGCGACGATACAGGCCAAGAGAGCCGCGAGCGGCGCGGTGTCGCGGAGCGGCGCCTCGTCGACCTCGTAGTCGGTGTCCAGCCGGAAGGGGCCGAACAGCGTGCGCTGCATCGCCAGCAGCAGGTAGCCCGCCACGACGACGATGCCGAACATCGCCGCCGCGGTGAACACGGGCGCGAAGGGGAGGGTCGTGGACGCGAACGACCCGACGAAGACGAAGAACTCGCCCGCGAACCCGGCCATCAGCGGCAGGCCCATGTAGCCGAACGCGCCCGCGACGAGGATGCCCGTCGTCACCGGCATCCGGTCGGCCATCCCGCTCATGTCGCCCACCATCCGGGTGTGCGTCGAGTGGTAGAGTACGCCGACGGCCATGAACATCAGCCCCGAAATGAGGCCGTGGGCGACCATCTGGAACGTCGCGCCCCCGACGCCGTACAGCGTGTAGGCGACGAGGCCGAGGATGACGTAGCCCATCGAGGAGACAGAGGAGTACGCGACGATGCGCTTCAGGTCCTCCTGTGCCGTCGCGAGCATCGCGCCGTACAGCACCGACAGGACCGCGACGACGGCGATTGGGACCGCAAGCGCCACCGCCGTCTCTGGCAGCATCGTGAAGTTGTACCGGAGCAGGGCGTACGTCCCCATCTTCAGCAGGACGCCCGCTAAGAGTACCGAGACGGGCGACGGCGCCTCGACGTGGGCGTCCGGCAGCCACGTGTGAAACGGGACGACGGGCACCTTCACGCCGAAGCCGACGAACATCACGACGAACGCGACGGTCCGCAGAGCGCCCGGCGACAGGCCGAACAGCGCCGATATCTGCTCGCCACGCAGCGCCGCCGCGACGGTCGGGAGGTCGAACGTCTGGACCGGTGCCGCGAGGACGAGAGCGACGAAGCCGATGAACATCGCCAGCGACGCGACGTTCGTGTAGACGAAGAACTTGATCGCGGCGTACTTCCGGCGCGGCCCGCCCCAGACGCCGATGAGGAGGTACATCGGGACGAGCACGGCCTCCCAGAAGACGAACCAGAGCAGAAAGTCGAGCGCGGTGAACACGCCGATAAGCGTCGTCTCCATGAACAGCACGAGACCGTAGAACTGCGACTGCCGCTCGTCGACCGCCGACCACGCGGAGACGATCGCCAGCGTGGTCAGGACCGTGGTGAGGACCACCAGCGGCAGGGAGACGCCGTCGAGACCGACGTGCCAGCTCACCTCGTAGCCGCCCAGTGTCAGCCACGGCGCCGTCGTCTCGAAGGCTACCTCGCCGTCGACGAGTGCGTTGCCGCGTCCGGCGAAGCCGCCCCACAGGACGAGGCTCCCGACGAGCGGAAGGACCGAGAACACCGCCGCCGCCCGGCCCGCGTACTCGTTCGGGACGAGGAAGGTGACCAGCGCCGCGGCGGCGGTGACGGCCATCAGCGCCTCCAGCATCACGCGAACCACCCCCCGACCAGCGCCGCTGCGACGACCAGCGCCGTCAGCCCCAGCGTCAGCAGGGCGGCGTAGTTCGACACCACGCCGGTCTGGACGTACCGGAGCCGCCGCCCCGAGAACAGCGAGACGGAGGAGACGGCGTTTACCACGCCGTCGACGACACCCTGGTCGACGCCGTCGAGGGCCCGTGCGAGGGGCTGGACGACCGAGGTGGCCAGCCACACCTGGTACTCGTCCTGGTAGTAGTTGTTGTACAGGACCGTCTTGACCGCACCGAGTCGCGCTGTGTGTCGGGCCGGGTCCGGACCGCGGTACAGCACCACCGCGGCGCCCGCGCCGACGAGTGCGAACGCGAGCGAGACGAGGCCGGCGCCGACAGAGGAGACCCCCGCCGAGTCGTACGGGAGCAACTCACCGTAGTGCTCGCTCGTCAGCGCCGAGAACGCCGACCGTCCGCCGTCGTGGGCCAGCCAGTCGTGGAGGTACTCGGGCGGGAAGCCGAACGCCTCGTGGACGGGCACGGCGTTCAGGGCGCCGACGGTGGCAGCGAGCACCCCGAGGACCACCAGCGGGGTCTTGACTGTCCAGCCGACGGCGCGTGGGTTACTCGCCGACTCGGTCCGCGGGTCGCCGTGGAAGGTGAGCAAGAGCATGCGGAACGTGTAGAAGCCGGTAAACAGCACCGCGAGCAGCCCCATCGCGTACGCAGCGAGCACCGCGGGCGACCCGGCGAGACCGTGGATCAGCGCCTCGTACAGCACCTCGTCTTTCGACCAGAACCCGGAGAACGGAACGATACCGGCGAGCGCGAGCGACCCCGCGAGGAAGGTGTAGTAGGTGACGGGCATCTTCTCGCGCAGCCCGCCCATGTTCCACATATCCTCGTCGTGGTGCATCGCGACTATCACCGAGCCGGCGCCGAGGAACAGGAGGGCTTTGAAGAAGGCGTGGGTGAGCAGGTGAAACGTGGCGGCGACGTAGCCGCCCGCACCCAGCCCGAGCATCATGTAGCCGTACTGGCTGATGGTCGAGTAGGCGAGCACCTGCTTGATCTCGCGCTTGACGACGCCCATCGTCGCCGCGAACAGCGCGGTGAACCCGCCGACGAGCGCGATGACCGCCAGAACGCCCGGGAGCAGGGCGTAGAACCCGTACACCCGCGCGACGAGGTACACCCCCGCGGCGACCATCGTCGCGGCGTGGATTAGCGCGGAGACGGGCGTCGGGCCCTCCATCGCGTCCGGAAGCCACGTGTGGAGCGGGAACTGTGCGGACTTGCCGAGGACGCCGCCGAGGATCAGGAGCCCGAGTACCGAGAACCACGTCTGTGTGTCGACGCCGAACGTCCGGACGGAGTGCTCGCCGGCGAGTGCCGCCTCGGCCAGCACCGGGAACGACTCCGGGCCGGCGAACGCCGCCGTGTCGAAGGTGGCGAAGACGCCGACGAGTCCGACCAGAAAGAAGTAGTCGCCGAAGCGCGTCACCAAGAACGCCTTCTTCGCGGCGCTCGGCGGGCCGGGTTCGCGAAACCAGAAGCCGATGAGGAGATACGAACAGAGCCCGACGAGCTCGAAGAAGACGAAGGCCATCAGCAGGTTGCCAGCGACGACGAAGCCGAGCATCGACGCCGTGAACAGACCGAGCCCGGCGTAGTACCGCGGCAGCCCCGTCTCGCCCTCGTCGTTCATGTAGCCGAGCGAGAAGACGTGGACCAGAAGGGCGACGAGCGAGACGACTATGAGCATCAGCGCCGCGAGCGGGTCGAGCAGCACCGAGAAGACGAGCTCCGGGGCACCCGCTGCCGGCGACGCCGACCAGACGTAGACGGTCTCGGCGGACCGACCGCCGCCGAGCACGGCGAGCGCGACCCACGCCGACAGGAGCAGCGACCCGGCGGTCGCGGCGACGCCGGGGAGCGCACCGCCTCTCGGCAGAACGTCGGGCCGCGTCAGCGCCGCGCCGACGGCGACGAGGAAGCTGACGAACGGGAGCAAGACGATCAGAGGTGCGAGGTCGAAGCCCGCCATCTCACCACCTCATCGTCGTCGCCCGCGTCACGTCCACGCCGTCGAAGTTGCGGTACAGCACCAGCACGATGCCGATGCCGACCGCTACCTCGGCGGCGGCGATGGCGATGACGAACAGGCTGAACGTCTGTCCCGTCACGTTCCCCCAGAACTGCGAGAAGTAGACGAAGTTGATGTTCGCGGCGTTGAGCATCAGCTCGACGGACATCAGAAAGAACAGAGCGTTCTGCCGGGTCAGGACGCCGGCGACTCCGATACAGAACACCGCGACAGCCAAGAGCAGATAGTACGTCGGCGGGACCGCCATCAGTCGTCGTCCTCCTCGCGGCGCCCGCCGTCCGGGAGCAGCGCGACCGACGTGCCGTCCTCCTCGCGCCTCGCGAGCAGGAGCGAGCCGTCGAGGGCGGCGTCCAGCAGGAGCGCGATCGCGAGGAACGCCACTAGAAAGCTCTCGCCGGGCACGTCCGCTCCCCCGATCCCGAACATCGCCCGGCCGACGCTCGCGACGACGTTCGCGTCCGCCGGGAACCCCTGCGAGGCGCCGAACGTCGAGGTGAGCACGAGCGCCGCGGCGACGGCGAACAGCGCCAGCGCCGCGAACGCCGGGAGGAGGTGTGACCCGAGGCGGAGACGTGGACGGGTCGTCACGAGGGGACCTCCCGGTCCGTGTCGACGTCGGCCTCGCCGTCGTCCGAACCCTCCCCGCGGGTGAGCATCACCGCGAACGTGATGAGGATGAGCACCCCGCCGACGTAGACGAGAATCTGCATCGCGGCGATGAACTCCGCCTGGAGCATCACGTAGTGGACCGCGACCGACAGCAGGGCACCGCCGAGCAGCAGCGCCGAGTGCCAGACGTCACGGACCAGTATCACGCCGAGGCTGCACCCCACCG
>CAZEJR010000019.1:0-48664 GCA_964512675.1 uncultured Haloferacaceae archaeon | reverse complement strand
CGTCCCGATGAGCAGCGTCCACTGGTTGAGCTTCGAGGAGATGAGCGCGTTGAACCCCGCCGTCGACCGCGCCTTGTTGACGAGGTACGCGACGACGATGAGCTCCGGGCTCTCGCTCGCCAGCGGCGCGACCCACTGGATCATGAAGAACTCGGGGATGCCGAACTGGAGGCCGAGATCCTCGAGGCCGTGTGCGAACGGCTCGACGGCGACGAACACAGTCGCGCCGGCGTAGACGAACAGGGCAGCCGAACTCGCGACCCGCGGGCCGCGCGGGAGCGACTGGAGGTAGGCCGGGACGCCGACGTTCGCCTCGTGCTCGCCGACGCCGCCACGGACGACGATGGCGATGTAGAGGGCGTACAGGCCGACGAGAACCAGCGTGTCGACGACACCGATACCGCCGACCGGCCCGGCGCCGGTGAACGTGGTCGGCGAGAGCGGGACCAAGAAGGCGAACACCGTCGCGCCGAGGAGAAAGGCCATCTCGGTCGAGAGGTCACGGTCGAGGATCACCGCGTCCGTCAGGAACCCGTCACGCTCCTCGACGACGGGGTCGCCCGACGACCGGGCGCGGACGACGGTGAACACGGCGACTGCCGACCAGCCGACGCCGATGAGGATTCGGTTCGCGCCGGTCATGTTCGCGACCGCGAGGTTGGCGGCGCGCGCGCCCTCCGCGGTGCCGACGTTCGCGCCCGCGTTCCAGGCGTACAACGCGTCGACGGCGTACTCTGGCGCGACCGCGAGGACGGCCAGCACCGCGATGGCGAACGCCTGCGGGACGTCCTTCTCCGCCGTCTCGGCGCCCCACGCGAGCAGGAACGACGCCCCGAGCACCGCGAGACCGCTGAATCCGACGACGACGCCGGTCCCGAGCGCCTCGGGCGCCGGCACCGGGAGACCGGCCCGCGCGCCGACCCACGTCGCCAGCCACGGGAGCGTCGTGGCCAGTGCGAACGCAACGCCGGCGAGCGGGTGCCTGACCCGGTCGAACACGTCGTGACAGGGACGACCCCCGCACCTATCTCTTGCGCTCGCCCGTCGAAGTCAGGGGTTTATCTCTCGTCCCGACCGTCACACAATATGCAGGTGTTCGGGCTCGTCGGCGACCCGGTCGAGCACTCTCTGTCGCCCCCGATGCACGAGGCCGCGTACGACGCGCTCGGGGTCGACGCCCGGTACGTCACCTTCGAGCCGGCAGACGCCGGCGCCGCCGTCGAGGCCGCCGCCGCGCTCGGCGTCGCCGGGCTCAACGTGACGATTCCGTTCAAACGCGACGTCCTCGGCCACGTCGACCCCGACCCGCTCGCCGAGCGGGTCGGTGCGGTCAACACCGTCGACCTCTCGGCCGACCCGCCGCGCGGCCACAACACCGACCTCGCGGGCGTGACGCGAGCGCTCGCACGCCACGACGTCGACCCGTCGGGCGCGGACGCCGTCGTCGTCGGTGCCGGCGGCGCCGGTCGGGCAGCGGCGTTCGCTCTCGCCGACGCCGGCGCAGCCGTCCACGTCGCCAACCGCACCGTCGCCCGCGCCCGCTCGCTCGCCGACGCCGTGGGCGCGGAGACGACTGCCGGCGGCCTCGACGGCCTCGCCGACCGGCTGTCGGACGCGGACCTCCTCGTGAACGCCACGAGCGTCGGGATGGACGAAGACGCCACCCCGGTCCCCGGCGACTGTCTCCACGCCGGTCTCGCGGTCCTCGACGCCGTGTACAGCCCCGTCGAGACACGTCTGCTCCGCGACGCCCGTGCCGCGGGCGCGACGGCTGTCGACGGCGCGTGGATGCTCCTCTACCAGGGTGTCGAGGCGTTCGAGATCTGGACCGACCGGGATGCCCCCGTCGAGGCGATGAACCGCGCGCTCCGCGACCGGCTCTGACCCCCCCGCGCTTTTTTATTCGACCCCGCGACGTGTCGCTCATGGGACTCCTCGATACGATTCGGTCACTCCTCGGGCGCTCGTCGGGCGACGACGACCGCCACGGCGACACCGGCAAGGTGACGGTCGAACGCGAGCCGTCGGCGGACTCGTCGGACGCTGTCGCCGGGGCAGGCGGCGCGAGCGGCGAGGCCGGTGCCGGTCCGACAGCCGCCGGGGGCGACACCACGACCCCGACAGGCCCGGCGACGGACGAGGACGCTGACGGGCCGGACGAGGCGGCGGAGCCACCGGAGACGACGACAGCCGGGGCGCAGGCCGAGCCAGAGACCGGCGGTGCCGACGAGTCGGACACGAGTGCCGACGTCGAGACCGGAGCCGGGCCGGCTGCGTCGGGGACAGACGCGACGGCGTCGACGGGGTCGATGGTGGACGCGGACGTCGACGGGCCGGACGAGGCGGCGGAGCCACCGGAGGCGACGACGACGGTGGAGCCGCGGGTCGACCCGGAGGCCAGCGGTGCCGCCGAGTCAGACGCCGGGGTCCAGCCCCCCGTCGACGAGACAGAGCCCGAGACAGCCGAGGAGACCGACCAGCACGACTCCGTCGAGACGGTCCGTGGCATCGGTCCGGCCTACGCTACGCGTCTCGGCGACGCGGGCGTCGAGACGGTCACAGACCTCGCGGCGGCGGACCCGGTCGAACTCGCGGCGGCTGTCGAGCTCGCCGAGTCGCGGGTCGAGCGGTGGGTCGAGCGGGCGCGCGACCGCGCCGCGTGATACACCACGTCGACGGCGCGGTCGTCCCCGCCGACGAGGCGACCCTCCCGGTCGACGACCGTGGCGCACGCTACGGCGACAGCGCCGCCGAACCCGTCCGGGTTCACGGCGGCGTCCCGCACGCGTGGGACGCCCACGCCGTCCGCCTCCGGACGTCGCTCGACCGGCTCTCGATCCCGGCACCGGACGACCTGCGGACGCGCGTCGACGACCTGACCGCGGCGGGTGTCGAGGAGGCCCTGCTCTCCGTGTCGGTGACCCGCGGGACGGGCGGCGGCCTCGCGCCGCCCACAGAGCCCGACCCGACGGTCGTCGTCAGACCGCGACCCCGTGACCGCGCCGGGGTCGCCGGGTCGCCGCCGTGGGACGCCCCGGCGCGCCTCCAGACGGTCCGGCCCCGCCGGGTCCCCGACCGCTCGGTGCCCGCGGACGCCCGGACCGGCGCGCGCCTCGACGCCGTGCTGGCCCGGGCGGAGCTCTACGACGCCGACGAGGCGCTGGTGCTCGACGCCGAGGACCGGGTCGTCGGCGGCGCCGACGCCGCGCTGCTGTTCGTCGACGACGCACTCCACACTCCGTCGCTCGACGGTCCGGTCGAGCCGCGGGTCGCCCGGTCGCTCGCGCTGGACCTCGCCACGGTCGAGGGGATCCCGACCCGCGAGGGGGCGTACACGCCGGACGACGTGCGCTCGGCAGACGAGGCGATCCTCGCGACGGCGGACGGACTCCGACCGGTCGCCGCCGTCGACGGCGTCGACCTGCCCGGCGGTCCGGTCGCGCCGCTGCTCGCACGCCTGTACGACCGCCACGTCGAGGCGGTCTGTCACGGCGGCGCAGACGACCCGCTCGCCGACGCCTGACAGCGCTTTTGCCCGTCCAGACCGTGAGTCGGGTGATGTCAGACGACGCCATCAGTTCCGTCGCGGACGTGCCGACAGACGGCACCCTCCTGTTCACGATGCGCGACGACGACGGGGGCGACGCCGTCGAGGTCGTGTTGAGCCGCCGCGACGGCGACGTCGTCGCCTATCGCAACTTCTGCAAGCACTGGACCGACGTCCGCCTCGATACCGGCGACGGCGCCCTCGTCCGCGACGACGAACTCGTCTGCCAGCGCCACGGCGCGACGTTCGCGCGCGAGTCCGGGCTGTGTACGTTCGGTCCGTGCGAGGGCGCGGTGCTCGACGCCGTCGACGTCGCGGTCTCCGGCGGCGCGGTCTACCTCGACGAGGACGGGTTCTCGTTCGACAGCCTCGGCGGCGAGGAGGACCGGGACCTGTCGTCCGGGGGCCGGATGGGGTTCGGGGGAACGTAGACGAGGAGCGGGTCTCCGGTGTTCACGCACGCCGCCCGCTCTGTCTTCCGGCTCGACCGCTCGGGCGGCGACACGGTGTACGGGCCCCGGCAGCCGCGCTCTTCGGTCGCGGTGTCGAGTGACAGTAGCGGGAGGTGGATTTGAACCACGGTCGTTTCGTTCGCGTGGCTCACTCCACTCCCTGATCCAAATCCACTCGGACGACGGCACGCTCGGCACGTACGTCGCTCGGCGACGAGACGCCTCGCTCGTGGTGTCGAGCGACAGTAGCGGGAGGTGGATTTGAACCACCGATCTCCGGGTTATGAGCCCGGCGGAATCTCCGAGCTATCCCATCCCGCTACGAGAGTCGAGCCTCGGCCGCCGATTAAGACTTGTGATCCCCACCCGTCTGACCCGCCTGACGGCGTCGGGATCACCCGCCAGCGCCGACCCGCCAGGTAAAGAGGCTCTCGGCGACGTAGTTCACGAGCACCGCCGCGCCGATTGCGAGCGGGCTGGCCACGAGGAACCACAGGTCCGTGCCGCCGACGACGAGCGTGGTGTCCAGTCGGCTGGTCAGTACCCAGTAGACGACGAGCTGGACCACCGCTCCGCCGGCCCGAACGCCGTGAGATGTGAGCAGACGCCGGAGGAACGGCTGCCGACCGGCTGCCCCGTGGTCGGCGAACGTCCACCGCTCGTTGACCAGGAACATCACGAGGATGGCCGCCTCGACGCCGCCGGCCTTCGCCAGGAGTTCTGGCAGTCCGGCGCCGAGGCGGAGCACGACGAGCGTCGCGTTGTCGACCGTGGCGCCGACGATCCCGACGGAGACGAACCGTCCGAACCGTGCCGTCGACCGGAGTGCGTCGAGGCGGTCGGTCATTCCTCTGCGGGGTCGAGGCGGTCTCCGTCGACGAGTGCCGACTCGTCGTCCCCGAGCGCGCGGTGGAGCCGGTCTCCCCGGAGACGCCGGGCGCGGTGGCGCGCTGCGAGGAGCCCGCGGGCGATACCGAGCGTGTCGGCAACCGGCGAGACGGTGGAGTTCGGCTGGTCCTCCCAGCCGACGGGCACCTCGACGACGCGCCACCCGAGGGCGTCGACGACGGCGACGAGCTCGACGTCCCACGCGAACCCCGGCTCGCTGAGGTGCGTGCGTGCCTCGCCCCACGCCTCCGCGGTGAGTGCCTTCGCGCCGCACTGGTAGTCGTAGAGCGAGACGTCGAGCAGCCGGCGGGCGAGCCACGCGAACCCGTCGCCGAGGAGCCGCCGCGCGAACGTCTGGTGGCTCGCCACCGTCGCGTCGGGGTGGCGACGGGAGCCGGCGGCGAGGGCGGCGTCGCCGTCGACGACAGCGTCGACGACGCGGACGAGAGAGCCGACGGGTGTCGACCCGTCGGCGTCGGCAAAGACGAGGGTGTCCGTGTCGAGCGCCTCGAACCCAGCCGTCACGGCGGCGCCCTTGCCACGGCGTCGGTCGGCGTCGGCGACGACGACGCGGTCTGGGAGGGCGTCGAGCGCCGCCCGCGTCGCCGCGTCGGCGGCGTCGAGTTCGACGCGAACAGCCGCGGTGTCCAGCCGCTCACAGAGCGCCGCCGCGTACGGGACGAGCCGGTCGGGGTCTGGCCGGTACGCCGGCAGCACCACCCCAACGTCCATACCACCGCGTATCCGGAGCGCCAGTAAAAGTCGTCCGACTCGGTATCCAGAAAGCCTATCGGCACCGGCAGCCGGCGGACAGGTATGGAGTTCGGCGCCGTCGCCCGGTGGCTCGTCGTCCTCGCGCTCCTCGCCGGGCTCGGTCTGCCGCTCGCCGCCCGCGCGTTCGAGCGACTCGACGGACGTGGCGCCGGCCTCGCGCTCCCCGTCGCGCTCGTGACGATCTGGTGGGGGGCGTACCTCGTCGGACAGGTCACGTACGGCGTCCACGCGACGCTCGCCGGCCTCGCGCTCCTCGTCCTCGTCGCGGCTGTGCTCTCCGTCGACGTCGGCGTCGGCGTCCGTCCCGTCTCGTTCTCGCTCTCTGTCCCGCCCCTCGACCGTCGCGCCGCGAGACAGGTCGCGGGCGTCTTTCTGGTCGCGTTCGCGCTCGTCGTCGCCGTCCGGGCGCTCGACCCCGCTGTCGGCCCGCTCGGCGGCGAGAAGTTCCTCGACTACGGGATGCTCGAGGCGCTCGCCCGCGCCGACCGCCTCCCGCCGGAGGACTTCTGGTTCGCCGGCGAGCGCGTGGCGTACTACTACGGCGGCCACCTGCTCGCGGCGACGCTCGGCGACCTCGCCGGCACCGGGCCGCGCCTGACGTACAACCTCGCGCTCGCGGCTGTCTACGCCGCCCTCGTCGCCGCGGTCTACGACGTCGCCGCGGCGCTCGGAGCCCGGCGTGGACTGGACCGCCGGACGACCGGCGGGGCGGCGGCTGTCCTCGTCGGACTCTCCGCGAACCTGCTCGCCGCCGTCGACGCCCTCGTCGTCGCTCTTCCGGACACGGCTGTGCGACCGCTCGTCCGGGTCGTCGCCCCCGACCGGGCCGCGGACGAGGTGCTGGCCGACGCGGCCCGGTTCGACTACTTCGAGTACAGCCGCGTCATCCCCGGCAGTATAACCGAGTTTCCGCTGTTCGCGTGGCTGAACGGCGACCTCCACGCACACATGACGAGCACGCCGTTCGCCGTCCTCGTCGTCGGGCTCTGTCTCGCCTACGCCGTCACGCCACCCGACGAGGTCCGCCGTCGGCGTCTCCTCGCGTTCGTCGCCGTCCCGGCTGTCGCGGGCGTCCTCGCGGTCGTGAACACCTGGTCGTTCCCGACGCCGTTCGGTCTCCTCTGGCTCACCCTCGCACTCTCGCCGACGGACCCACTCGACCTGTTCCCCGCCCCCGCCGCCGCGCCGGTCCGTCGCCGGCTCCCCGACGGCCACGCTGGCGAGCTCGTCCGGCCCGTCGTCGCGGCGCTCCCGGTCGTCGTCGCGGCTACGGTCGCCTGCGTCCTCGCCGCGCCGTTCCTGTTCGGCGCTGCCGCGGACGCCGCCGCTGACCGCTCGGTCGCGCTCCTCGCGGCAGACGAGCGGTCGAGCGCCGGCGGACTCCTCGTCGTTCACGGCGCCTTCCTCGCCGTCGGGTGGGCGGCGCTCGTCGCGGAGACGCGGGGACGGGTGCTCCCGCTCGCCGCAGGAGTCGCGGGGGCTGCCCTCGTCGCCCTCTCGCTCTCGGCGCCGGTGCTCGTCCTCGTGACGCCGCTCGTCGCGCTCGGGTGGGTCGCGCGCCGGCTCGACGGCGCAGGGTTCGAAGCCGTCCTCCTCGTCGGCGGCGCCGGGCTCGTCACTCTCGTCGAGTTCGTCTACCTCGTCGAACAGGCCGGGCCGCTCCGGATGAACACGGTGTTCAAGACGTACTCGCAGGTGTGGGTGCTGTGGGGTATCGGTGCCGGCGTCGCCGGGCCGGCGGCGCTCGCGCGCCTCGGCGGCGCGACCGGTGTCACACGCCCCGTGTCAGCCGAGACGGCAGCCGACGGCTCCGGTAACACCGACCGTGCCGCCGTCGTCTCGTTCGACGGCCCGCCGCGCCAGACGCTCGCCGCGCTCGCCGCCTGCGCTCTCCTCTGCTCGACGCTCGTCTACGGCGCGCAGGCGCTCCCGGCCCACGCCGAGACGGGCCGGGCCGACCCGACGCTCGACGCGCGGGCGTTCGTCTCGGAGCGCCACCCCGGTGCCGCGCCCGCGGTGGCGTACCTCGACGACGTCCGTGGGACGCCGACGCTCCTCTCCGCGCCCGCGACGGCAATCCCGCCGCCGGAGGGGTCGTACCCCGCGTCGCCGGGGATGTACAGGTGGTCCTCCGCGCCGGCGGCGAGCATGACGGGCGTACCGACGGTGGCGGGCTGGGCCCACGAGATCGGCTATCGCGGGCGCCCGGCGTACGTGGCTCGCGTCCGGGCGGCGGACGAGATGTACCGGGCGAGCCCGGAACGCCGGGTCGCGCTCATGCGCGAGTACGGCGTCGACTACGTCTGGGTCGGCGAGGCAGAGCGAGCGCGCTACGGCGACGTCTCGTTCGACCGGGTCGCGGGTGTCGCCCCGGTCGTCGAGACGGAGACGGTGACGCTGTACGCCGTCGACCGGGACGCGCTGGCCGCGCGCTAACCCTCGCGGGCCCTGTGGACGGTCAGGGCGTCTGCGTCGACAGAGACGGTGTCGAGCCAGTGGGGGACGAACCGCCGCTTCTCGAAGTCCTCGCGCTCGTCCTCGGTGCCCACGGTACACCAGAGCTGCATCTCGTCGGGGCCGTGGTACTCGCCCTGTCGCTGGATGGCGAAACAGATCCGCTCCTCGCCGTCGTACTCGACGACTGCACCCTTGCGGATGCCGGGGTCGCCGCGGACGATCAGGTTCTCCACGTGAGTCGGTGGCTGCCGCCCGGAATTGAACGCTTCGGCTCCCGATCACCGCGTCCGTGTGGCGACCCCGCTCGAGACCGAACGGTTCTTCCGCCGCGACGGCGAGTTTCAGCCACCATGGAGATGCCGCGCCGGATGAACACGTACTGTCCGCACTGTGACGCCCACCACGAGCACGAGGTGGAGAAGGTTCGCCGCGGGCGCGAGACGGGCATGAAGTGGATCGACCGCCAGCGCTCGCGCGGGCTGTCGACAGTCGGCAACGCCGGGAAGTTCTCGAAGGTGCCCGGCGGCGACAAGCCGACGAAGAAGACGAACCTGAAGTACCGCTGTGGCGAGTGTGGCACGGCGCACATGCGCGAGGGCTGGCGCGCCGGTCGACTGGAGTTCCAGGAGTAGCTCGATGGCGGGGAGCTTCCACGTCGTCGAGTGTCCGGACTGTGGCAACGAGCAGACGGTGTTCGGCCGAGCGTCGACGACCGTCGCCTGCGTCGTCTGCGGGTCGACACTCGCGACGCCGACGGGTGGCACGGCGCAGTTCACCGGCGACGTCGTCGAGACGGTCGAGGTACGCGAGTAGCGCACGACGACGCGGTGCGCCTCCGACACGGCTCGTGCCGGCAGTCGGCCCGTGTACCACGGATCGGTCTCCGGTCTGCCGACCCGCCGTGACGTCTGTGTCGGCTGCGCCACGCGCCCGATGGAAACGTTTGTGCCCACGGAACGCCGATCGACAGGTATGCAGTACACAGGCTGGCCGGAGCCGGGCGAGCTGGTCGTCGGTAAGGTCGACGATATCGAGGACTTCGGGGTGTTCGTCGACCTGGAGGAGTACGAGCAAAAGCGCGGCCTCGTCCACGTCTCGGAGGTCGCGAGCGGCTGGATCAAGAACGTCCGCGACCACGTCACGGAGGGGTCGACGGTCGTCGCGAAGGTGCTCGAAATCGACGAGGAGTCCCAGCAGATCGACCTGTCGATAAAGGACGTCAACGAGCACCAGCGAAAGGAGACGATCCAGGAGTGGAAAAACGAGCAGAAGGCCGACGCGTGGATGACGATCGCGTTCGGCGACGACCTCGCCGACGACCGCTACCGCGAGGTTGTCACGGCGCTGCTGGCGGAGTTCGAGACGCTGTACGACGCGTTTGAGGCGGCTGCGGTCCACGGCGCCGAGGCGCTCGGCGACGTCGACGTCGACGACGACGCCGTCGACGCCGTCGTCCGGACGGCCCGCGAGAACGTCTCCGTCCCGTACGTGACGGTGACGGGCTACGTCGACCTGCGCTGTCCGACCGGCGACGGCGTCGACGCCGTCCGCGACGCGCTCGCGGCGGCGGCGGGCAACGGCGAGATCGGCGACGAGACCGACCTGTCGGTGTCGTACGTCGGTGCGCCCGAGTACCGCATCCGGGTTCGCGCGCCGGACTACAAGACCGCCGAGACCGAACTAGAGGCGAGCGCGAGACGCGCGCGGACGGCGATCGAGGGCGCGGACGGCACCGCCGAGTACCACCGCGAGCGCCGCGAGGAGTAGCCGTGAAGTCGGACATCCGGGTCTGTGACGCGTGGCGCACCCGTCACGACCGACCGGTGTACACGCTCGGGCAGACCTGTCCCGACTGCGGCGCCGAGACGGCGAACTCCGCGCCGGCGCCGTTCGACCCGGCAGACCCGTACGGCGAGTACCGCCGCGCTCTTAAGCGTCGCCGGCGCGAGTAGCCACGATGGATCCTATCGAGATCGACCGGGTCGCGGACCCGTCGCTCGACGACCCGGTCCTCGTCGAGGGGCTCCCCGGCGTCGGCCACGTCGGGAAGCTCGTCGCCGACCACCTCACCTCTGAGTTCGACGCCGACCTCGTCCGCCGGGTGTACGCCGACGACTTCCCGCCACAGGTAGCCGTCGAGGACGGCGTCGCGAGCCTCGCCTGTGCCGAGTTCCACGCCGTCGACGCAGACGGCGTCGACCTCCTCGTCCTCACCGGCGACCACCAGGCCGGGTCGACCGCGGGCCACTACCGCCTGACCGACGCCTTCCTCGACGTCGCAGAGTCGTTCGGCGTCGACCGGGCGTACGCGCTCGGTGGCCTCCCGACGGGCGAGCTGATGGACGACGACGACCACGCCGTCGTCGGCGCCGTCACCGACGCCGGGATGCGCGAGAGCCTGACCGCCGCAGACGTCGAGTTCCGCGAGAACGAGCCGGCTGGCGGCATCGTCGGCGTGTCAGGTCTGCTCCTCGGACTCGGCGGGCGCCGCGGCCTCACCGCCGCCTGTCTGATGGGCGAGACCAGCGGCTACCTCGTCGACCCGAAGAGCGCGCGGGCCGTGCTCGCCGCACTCGAGGCGCTTCTCGGGGTCTCGGTGCCGTTCGAGGACCTAGAGGACCGTGCCGAGGAGATGGAGGAGGTCGTCGGGCGTATCCGGGAGATGCAGGAGGCGAACGCGCCGGTGCCGGACGACGACCTACGATATATCGGCTGAGCGGCGACGCCCGTCGCCGTCTCGTGGCTCCGGAGCGACTCTCGCCGCTCGTTCCTCGTGTGCCGACGAGCTCTTCAGCCCGGACGTGCTATTGCTGCTCGTGATCCCGGAACCGATGGGACTTCTCCCGCCGTGGCTACTCGTCGGCCTCGCGCTCGGGACCGGGGCGAGTCTCGTCGCCGCCGTCGCCTTCGTCGCCGGCGAGCGCCTGTTCCCGGGGCGACCGGCTGACCCTGCCGACCGGGTGGACGGCACAGGGCGCCGGCGGGCGGAGATCCGTGCGTTCCTGCGCGAGATCGGCGAGCCCTACGCCGAGGACCACGACGTCGAGGGTCGCCGGGTGGCGTTCTGGCTCCTCCACCGCGACGTGGCCGTCACCTTCGACGCGCGGGCGTACGTCCGGCTGGAGTCCGCCGGCGTCGCCGCCGTCCTCTGCGAGCACGAGATGCCCGGCTGGTCGCTCGGTCGGCGCCTCCCGTTCGAGACGCCCGCCGTCGACCCGCCGAGCGCCGCGGACGACCCGGTCACGGAGGCGTTCGCGGCGCTCGGTCTCGAGCCGGACGCCGACGCGGCGACGGTCAGGCGCGCCTACCGCGACCGGGCGAAGGAGACTCACCCGGACGCCGGCGGCGACGAGGACGCGTTCAGGCGCGTCCGGGAGGCGTACGCCACCGCACGGAGCCACGCGACCGCCGGTGCGGGCGCCGAGGCCTGACCAGCCGCGATGCTCGACCTCGGCACCCCCGTCGTCGTCGCGGATCGCGCGCTCTACCTCGCCAGCCCCGACGCTCTCGTCCTCGCCGACCTCCACGTCGGTCGCGACGAGGCCTCGAACGTCGAGTTCCCGCTCGGTGAGCGCGCCGACCTCCGCGAGCGCCTGGTCGCTCTCCTCGACCGGTTCGACCCCGCGACCGTCGTCTTCGCGGGCGACGTGCTCCACGCCTTCGCTGAGGTCTCCGAGCGCGCGCGCGAGACGCTCGTCGCCCTCGCCGGCGCCGTCCGTGACCGCGGCGCGAGCGTCGTCGCCCTCGCCGGCAACCACGATACGATGCTCGACGCCGCCTGGGGAGGGCCGGTCCCCGACGAGGTCCGTCTCGACGACGGGACGCTGGTGTGTCACGGCCACGCCGAGCCGTCGGGCGAGGCCCCGCGCTACGCTATCGGCCACGACCACCCGGCGCTCGAGGTCGAGGGCGAACGCCACCCTTGCCTGCTCTACGGCACGGGCGTCTACCGCGGCGCCGACCTGTTCGTCCTCCCGGCGTTCAGTCCGCTCGCCGCCGGCTGTGTCGTCAACGGCGCCCGCGCCGCCGACTTTCAGTCGCCGCTGGTGCGTGACGTCGGCGCGCTCCGGCCGGTTGTCGAGGATCCCGGCGCGGGCGAGGCGCTCCCGTTCCCGCAGCTCCGGGAGTTCCGCCGGCTACTCTAAGACCGCCGCCGCGGCGCGGCGCCCGCTCCGGAGCGCCCCCTGTATCGACGACCACTCCGTGTAGTCGCCGGCGAGGTAGACGGCGCCGTCCGGGTCGTCGACGTCCGGCAGTCCCTCGTGGACTCCCGGCGGCTGTGCGAACTGCGCGAACGGCACCCGGACGGTCTCGAGCCGCTCCAGTCCGCTCGCGGCGCGATCGGGGTACCACGCCGCGAACGCCTCGCGGGTCTGCTCGGCCAGCGCCTCGTCGCTCGTCTCGAACGGGTCGACCCCGTCGTCGGCGAGAAACGTGGCACAGAGGAGCTGTCGGTCGCCCGGCGCGTACTCCGGCGCGACGTCGGAGAGCGGGACGAGCGCGTTCGGCGCCGCGTCCTCGACGTTCAGGACGATACGGCGACGGGTGGCTATCGCCGCGTGGCCGGGGAGGGTGTAGAACTGCGTGACCGAGCCCGGCCCCTCCGTCGGCACGGCGTCGACGCCGGACAGCTCTCGCGCGGTCGGCGGGTCCGTGGCGACGACGGCGGCGTCGGGCTCGACCGTTCGCTCTGCCGTCTCGACGCGTGCCCCGTCGCCGCCGGGGGAGACGTGCCGGACACGCTCGCCCGTCGTCACTGTCGCGCCGGCGCGCTCGGCCCGGTCACGGAGCTGCCGGGGGATCGCGCCGATCCCGTCGGCGGGGAGCGTCGCGGGCCCGTCGCTCAGCGTCTTGAACGTGTACTCGAACACCCGCTTCGACGTCGAGAGCGAGCGATCGAGAGTTATGCCGCCGTAGAACGGGGCGACGAACCGCTCGACGAACCGCTCGGAGAACCCCCAGTCGCGGAGGTGGTCGCGGATCGACCGGTCGGGGCGTGCGAACGTCTCGTCCTCGTCGCGGCGGGCGACGTCGCGGCGCAGGAGGAGCGTGCGGAGCTTGTCGCCGGTCGTCACCTCGCGGTTGAGCAGACTCTCCGGGAGCGCCCGCGGGTCGCGCAGCGGGTCTGCGAGCACCGACCGTTCGCCCGTGGTCGCGCGCGCGAGAACGGCTCCGGCGGCGAACGGACGGAGGTCGAGGGCGTCCAGGTCGAGCTCTGTCTGTGCGGCGGGGTACGCCGGGAACAGCACCTGGAACCCCCTGTCGAGCAGGTAGCCGTCGACCTCGTCGGTCCGCACGCGCCCGCCGACCGTCTCTCGTCGCTCGACGACGGTCACGACCGCGCCCGCCTCCGCGAGCCGCGCGGCACAGGTCAGTCCCGCGAGCCCGCCGCCGACGACGACGACGCGCGGCGCCTGCGCGTCTCGTCCGTCCATCGGCGTCACTCGCGCCGCCGTCGTCACAGCACTTTCGATCCCGGAGGGAACGGCTTTGAGGGTCGCGGTCGGACAGCCGGCGTGACACGGACCGACGCGTTCGCGGGACTACGGTGTACGGAGTGCGGGGCGCCGACAGACGTCGACGGGGGACGGTGTCCGGCGTGTGGTGGCCCACTCGACGCGGAGTACGACCTCGACGCCGTCGACGCCGCGGAGGTCGCCGCCGGCCTCGTCGACGCCCTCGTCCCCGTCGACACGGCCCCGAGCGCCGGCGAGGGCGGGACGCCGCTCGTCGCGGCAGCGGGGATAGCCGACGAGATCGGCGTCGAAGAGTGCTACCTCAAGGACGAGGGCCGAAATCCGACGGGGTCGTTCGTCGACCGCGGGATGTCGCTGGCGGTCGGCGCGGCGGCGGCGCACGACGACCCCGAGCCGCTGGCGCTGGCGGCGGCGGGCGACGCCGCCCAGTCGCTCGCGGCCTACGCCGGGCGCGCCGACCTCCGGTCGTACGGCTTCGTTCCCGCGCGCGCCCCGACGCCGGTGAAGGCGATGGTGAACGTCCACGGCGGCGAGATGCGGGTCGCCGGCGGGCGCTACCCCGACGCGGCTGCGGGTCTCGACGACCTCGCCGACCACACCTCGCTCCAGGAGTTCGACACCCCGTACCGCCACGAGGGGGCGAAGGTCGTCGCCCACGAGATAGCCGCCGACCTCGGCGGCGTTCCGGACGCCGTCGTCGTGCCCGTCGGTACCGGCGAGCTCGTCGTCGGCGTCGCGAAGGGGTTCCACGAGCGCGTCGACCTGGGACTAGCCGACTCGGTGCCGGACCTCCTCGCGGTCCAGCCCGCTGGCTGTGCGCCTGTCGTCGAGGCGCACGACGCCGGCGTCACGGCGCCGGAGCCGACCGCTCACCCGGACACGATCGCCGGCGAACTGGAGATCCCCGACCCGGCGGGCGGCGCCCTCGCCCTCCGGGCGCTCTCTCGCCACGACGGCGACGTGGTCGCCGTCGGCGACGCGGAGCTCCAGGAGGGTGCGGTCGCGGCGACGTCGACGACCGGCGTCGAGGTCGGTCTCGCCGGCGGCGCGGCGGCCGCGGCGGCGTGGGAGCGCGCCGACGATCTCGACGGAACCGTCGTCCTCGTCGTCCCGAACTCGGGGTTCAAGACCTCGGACGTGCTGCGCTCGCACCTGATGGGACAGGGCGCGTAGCCACCCCGGCTGGTGGTACCCGTACGCCCCCTCCCCCCTCCGGGAGTGCCCGGTGGTCCCGGAGCGGGCACACCGTCGGTGCCGCGGCTGGCGACGCGTGCCGTTCCGACCCCGCGACGGACGACCCGAGGCGGGACGGGAGCCACCCCTCCGCGACGATCTGCCGTCTCCGGCGGCCGAGGCAGGCGCTAAACGGCGTATCCGACGCCCGAACGGGCGACCGTCGTTCGCTCCGAGCCCTCGCCGTCGACGCGGCCGTCGGTCTCGTCGTCCTGTCCGACGCGACGGCCACGGCGAGCAGTATCGGGGGGATCACCGAGACGACGCCGTCGAAGACGACACCGGCTGTCAGGTGCGTGAACCTGCGATCCACGGCGAGGACGGCGGCGGCACGGGCCCACCGCGACAGCACCGCCCACGGGTGCCGGGACGTGCCGCCCGACCCCGGTATCGCCGCTCGTCGCGTCTCTCGCACACGTGGTCTGGTCGCTCTCGGAGCGTAGTCACCCGACACGCATCGCCACCGGACGGCGCGGCTCCGTGTGCCGGCGCTCCCCGGGCGGGCCGCCGTGACCTCCTCGACGACGCCTCCACCCCTGTGCTCCGGTCGGGCAGCGTGCCGGTTCGAGGGCGTCGCCGACCGGGGAGGGACAGGTTCTTGCGCGACGACCCCGAATCTGTGGTGATGCTCAGCGACGTCATGGAGGACTACCTGAAGATCGTCCACCAGCTTCAGGCGGAGTCGGGACCGCCGGTGTCGACGTCGGCTGTCGCCGACGCGACCGGCAAGACCCCGCCCACCGTGACGAGTGCGCTGGAGACCCTCGCCGAGCAGGGGCTGGTCTCTCGCGAGAAGTACAAGGGCGTCGAGCTGACCACGGAAGGCGAGCGGGTGGCCCTGGAGATCGTCCGGCACCACCGCCTGCTGGAGGCGTACCTCGCCGAGGCGCTCGACTACGACTGGAGCGAGGTCCACGCCGAAGCGGACGCGCTGGAACACCACATCAGCGAGGAGTTCGAGCGCCGGGTGGCCGCGAAGCTGGACGACCCGGAGGTAGACCCGCACGGCGACCCGATCCCCACCGCCGACCTCGACCCGGTCGAGGACGACACGACGCCGCTCTCGGCCCACGGCGCCGGCGACCGGGTCGAGGTCGCGCGGGTGCACGACCGCGACGAGTCGGAGCTCGACGACCTCGCCGACGCGGGCGTCGAGCCGGGCGTCGTCCTCGACGTGCGCGAGGTGACTCCGCTCGGCGTCTACGTCGTCGCCCACCCAGAGGGCGAGCGCCACCTCCCCGGGTCTGTCGTGGAGACGATCCGGGTCCGGAGGGCCGAAGACGAGGACCGCGAGCCGGAGCCGGCAGACGCCTGATGGGTGTCGCCGTCTCGCTCGCCGCGGGCGTCGCCTTCGGCCTCGCCCTCGCCGCGCCGCCGGGCCCGATGAACGCCGTCATCGCCGAGGAGTCCGTCGTCTACGGCCTCTCGGCGGGTGTCCGCGCGGGGCTGGGCGCGATGACCGCCGACGCGGTCTTTCTGGTCGCGACACTCCTCGGAGTCGTCGGCGTCGTCCGACGTCTGCCGACGCTCCGGGGCACGATGCTCGCCGTCGGCGGCCTGCTGATGTGTTACTTCGCGTACGGCGCGGCGCGGTCGGCCCGAGCCGCGAGCGGATTCGCCGACGACGAGGCGACAGCGGAGGCCGGTTCGCGGGGCTTTCGCCGCGCGTTCGTCCTCGCGCTCACCAACCCCTACCAGGTGCTGTTCTGGCTGACCGCCGGCGTCGCGCTGCTCGCGCCGGGACAGATGGACCTCCTCGCACAGACGCCGCTCGCGGCGGCGGGGTCGCTCGTCGTCGAGACGGGGAGCCCCGCGCTGGTCGCCGGCCTGTTCGGCGGCATCGCGCTCTGGATCACCGGGTTCCCGGCGGGACTGGTCGCGGCTGGCCGGCGTGTCGACCGTCTCGCGCCTGCCGTCGCGGGCGCCTCCGCGCTGGTGCTGGCCGGCTTCGGCGTCGTCTTCCTCGCGGACGCGGCCCGGCTCCTCGGCGGGTAGGCACGAACCACGTCGGGTAACCGGAGGTTACATATGATGACGTGGTACACGAGTCCGTATGCGACGACGCCAGGCAATCGCCGTGCTCGGGACAGCGCTGACCGGGACGCTCGCCGGCTGTTCCGGCGGTGGGGGCGGCGGGGCGGCGACCCCGACGGAGACGGCGACCGCGACGGAGACGGCGACCCCGACGGAGACGGCGACCCCGACGGAGACGGCGACCCCGACGGAGACGGCGACCGCGACCCCGACGAGCACGCCCTCGGTCGTGTCGGTGTCGCTGGACGAGCCGTTCACCGTCGGCGAGGGCGACGGGGCACTCCGGCTCACGGCGCAGGAGACGCTCCAGGCACAGGGACTCGGCCCGACACAGAGCGAACAGGCAGACGACACCTTCCTCCTGGTCATCATGACAGTCGAGAATCCCGGGTCGTCGAGCGCCGAGGTTCCAGCCGACCGGATGACCCTCCGTGCGCCGGACATCATCAAGAACGTCGACGTGAGCGCGAGCGAGGCGGTCACCGAGGACGGTCGGATCGACGCCGACGGTATCTCGCGGTCGACTGTCCCGCCCGGCGAGTCGGTGACCGGTGCCGTCGTCTTCGACGCCCCGGCGGGCAACGACTACCGGCTCGAGGTGCGCCCGGCCGGCGACGGGCAGACGTACGCCGTGCCGGTCGGGGACCCGGCGAACGCCGAGGCAGTCGAGAGCGGCTACTGAGGGCCGGCGCGAGCGGCGTCTTCTAAACCCCGGGGGCCGGATCGGTCGTCGTGTTCCAGAAGTCGACGTGGATCAAGCTCCCGCGCGACGTGGTGGTCGGACACGGGGTGCTGGACGACCTCGGCAGGGTGGTCTCGGACCTGTCCGTGACCGGGCCACCGCTGGTCGTCACCTCGCCGACGCCGGACCGGATCGCGGGCGACCGGGTCCGCGACGCGCTCGCCGGCGTCGGGACGTCTCCGGCGACGGCGGTCGTCGAGGCCGCGTCGTTCGGGGCGGTCGACGACCTCGTCGCCCGCGCCCGGGCCGAGGAGGCGAACTACCTCGTCGCGCTCGGGGGCGGAAAGCCGATCGACCTGGCGAA
This sequence comes from uncultured Haloferacaceae archaeon, assembly GCA_964512675.1. Classification (GTDB taxonomy): domain Archaea; phylum Halobacteriota; class Halobacteria; order Halobacteriales; family Haloferacaceae; genus A07HB70. Next base: position 30,756 of record CAZEJR010000019.1, on the reverse strand, counting down.
GATGGCCGCCGACGAGCTCGGTCTCGGATTCGTCTCTGTCCCGACCGCGGCGAGTCACGACGGCATCGTCTCGGGCCGGTCGTCGATCCCGGAGGGCGACACCCGGCACTCCGTCGCCGCAAACCCGCCGCTCGCGGTCGTCGCCGACACCGAGCCGATCGCCGCGGCGCCGTGGGACCTGACGACCGCCGGGTGTGCGGACATCATCTCGAACTACACCGCGGTCAGAGACTGGCGGCTCGCGGCGCGGCTGAAGAACGTCCCGTACAGCGAGTACGCGGGCGCGCTCTCGGAGCTGACCGCGGAGATGCTCGTCGACAGCGCCGGCTCGATCAAGGAGGGGCTGGAGGAGTCGGCCTGGATCGTCGTCAAGGCGCTCGTCTCCTCCGGCGTCGCGATGTCGATCGCCGGGTCGTCGCGCCCCGCGAGCGGCGCCGAACACCTGGTCTCTCACCAGCTCGACCGGACAGCCGACGACCCGGCGCTCCACGGCCACCAGGTTGGCGTCGCGAGCGTCGTCACCGCCTACCTCCACGGCGGACCGAACGGCGGCTGGCGCGAGGTGCGTGACGCCCTCGCGGCAATCGACGCGCCGACCACCGCCGCCGAACTCGGTATCGACGACGCGACGCTCGTCGCCGCGCTCACCTCCGCCCACGAGATCCGTGACCGCTACACCATCCTCGGCGACGGGATCAGCGAGCCGGCGGCGTGGGAGGCCGTCGAGCGCACCGGCGTGGTCTGAGCGGCCCGGGCCACCGCTCGCCGCGACACGCGTCTCCCGTCCCGACGGCGGAGCGCAAGCGACAAGCCCGTCGACTTCCGAGCGCCGACATGGCGACGGCAGACGCGTCGGGGCTGGCGAAGGCACACCCCCGAGCGACCGCCGCGGTCCTCACCGTCGTCGGCTACGGCGCCGTGCTCGGCACGTTTGCGGGCGTCGTGCCCGCCGCCGTCTTCCCCGACCTCACGCTCGCCGAGGTGAACCTGCTCAGCCACGCGATCGCCGCGGTCAACACCGTCACGACTGCCCTGCTCGTCGCGGGCTGGTACTTCCTCCGGACAGACCAGGTGAAGCGCCACGCCGCGGCGATGACGACGTCGTTCGTGCTCATCCTGGTCTTCCTCGTGCTCTACCTGACGAAGATCGGCGGCGGCGGCACAAAGGAGTTCGTCGGCCCGACGCTCCCGTACTACGTCTACCTCGCGACGCTGGCGGTCCACATCCTGCTCTCGATTCTCGCGGTGCCGGTCGTGCTGTACGCGCTCGTCCTCGGGGTCACCCACGCGCCGACCGAACTCCGGGAGACGAACCACCGGCGGGTCGGCCGGATCGCGGCGGCGTCGTGGATACTCTCGCTGACGCTCGGCGTCGTCGCGTACGTCCTCCTCAACCACGTCTACGACTGGGCGTTCGTCGCCGCCGCCGTCCTCCCTCCGGCTTTTTGACCACCGGGTGTCTCGCGCCGAGCGATGGACGTCGCCCTCGTCGCGATGCGGACCGACCCACCCTTCGCCGCCGAGCCGACGGCACGCAGGCGCCGGATCGCGGAGGGACTGGCCGCGCGCGGCCACGACGTGACCGTCTGCTGCGCCCGCTGGTGGGGGTTCGACGGCCCGACGTTCGAGCGAAACGGCGTCCGCTACCGCGCAGTCTGTGACCGGCCCGCCGCGGGGGCGTTCGCCGCGCGCCTGCCCGCCGCCCTCGTGCGGGTCCGACCCGACGTGGTCCACGCCGCCGCCAGCCCGCCCGCCGCCGTCGCGAGCGCACGCGCCGCGGCGGCGGCGGTCCGTGCGCCCCTCTTGATCGACTGGTGGGCGGACCATCCCGCAGACCGCCCTGTCGCCTACGACCGTGTCGTGGGTCTCGCGGCGACGGTGACGGCGCCGTCGCGGACCGCCGCCACCGCCGCCCGCGCACACGGGCTCTCCGAAGAGCGGGTGACGCTCCTCCCCGGCCCGGTCGACTACGACCGCGTACGCGCCGCGCCCGTCGACGACCGCGCGGACGTGGTGTACGCCCGTCGTCTCGACGAACACGCGAACGTCGAGCGTCTCCTCCTCGCGCTGGCGGAGCTCCGCGACCGGTCGTGGCGCGCCGCCGTCGTCGGTGACGGCCCGGCTCGCGACGCGGCCGAGGCGACCGCCGCCGACCTCCGCATCGACGACCGGGTGGCCTTCCTCGGCGACCTGTCGCTCGCCGGCCTGCTCCCTGTCCTGCGCGGTGCCCGTGTCTTCACACAGACGGCGACCCGCGAGCCGTTCGCGGCCGAGCTCCTGTGGGCGCTCGCCTGTGGCTGCGTCGGCATCGTCGAGTACCAGACCGACTCTGCCGCCCACGAGCTCGTCGAGGGCCGGAGCCGGGGCGTCCGCGTCACCAGCCCGCAGGAGCTCGCGGACGAGATAGCCGCGGCGGCGGCGTACGACCACCGCACCATCTCGGCGGCGTACGCAGACCACGACCGGTCGGCGGTGCTCGGTCGGCTGGAGGACTGCTACCGCGACGCGGTCGGACGCCACGGCTCGCGCTGACTACGTCTCTGGCGTCTCGTAGTCGCCGCCGTACTTCAGGAAGAAGTAGCCAAGCGAGAGTACGCCGACCATCGAGACGGCGGTGGCGACGCCGAGCGTCTTTGCCGCCTCCGGCACTCCCGGTGAGCCGCCGCCCTCGCCGCTCTCGCCCTCGTCGCCGCCCGTCTCGGGCACGTCGCCGACGACGACGACGCCTTTCATCCCGAGTGACTGGTGTGGCTGGCAGTAGTACCGGGTGACGCCTTTCTCCTCGAAGGTGTGTTCGAAGGTGAACCCGTCGTCGCCGACCAGGTCGGACTCGAAGTCGCCGGACTGTGCGACGACGTTGTGCTGGCCGCCGCCGCCGGTCCACTCCCAGACGACGGTGGTGCCGGGGTCGACCTGGACGGCGGCGGGGCCGAAGCCGAATCCGCCGCCGTTTGCCTCGACGCCGACCTCGACGGTGACCTCCTCGGCGCCGGTCTCGTCGACGACGCTGTCGTAGTTCGTCACGTCGGACAGCCAGCCGCCGAAGCTGGGCTGAGCCGACGCGGTGCCCGCCGCCGCCGCGGTCGCCGCGCCGACCGTGGCGCCCCGGAGGACCGTCCGTCGGGAGACCGTCGGGTCGCTCATAGCTCTCGCTCGGCAACGCGCCGAAGTGAATCCATCGGTCGGGGACACGGGGTTCCGGAAGCCCTTTTAGCCGGCTGCGCACACGAGCCGGCGTGACCGACGACGCCGAACGCGAACTCCGTGACCAGCTGCTGTCGGCGTTCTCGAACGCCGAGTTCCCGGTCGAGGACCAGCTCGGACTGGTGCCCGCGCTCCCGGACGGCCCGATGACACGCTTCGAGGCCGGCGACCGCTCGTTCACCGCGATGGAACTCGCCGCCGAGATCGGCGAGTACCAGTCGTTCCCGTACGAGACAGCGGAGGAGCTCGTCGACGACGTCGTGGGGGCGATGCGGACCGAGGGCCTGCTGTAGGCTTTTCAGGCCGGCCCCCGGCGACCGCGTATGCCGAGCGACCGCGACCGGCTGTTCGACGTCGAGCGATACCTGACCGTCCGGCGCGCCTACGGCGCGAGCGTCTCGCCTGCCGGTCGCGTCGCTTTCCTCACCGACACCACGGGGGTTCCACAGGTCTGGACCGTCGACGGCCCCGAGGCGTGGCCGGACCAACGAACCTTCCTCGACGAGCGGGTCACCTTCGTCGACTACTCGCCGACCCGCGAGGAGTTCGTCTACGGCGCCGACGTCGGCGGCGACGAGCGCGCGGACCTCTACCGCCTGGCTCCGGACGGCGGCCCGCCGGTCGACGTGACCGACCACCCCGACGCGAAACACCGCTGGGGCGGGTGGGCCCCCGACGGTGACCGGGTCGCGTTCGCGGCGAACCGCCGCGACCGCTCGAGCTTCGACGTCTTCGTCCAGGGGCGCGACGAGACGACCGCCGACCGCGTCCACGAGACCGAAGGCTGGGTCGACGTCGCGGGCTGGGCGCCGGACGGCAGCCGCCTCGCACTCGTCCAGTCCCGGTCGTCGTTCGACCAGTCCGTCTCGGTGCTCGACGTCGAGACCGGCGAGCGGACCGCCCTCGGCGTCGACGGCGCGCGCCACCGCGGCGTCGAGTGGGGGCCGGACGGCGACGCGCTCTACCTCTGTACCGACCGCGCGAGCGACCGGCTCCGGCTGGAGCGCCTCGCGGACGACGGGTCCGGCTACGACACCGTCGTCGACGGCGGCGAGTGGTCCGTCGACGGCGTCTCGGTCCACGAGAGCGGTCGGGTCGCGTACTCGCGCAACGTCGACGGGCGGACGGCGCTGACCGTCGGGCGACTCGCCGACGGTGCGGTCGTCGACGGGGTTGAGCCCGACCCGGCGTTCGACGGCGTCGCCGGCGGTGTCGCGTGGGGCGAGAGCGGCGACCGGCTGGCGCTCTCGGCGTCAAGTCGGACCGACACCACGAACGTCTACGTCCTCGACGCGTCGACCGGCGAGCGCGAGCGCGTCACCCGCGCGTCGACGGCTGGCATCCCGCGCGACCGATTCCACGCGCCAGACCTGATCGGCTACCGGACGTTCGACGGACGGGAGATCCCGGCGCTCTGGACGCTCCCGCCGGACCCGGCACCGGGCCAGACCCCGGTCGTCGTCGACGTCCACGGCGGCCCGGAGTCACAGCGTCGACCGGGGTTCCGTGCCGTGACACAGATCCTCTGCTCGCGCGGCTACGCCGTCCTCGAGCCGAACGTCCGCGGGTCGGCGGGCTACGGACGCTCGTACGCGGCGCTGGACGACGTCGAGCGACGGATGGACGCGGTGGCCGACCTCGAGGCGGCGGCAGACTGGCTGGCCGCCCACGACCTCGTCGACCCGGACCGGGTCGCAGTGATGGGTGGCTCCTACGGCGGATTCATGACACTCGCGGCGCTGACGACGTTCCCCGACCGGTGGGCCGCGGGCGTCGACGTCGTCGGCATCGCGAGCTTCGTCACCTTCCTCGAGAACACCGGCGAGTGGCGCCGGGAGCTCCGCGAGGCCGAGTACGGGTCGCTCGCGGACGACCGTGCGCTGCTGGAGGCACTGAGTCCGCTCTCCCGTATCGACCGCATCGCCGCGCCGCTGTTTGTCCTCCACGGCGAGAACGACCCGCGCGTGCCGGTGAGCGAGGCGCGACAGGTCGCCACGGCGGCCAGGGCACAGGACGTGCCGGTGCGAGAACTGACGTTCGCGGACGAGGGCCACGGCTTCTCGCGGCTCGAAAACCGGGTCGAGGCGTACACGGCGGTCGTCGACTTCCTCGACGAACACGTCTGACGCGGCGGGACGCGGGCGTCAGAGTGAAATCGCCCGCCGTCGAACGGTCGAACATGAGCGCGGAGCAGGACCAAGCAGAGTCCGAGCGCGACCGACCGATCCGGTGTCTGGTCGCGAAGGTCGGACTCGACGGCCACGACCGCGGTGCGCACGTCATCTCGCGGGCCTTCCGGGACGCCGGGTTCGAGGTCATCTACTCCGGCCTCCACCGCGCGCCGGAGGATATCGTCCAGGCCGCCGTTCAAGAGGACGTCGACGTCGTCGGTATCTCCATTCTCTCCGGGGCGCACAACACGCTGGTCCCGAAGGTCGTCGAGGGACTCGCCGAGTACGGCGCGCTGGCCGACACGCTCGTGCTCCTCGGCGGTATCGTCCCGGACGGCGACGCGAAGCAGTTGAAGCAGGCGGGCGTCGCCGAGGTGTTCGGCCCCGGGACGCCGATGAGCGAGACGGTACAGTTCGTCCGCGAGAACGTCCCGACCCGGCGATGACTGCCGACGCCGACCGCGCGCTCGTCGAGCGGCTGCTCGACGGCGACCCGCGCGCGCTCGCCCGGACGATCTCGCGCGTCGAGAACCGGAGCGAGGGCCACCGGGACGTCGTGAGCGCGCTCTACGGGCACACCGGCGACGCCTCCGTCGTCGGCGTCACCGGCAGCCCCGGTGCCGGGAAGTCGACGCTCGTCGACGAGCTGGTCGGCCACTACCGCGACGCGGGCGAGACGGTCGGTGTCGTCGCCGTCGACCCCTCCTCGCCGTACACCGGCGGCGCGGTACTGGGCGACCGGGTGCGGATGGGGTCGGCCGTCGGCGACGAGGGCGTGTTCGTCCGGTCGATGTCCGCGCGCGGCCACCTCGGTGGACTCTCGACCGCGACGGCGGACGCGGTGAAGGCGCTGGACGCGGCGGGCTTCGACCGCGTCGTCGTCGAGACGGTCGGCGCGGGACAGAACGAGGTGGACGTGGTTCGGACCGCCGACACCGTCGTCGTCCTCGTCCAGCCGGGGTCGGGCGACGACGTCCAGATGCTGAAGGCCGGCATCCTCGAGATCGGCGACGTGTTCGTCGTCAACAAGGCCGACCTCGACGGGGCGGCCCGCGCCGTCGCGGACCTGCGCGAGATGCTGGAGCTCCGCGGCGGAGAGGGGCGGACGCGGGTCGGGCACCACGGCGCCGTCGGGGTCGCGGACGACGGGCGCGACGAGGACGACGGAGACGACACGGACGACTGGTCCCCGCCCGTCCTCGAAACCGTCGCCACGACCGGCGACGGCGTCGCGGCCCTCGCCGACGCCGTCGACGACCACCGCGACCACCTCCGGCGGACGGGCCGGATGCGCGACCGGGAGCGGTCGCGGGCCGCCGCCGAGATCCGGACGCTCTTGCGCCAGGACACCGCCGACGTGGTCGAGGCAGAGCTCCGGCACCGCGGCGGGATCGAGGCGGTCGCCGAGCGGGTCGCTGACCGCGAGACCGACCCCTACACCGTCGCCGACGACCTCCTCGCGCCGGTCCGGGCGGCGCTCGACCGCGACGACGCCTGAGAGCGCGGGGCTTACGTCGCTCCCGCTCTCGTCTCTCTGTATGCGTCTGAGACGTCTGCTCGCGGCTCTGTCGCTCCTCGTCGCCGGCGGGGTCGCCACGGTTCGCGGTCTCCGGAACAGCGCCGGCGTGCTCGAACCGCCGCTCGACGGCGACCACCGCCGGTTCCGCTGGCGGGGTATCGACGTCGCCTACGCCGAGGCCGGCGACCCGGACGACCCGACACTCGTCTGCCTCCACGGCGTCAATGCCGCCGGATCGTCGGGCGAGTTCCGGGCCGTCGTCGACGATCTGACGACCGACTACCACGTCGTCGCGCCGGACCTGCCGGGCTACGGCTGCTCGGACCGCCCGCCGCTGCGGTATTCGGCACGGCTCTACGAGGAGTTCGTCGCCGCATTTCTCGCGGAGTGGGACGAGCCACGCGTCCTGGCGTCGGGCCTGACCGCCGCCTACGTCGCCGGTGCGGCGAGCGACGACCCGGACTCGGTCACGGAGCTGACGCTCGTCTGTCCGACCGCCGTCGCCGGACCGGAGCCGCCGAAGACGGCGCTCCGCGAGGCGCTCCGGGCGCCGGTCCTCGGCGAACTGCTCCACGCCGCGCTCGTCTCGCGGCCCTCTATCCGCTATTTCAACGCCGACCACGGCTACTACGGCGCCGACCAGCCGAGCGACGAGTGGGTCGACTACGAGTGGCGCACCACCCACCAGCCGGGGGCGCGCTACGCCACCGCCTCCTTCGTCGCCGGCTACCTCAACGCCGACGCCGACGTCGCCCTCGCCGAGACACTCTCTGCCCTCCGGGCCGCGGGCGTCGAGACGACGCTCGTCTGGGGCCGCGAGGCGACGGTGACACCGCTTGCCGAGGGCCGCGCGCTCGCCGAACAGGCCGACTGCCGGCTCGTCGTCGTCGACGACGCGATGCTCCTCCCGCACGTCGAGTTCCCCGACGCCGTCGCCGGCGTCGTCCGCGGCGACCCGCCTGCCGCAGAGACAGCAGAGGAGCGCGCGGCCTGACTACCGCGCCCGGTGGACGACGATCCGGTCGCCCGTCGTCGGGTTCTCGCCGACCGTCACCCCGACTGGTGCGCCGACCGTCACGTCCTCCGGGTCGACCCCACGAACGAGGCCGGTGATCCGGACGCCGTCGAACTCGGCGATCGCGACGACGTACGGCGTCTGCCCGTCGAACGCGTCCGTCCCGACGTGGACGACGCTGTAGGTGACGACCTCGCCCGCGTCCGCCAGCGGCGTCTCCGCGAGGTCGGTCGCGCCGCAGTCCGGGCAGACCAGCCGGGGCGGAAGCGACCCGTGTCCCTCCGAGCACTCGAGGTAGTGGCCCTCGTTCGCCGCGATCGCGTCCAGCCAGTCGTCGAACCCGTCGTCGCGCACCCCCTCGTCGGTCCAGGTCACTCGACTACCTCCAGCAGGTGGACGACGGCACTGGCAACCGTCCCGCCGGCGTTGTGGGTCAGCCCGACCGTCCCGTCGACGGCGCCGCTGTTCGGGTGGTCGCCGCGCAGGAGGCGTGTCATCTCTGCGACCTGACTCCCGCCGGTCGCGCCGACCGGGTGGCCTTTTGCCTTCAGGCCGCCCGAGAGGTTGACCGGCAGACAGCCGTCTGCCGTCGTCTCGCCCCGCCGCGCCGCGCCGACCCCCTCGCCGGGGTCGTAGAAGCCCAGTCCCTCCAGCGCACACACCTCTGCGATCGTGAAACAGTCGTGCACCTCGACGGCAGCCACGTCCTCGCGCGACCGGCCGGCGTCGGCGAACGCCTCGGCGGCGGCGGCGTCGGTGGCCGGCGTGCGCGCCGGCGACGCGCGGTCCTGAAGCGCGAGGTGGTCGCCGCCCTGTCCGGAGCCGACGACGGCGACGTCGGCGGCGACGTCGTGTTCCTCCGCGTACGACTCGCCGACGAGGACGACGGCGCTCGCGCCGTCCGTGATCGGACAGGAGTCGTAGAGGCCCAGCGGGTCCGCGACGGTCGGCGCGTCGAGCGCCTGTTCGACCGTTATCTCCTCGCGGTACTGTGCGTACTCGTTCGGCACCGCGTTGGCGTGGTTCTTGACCGCGACGTGCGCCAGGTCCTCGCGTTCGCCGCCGAACCGCTCGAAGTACGACCGCGCCATCAGCGCGTAGGCGCCGGGGAACGTGACCCCGACCCGCACCTCGAACAGCTCGTCGGCGGCGATGGCGAGTGCCTCGGTCGTCTCCTCGATCGTGCGGTTCGTCATGCGCTCCATCCCGCCCGCGACGACGACGTCGGCCTCGCCGCCGCGAACCGACTGGACGGCGCCACGAACCGCGGCGCCGGCGGAGGCACACGCGAGTTCGTACCGCGTCGCCGGGCAGTTCAGCCCGGCGGCCTCGGCCATCAGCGGCGCCTGATGGCCCTGTCGCTCGCCGAGGGCACCCATGAAGTTGCCGTAGTGGAGCGCCGAGACCGCCTCGCGGTCGACCCCGGCATCGTCGAGCGCCCGGGCCGACGCCTCGGCGAACAGCTCTCGTCCGGTTCGCCGGGGCGTCCGACCGAACTCCGTCAGACCGACGCCGGCCACGCGCACACGGCTCATACCCGCACTCGGGACGCCACGGCTCAAATGCCTGCCGACCGCGACGGCAGTGTGTGCGCCTCGCTACCGACCGGAGTACGGAGCCTCCACCCGCCGCACGCGGTGTCCGCGTCGCGCTCCCGGTCGAGGGATCGGAAAGGTTCTAACGGGTGGCTGTCCCAGAGCGAGGTATGGAGCCGTTGCAGTTCCTCGTCCCCGTCGAGGAGCTCGTCGCCGTCGAGGGTATCCTGCCGTACGTCGTCCTTGCCCTCGTGCTGGCGAACATGGTCACCCGTCTGCTCGGCCACCGGACGTACGTCCGTCAGGCCGAGCAGGGCGGCGCCGAGGCAGTCAGCCGGTTCGTCCCACACACCGTCACCTCGGTCGCGCTCCTGCTGGTGAGCTTCGGGTACGTGGTCGTCGCCCCCCACGGCGGGATGGTGCTGTCCGTCCTCGTCGTCGGCACTCTGCTCGCGGACTTCTTCGAGTTCGAGTCCCGGAAGGTCGAAGCGCGAAACGGACTGACGATCGAGCGTCCCAAGAGCGCCCTCACCGGCTCGCTGCTGGTTCTCCTGTACGCCGGCTACCAGTCGGTCTTCTTCGTGATCCAGCCGTTCTGGAACAGCGTCGTCTGACGCTCGGGCCGCGCCGCGTGTCGTGTCCCGACTACGACCGCCGCTCTTCGACCGCCTTCCGGGCCTGCCGTCCGGCAGGGATCAGCACCCAGAACGCCAGCGGACCGAGGAGTGCGAGCCAGAAGAACACGTCCATCAGCGTGATCGCGACGACGTTCAGGAGCGTCGCGTTCGCGGTGTCGACGGTGAGCGGAGCGACGAGCTGCTCTGTGCTCCCGAACGACGGCGTCCGGTACCAGCCGGCAAGCACGATCCACAGCAGCCCGGCGCCAGTGAAGATACCGAGACCTTTGACGAACTCGTCGGCCATCACTCGTCGGTTCCGGACCCGCTCTCTTCAGCGTTTCCCATCCCCTCCGCCCGGAAGCGCGTTCCGAGCGTGTAGACGCCCGCGCCGAGCGCGATCGTCGCCAGTCCCGCCGCCGCGAGCGTCGCCGAGAGCATCCCGTCCGCCGGCACGGCCCCGAGCGCGGCGAGGACACCGACCACCAGTCCACGGACGAGGCTCACTTGGAGCGTCGCGGCGTCCAGAAGCGTGAATCCGAGAACGACGCTCCCGACGGCGATGAGCGTCGAGAAGACGACGATCGTCTTGTACAGACGGAGGGGCACGACGACGTCGCGTCCGCCGACCGCCGTGCTCTCTCTGTCCGGGTCTGGGTCCGGGTCCCGGTCGGGACCGACGTCGACGGGCGACTCGTCGGGCATCTGGTGTGAGAGCCGGCGCGGCGGGCTACTTCGGCGGCCTCAGCCGGTAGTACCGCCGGTTGAGGTCGTACATATACCCTTCGCGCATCGTCTTCAGCACCGCGTAGGTGATGATACCGGCCACGACGGGCGCGAGAAACGTCAGGTCGAACAGCAGGTCGACGTTCATCGGGATGATGTTCTTCACCGACAGCAGGCTGATGGTGAACGCGAAGACGATGCCGAACATCCCGACTGCGGCCCAGAACGGCTGTTCGACCGGACGACGGGCAGCGCCCTTGTTGAGGAACGGGACGACGGCGATGACACTCACGACCACGACGTTCGCGAGCACGCCGTAGGTCCGGTCGGCCATGATCTTCTGCCCGCCGAGGACGGCGAGTTCCGGGTTCAGCGGGTTCAGCTTCAACAGGCCGAACGACCAGTAGAGATACCAGTCCGGCAGGATGATCGCCGGCGTCGACGACGGGTTCGCCGGGTCGCCGATATGTGGCGGGAGCGTCGCCGAGAGGAAGATGATCATCCCGACGAAGAACGTCGCGATAGACAGGTTCCGCACCGTCTCGTGGGGCCACGTCGGGAAGGCGAGTACGTCCCGCTCGACGTAGTCCGACTCGGTCCGGAGGTCCTGGTCCTCGCGCCGGGCCCGCTCGAAGTACTCGTAGGTCAGCCGGGCGAGCCCGACGTGACGCTCCTTTCGCTCGCGCCACGTCGGCGTCTCGTCGTCCGGCGCGACGATGCCGGAGCCGTCCGCTACCGGGGTTCTCTCGGGCGCCTCGCGCGTGTCGTCGGTGGTGTCGTCTGTCATTGTCTCAGTGTGGCTCCGCGATCCCCTGCACCCACACGATGCCGATGTGGATCGCGATGAGTGTCGTCACGACGAACGGGAGCAGGAACACGTGGATTATGTACATCCGCTGGAGCGTCGCCTGCGAGAGCGTGAAGCCCCCGAACAGCAGCTGTGCGACCCACTCGCCGGCCAGCGGGATCGAGAGGCTCATCTCGACGCCGATCTGGCCGGCCCAGAACGCCAGCTGGTCCCACGGGAGCAGGTAGCCGGTGTAGCCGAACACCATCGTCAGCGAGATGAGCACGATACCGATCAGCCAGTTCAGCTCGCGGGGCTCTTTGTACGCTCCGGTGAAGTAGACCCGGAGCATGTGGAGGAAGACGGCGGCGACCATCACTTGTGCCGACCACCGGTGGATCGACCGGAGCATGAACCCGAACTGGAGGTCGCGCATGATGCTCTCGATCGAGCAGTACGCGACGCTCGCGTTCGAGATGTTACAGGCCCCAGCCGCCGTCGACGGCGAGTAGTAGAACCCGAGGAGTGCGCCCGACACCGCCGCTACGACGTACGCGAGCGTGGAGAACGATCCGAGCGTGTACAGCGGGTACCAGTACCAGAACTTGTTGTCGAGGTCGTACTGTTCGGTGTGACTCTTCGGCATCTGCATGTTCGACCGGTAGTAGAGCGTCTCGAGCAGCTCGAGGTAGTCGACGATTCGCAGGCGCTTGTCCAGCCAGACCAGCGTCGTCAGAAAGACGGTCTCGACCGGCGAGAGGTCCTTCGACTTGATCCAGGCGTTGTGGTCGTAGTCGTCCCGTTTCTCGAGGCTCATCTGTTATTGCTTGTAGTAGGGGTAGATCGCCCGCCTGACCGTGTCCCAGGCGCCGTCGCCCAGCTGTCTGCCGTCGACGTCGTCCTCGCGGACGTAGAGGTCTTCCCACTTTCTGCGGCGCTTCTTTACGATCATCACGTCCGGCAGGAACTCCTTTCGGTAGAGCGCGAGGATGAACGCGAGGTCGATGAACACCACTGCGAGCAGCGCGCCGAGGAACATGTTGCCCGTGTCCGACAGGGCCCAGCCGTTGACCAGCCCGAAGACGAACAGCGAGACGAACACGACCTCGACGACGGTGAGAAGCACGATCGCGATGGCTGCCGCCGTACTCTCCCGCGCCGGCTCGTATCGGTGGATGTCGCCGTACGTGCTCCCCTTCGTCGACATTACTCGGCCCCTCCGTGACCGGAGTGTGGGGTCTCACCGTACTTCAATATGTAGAACGAGTACACGATGCTCACGACGATGGCGAGGATTGTCGCCGACCCGACCCAGTGGGCCTGAATCGCGACCCCGAGCTCGTGGAGTTCCTTGCCACCGCCGCCCTCGCCGCCGCCCGTCTCGGGCACGTCGCCGACGACGACGACGCCTTTCATCCCGAGTGACTGGTGTGGCTGGCAGTAGTACCGGGTGACGCCTTTCTCCTCGAAGGTGTGTTCGAAGGTGAACCCGTCGTCGCCGACCAGGTCGGACTCGAAGTCGCCGGACTGTGCGACGACGTTGTGCTGGCCGCCGCCGCCGGTCCACTCCCAGACGACGGTGGTGCCGGGGTCGACCTGGACGGCGGCGGGGCCGAAGCCGAATCCGCCGCCGTTTGCCTCGACGCCGACCTCGACGGTGACCTCCTCGGCGCCGGTCTCGTCGACGACGCTGTCGTAGTTCGTCACGTCGGACAGCCAGCCGCCGAAGCTGGGCTGAGCCGACGCGGTGCCCGCCGCCGCCGCGGTCGCCGTGGCGGCTGCTGCCGTCCCGCCGCCCGCCGCTCTGAGGAGCTCGCGGCGTCTCATAGCCCGGGCTCGGGTAGGGATGTGATTAAACCCACCGATGCGCGGGCGCACGCCCGACAGCCGCCCGGAACGCCCGTTCACCGCGGCTCCGCGCCCGTCTCGGTCTCCTCCTCGTCTCCGCCCCGGAGGAACTCGGGACGGCGCTCCCCCGCGGCCTCGACGGCCCGGAGCCGCTGGCGAAACTCCTCGGCACGGAAGCGGTCGGACAGGCGCGCGTTCGCGACGACACCGAACAGGAACAGGCCGACCAGGAGGAACAGGCCGGCGACGACGGGTGCGACGATGCTCGGCACGAGCCCGACGGCCCACGCGACGCCGAGAGCCAGCCCCGCGAGCACCTGTGCACCCCCGACGAGCTGGAGCATCAGGTTGCCGAACTCGCCGGTGCCGGACTGGACGTCCTCCGGCGTCGGGAGTTCGTAGCTCTCGGGGGGCTCCTGTGGGTCGTAGCTCTCCATCGAGCAGAGCGCGACGGAGGCCGTTACGTCCCGCAGGACGGTGCCGGCACCTTCGACGCTCCCGTCTCCGTAGACGACTGCGTAGCCCTCGTCGGACCACGCGACCAGACGGCCCACGTCGCCCGCACGGGCCGTCTCCGACCCCCCTCCGCCCTCGGTGACGCGGTCGACCTGTGCGAACACGTCACGACGGGCAATCCGCGACTTCAGGTCACGCTCGCACCGGTCGAGAAGCGTCCGACCGGTGACCCACGCCTCCGGGTCGAAGACGGCCTCCCACTCGTCGCCGCCCATCTCGGCCATGTCCGAGGGGCCGAACTCCTCGAAGTCGTAGCGCTCCTCGACCTCCGCGCGGAGTGCCTCGAGGTCGCGCTCCTCGGCGTCGTCGAGCAGGTCGCCGGACCGGGGGCCGTCCTCGACGTCGTCCATCGTGTGCTCGTTCGGTCGGCAGTCTCCTTAGCGTGACGGTCGCGCGACGCACCCGCGGCGTTTAGGGGCGCGCCGCCCCGAGAACCGACCGATGGTCCCGGAGTCGACCGTCGCGGCACTCGCGGCGGCCTCGGTCACGCTGAGCCTGCCGCTCTACCTCCGGGGTGCGAAGGTGATGATAGACGCCGACGTGGTGACGTGGGACGTGCTCGTCCACCACCTGAAGTACATCGTCACCGGGCTGGTCCTGACGTCGGTCCCGGTCTTCGGGTGGATGATGCCACGTCTGCTGGACCAGCTGAACGGTCCCGCGGCGCTCCACGCCGTCCTCGGGCTCCAGGCGTACGCGATGCTCGTGTTCGCGCTCACCGGTATCATCCGCATCTTCCAGGTCAAGCGCGCGAACGACGCCTACGACGACCCCGGCTCGGTCGCCCTGGACGACCTGCACGAGAACATGGGTGCCTGGCGTGGTCGGCTCCGGATCGGCGTCTTCGGCTACGTGGCCTTCTGGATGCTCGCGTGGCTCCTCGGCCTCTATCGGTTCTGGGTCCGGTACCTGGCGTGAGCACGAGACGGGCGGTCCCGCGGGTCGCTCGCGTCGGCTCCGCCGCGCCCTCCGTCCCGCCACTACTCCCACGCCTCGCCCGTCGCGAGGTCGACCGGCGAGTCGCCGCGTTCGCCCGGGCAGACGTCTGCGAGGACGCAGTCGCCGCAGTCGGGGCTCCGCGCCGTACAGGTCGCCCGGCCGTGTGCGATCAGCAGGTGGGTGTACGCTCTCCAGCGGTCCTCGGGGACGACCCCGACGAGGTCGCGCTCGACCGCCTCCGGGTCTGTCAGCTCGGTCAGCCCCAGCCGGCGCGACAGCCGGCCCGCGTGGGTGTCGACGACGATACCCTCCACGACGTCGTGACCGTGCTGGAGGACGACGTTTGCCGTCTTCCGCCCGACGCCCGGGAGTTCCGTGAGCGCCTCCATCGTGTCGGGCACGTCGCCGCCGTGGTCGTCGACGAGACGCTCGCAGGCGTCGACGATCCAGCCGGCCTTCTGGTTCGGGTAGGTGATGGAGGAGATGGCCTCGGAGAGCTCGTCGGGGCCGGCCGCGACGTAGTCCTCGGGGCGCTCGTACCGCTCGAACAGCGCCGGCGTGACCGAGTTCACCCGCTCGTCGGTGCACTGTCCGGAGAGCACGACCGCCACGAGCAGCTCGAGCCGGGTCGAGAACTCGAGCGAGATCGTCGCGTCCGGATACGTCGCCTCGAGTCGGTCGAGTACCTCTCGCGCCTGCGCCTCACGCGTGTCGAGCGCTGTGCCCATAGCCGTCGGTCAGCGTACGGTCGCTTCAACCCGGCGGCATCTCGAACGCCGTCGCCGTCCGGCTGCCTTCGACGACCCGGACGGCGAGGCCGTCGTCGACGACGACCTGTGCGTACGTTCCGGTCACGGGCACGTCCGGCTGCTCCTTGCTGAACGCGCTCACGCTGACGTGGTCGACACCCCGGTGCCGGACGTGGGCCGTCTCGTGGACGTGGCCGCTCACCACGGCGCGGACGTCGTGGCCCGCGAGGACGTCGTTCACCGCGCGTCTGTTCCCGCAGAACGCCCGCTCGGGGTCGCTCGCGAACCACGCGTCCTCGCTCAGGTCGCGGTAGCCGAGCGGGTGGTGGACGAAGACGACCGCGCCCGTGGCGTCCGCGAGCTCTCGGTCGAGCCACTCGAGTTGTGCCGCCCCGACGGTGCCCCGCGCGCCGGCACGCTCCGGGGCCGAGGAGTCGAGATAGAACAGATCTGTCTCCGCGACGCGACCCCAGAACCGCTCGACCTCGAGCAGGTCGCGCAGTTCGACGCGCGACAGACACTCGACGTCGTGGTTACCGAGCAGGTACGTCACCGGCGCGTCGGCGACGGCGAGCGTCTCGCGGACCGTCCGGACGTGCGCGCGGTCTGTCGCCGCGTCTGTCCTCGATCAGGTCGCCGAGGACGACGATCCGGCCGGTGCGCCAGTCGTCGAACCGGTCGACGACCGCGCCGAGCTCCGTCCGGATCGCCGTCTCGCGAGCGCTTCGCAGGTGGAGTCCGCGACGACGCCGAGACGCACGCCCGTCCGTCTGCGGCGCGGCGAAAAGAGCCTGCGGCTGCGCTACGCGAACGCGAGCGACCCGCCCTCGTTGTCCGTGTCTTCGACGCTGACCTTCTCCCAGGCCTGCCGGAAGTCTTCCATGTGTATCTCGGTCCGGTCGTCGCGGATGGCGAACATCCCGGCCTCGGTACAGACCGCCTTTATGTCTGCGCCGGAGGCGTCGTCGACCATCGCTCCGAGCGCGCCGAAGTCGACGTCGTCGGCGACGTTCATATCGCGAGTGTGGATGTCGAAGATTATCTCCCGACCGGTCGCGTCCGGCTTCGGCACCTCGATGAGGCGGTCGAACCGGCCGGGCCGGAGGATCGCCTCGTCCAGCATGTCGAACCGGTTCGTCGCGGCCATGATCCGCACCTCGCCGCGCTCGTCGAAGCCGTCCATCTCGGAGAGCAGCTGCATCATCGTGCGCTGGACCTCGGCGTCGCCGGAGGTCTTCGAGTCGGTGCGTTTCGAGGCGATCGCGTCGATCTCGTCGATGAAGATCACCGCCGGCTCGTTCTCGCGGGCCACCTCGAACAGGTCGCGCACGAGCTTCGCCCCCTCGCCGATGAACTTGTGGACGAGTTCGGAGCCGGCCATCTTGATGAAGCTGGCGTCGGTCTCGTTTGCGACGGCCTTCGCGAGCATCGTCTTGCCCGTCCCCGGCGGGCCGTGGAGCAGGACGCCGGAGGGCGGGTCCACTCCGACCTCGTCGAACGCCCCGGCGTGGGTCAGGGGAAGCTCGACCGTCTCCCGAACCTCGCGCATCTGTGCCTCCAGTCCGCCGATGTCGGAGTACGTGACGTCGGGCGAGTGTTCGACCTGCATGACCCGGGCACGGACGTCCGTCTCGTCGTCGAGGCTCTTGACGATAGAGAGGGAGTTGTTGACCGCGACGCGGGCGTCTGGCTCGAGGTCGGCGCGCATCTCCTCTGTGACCTCCGTCAGCGCCTCCTGATTGTTGCCGTGCTGCTTGACGATTACTCCGTCGTCGGTGACCTCTTGGACCGTCGCGACGAACAGCGGCGACTGCTTCAGCTTCTTGTTCTCGTGGGTCAGCCGCTCCAGTTTCTGCTGGTACTTGTTGTTCTCGGCGTTGGCGTCGAGGAGCTTGTCGCGCATCTCCTCGTTCTGGTCCTCCAACACCTCGAGGCGCTCGCGGAGCGCCTCGATCTTCTCCTGTTGCGACGTCATCTCCTCGTCGTACGGGAGGTCGACGTCGTCTACGGTGTCGGTCATCACGATCAGTAGGGCGGGACCACTCAAGAGGCTTCGGGTGGCGTCAGACGGCTCTCGTGGCCCGTTCGGAGGTTCACGCGCTGAAACTTCGCTTCAGCTATTTACCGGTCGATCTCCAGATACGAGCCGTGTTCGACGCCGACCGCCGTGGCATCGCTCCGGTCGTCGGTGTCGTTATCCTCGTCATCATCACCCTGATGATGGGTGTCTCCGTCGCGTGGTCAGTCGGCGCGTTCGACGCGGCGCTGCCCGGGGACCGAACGGACGCCGTGGTCGAGGACGGCACCACGAACCAGCGTATCCAGCCGGTCGAGGACGAGGTGATCTACGCGCTCGACGACGACGTCGGCGAGACGACGACCCACGTCGTCGTCGTCGACATCGCCGGCGACAACGACGGGAACTCGCTAAACGAGATCGAGATCGACTACGGCGCGAGCGACGCGTCCGGAACCGGTGCCGACCAGGTCAGACTCGCGGGCTTCGACACCGACGGCGACGGTCGGACCGAGGTCGACTGGAGCGACGACGTGGAGACGGACGACGTCGGCGCGACGAACGGCGGGCTGACGCTGACGGTCGGGGTGACGGGCAACTACGACCTCGAGTCCGGCAAGACGCTCGTGTTCGCGTTCCGCGGCGTCGAGAACCCCGGGACTGCGGGGAGCTACGGCGTCGATATCGACGTGAACGACGAACAGGTCTACTCCGGGACGCTGACCGTCGGCTGACGCGGTTCGCACCCGACACCTGCCCCGCTCGTCTACTTTCACTTCGGTCCCGACGCGTCTTTGTCGGCGCCGCCGAAACAGCGTCGTGTGACGCGCCTGCTCCACACCGCCGACACCCACCTCGGCTACCGGCAGTACCACTCGCCGGAGCGCCGACGGGACTTCATGGCCGCGTTCGAGCGCGTGGTGGACGACGCCGTCGACGAGGGCGTCGCGGCGGTTGTCCACGCCGGCGACCTCTACCACGACCGCCGCCCCGACCTGCCGGACCTCGTCGGCACCGTCGAGGCGCTCTCGCGCCTGCGCGACGCCGGGATCCCGTTTCTCGCCGTCGTCGGCAACCACGAGTCGACCCGGCACGGCCAGTGGCTCGACGTGTTCGAGTCGCTCGGGCTGACCGAACGGCTGGGCGACGAGCCCCGTCGCGTCGGCGACGTCGCCCTGTACGGTCTCGACCACGTCTCGCGCTCGCGCCGCGACGACCTCGACTACGCCTTCTCGCCACACGACGCCCCGCACGCCGCTCTGGTCGCCCACGGCCTGTTCGAGCCGTTCGCCCACGCCGACTGGGACACCGACCGGCTCCTCGCCGAGTCGACCGTCGACTTCGACGCGCTCCTGCTCGGCGACAACCACGCTCCCGGTGTCGAGCGGGTCGGCGACCGCGGCGCGTGGGCGACGTACCCTGGCTCGACGGAGCGCGCGAGCGCGAGCGAGCGCGAAGGACGGGGGTACAACCTCGTCGACGTCGACGCGGAGGAGCCGGGTCCGGCCGGGGTCACGGTCCGCCGTCGGACGCTCGACACCCGCGAGTTCGTCTTCGTCGAGGTCGACCTCGCCCCGGGCGAGGGCGCCGACCGCGTCGTCGAACGGGTCTGTCAGCACGACCTGACCGACGCTGTCGTCGTCGTTGGCGTCACCGGTGACGGGGAGCCGGTCGCGCCCGCGACGGTGGAAGCAGCCGCCCGCGAGGCGGGTGCACTCGTCGCCCGCGTGACCGACGACCGCGAGGTAGACGCCGAGACGGAGACGCCGGACGTCTCCTTCGCAGACCCCGACGAAGCCGTTCGCGAGCGGATTCGCGAGGCCGGACTGTCGCCTGCCGGCGCCGACCTCGACCGGGTCGTCCGCGCGCCCGGCGTGGCCGACTCGAACGTCCGTGACCGTGTCGAGAGACGCGTCCGTGACCGGCTCGACGAGGGGCTGGAAGCGTTCGAGGGGGTCGACGAGTCGGCTGGTCGCGACACCGCGGGGTCGTCGGACGAGGTCGGGGGCGCTGCCGACGACGACGGGACGGGCCACGCCGGCGAGACCGACGACACCGGTGCGGGAGACGAGAGCGGCGCAGACGGGTCTGCCGGGACCGGACCCGGCGTCACGCTGGAGGACTACTCGTGAGGGTCGACCGCGTCGACCTCCGGAACTTCAAGCCCTACGGCGAGGGCGCGGTGCCGTTCGAGGCGGGCGTGACCGTCGTCCACGGCGTCAACGGGAGCGGCAAGTCCTCGCTCCTCGAAGGGGTCTTTTTCGCGCTCTACGGGTCGAGCGCGCTCGACGCCGGCGTCACCCTCGCCGACCTCGTGCGGAACGGCGAGGCGGAGACCGAGGTCGGACTGACGTTCACACACGAGGAGACCGAGTACCGGGTCGACCGGCGGCTCCGGCGCTACGACGACCGGGTCGACCACGACTGTACGCTCTCCGGCCCGGAGGTGACGGTGGAGGGCGCCTCGGACGTCGAGGCGTTCGTGACCGACCTCCTGCGGATGGACGCGGACGCGTTCGTCAACTGCGCGTACGTCCGGCAGGGGGAGGTGAACAAGCTCATCGAGGCCAGCCCCCGCGAACGCCGGGCGACGATCGACGACCTGCTCCAGCTCGGTCGACTGGAGGAGTACCGGGACCGCGCCGGCGAGGCCCGGCTCGGCGTCGAGGACGTCCGGAGCGAGTGGCAGGGCCGGCTCTCGCAGGTCGAGGACGACCTCGCCGAGGCCGAGGCCGAGACCCCCCACGAGCGGGTGAACGAGCTCGAGACGGAGCTGACCGAGGTCGAGTCCGAGGTCGACCGGTTCGAGGCGAACCGCGAGGAGGCCCGAGAGACGCTCGCGGAGGCAGAGCGGACGCTCGAGGAGTCCGAGGAGCGCCGCGAGGAGCTCGCGGAGGTCGAGGAGACGGTCACAGCGGTCGAGGAGACGGTCGCGTCGGCGGAGAGTGACCGCGCGGATCTCGCGGAGCGCGCCCGCGAGCACGAGACCCGCGCCGACGACCACGGCGAGCAGGCCGAGTCGCTGCTCGCGTCGACCGACCTCGACGCCGCCGACCCGGACCGGGACCGGATCGCGGAGCGACGGACCGAACTGGCGGACGAGCGCGGCGACCTACAGGAACAGATCGGCACACTCGGGAGCACGATCGAGGCGCTAGAGGACGAGACGGCACGCCACGAGCGCGCAGCAGAGGAGGCCCACGAGCGTGCCGCCGAGCGCGAAGCGCGTGCCGAGACGGCTCGAGACGAGGCCGCGGAGAGCCGCGACCGGGCGGAGGAAGCCGCCGAGCGCGTCGCCGAGCTGGAGACAGAGCGCGAGACCGCTCGCGAGGCGTTCGACGACGCGTCGGTCGGCCCGGACGACGCGGCAGCCCACCGCGAGGAGGCCCGCGAAGCCGTCGAGGACGCGCGCGACGCCCTTCGCGAGCGTCGGGGCGAACTGGAGCGCGCGCGCGAGGCCGTCGCGGAGGCCGAGTCGCTCGTCGAGGCCGGCAGGTGTCCCGAGTGTGGCCAGCCCGTCGAGGGGTCGCCTCACGTCGAGGCGCTCGACGAGCGCCGAGCGCGTGTCACGGATCTGGAGGCGACCGTCGAGTCCGCCGAGGCAGCCGTCGCGTCGGCAGAGGCACGGCTCACCGACGCGACGGATCTGGCCGAGGCCGCGGACCGCCTCGACCGGCTAGACGAGCGACTCGCGAGCGCCCGCGAGACGCTGTCGAGCCGGCGCGAACGAGCCGAGGCGGCAGCCGACCGCGCCCGCGAACTGGCGCACGAGGCCGACGGCTTCGTCCGCGAGGCCGCCGACCACGAGCGGGCGGCCCGCGACGCCCGCGAGCAGGTGGCACGGGCACGAACCCGGCTCGGCGCGCTGAACGGCGAGCGCGCCGACCTGTCTACCCGGATCGACAGGCTGGACGACCTCGCCGACGCCGTCGTGGCGCGGGACGAGGCCCGCGACGCGGCATCGCGCCTGCGCGAGAAGCGCGCCGACCTGGGGGAGCGTAACGAAGAGCGACGCGAGCGGCTGACGAGGCTCCGCGAACGGCGGACGAGCCTGCGCGAGGCGGTCGACGACGAGCGGGTCGACCGGGCGCGGACGCAGAAGGAGAAGGCCGAGACGTACCTCGAGCGGGTCGGCGAGCGGCTCGCCGACCTGCACGAGCGCCGCGACGCGGTCCGGGACCGGCTGGCGACGGCGCGCGACGCGGTCGAGCGGGTCGAGTCGCTGCGAGCGACGGTCGAGCGTCTCCGCGAGCGGGTCGCGGCGCTCGACGACCTCCACGAGGAGGCCGAGGAGCTGGAGCGACTGTACGGCGACCTCAAGGCCGAACTGCGCCGCCGCAACGTCTCGACGCTCGAGCGGATGCTCAACGAGACGTTCGCGCTCGTCTACGAGAACGACGCCTACGCCCGGATCGAACTCGACGACGACTACGACCTGACGGTCGTCCAGAAGGACGGCGAGACGCTCGCGCCAGACCAGCTCTCCGGCGGCGAGCGCGCGCTGTTCAACCTCTCGTTGCGGTGTGCGATCTACCGCCTGCTCGCCGAGGGCATCGACGGGACGGCACCGATGCCGCCGCTCATTCTCGACGAGCCGACGGTGTTTCTCGACGCCGGCCACGTCTCGCGGCTGGCCGCGCTGGTCGCGGAGATGCGCGACCTCGGTGTCGCACAGACGGTGATCGTCAGCCACGACGAGGCGCTGGTCGAGGCGGCGGACGCCCTCGTCACCGTCGAGAAGGACCCGACGACGAACCGTTCGACGGTCCGCCGACGCGAGACGACGGCGGTCGGGGCGGTCGCAGACGCGGACGACTAGCGCAGACGGTCGACCGCCGCCACGCCGCGCTCGGTGAGGCCGTACCCTCGCCGACCGTCGACGGTCCGCTCCGTCACGAGTCCGGCGGCCCGGAACTCGGCGAGCAGGCCGTGGAGGTCTGACTCACAGAGATCCGTCTCGCCGAGGAGCGCCCGGACCGCGACCGGCCCGTCGGCAGCGAGGTGACAGAGTAGCCCGAGCGCCCGGTCGTCGCGCGCCGCCAGCACGAGGCGTCGTGCGTCGTCGTCAAGGGCCTCGGCGGCGGTCGCGAGCGGCGACGCGCCCGCGACCGGGTCGACGGCCTCCGGGTCGACGTACCGATCCTCGCCGGTCGTCGGGTCGCGGACCAGCCACGACTCGGCGGACCGCTTGACCACGAGCAGCCGCCGTCCGTCCGTGTCCTCGACCGTTTGCACGGTCTACGGTGGGCGACGGTCGGAGTTAGGCGTTTTCGTCCGCCGACCCGTCGGCGCGGGCTCGGACCCGACGGGCGACACGGACGACTCCGGCGGCGGCGACGAGTCCGACGACGACGAGGACGCCGCCCGTCTCCCAGTCGCCGGTGAAGACCCCGACCATCGCGCCGACGGCGACACCACCGAGCGCGACGTTCGCGAGGGCGACGCTCCCCCACCAGGTGGCCGCGAAGTCGCCGTCGACGTCCGAGGCGTCGACGTCCGGGACGTCGACGCGGGGGCCGAGCTCTTCCTCCGGCGATCCAACGCGCTCCTCCGGGTCGAACTCCGGCCCGATGGACGTCTCGTGGCCGTCTCCGGACCCGTCGGTCACGGCGAGTCCCCCGGCGAGCCGTGAGCAGCGAGCGGAGCGATCGCGGTCACGGCCACGTATCGGCCCGCGTGGGCAAAAAGCCGCTCTTCGTCTACGTCTGCTCGTGCAGGTCGACCGCGAGCGACGCCTCGACCCACGCGAACGGGTCCTCGGCGTCGTGAAGCACGACCCCGCCGTCGACCTCGTACGCCTCGACCGTCTCGGTCCCGTCGGTCTGTCGGTCGCGGTGCGACGCAACGCTCCGGGCGTGCCGGTCGATCATACGTGTGGTACGGCCTGTCACACATATATGCCTTCCGTCGCGTCCTCGCGCCCCGAGACGTCGCCGTCCGAAGCGTTTAGGACCGACCTGCCGAACGGGTGCTCGTGACAGATCAGGCCTCCTTCGGCGACTTCGTGGCCGACGACGAGGCGACTCGTCCCGAGGACGAGGCTGCCGCCGTCGCCGGCGCCGCGTCCGGGTCGGCAGAGGTGGTGACCGACGACTCGCGGTTCCCCCCGGCGGACGACACCGTCGCCCTCGCGGTCGCGCAGGTGGACTACACGGTCGAGGGGCGCGGCGACGAGGAGTATCCCGTCGTCCACGTCTTCGGTCGGACACCAGACGGCAGCCGCGAACACGTCCGAGTGCTGGAGTTCGAGCCGTACTTCTACACCCCGACAGCGCCCCTCGACGAGGACCCGACAGAGGCCTACGACGCGGTGCTGGACGCCCGCGAGGCCGGCCCGGACGGGGAGCCGTTCGAGTCTATCCGTGGCGAGCGCCTGACGAAGGTGGTCGCCCGCACGCCGCGGGACGTCGGGGCCATACGCGACGACTTCGCGACGACGTACGAGGCCGACATCCTGTTTCCGAACCGGTTTCTGATCGACAAGGACGTCGGCGGCGGGCTGGAGGTGCCCGCCCGGCTGCTCGACGACGGTCGGTACCAGGTCCACCACTCGGAGGTCGACCCGGCAGCCGTCGACGCCGACCTCAGGGTGAACACGTTCGACATCGAGGTCGACGACCGACGCGGGTTCCCCGAGGACGGCGAGGAGCCGATCGTCTGCCTGACGAGCCACGACTCCTACCGCGACGAGTACGTCCTCTGGCTGTACGAGGCACCGGACGGAACGGCGCCGGCGCCCGACGACCTCGGGGACTACGAGCAGATAGACGGCGACGCCGAGGTGGACGTGCGCTCGTTCGCGACGGAGTCGGCGATGCTCGACGACTTCCTCTCGTACGTCGAGTCGACGGACCCCGACATCCTGACGGGGTGGAACTTCGAGGACTTCGACGCGCCGTACCTGCTAGACCGACTGGAGGTCCTCGGCCCGGACGCCGAGGCGTCGCTGGCCGCCGAGCGGCTCTCTCGTGTCGACGAGGTGTGGCGCGGCGGGTGGGGCGGCCCGAACGTGAAGGGCCGGGTCGTGTTCGACCTCCTCTACGCGTACAAGCGGACGCAGTTCACCGAACTGGAGTCGTACCGCCTCGACGCCGTCGCGGAACTCGAACTCGACGTCGGCAAGGAGCGCTACTCCGGGGACATCGGCGACCTGTGGGAGCAGGAGCCGACCCGTCTCCTGGAGTACAACCTCCGGGACGTCGAGCTCTGTGTCGAGATCGACCGCAAGCAGTCGGTGATCGCCTTCTGGGACGAGGTGCGCCGGTTCGTCGGCTGCCTGCTGGAGGACGCCCCGACGCCCGGTGACGCGGTGGACGTCTACGTCCTCCACAACGCCCACGGACGGTTCGCTCTGCCGACGAAGGGGCAGCAGGCGTCCGAGGAGTTCGAGGGCGGCGCCGTCTTCGAGCCCGTCACCGGCGTCCGCGAGAACGTCACCGTCCTCGACCTGAAGTGTTTCAGCGGCGACACGCAGCTGCTGACGCCCGACGGGATCAGAGACGTCACCGACGTCGAGGTCGGGGACCCGGTGTACACGCTGAACCCCGAGACGTTCGAGTGTGAAGTCAAGCCGGTCGCGGAGACACACCAGTATCCCAACCGCTTCGGCGAACTCCACCACCTCTCCGGGAACACACACGACCTGAAGCTCACAGAGAACCACCGGATGCTGGTCTCGGCGGAGCGCGGATGGGACGACCAAGCCCCGGAGGACTTCGAGTTCGTCAACTACCGCGACATCCCCGACGGCGAGCGGTACGCGTTCCCACAGCACCGACCGGCCTCTGGCCGACAGCCGGACCAGTTCGATCTGGTCGACGAGGTCGACGACGGGCACGTCGTGGTCTACTGTGACGCCGACCTGCGGTCGTTCCGCGCACAGATGCCGGCAGACGTGACCGAGGACCTCGACCTCGCACGCGGAAGCTCGAGGGCGCTCGGGACCGATCAGAAGGTCGGTAAATACCTCGTTCCGCTCTCGACGTTCCGTGCGCACCGCGGGCGGATCGAGCGGCACGCCGACCACGTCTTCCTGAAGTTCGACAGAGGACACCGAGAGACGCCGCTCTCGTTCGAGATGACCGACTGGCTCCGGCTCCTCGGCTGGTACGTCACCGAGGGGAGCGTCGACCGCGCCGCCGGACGGATCACGATCCACCAGCGCGACGGCGAGAGCCGCCGGCGGATTCGGCGCCTCCTCGACCGGATGGGGATCAACCACAACGTCGACGACCGCGGAATAAACGTCTCGAATCGCTACCTGCTCCGCTGGCTCGCCGACAACTGCGGTGAGGGCGCGGCGAACAAGCGGCTCCCGGAGTGGGTGTTCGGACTCGACGGCGAGTTACTCCGGGTGCTCCTCGACACGGTGATCGCCGGCGACGGGAGCGTCACCGACTCCGGACTCGAGAAGTTCTGGACGAGCAGCGACGAACTGAAGCAGGCGGTGACGACCCTCGCCGTCCGGTGTGGGGAGAAGCCGACCGTCACGAAGCAGGACGACGGCACGTGGTACGTCTCGATCGGGAAACGCGGTTCGTTCGAGAAGGCGACAAACGCGACCGTCGAGGACCACGACGGTGACGTGTTCTGTGTCACCGCCGAGGACAACCACACGGTGTTGGCCGGGCGAAACGGCCACTTCCAGTGGGTCGGGCAGTCGCTCTACCCGATGTGTATGGTGACGATCAACGCCTCGCCGGAGACGAAGGTCGACCCCGAGACGTACGACGGCGAGACCTACCGTGCGCCGAACGGGACGCACTTTCGAGCCGACCGGGACGGCATGATGCGCGAGATGGTCGACGAACTCCTCACGGAGCGCGAGATCAAGAAGTCACGACGCGACGAGTTCGACCCGGGGACCGACGAGTACGTCCAGTACGACCGTCAGCAGGCCGCGACGAAGGTCATCATGAACTGCTTTACGCCGGACACGGAGGTTCTGACGCCCGACGGCGTCCGGGAGATCACCGACCTCTCGGTCGGGGACGAGGTGTACTCGCTCGACCCCGAGACGGAGGAGATGGAACTGAAGCCGGTGGCCGAGACACAGGCGTACCCCGACTATCGCGGCGAGCTCGTCGACATCGAGACGAGCACGATAGACTTCCGGGTGACGCCGAACCACCGGATGCTCGTCCGGAAAGACGAGACGAACGGCGCGTCGTGGGACGAGTATCGGTTCGTCGAAGCAGCCGACCTCGACCGGACGAGCAGCTACCAGCTGCCGCACGACTGGACAGGACCAGACGGAGACCCGATCGATCGGGTCGATCTCGCGGAGTTCGTCGACGACTTCGACGTCTGGTGCGACAGCGACGTTCACGGCCACACGCTCGCCGCCGAGGTCGGGTGGTCCCCCGACGAGACCGAACAGAGGAGCCTCGACACGACGGGCTACGTCTTCGACGCCGACGAGTTCGACGAGCGTCGCGGGTCTCTCGACGACGACTGCTCGCGGTTTCGCGTCCGCGCCGAGCGCGGTCGGACGTGGGTTCCCCGGTTCTACGACGGTGACGACTTCCTCGACCTGCTGGCGTGGTATATCACCGAGGGTTCGGTGTACACCTCGGAGACGATGGAGTTCGACGGACGGCTCCGCGGGTCGGCGACGAGCGTACAGGTCGCACAGGACGCGCCCGACGTGTCCGTGGTCACCGACGGGGGTGACTCCGACCACACGGTCACCGGTGTGCTACCCGACCGGACCGGTCTCGACTACGACGCCGACGACACGGGATACCAGTTCAGCTCGCGGCTACTCGGTCGTCTCCTCGAACGGACGTGTGGCGGCGACGGCGCCGAGACGCGGATCCCCGACCTCGTGTTCGAGGCGAGCCGCGAGCAGAAGCGGCGGTTTCTCGACGCGCTGATCGCTGGCGACGGCGACCGTGGCTCCGGGGGCGCGTGGCGCTACACCACCTCGAGCGAGCGGCTCCGTGACGACGTGTTGCGGCTCTGTACGCACCTCGGACTGACCGCGAACTACAGCCGGGACAGCGGCTCGTGGCGGATCGACTGCGCCGAGAACTCGCGGAACACGCTCCGGATGCGCCGGAGCGGTGAACGGTCGACCGCCGACGACGGCGTCTACTGCGTCACCGTCGCCGACAACCACACACTCCTCGCCGGCTGCAACGGTCGGTTCCAGTTCGTCGGACAGTCGCTCTACGGCGTCTCGGGCTGGGACCGCTTTCGCCTGTACGACAAGGAGAACGCCGCCGCCGTCACGGCGACGGGCCGGGAAGTGCTGACGTTCACCGAGGACGTGGCCGAGGAGATGGACTACCAGATCGCGTACGGCGACAGCGTCACCGGTGACCGGCCGACCGTCGTCCGTGACCCCGACGGTCGGGTCCGCATTCTGCCGGTCGAAGATCTGTTCGACGTAGCCGAGACGCGTCCGGACGCGAACGTCCTGATCACGACCGACGGTGGGTCCAGACGAGCCGCGTCCCTCGGGAAGGAACGGGGGTCACTCGACGACTGGGACGCGCTCTCCGTAAGCGACGACGGCGAGGCAGAGTGGCAGCCGATCGAGGAGGTCGTTCGCCACGAGACGGACGGCCCCGTCGTGCGCTTGCGCCACACGTTCGGTGAGTCAGTCACGACACGAGACCACTCGTACGTCGCCGAGGAAGGCGACGACTTCGTCGAGGTGACGCCAGAGGAGGTAACCGAACCGGTCCGCGTGCCCGGTGTCCCTGCGGTCGACGAGGCGGGGACAGTCGACGTGTACGAGACACTCCGTGGCTACGAGCGCGAGCACACGGACGGAGGAGACGACGGCGACGCACGGACGAGGACAGAGCGCGTCCACGCCGACGACGAGTGGGTCTGGCTCGGGCACGAGGACGACCGAGCCCGGCCGAAAGCCGTACGCGTCCAGCGGTACGTCGACCTCGACTCGGCCGACGGTCGCGGACTCGTCCGGCTTCTGGCCGCGTACGTGGCCGAGGGGAGTGTGTCGACAGCCGAGACGACCGACGCGACGTTCGGGGCGAGCATCGCCGGGTCGCACCGAGCGTGGGTCGAGGGCGTACGAGAGGACTACCACCGGCTGTTCGACGGTGCGACGGCAGGTGTCGCGGCGAGCGACAGCAGCGACGAGCGGACCGTCGAGTGCGAGACGGCCTCGGGCGAAGACGCGGTGACCTCCGACGACGAGACGCTGCAGCTCCGGATGACGAACGAGCTCTCGGCGGTGTTCTTCCGGGAGTTCGCCGGACAGTCCCCCCGTGGAAAGCGGCTCCCGTCGCTCGTCTTCCACCTCCCCGACGACCTCCAGGCGCTGTTTTTGAACACGCTGGTCGGAGAGGACGGCTCTCGGTACACCGACGAGTGCGCCGAGCGGAACGTCGGCCTCGAGACGGCGAGCCGCGAACTCGCCGCCGGGGTGTCGATGCTCCTCACCCAGCGCGGACAGACGCACTCGCTGCAGTACCGGGACGCGAAAGCGTCGTACACGATCCGGACGTGTGACCACTACCGCGAGGGTCGCGACCCCGAACTGACCGAGGTCGACCACGACGGGTACGTGTACGACCTGAGTGTCGCCGAGAACGAGAACTTCGTCGACGCGGTCGGTGGTATCGTCCTCCACAACACCGACTCGGTCATGCTGGAACTCGGAGACGGTGTGAGCAAGTCAGAGGCGATCGACCTGTCGTTCGACATCGAGGACCACATCAACGGTCGGTACGACGACTTCGCGCGCGACCAGTTGGGTGCCGAGGACCACCGGTTCCAGATCGAGTTCGAGAAGCTCTACCGGCGGTTCTTCCAGGCGGGCAAGAAGAAGCGCTACGCCGGCCACATCGTCTGGAAGGAGGGAAAGGACGTCGACGACATCGACATCACCGGGTTCGAGTACAAGCGCTCGGACATCGCGGCGGTGACGAAGCGGGTCCAGCGCGAGGTGATCGAGATGATCGTCCGCGGCGAGGACCTCTCTGAGGTGAAGACGTTCCTCCACGACGAGATCGCGGCGTTCGAAGACGGCGAGCGGTCGCTGGCCGAGGTCGGAATCCCGGGCGGGATCGGAAAGCGCCTCGACGACTACGACACGGACACGGCACAGGTCCGGGGCGCCCGGTACGCCAACCGCCTGCTCGGGACGAACTTCGGGCGCGGGTCGAAGCCAAAGCGGGTCTACCTCCGGAAGGTGCACCCGGACTTCTTCAGTCGGCTGGAGCACGAGGAGGGGTTCGACCCGTCGAGCGACCCGGTCTACCGTGCGTTCAAGCGCGACCCGGACGTGATCTGTTTCGAGTACGACGACCAGGTGCCAGACGAGTTCGAGGTCGACTGGGAGCGGATGTTGGAGAAGACGCTCCAGGGGCCGATCGCCCGGGTCATCGAGGCGCTGGAGCTGTCGTGGGACGAGGTGCGAAACGGGCAGACGCAGACGGGACTCGGACAGTTCGGCTGAGGCGCGGTTCCGAGAACGAAAACTTTCGTTCCGATTCGGAAAATGTGAGACCGGGGAACCCGTAACCATTATGCCTGTCTCTCCCCAACTTCGGGTCACAAGGAATATGGCTACACTCGAACTCACGAACCTCCACGCGGAGATCGCAGAGAGCGGCGAGGAGATCCTCCACGGGGTCGACCTGACGGTCACCTCGGGGGAGATCCACGCCCTGATGGGACCGAACGGGTCCGGCAAGTCGACGACCGCGAAGGTAATCGCCGGCCACCCGGCGTACGAGGTGACGGAGGGGTCGATCGCGCTCCACCTCGACGAGTCGGAGGTCGCCGACGTCGACGCCGAGATCGACGAGGACGACCTCTCGTGGGAACTGCTCGACCTCGAGCCGAACGAGCGCGCGGCGCTCGGCATCTTCCTCGGCTTCCAGTATCCGGCGGAGATCGAGGGCGTCACCATGACGAACTTCCTCCGGCAGGCGCTGAACGCCAAGGCCGAGGAACGCGAGGAGCTGTTCGAGGACGAGGACGAGGCCGAGGCCGAAGACGAGGCGGCGGACGCCGAAGACGAGGGCTACGAGACCGCTCCGATGGAGGGTCCGGCCGACGACGGCGAGATCGGCGTCGCCGAGTTCCAGCAGCGCCTGCAGGAGAAGATGGCGCTCCTGGACATGGACGAGTCGT